>FNSS01000001.1:3193750-3832500 GCA_900104855.1 Rhizobiales bacterium GAS188
ATGCTGCTCGACGAACCCTTCGCCGGCATCGATCCGATCGCGGTCGGCGACATCCAGGAGCTGGTGCGCCATCTCAAGAGCCGCGGCATCGGCGTCTTGATCACCGACCATAATGTGCGTGAGACGCTCGGCCTGATCGACCGCGCCTATATCATCCATGCGGGCCGCGTGCTGATGGAGGGCTCGGCCGACGAGGTCGTCTCCCATCCCGAGGTGCGGCGCCTCTATCTCGGCGAGGATTTCCGCCTCTAACGAGACCTTAGCCGAATATCTTTTGATTCTCCCTCACTTTTGACCCCCTCCTCACCTCCCCCTTTCAGGGGGAGGAAACGCGAAACGCTTGCGAATTTCATTCCCAAGGTGTTGTGCGGCCATCGGCATGCGCCATCCTCCCTCTAAAAGGGGGAGGAATGAGGTGGGGGTCTGACACGTACGACAGCGAAGGTCGGATTGCGCTCGGGCCGGGCAAAGGCTCTGGACGGTTGGACGCGGCTTGCGGCTTGTGGCTCACTGGGCCGCGGCGGGATCAGGCGAGGAATTCCGACGGAACCCACAAAAGACCTCGCGAACAAGGAGGCATCCGATGGAAGCAAGACCGTCCCGGAATGGCGCCCGGGCCGCCATCACCTATATGGCAGGGGCCGTTGCGCTCATGGCGATGTCGGTGGCGGCATCGCCAGCTTCAGCCGACAGCTTGCCGGGCCTGCGCGGCCACGACCATACCGGCATCACCGTCCCCGACATCAACCAGGCGGTGAGCTTCTTCACCGACATCCTCGGTTGCCAGAAGATCATGGCCTTCGGTCCGTTCTCGGACGACAAGGGCACATTCATGAAGGATGCGCTCGACGTCCATCCGCGCGCGGTCATCACGCAGATCAGCCAGATCCGTTGCGGCTTCGGCTCGAATATCGAGCTGTTCAGCTACACCTCACCCGATCAGCAAGTCGTCCAGCCCAAGAACAGCGACGTCGGGGGCTATCACATCGCCATCTATGTCGACGACATCAAGGCGGCGGACGCTTACCTCAAATCCAAGGGCGTCCATACGCTGTTCGGGCCCATTCCCATTGGCGAGGGACCTGCCGCCGGCCAGGCGATCCTCTATTTCAAGGCTCCTTGGGGCCTCCAGATGGAAGCGATTTCCTACCCGAACGGCATGGCCTATGAGAAGGACGCCGCGGTGAAGCTGTGGACGCCGAAAGATCCGGCAAAATAGCTGTGAGCCTAAGACCTGCCCTACGTGATCGGCCGCACTCCGATCATGGTCTCGACCGCTCGTCGATCGGTCACGAGGGTCAGCGTGAACGGGATATCCTCTGCCCGGTCAACCCTCTTCGGATGGTCGAGAAGCGGCAGATCGAGCTGCGGGCCAAGATCTAGCTGAGGGCCAAGATCTAGCTGAGGGCTTGGATCGCCCGACACCCGGTCGCTGCTCGCTCTTGGGGCGCCGAACAGCCAGTTCCCCGGCGCTTCGACGAAGATGTCCAGGACGTGCTCGTCAGGGTCGAGCCGAGGGTGCAGCGACAGCCCGGAATGACCCTGGGCGAGCGACAGGGTCACGGATCGGGGGCGGTCGAGACCGAGGGCGGCAGCCTCGGCACGCCGCGGCACTTCACGGGAAGCGGCTTCGATCAACGAAGCGTAGAGGCCGCCCGGCGCGTCCGGGGTCAGGAGCAGCGCCGCATCGGCTTTCAGGGGCACGCAAATGCTCTTGCAGGCCGCATAGGACAGCGTCAGCGCCAGCTTCACCGGGATTGCGGCATCGGCGGCCGCGATGCGCAAGGGGAGAACCACGTTGTCGCCTCCATAGCCGATCACCGAGACGCCGGCCTCGGCGAAACGCTGCGGGGCCGGCCAGTCCGTCGCGATCGAGGCGAGATTGCCCGAGCCTGACCAGTCGAAAACCGGCGGCACGCCGGCATCGCCCGGCATGCGCCAATAGGTCTTGAAACCCGGATCGAGCGCGATCTCGATGCCGGCCGCGGCCCCATCCTTGTCGGCGAGCGGTGCACCGCGCAAGAGGCGCATGCGGGCGCCTAGCCCCACCACCCAAGGCGAGGCGGCGGCGAGCCCGTCCTCGGCCCGGGCGAGGCGCTGCCCGAAGGTCGCGCCGCCGAACGCGAAGGCAACCGCGCCGAGCCCGGCTTGACGTCTCGATATCATGAGCTTCCTCTCGGCATCATCCTGTAAGCGCGCCTGCGCTTTCGCCCAAAATGATGCGACACCAGATCCTGCCAAGCAGAGTTGTGTGGCATCATCCGGGCAGAAGGCAGCATGATCTGGTCGGCTTGGCCTAGCGGCGATCACCCGGCATGGCCAGCGACAATGTCGTGAGGAGCGGGTCGCGAGCCTCTCGAGGATCGATGCGTGAGCGACACATCGACGCAATCTCTGCGCCCGGCGGGTTGAAAATTCCCGCGCATCGCCTAGCATTCTCCTTATGGGCTCGAAACTTCAAAGGCAGCGCTCCGATAGCGGCTATCTCGATGGGCAGGTGCTCATCGCCATGCCGGGCATGCTGGACGAGCGTTTCGCCAAAAGCGTCATCTATCTGTGCGCCCACTCGGCCGAGGGCGCCATGGGCATCGTCATCAACAGGCCGGCCTCCCATATCGTGTTCCGCAAGCTCCTGGTGCAGCTGCAGATCATTGAGGACGGGGAGGCGATCCGGCTGCCCTCCGGCGCCGAGGACATCCAGGTGCTGCAGGGCGGTCCCGTCGACAAGGCCAGAGGCTTCGTGCTGCATTCGGCCGATTTCTTCATCGAGGACACGACGTTGTCGATCGACGAGCAGATGTGCCTTACCGCCACGGTCGACATCCTGCGCGCCATCGCCAATGGCAAGGGACCGCAACGGGCCGCGCTGGCGCTCGGCTATGCGGGTTGGGCGCCGGGCCAGCTGGATGCGGAGATCCAGGCGAATAGCTGGCTGTCGTCTCCGGCCGAGCCCAGCCTCATCTTCGACACACCCGCCGAGGCGCGCTACGACACGGTGATGAGCCGGCTCGGCATCGATCCCGCGATGCTGTCCAGCACGGCGGGGCGGGCATAAGCACCTTCTGATGGCATCGCCTATCGGTTCAGAGATCGAGCGCCTGATCCAGTTGCTGGCGCGGTTGCCGGGCCTCGGCCCGCGCTCGGCGCGGCGTGCCGCGCTGCATCTGATCCGCAAGCGGGAGGCGCTGCTGTCGCCGCTCGCCGAGGCGATGCGCGTCGCCGCCGAGCGCATCGTGGTCTGCCCGACCTGCAACAATGTCGATACGCAGGCGCCATGCGGCGTCTGTGCCGATCCGCGCCGCGATCAAAGCCTGCTGCTGGTGGTCGCCGATGTCGGCGATCTCTGGGCGCTGGAACGGGCGGGTGCGCTGCAGGCGCGCTACCATGTGCTGGGCGGCACGCTGTCGCCGCTCGACGGCATCGGCCCCAAGGAGCTCGGCATCGAAAAGCTCGTCGGCCGCGTCGCCGAGGGTGAGGTCAAGGAGGTCATTCTCGCCCTCAACGCCACTGTCGACGGGCAGACCACCGCCCATTACATCACCGATGCGCTCAGCCCCCTCGGGGTCAAGGTGACGCGGCTCGCCCATGGCGTGCCGGTCGGCGGCGAGCTCGATTATCTCGATGAAGGCACCCTGACGGCCGCCCTCCGCAGCCGCACCGCGATGTAGGGCCGCTTCATCGGCTCCAGCTTCGCCCCAGGAGGAACGCGAGCGCACTGACGGCGACCGAGAGGACGACCAGCACCATGCCGAGGCCGAGTGCGAGGGCGAGATCCCCCTTGCTGGTCTCAAGCGCGATCGCGGTCGTCATGGTGCGAGTGTAGAAGCGGATATTGCCGCCCACCACGATGATGGCGCCGACCTCGGAGATGGCGCGGCCGAAGGCGGCAAGGAAGGCGGTGACGAGCCAGGCCCGGCCGATCGCCAGGATGACCGCGACGGAGCGCGGCGCCGAGGCGCCGTCCACCATCAGCGCCCCGCCATATTGGGCCCAGAGCGTATCGGCGAAGCGGTGCGTGAGGGCCACGACGATGGGCGTCAGCAGGATGATCTGGGCGATGATCATCGCGGTCGGCGTGAACAACAGGCCGAGCGGGCCGAGCGGTCCCGATCGCGACAGGAGGAGATAGACCGCAAGCCCGACCACGACCGGAGGCAGGCCGAGCAGCGCATTGGCGGCAAGGATCAGCGCGCCGCGTCCGCGAAAGCGCAGGGTCGCGAGCGCCGCGCCCGCGGGCGCGCCGATGACCAGCGCCGTGACGGTCGCCGTCAGGCTCACCGCGAGCGACAGGCCGATGATGCCCATGAGCTCGCCGTCGCCGCGCGAGATCAGCCCGAGCGCGGTGGTGAAAGCGCGGCTCATCTCATTCATGGGGCGAGTGGCGAGTAGCGAATGGCGAATAGAGCGAGTAGCGAGTGGCGAATAGCGAGTAGTGAGCAACATTGAGACTGCAAAAAACTATTCCCTATTCGCTAGTGGCTATTATCTACTCGCTACTCGCTACTCGCTACTCGCTACTCACTATTCGCAACAAAGAACAGTTGCTCGCCATCGACGCGGTAAGACGTGATGGCGGCGCGGCCGGGCACCGAGGTGAGCCAGTCGTGCCAGAGGCGCGCATCCTTGGCCTTGACCTGCGGCCATTTGGCCGGATTGACCAGGATGCTGCCATAGGGGTTGAGGAGAAGCTTGTCGCCTTCGGCGAGGATGGCGAGATCGCCGCGGTTGCGGAAATGCGCCCAAGTGGCACGGTCGGTCAGCACATAGGCCTGCATCTGCACCGCGGTGTTGAGCGTCGCTCCCATGCCGGAGCCGAGCTCGCGGTACCAGGAGGCGCCTCGTGGGGCGAGCCCGATCGCCTTCCACAGGCGCAGCTCCATGCGGTTCGTGCCGCTGTCATCGCCGCGCGAGGCGAAGGGCGCCGAGGCCGCGGCGATCTTTCGGAAGGCGTCCCTGGCGTCCTTCGAGCCTTTGATGCCGGCCGGATCGGCGGTCGGGCCGACGACGACGAAATCATTGTACATGACGTCGCGCCGGTCGATGCCGCTGCCCTCCGCTACGAATTTGTCCTCGCCGGCCCGGTCGTGGACCAGCAGGGCATCGGCGTCGCCGCGCGCCCCGATGGCGAGCGCCTGGCCGGTGCCGACCGCGACTACCCGCACCTCGACGCCGGTCTCGGCCCGGAAGATCGGCAGCAGATGCCCGAACAGCCCCGATTCCTCGGTCGAGGTGGTCGAGGCGAGCGTGATGAACCGTTGCTGCGCCTCAACCGGATGGGTGCTCGACGCGAGAGCGCAGAGGCAGGCGAGGTTGCAGGTAAGGATAAAGGCCTTGAGGCGCGACATCGGGGATATGTCTCTGGAGAGGTGCCGATAGGCGAGCGCCTTTCTTACGGCAATGGCCGATCCAAGCCTATCGCGATCGAACATTTGCGGCGAGGTTGGCCTCGCAGTTCTCAAGGGCGGGCGAGGACGCCCGCGGTCCCAGGGCAGCGCGGCTGGCTTGCACGCTGGGACCGCGACCGTCCCGGTCGCCCCTTACGCCATAAAAGTCTGAGGCCCCCCACCCGATCCCTGCCGGTCACTCCCCCACTCTTGCGATCCCGCCCTACAGCCTTGCTCCGGTCGCCGCGTCGAACACATGGACGGCGCCCGGCGCCACCTCGATACTGAATTCATCACCTTGCGGACGCGCCTCGGAGGGGCCCTGCGCCACCGTGAAGGCGTTGTCGCCGACCCGCCCATGCACCAGGCGCCCCATGCCCAATTCCTCGATGAGATCGATCTTCAGGCGGGGCGAGGAGGCTTGGGCAGTGGAGGCTTGGCCAGAAGAGGCTTGGCTAGGCGTGCTCGCGCTACCGAGCGTCACGGTCTCGGGACGCAAGCCAGCCAGCACATTGGCGCCGGTCGGCGCGGCAGCCGAAGCCGGGTCGTAGGCGAGGCCAGATCCGTTCGGCAGCCGCAGCCGGCCCGGCGCCTCGACGGTGGCCGTGAGGAAGTTCATCGGTGGGGAGCCGATGAAGCCGGCGACGAAAGTCGAGGCCGGCTTCTGGAACACTTCGAGCGCCGTGCCCACCTGCTCCATGCGCCCGCCATTCATCACCACCAGCCGGTCGGCGAGCGTCATCGCCTCGAGCTGGTCATGCGTGACATAGATCGAGGTGGTGCCGAGCGAACGCTGCAGCTTGCGGATCTCGATGCGCATCTGCACCCGCAGCTTGGCGTCGAGATTGGAGAGCGGCTCGTCGAACAGGAAGGCAGCGGGCTTGCGCACGATGGCGCGCCCCATGGCGACACGCTGGCGCTGGCCGCCCGAGAGCTGGCGCGGCTTGCGCTCGAGCAGCGCACCGAGCTCGAGGATGCGCGCCGCCTCCTTCACGCGGGTCTCGATCTCGGGCTTCGGCGTGCCGCGATTGCGCAACCCATAGGCCATGTTGTCGAAGACGCTCATATGCGGATAGAGCGCGTAATTCTGGAACACCATGGCGATATCGCGCTCCATGGGCTCGAGCTCGTTGACGCGCCGCTCGCCGATGCGGATCTCGCCTTCGCTGATGGTCTCGAGGCCGGCGACCATGCGCAACAGCGTGGACTTGCCGCAGCCCGACGGCCCGACCAGCACGCAGAATCCGCCATCGGGCACCGCGAAGGACACGCCCTTCACTGCCTCGAAGCCGCCGACATATATCTTCCTGACGTCTTTCAGGACGACTTCAACCATCTCACTTCTCCGTCTCGACGAGGCCTTTGACGAACAGCCTCTGCATGCCCAAGACGACGGCGACCGGCGGCAGCATAGCGAGGATGGCCGTCGCCATGGCGAGCTGCCATTCGGTGAGGGCGTCCTGCGTCACCAGCATCTTGCGGATGCCGATGACGATCGTCTGCATGTCGTCGCGCGTCGTGATCAGCAAAGGCCACAAATACTGGTTCCAGCCATAGATGAACTGGATGACGAACATCGCTGCGATCGAGGTGATCGACAAAGGCAACAGCGTGTCCTTGAAGAATTTGAACGGGCCCGCGCCGTCGATCTTGGAGGCTTCGAGGAGCTCGTCGGGAACCGTCATGAAGAATTGCCGGAAGAGCAAGGTCGCGGTCGCCGAGGCGATCAGCGGCAGCGTCAGCCCCGCATAGGTATCGAGGAGATGGAGGTCGGCGACGATCTTGTAGGTCGGGTAGATGCGCACCTCGACCGGCAGCATGAGCGTCATGAAGATGAGCCAGAACGCGGTCATGCGGAAGGGAAAGCGGAAATACACGACCGCATAGGCCGACATGATCGAGATGATGATCTTGCCGACCGCGATCAGCATCGCCATGACCAGGCTGTTCCACATCATCATGCCGACCGGCGCGCGCGTCGTGGACGAAGTGCCGACGAACAAAGCTTGATGATAATTCTCGAGCAAGCGGCCGCCCGGCAGGAAGCCCATCTGGCCGTTGACGATGACGGTCGGCTCGTTGGTCGAGGCGAGGAAGGCGATGTAGACCGGGAAGACGACGATCGCGATGCCGACGAGCAATATGAGATGCGCCACGAGATTGCCGAAACCGCGTCGCTCGACCATCAGCAGCCTCCCGCCAAAGGATTTTCCAGGGTGAGGCCCATCAATAATGCACCTTGCGCTCGACATAGCGGAACTGCACCGCCGTCAGCGCGATGACGATGATGATCAAGATCACCGATTGCGCCGCGGAGCCGCCGAGATCGCCGCCGATCTTGCCGTCGTTGAAGACCTTGTAGACGAGCGTCGTGGTGGCGGCGGCAGGACCGCCATGCGTCACGGCGTCGATGATCCCGAATGTGTCGAAGAAAACATAGACGACATTGACGACGAGCAGGAAAAAGGCGGTCGGCGACAGCAGCGGGAAGATGATCGTCCAGAAACGCCGCATCGGCCGCGCCGCATCGATGGCCGCAGCCTCCAGCAGGGATTTGGGGATCGCCTGCAGGCCCGCCAGGAAGAACAGGAAGTTGTAGCTGATCTGCTTCCAGGTCGCCGCCGCGATGACGAGCAGCAAGGCGTTGCCTCCGTCGAGCAGGGGGTTCCAGGAGATGCCTGCGCCTTGCACGGCTTTGGCCAATATGCCGAGCGAGGGCTGAAACATGAAGAGCCAGAGCGCGCCGGCGACCGCGGGCGCGACCGCGTAGGGCCAGATCAGAAGGGTCTTGTAGGCGGTCGCCCCGCGGATCTGCTTGTCGGCCTGCACGGCGAGGAGCAAAGCGAGGCTGAGCGACAGGGCCGCCACCGCTATGGAGAAGACGAGCGTCGTCGCCATGGCGCCGAAATATTCCGGCTGGCCGAAGAGGGTTTGGTAATTTTCGAACCAGACGAAGCTCGACGTCGTGCCGAAGGCATCCTCGATGAAGAAGGATTGCTTCACCGCCTGCGCGGCCGGCAGGTAGAAGAAGATCAAGGTCACCGCAAGCTGAGGAGCGAGCAGCAGATAGGGCAACGTCTTGTTGCCGAAGACCGCGCGCTTTTCCATGCCTCAGCCCCGTGCGTGACCCTTCCCGTCGGGAAGTCAGCGAATTCGCCCCGATCTTCCTCGCGATGAGGCCGCGCCCTATCCTATTTGGTCACGGTGCGCTCGAACTGGCGCAGCACCGTATTGCCACGAGACACCGCGTCGTCGAGCGCGGCCTGTGCCGACTTCTTGCCGGTGAGGGCCTGCTCGATCTCCTCCGACCACAGATCGCGGATCTGCACGAGATTGCCGAGCCGCAGTCCGCGTGAGTTCTCGGTCGGCTCCTTGCCGATCAATTCGAGGATGCCGGTCTCCGAGCCCTGGTTCTTGTCGTAATAGCCCTGCTCCTTGCTGAGCTTGTAGGCCGCCAAGGTGATGGGCAGATAGCCGGTTTCCTGGTGCCACCAGGCCTGCACGTCGGGCTTCGACAGATAGGAGAAGAATTTCGCCGTACCCTTGTATTCGGCCGGCGTCTTGCCACCCATCACCCAAAGCGAGGCGCCGCCGATGATCGAGTTTTGCGGCGCGCCGCTCACCTCGGGATAATAGGGCATGGGCGCCGTGGTGAAGTCGAATTTGGCGGCGGCTTTGACATTGCCGAGGAAGGCCGAGGAGGTGAGGAAGAGCGGGCATTCTCCCGACGTGAAGCGCCCTTCGCCCTCATTGGTGCGGCCGGAATAATCGAAGGTCCTGTCCTTCTGCATCTCGGCGAGGTTCTGCAGATGCTTCACAAGCAGAGGATTGTTGATCTTCAATTCCGTGTCGAAGCCGTCGAGGCCGTTCGCCTTGGTCGAGAGCGACACATTGTGCCAGGCGGAGAGTTCCTCGATATTCGCCCAGGTGGTCCAACCGGTCGATATTCCGCAATTGGTGAAGCCTGCGGCCTTCAGCTTCTTGGCGTCCTCGAAAGCCTCCGGCCAGGTCTTCGGCGGGGCGGCGATGTTGGCCTTGGCGAGCGCGTCCTTGTTGACCCACATCACCATGGTCGATGAATTGAAGGGGAAGGACAGCATTTCGCCCTTGGCGGTCGAGTAATAGCCCGTCACCGCGGCAAGATAGGATTTCGGATCGAAGGGCTCGCCCGTTTCCACCATCATCTGGAACACCGGCTTGATCGCGCCCTTGGCGCCCATCATGGTCGCCGTGCCGACCTCGAAGACCTGCAGGATGTTCGGGGCGTTCCCGGCCCGGAAGGCGGCAATGCCGGCGTTCATCGTATCGGCGTAGCTGCCCTTATAAGTGGGGACGACCTTGTAGTCGCCCTGCGACTTGTTGAAATCCTCGGCGAGCTTCACGATCCGGTCATTGTTGGCGCCCGTCATCGCGTGCCACCATTGGATCTCGGTGGCGGCAAACGCCGGCATAGCGGTCGCCGCGAGAAGGCAAGCCGCGAGAGATCCTGCCGCGAGAGATCCTGCCGCGAGTGTCGCGCGGAAAACAAAAGTCATGGGGGGTCTCCTCCTCATCGAACGGCGAATGGCACGAGGTCGAGGCCAGCTCGCTCGGTCGGCCACTGATTTCGTGACCTTGTTACGGGATCATGACGCAGCGGTGACGGTCCCGCAAGCGCGAAGCCCGGCGCTCCTCGCCCGGCGGCTCGGATCGACCTCTCCCACAAGGGATCCCAAGGGGAGAGGTGAAGCCGGCGCCTCTCCGAGAGCGCCTAGCGAATCACCTTCGCTCCGAGCGCGGATCGAAGGCGTGCTGCATGCCGTCGCCGAGGAAATTCACCGCGATCACCGTGACGAAGATCAAGAGGCCCGGATAAACCGCGAGCGCAGGCGCCGTGGTGACGAGCTCCTGGGCATTGTTGAGCATGTTGCCCCAGCTCGGCGTCGGCGGCACGATGCCGAAGCCGAGGAAGCTCAGCACCGATTCGAACAAGATCACCCGCCCGACCGTGAGCGTGAAGGCGACGATGATCGGCGTGACGATGTTCGGCAGCACATGCGTCGCCATCACATAGATCGATCCGGCGCCGCTGGCGCGCGCCGCCAGGATGTAGTCGCGCTCCTTGACCGACAAGGTCGCTGCCCGCACCAGCCGTGCGATCGAGGTCCAATCGACCAGCGAGATGATGACGACGATGCGCCAGAATCCGGCGGCACCCGAATGGGCGAATTCGTTGGAGAAGCCGAGCTTCGTCAGATCGAGCGCAGCGAGCACGATCAGCAATGGCAGCAGCGGCAAGGCGATCACGCCATCGGTGACGCGCATCAGGAGCGAATCGAGCCTGCCCCCGAAATAGCCGGAGATCAGGCCGAGCGTGACGCCGACGGCGCCGCCGATCACGGTGGCCAAGAGGCCGACGAGCAGCGAGATCTGCCCGCCATACATCAGGCGCAGCAATTCGTCGCGCCCGCCTTCGTCGGTGCCGAGCCAATGCAGCGCCGAAGGCGGATCATAGCGCGACAGGAGATCGGTCGTGTTGGAATCAAGCCCGAGATAGCCTTCGAGCGGATAAGCGGCGAGACAGAACAGGATGAGGATCGCCAGGATGACGAGGCTCGCTATGCCGGTGCGGTGGTTGCGGAAGCGGCGCCAGCGCAAGCTCCACACCGATTGGGCCGCATCGACCCGCTGCGAACTATCGCCGATCCCGGCTTGTGCGACGAGGTCGGTCATTTGAGCACAATCCGTGGGTCGAGCCAGCCATAGGCGAGGTCGGCTGCGAGATTGGCCAGAAGGGTGATCAAGGTCGCGAAGAGGAGGCCGGACAGTGCCAGGTTGAAATCGTTGGAAAGGATCGAATCATAGATCATCTTGCCCATGCCCTGTTGCGCGAACATGGTCTCGGTGACGAGCGCGCCCGAGAACAAGGTGCCGAAAGACAGCGCCATGATCGTCACCACCGGGATGAGGGCGTTGCGCAGCCCGTGCACGATCACGACGCGCCAGGCGCTGGCACCTTTTGCCCAGGCGGTGCGCACGAAATCCATGCGCAGCGTCTCGATCATGGCGGCGCGCACATAGCGCGTGAACTGCCCCGTATTGGCGAGCATCAAGGTCAGCACCGGCAGCGCCAGATGCCGCATCTGGTCGAGCAGGCCACCATCCCCGACATTCGACATGCCACTTGCGGGCAGCCAGTGCAGGCCGACCGCGAAGGTGAGGATGAGCACGAGGGCCAGCCAGAAGACCGGCACCGAGATGCCGGCGAAAGCGAACAGGCTGATGACGGAATCGCTGACGCCGCCCGGCCGCAGCGCCGAGACGAGGCCGAGGATCAGGGCCGCCACGACGCTGAGCACGAAGCTCGACAGCATCAGCTTGCAGGTCTGCCACAAGGCCGGCGTCAGCACTTCGAGCACGGGTTGCGAATGGGTGCGCGAGAAGCCGAGATCGCCCTGCAGCGCCGCCAGCAGCCAGCGCCAATAGCGCAGCATCAAGGGTTGATCGAGACCGTAGATCGCCTTCAGCTTGGCGACCACTTCGGGCGTCACGCCGGGCATCGAGGCCGCCATGATGTCGATCGGGTCGCCCGGCATCAGCCCGATCAGGCCGTAGACCACGAAGCTCATGATCAGCAGCACGACGAGGGTTTGTGCGATGCGGCGCAGGATGAACATGCCCATGCCGGCTCACTCCTTGAAATGGCAGGCAGCGGAATGGGAAGGCCGCGTCGGGACCGGCTCGAAGACCGGCACGACGCTGCGGCAGATATCCTGCGCCAGCGGACAGCGCGGATGGAAGACGCAGCCGGGCGGCGGATTGAGGGGGCTCGGCATCTCGCCCTTGATGGCGCGCTTGCGCCGCCGTCCGCCGCCGATTCGCGGCATGGAATCGAGAAGGGCGCGCGTATAGGGATGGGCCGGCCGGGTGAAGATGTCCTCGCGCGAGGCGAGCTCGATGATGCGCCCGAGATAGAGCACCGCCACCCGATCGGCGAGATGCTCGACGACGCCGAGATCATGGCTGATGAACAGATAGCTCAGCTTGCCGCGTTCCTGGATGTCGCGGAAGAGGTTGAGCACTTGGCTCTGGATCGAGACGTCGAGCGCCGAGAGCGGCTCGTCGGCGACGATCAGTTCGGGGCTCGGCGCCAGCGCGCGCGCAATGGCGATGCGCTGGCGCTGGCCGCCCGAGAACTCATGCGGATAGCGGTTCAGCGCATCCTGCGGCAGGCCGACCTGCTCCACCAGGGCCGCGGCGCGCTCGCGCCTCTGCGTCTTCGAGCCGGTTCCCTGGATGCGCAACGGTTCCGCGATGATGTCGGAGACCAGCATGCGCGGATCGAGCGCCGAGAACGGGTCCTGGAAGACGATCTGGATGGCACGCCCGGCGCTGCGGCGATTGCCGGCATTGAGCGCCGTGCCGCGAAAGCGCACCTGCCCGGCGCTCGGGGTTCTGAGGCCCGCCACCACATGGCCGAGGGTCGTCTTGCCGGACCCGCTTTCGCCGACGAGCGCCAGCGTCTCACCCTCGCCGATTTCGGCCGACACGTCGTCGACGGCGCGCAGGCTCGCCTGCTGGCGCGCGAACAAGCCTTTGCGCTGCCCGAAGGAGACGCTGACATTCTCGATGGCCAGAAGGGCGCTCATGAGCTCCTCATCCTCTCGCCTTGAAGCAGGCGGCGAGGTGGCCGGCCTCGATATCTTCCAAGGGCGGCTCGGCGGCCCGGCAGGCGGCATCCGCCAGCGGGCAGCGATCGGCGAAGCGGCAGCCCGAGATCTGAGCGTCGGGTCGTGGCACGCCGCCCGGAATCACCGGCAGGCGCGCCACCCGGCGTGAGGGATCCGGCAAGGTCGCGATCAGGCCGCGCGTATAGGGGTGCAGGGGCCGCGCGAACAGCTCCTCGGCCTTGGCGCGCTCGACCACGCGGCCCGCATACATGACGATGATCTCGTCGGAGACCTCGGAGATCACCGCGAGGTTATGGCTGATGAACTGGATCGCCATGCCGATCTCGGCTTGCAGATCCTGCATCAGGTCGAGGATCTGGGCCTGGATGGTGACGTCGAGCGCCGTGGTCGGCTCGTCGGCGATCAGCAGCGCCGGCCGGCAGGCGAGCGCCATGGCGATCATGGCGCGCTGGCGCATGCCGCCTGAGAGCTGATGCGGGAAGGCGGCGGCGCGCGCCTTGGGCGACGGGATGCCGACGGCGTCGAGAAGCTCGACCGCCTTGCCTTCGGCTGCGCCCCAGCCGATCGACTGGTGCAGCACCATGGCTTCGGCGATCTGGCGACCGACCTGCATCACCGGATTGAGCGAGGTCATGGGTTCCTGGAACACCATGGCGACGCGGGCGCCGCGCTGGTGCCGCCATTCCGTTTCGGGTTGGCCCACGAGCTCGCGGCCCTCGAAGCGCATCGAGCCGCTGACCCGCCCAGGTGAGGGCACGAGGCCCATCAGGGCGAGCGCCGTCATCGACTTGCCGCAACCGGATTCGCCCACGACCCCGAGCGTGCGCCCGGCCGGTATCGAATAGGAGACACCCGTCACCACGCGCCGCTCGCCGCCCGCGACCGGAAAAGCGACCGCAAGATCGCTCACCTCGAGGAGCGGCGCCGGACGCGCCTCGGCGGGAGTCCGCCGGGTCGAGACTTCCATCGTCACGCCTATTCGGCCCGCCAGTTCTCGGACCAGAAGCTGCTCATGTCGCCATGGCCGGTCGGCACATAGCCCTTCAGCCATTTAGGCACGACATGCGCCTCGGCGCGGAAGAACAGCGGCGCCACCGGCAGGTCCTTGGCGTAGATCTCCTGCATGCTGGCCCAGATCACCTTCTGCTTCGCGGGGTCGAGCTCCTGCTCGGCGGCGTCGATCAGCTTGTCCAGCTGCGGGTTGGAGTAGCCGATATAATTGGCGCCGCCATAGCCATTGGCTTCGGTCGGGATCTGCTCGCTGGCGAGGGTGCGGCGCGGCGACTCCGTCACCCCGCTCGACCACGCATACATGGCGAGCCCCTGATAGAGCCGCTTCTTCACGGTTTCGCCGAAGAAGGTGCGCGGCGGCTCGTTCTTGATCGTCACCTCGATGCAGGCGGCCCTCCAGTTCGATTGCAGCACCTGCTGCTGCAATTCGCGCAGGCGGTTGCCGGCGGTCGTCGAATATTCGAGCGACAGCCTCTCGCCCTTGTCGTTGCGGCAGATGCCGTCCTGGCCAGGCTTCCAGCCGGCCTCGGTGAGCAGCGCCTTCGCCTTGGGGAGATCGAAGGGGTAGTGCTGGATCTCGCTTGCGAAATTCAGGTTGAGCGGGTTGACCCAGGTGTCGGCCACCGGCTGCAAACCCTGGAACAGCTTCTCGACCAGCGTCTTGCGGTCGGCCGCGTAGACGAGCGCCTGGCGCACCTTGAGATCGGCGAGGATCGGGTTGCCGACCTTGAGATCGATATGCTCGTAATTCAGGCTCGGCTTGAAGGTGTAGGTGAACTGATCGGGATGCTGCTTGCGCAGATCGATCACCTGGTCGATCGTGAGGCCGACGCCTTCGCCCGCCACCATGTCGACATCGCCGGAGAGCAGGTTGGCCTGCAGCGCCGCCGTGTTCTCGATCAGCCTGATGACGATGCGCTTGAAGCCGGGCTTGGTGCCGGCCCAATAGGGGTTCGGCTCCATGACGATCTGGGCACCCGAGGTGTAGCCCGTCACTATATAGGGCCCGTCATAGAGGCCGGCCGTCGTGGGCTGGCGCGCATAATTCGTCTGCTTGATGTAGTCGCCGCTCGCCTGTGCCTTCTCGAAGATCGGCCCCTCGATATGCTCGGGCAGGATCTGGTCCCATTCATTGTAGGAGGCCAGGACCTTGTTGAGGTGCAAGACAGCGGTCGTGTCGTCGACGACGTCCACCTTGTCGGCGCGGGTCCAGGGATGGTTGTTGGAGAAGCCGGCCTTGGGGTCCTGCGCCAGCTTCCAGGTGAAGGCGAGATCCTTGGCGGTGACCTTCTCGCCATCACCCCATTTGAGGTCGGGCTTGAGCTTGATGGTGACAGCCATGCCCTTCTTGCCGTCCGGGCGATCCTCGAGCTTGGCGAGGCCGTTCTCGATGGTCGGCAGCTCGGCGCAGATCAGGCAGGAATTTTTCCAATCGGCGTCAAAAGCGGTGATCTGGCGCATGACGAAACCGAGCGCATAGGATTTGATCACCTCGGCGTCGATATTGGGATGCAGCGTCGAGGGAAACTGGGCGACGCCGATGACGAGCTGGTCCTTGGCGGCCTCTGCCGGTCCGGACGCCAGCAGCCCAGCGGCAAAGCCGGCTGCGGCAAGCACGGGAATATATTTCATGACGGCCTCTTGTGAATGGCTAGACGCGCGCATGCTATCCCTTCGCCTGCGCGCGTCAACGCGGGGAAGATCTTCGTGAACCCTCTCGTGACGCTGCCTTGCGGAGCGCTCGTCCCATACCTACCCTTTCGCCAAGCCCTGCCCTTTGGCCAAGACGACCCGGCCAAAGACGCCCCGAGGAGCAAGACTGATGTCGCGCATTGACGAGAGCCGCCCCTTCCTGCCGCTCGCCATTGCGGTGCTCACCGTCTCCGACACCCGCGCCCTCGAGGATGACAAATCGGGTGCGACGCTCGCCAAGCTCCTCACCGAGGCCGGCCATATGCTTGGCGCGCGCGCCATCGTCAAGGACGACAAGGAGGCGATCGCCGCCAAGGTCCAGGCCTTCATCGAGGATCCGACGATCGACGTGGTGATCACGACCGGGGGCACGGGCTTCACCGGGCGCGACGTGACACCCGAGGCGGTCGAGCCGCTGTTCGACAAGCGGATGGAGGGGTTTTCGACCGTGTTCCACCAATTGTCGCTCGCCAAGATCGGCACCTCGACGATCCAGTCGCGAGCCACGGCCGGCCTCGCCAAGACCACTTTCGTGTTCGTGCTGCCGGGCTCGCCCGGCGCCTGTCGCGATGCCTGGGAAGGGATCCTCGCTGCCCAGCTCGATTACCGGCACCGTCCCTGCAATTTCGTCGAGATCATGCCGCGCCTCGACGAGCATCTGCGGCGCAAGGCCGGCTGAGTGCGGCGCGACGTCGAGGGCTCGGTCGCGCTCGTTCCGCTGAACCCGATGGCGTGTCGGATACCCGAAGCCGTCATGTCTCCGCTGCCATGGCGGGGTGCCCTTTGTGGACGAGCACATGCCAGAGCTGCTTCAAATGCTGGAGCGTTTCTTCATAGGTGCCCCGGTCGCGCCACAACTCCGGGTGTCGATTGAGGCTTGCCGCAGCGGCCCCGATGACCGCAGCGTCGATAAACCCGTCCTTCGCGATCCTGCGCGCCAGCGCCGGCATCGCAGGCCCTCTGAACTCGCCATCGACGGAATCCGCCGCAAGCACGAAGCCGCAATGCCCGCTGACGGCAACGCCGTAGCTGGAGCAGGCTGCGCGAAGACGCTCGCCCGTCGGTGTCCCCTGGAAGCACGGATCGGCGACGAGCAAATCCACATCGGTCCGCAGATCGATCGGGCCATGAATTTGCGCCTCGATATAGTGGTCGAGAAGCCGTCCGGGCGGCCGCCGCGCCGGGTCCGGCAGGATGGGGCCGAGCGTTCGGGACAAACGGTCGAGCAGAGACGGGACCGCGAGGCCAGGCATGGCCAAATCCTGCCGACCCAAATCCCACTCCCCGGAGCCGACAGCGTCGACCAGCCCGAGCAGAATTCCCTCCATCGCGTCCCGGACGCCGACATGGGCGATGGGTCGATGGCTGTCCCCGACGGTCAAGGAGCAACGGTCGGCGATGGCAGGCCGCAGGATGAGGTAGCACGACCCGAAACGAGGCGCGGGGCCGTCCCCGTAGCGCAGGAAATCCAGCGCCCCATATTTCGGCCGCTCGGCGGCGGTGACCCTTCGTGCCTGGTAGGCGCCGCCGAAGAGCCCGGCCTCCCATAGATCCCGCTCTCCCCCTTCGAATGCACTGAGGCCCCCATTCGAGATACCCGTCTCGAACTGGTTCCGATATCGTCCATCCCGAAGGAGATTATCGGCGACGCTCTCCCCGGCCCTGGTCAGGCGATCGGGATGAAACTGCACGACGACCCGGGCATGATCCCGTAGGCTCAAAAGCGCTTCGTCAAGAGCCGCCTGCCCAGCACCGGTCTTGCCCACCCTCTCCCGGAGAGCCGCCAGAGCATTGGGGCCGTCAAGGATCGCCTGAGCCCTCACATGCCGCAATGCGGCTTGCTGAGACGGGGTCAAGGATCTTGCTTGCGGATCAGCACGAGACATGCGTGGAAAGCTCGGACATCGGTCACCCTCGACGCATCTCTTACCGCAAAAGGGGCGTCCACTTTTGCGGATCATGCTCGATGCGCGCGAGTCGTGCCTTCAGCCTGGCCCCGGGCCAGCGTCGCTTCCCGGGCGCGAGCAGATGGGCCTCGGCGCGAGGTGCGAGCACGCGGCGCGCCTGGGGTGCCGAATGCCCGAGCATATCGAATCCGAGAGCGAGCGCTGCCCGCCGCATGAAGCTTGCGCCCGCCGGCAGGCTGAGGATGGCCGCAGCGCGCGGCAAACCTGAGAGCCCGGCCTGCGCGATATGCTCGCGCGCCGCCGCCGCCAGCTCCGCGTCGGGGATATCGCCGGCGGCGAGCAGCAGCAGCCAGGGCTTGCGCGCCAGGCCGACCGCCGCGCGGATGGCCGAGGGGCGGTCGGCGCAATCCTCGATGATGGCGCAGCCCGCAGCATCCGCGACCGCGAGCGTTGCGTCGCGCGATCCGCAATCGGCCACGACGACATCGGCGACGACGCCTTGGGCGGCGAGTGGCGCGAGGGCCGCGAGCGTGCGCAGCAGCGCCTCTTCCTGGTCTCGTACCGGGATGATGACGGTGATCATGGACCGTTCATGCCATCGTCACGGGATTTTCGCCAACCCCTAAAACATGCCAAGCCATGTGATCTGCGCGAGTCGTTGTTTGCGCCTTGGGACCGCGGGCGTTCCCGCCCGCTCTTGGGACGGGCAGGGGCGCGCCGCCGGAAGGAAGGGCGACCGAGACGGTCGCGCTCCCAATGTCGGTCTCAAGCGCCTTGGTGGCGCCACCGCGACGTGACATAAACAAGTATTCGTAGTGTCAGAACCGGTTCAACGGGAGCCCCCGTCATGCTCGATAAGCCTGCGCGCGCAGCCCTCCTGGGAGAGATCGCCGCGATCGTCGGCGCGCGTTACGTGCTCACCGAGGCGGCCGATCAAGCGGCCTATCTCAGCGAGTTGCGCAACCTCTACCGTGGACGTGCACTGGCCGTGGTGCGGCCGGGAACGACGGCCGAGGTCGCCGCGATTCTCGCCCTCGCCTCGCGCCATAAGATTCCCGTCGTGCCGCAAGGCGGCAATACCGGCCTCGTCGGCGGGCAGGTGCCGGATGCCAGCGGCAACGCCATCGTGCTGTCCTTGACGCGCCTCAACCGGGTGCGCGAGGTCGACCCCCAATCCAACACCATGACGGTCGAAGCCGGCCTGACGCTCTTGAAGGCGCAGGAGGCCGCCGAGGCGGCCGACCGCCTGTTTCCGCTCTCGCTCGCATCCGAGGGCTCCTGCACGATCGGCGGCAACCTGTCGACCAATGCGGGCGGGGTCGCGGTGCTGGCTTACGGCAATGCGCGCGATCTGGTGCTCGGCCTCGAAGTCGTGCTCGCCGATGGCCGGGTCATGAACGGGCTCTCGAAGCTGCGCAAGGACAATACCGGCTACGACCTCAAGAACCTGTTCATCGGGGCCGAAGGCACGCTCGGCGTGATCACGGCCGCGGTGCTGAAGCTCCTGCCGCGCCCGACCTCGAAGGCGACGGCGTTCTGCGGGCTCGCTTCGGCCGAGGCGGGGCTCGCTCTCCTGTCGCGCATGAAGGCGGGCGCGGGCTCGGCCCTCACCACATTCGAATTGGTCCCGCGCATCGGCATCGAGATGCCGTTGCGGAACACGCCCGGCACGCGCGATCCGCTGGCCTCTCCGCATGCCTGGTACGTGCTCGTCGAATTGTCGGGCCATGCAGGAAGCGCGGTCGGCGATCTTGCCGAGGAGGTCATCGGCGCCGCCATGGAGGCGGGCGAAGTCGAGGATGCGGCGCTCGCAAGCTCGATCGAACAGGCCAAGGCCTTCTGGAAGATACGCGAATCGATCCCGGACGCGCAGCGCGCCGAAGGGGTGTCGATCAAGCACGATATCAGCGTGCCGGTCGCCAGCGTTCCGCGCTTCCTCGCCGAGGCCGATGCGGCGGTGACGAAGCTCATCCCCGGCGTCAGAATCCTCGGCTTCGGGCATGTGGGCGACGGCAACGTGCATTATAACGTCTTCCAGCCGCCGGGCTCTGATGCCGAGGCCTTCCTCGCGCGCTGGCACGAGGTGAGCGACGTCGTCTTTGCGGTGGTCGGCCGTCTCGGCGGCTCGATCTCGGCCGAGCACGGCGTCGGCCAGATGAAGCGTGATTACTTGCCGAAGGTGAAGGATCCGGTCGCCCTCGACATCATGCGCGGCCTCAAGCAACTGCTCGATCCGCAGGGCGTGCTGAATCCCGGCAAGGTTTTGTAGCGTTGCGGCAACTCGCCGGCTCACCGTCGATCCGCAACTCCCGCGCCGCCCGGCCCGATCGGCCGAGCTGAGCAATGCACGAGGCTGCCGCGGTGTCCGAATATTACAAGAACGCCCTGCTCTTCCTGGTGACGGCGGGCGTGATCGTGCCGCTCTTCCGCCGGCTCAGGGTGAGCCCGGTGATCGGCTTTCTGGTGGCGGGCGTGGCGGTCGGGCCGTTCGGCCTGGGGCGCCTGGCGCATAACCAGCATTGGCTCGCCTATGTGAGCATCGCCAATGCCGATGAGATCGGGGAGGTCGCCGAGCTCGGCGTCGTCTTCCTCCTGTTCATGATCGGGCTCGAGCTCTCCTTCGAGCGTTTGATGCGCATGCGCCGCATCCTGTTCGGCCTCGGCTCGGTCCAGGTCGTCGTCTCCGCGGTGCTGATCGGCGCTGCCGCCTATGGGCTGCATCTCGGCAGCAGGGCCGCGATCGTGCTCGGCGGGGCGCTCGCTCTGTCCTCGACCGCGATCGTCATCCCGGTGCTGGCCGACCGCAAGCGGCTGAACTCCGCGACCGGCCGCTCGACCTTCGCGGTGCTGCTGTTCCAGGACCTGTGCGTCGCACCGCTGCTGATCCTGGTCGGGGCGCTCGGCGACGGGGCCGGCGGCGGGCCCGGCTCGCGATTGATCGCCACGCTCGCAGTGGCGCTGCCGGCCATCGCCCTGCTGATCGTCGCCGGCCGGCTGGTGCTGCGCCCGCTCTTCCAGATGGTCGCGGGCGCCGGCTCGACCGAGTTCTTCATGGCGGCCTGCCTGCTGGTGGTGATGGGCACGGCCATGATCACGGCGGCGAGCGGCCTGTCGATGGCGATCGGCGCCTTCATCGCCGGCCTGCTGCTCGCCGAGACCGAATATCGGCGCGAGATCGAGGTGCTGATCGAGCCCTTCCAGGGCCTGCTGCTCGGCTTGTTCTTCGTCTCGGTCGGCGCCGGGCTCGATCTGTCCCGCCTGTTGTCGCATCCGGTCGAGATCGTCGGCATCGCGGTCGGCCTCATCGTGCTCAAGGGGCTCGTCGTGATGGCAGGCGCAGCGACCTTCAAGGTTCCCCATCCTGTGGGGCGCGAGATGGCGCTGCTGCTCGGCCCCGGAGGCGAATTCGCCTTCGTCATGCTCAACGCCGCGATCCTTGCAGGCGCCGTGCCGCGCGAGAGCGCCGAGGACGCCATGGTGGCGGTGACACTGTCCATGCTCGCCATCCCGGTCCTGGCGCGGCTCGGCGAGGCGGCGACGCAGGCGAAGCGTTTCGACGAGGCGGCCTTCACCCATCTCGCACCGCCGCCGGACGCGGCAGCCTCCCGCGTGATGATCGTGGGCTATGGCCGGGTCGGCAGGCTGATCGGCGAGATGCTGGTTGCCCATGACGTGCCGTTCCTGGCCATCGATCAGGATGCGCGCCTCGTGGCCGGAATGCGCGATGCCGGCCACGCCATCTATTACGGCGATGCGACGCGCCCCGAATTCCTGCGCCGGGCCGGGCTCGCGACCGCGCGCGCCCTCGTCGTCACCATGGATCAGCCGAGCTCGGTCGAGCATGTCGTGAGCACGGCACGCGCCGAGCGCCCGAGCCTCACGATCGTGGCGCGTGCCCGCGACGCGAGCCATGCCTCGAAGCTCTACGAGCTCGGCGTCACCGATGCGGTGCCCGAGACCATCGAGGCGAGCCTGCAGCTCTCGGAAGCCGTGCTCGTCGATATCGGCGTGCCCACGGGACTCGTCATCGCCTCGATCCACGACAAGCGAGACACCTTCCGCAAGCTGCTGCAGCCGGCGCGCGAGGGCGAGGTGCGCGCCATCAGGGCCTCGTCGCGCCAAGGCAAGGCCGGTTGACGGCGCGACCCTCCGTAAGTTCCTTGCCGATCCGCATCATCCGCGCTGCCACCTGCGCCTAGGTCACCGTCATTCCGGCGCGATCACCATGAAAGGCAACCCGATATGTCCAAGCTCCTGCGATGGCTCGTCTGTGTGCTGTGTCTATGCGGCGGCCCGCTGCTCGCGCCTGTCTCGGCGCAGGAGCCGGGCGCCAAGGATTTCCTGGCCAGGCTCTATGCCAACTATGCCGGCAAGGCGAAGGGCATCGACTACACCAGCGCGGCCAGCGTGAAGCGCTATCTGACGCCCGAGCTCGGTGCGTTGCTCAACAAATCGCTGCAGGCGACGAAGAGCGGCGATGCGCCCGATCTCGACGGCGACCCCTTTATCGATGCCCAGGACTGGGAGATCACCGAGCTTGCGATCGCCATCGCCGAGCCGGGGCCGGATCGAGCGACCGGCACCGTGACCTTCAAGAATTTGGGCGAGGCGAAGACCATCACCCTCGATCTGAAGAAGACCAAGGCCGGCTGGCGCATCGACGATATCCATTGGCCCGACGACCACGGCACGCTGCGCAAATTGCTCGCCGGGAAGTAGCGGCGTGGCGCCCGTTTACTTTCGTCATGGCCGGGCTTGTCCCGGCCATCCACGCCCTTTCTCAAACCCGCGTCTCGTGGAATCGTCCGCAGACACCTCAGCCTTTGACGGGACCATACTCCACTCTTGCGGCCTGACGCCGATGGCTGCAAGACGTGGATGGCCGGGACAAGCCCAGCCATGACGGATGTAGTCTCAGGCTTCGTCAGGGCCGAGGGGTGCGCCCGAGCCCCATCTTGCCCGCCCTTCGTCGATCACCAGCACATCGCCTTGGCGAATGGGAGCCTTGGCGGCGTGCTCCGGCGCCAGCCCGGCGAGCAGGTTCAGCGCCACGCGCGTGATGCCGCCATGCGCCACCACCACGGTTCCGGGCGGAAGCGAGGCGAGGAGCGGCCCGGCGCGTAGCGCCAGCTGCGCATAGCTCTCGCCGCCGGGTGGCGCGACGTTCCAGATGTCCGCGTTGCGCGACGCATAATCGGTGTGGTCGTCGCGCCGCACTTCCTTCCAGGTGAGGCCTTCCCAGCGCCCGAAAGACAATTCCATCAGGCGCTCATCGGTGGCGTAGGGCTTGGGTGCCGCAAGCGTGCCCATGGCGACGAGCTCGCCCATCAAAATATCGAGCGTCTCTCGTGTGCGTTTCAGCGGGCTGGCGATGAAGGGCGCACCCGCGACATTCGGGGCGACGGCGCCGACCACATGGGCGGCTTGGCGGGCCTGCTCGCGGCCGCGCCCGTTGAGCTCGGTGTCGAGCTGGCCTTGAAGCCGCCGATCGGCGTTCCAGCTCGTCTCGCCATGGCGGATCAAGAACAACATCCCGCCCGGCTAGAGGGCCGAGCAGGTTTCGTCAAACGTCAAATCGTGACTTTGGTCAAATCGTCATCCGAGCGGGCGTCCATCCTGTCGCGGCGCTGCGGCCGCACCCGTCAATTCCTGCGATGCTTCAGATGTGCCTGCACCGGCCGCCCGGCTGGAGGCGCCGCCGGACGCTGGGCGAGGCGCAAGCCGCCCGGCAGGAAGAACCAGCCCGGCCTGTTCATCGGGATGGCGGCCGCGCCGCCGCAGGCCTCGCGCGAATTGCAGACGAGATCGCCGCGGATCACCTGATAGACCTCGCTGTGATCTGCGCCCCAATCATCGTGATCGCCGTGATCGCCGCCGTTCCGGAACTCATCGGCGCGGGCCGGCGCCGAAGCCGCAAACTGACTCGCACCTAAGAGCAGCGCGAAGGCCAATGCCATCTTGCCCGCTCCCGAAAGCCGGGATGAAATTTTCAGGGATTGCCGCATGGCGGGCTCCTGACTCCTGAGGAAGGTTTCGTTGAATGTGGGGTCGGCGATGGCGGAAGGCAAATCAAGCTTGCGTGCGCCATAAACTTGCGTGCGCCATGCCGGGAGCCCGGGCGGCCGAATCGCCGGCCGCCCAAGCCTTGGTGCTTTCGCCATGGCGTTTTCGCCTTCGTGTCTGCGCTGTCGTGCCCTGCAGTTTCGCGCCTCGCGACCGCCACAGGCCTATCCGAACGACGCCTCAGCGGCGCCGGGCTGGCCGCGCCGGGGCGCGTCCGTACGGGTCGACGGCCCCGCCGGGATAATCGGCATATCCGGAGTTCGTCAGCGGGATCACGGCGGCTCCGCCGCAGCCGCCCGGCGAAGCGCAGAACTCGCCGCGCTGCAGCGCATAGACCTTGGCATGTTCGCTGTAGCCGTCGCCGTGATCTTCGCCCCCGGGCTCGGCAAAGGCCGAGCCTCCCGCCAACCCCGACCCGAGGAGGAGGGCCGATATCAGGGCGAGCGCCCGGATCCGGCCGTGGCGTGGCGAACGCGATGCAGATTGCAGCGTCGAGGATCCGGTCGACGGTGCGGCCGAAGCTGCGAATTCGACCGCCTCGCCCCACGTCGCGCCCCCCATATAGTCATGAGCATGATGTGCCATGTCGGTCTCCTTGTCCGAAGCTGGATGCTTCAGGCGACAAGACCGAGCCCCTCGCGGCCTTATTCCGGCCGGGGGCCAATCGTGATCAGGCGCTCAAGAGATGGTGATCGCTGGCCGGCTTAGCTTTCCGGCCTGCAAGGCGTTTCGCCCCGCGACAGAGCGGGCTCAGGCCTTTTCCGGAGCTCCTTGGGCCGGAGCCAAGCCGCCGCCGCGGCTCATATCGGGGGCGTCGGGATTCTTCATGCCCACCACGTGATAGCCGGCATCAACATGGTGAATCTCGCCGGTCACGCCGCGCCCCATATCGGAAAGTAGGTAAACGGCCGTGTCGCCGACCTCCTCGATGGTCACGGTGCGGCGCAGGGGCGAATTGTACTCGTTCCATTTCAGGATGTAGCGGAAATCGCCAATGCCGGAGGCGGCGAGCGTCTTGATCGGCCCTGCCGATACGGCGTTGACGCGGATGTTCTTGGGGCCGAGATCGGCCGCCATATAGCGCACGCTCGCCTCCAGCGCCGCCTTGGCGACGCCCATGACATTGTAATGGGGCATCCATTTCTCGGCGCCGTAATAGGTCAGGGTCAGCATGGCCCCGCCCTTCGCCATGAGCTTCTCGGCACGCTGCGCCAGCGCCGTGAAGCTGTAGCAGGAGATCAGCATGGTCTTGGAGAAATTGCCCTCGGTCGTGTCGAGATAGCGGCCCTCGAGCTCGTTCTTGTCGGAGAAGGCGACCGCGTGCACCAGGAAGTCGAGGGAGCCCCATCGCTGCTCCAGCGCGGCGAAGACGGCGTCGATCGAAGCATTGTCGGTGACGTCGCAATGGCCGGCCACATAGGCGCCGAGCTCGGCCGCCAGAGGCTCGACGCGCTTCTTGAGCGCATCGCCCTGATAGGTCAGGGCGAGCTCCGCGCCATGAGCGCGGGCCTGCTTGGCAATGCCGAAGGCGATGGAGCGGTTATTCGCAACCCCCACCACCAGACCCCGCTTCCCAGCGAGGACACCAGCGCTCATCGTCATGCTTGCTTCCTGCGCTTGCTTGGACGCTCTTGGGCCTAGGAAGCCTTTGGGCGTCGAACCCCTCAATCGCCTATAACGAATGCGAGGCTGGCGCAAACATGCTAAAGCCTTTCCAGGTCCGGTGAATCGGACCTTGGGGGCTCTCGCTCCTCGTTTCGACGCATTTGCAGGCGAAGTGGTATCCGGAAGCGGTATCCACTTGGCCAGGAAATGCTTTAGGCTTGCCTGTGGAGTGGCGCTTGACGGCCGGGCGCGACCATAAGGCTGTCGGGGCGGCCGTGCAGGAGTGTAGCTGATGGGCTTTGGGACGATTCTCCTCATCATCATCGTCGTGGTCGCGGTGCTGGCGGTGCTGGCCTATAACAGCCTGGTCAGCCTCAGGCAGCGCTGCAAGCAGGCCTTCGCCGACATCGACGTGCAGATGAAGCAGCGCCACGACCTGATCCCCAACCTGGTCGAGACGGTGAAGGGCTATGCGGCCCATGAGAAGGGCACGCTCGACGAGGTGGTGAAGGCGCGCGCCGCTGCGATCTCCGCCCCTCAGGGCTCGGCGCAGCAGGCCCAGGCCGAGCAGGCCTTGTCCGGCGCGCTCGGCCGCCTGATCGCCATCTCGGAAGCCTATCCCGACCTCAAAGCCAACCAGAACTTCCTCGAATTGCAGCAGCAGCTCGCCGATATCGAGGGCAAGATCGCCGCCGCGCGGCGCTTCTACAACGGTGCGGTCAGCGAGTACAATGCCGGCATCCAGGCCTTCCCGGCCGTGCTGTTCGCGAAGTCCTTCGGCTTCGGGCCGGAAACCTTCTTCGATCTCGGCGAGGAGCGCGCCCAGGTCGCCCAGGCCCCGAGCGTGAAGTTCTAGGCATGAAGTTCTAGGCAAGCTGCGCGGGGCGAAGCGCGCCATGTTCCAGTCCTTCGGGCTCTACACCCATATCCGCGCCAACAAGATCAAGTCGGTCGTGATCTTGTGCGGCTTCGTGGTGCTGATCCTGGTCATGACCTATGCGCTCAACCTGGTGGCGATCGCCTTCTCGTCCTCTGGCGGTTACCTGACGGGAACCGAGATCATGAACCTTGCCTCGCGCAACATGCGCGAGGACTGGGTCTATGCGGTCGCCTTCTCGCTCGCCTGGTTCGCAATCGCCTTCGTGCTGCAGAGCACGCTGATCGACGCCTCGACCGGCGCCACCCTGCCGGGGCCGGCCGAGCAGCGCCGCGTCTTCCGCCTGCTGGAACCGCTCTGCATCAGCGTCGGCATGCCGACGCCGAAGATCAAGGTGATGGAGACCGATTCGCTCAACGCCTTCGCGTCCGGCCTCAACCAGAACGACGCCTCGATCACGGTCACGACCGGGCTGCTCGCCAAGCTCAACGACCGCGAGCTCACTGCCGTGCTCGGCCATGAGCTGACCCATATCAAGAACCAGGATGTGCGCCTCATCGTGATCGCGGCGATCTTCGCCGGCATCCTGTCCTTCGTCGGCCAGATGACGGTGCGCGTGCTGCTCAACATGGGCGGTGGCAGAAGCGATGATCGCAAAGGCGGCGCCGGTATCGCCATCATCATCGCCATCGCGCTCGCCGCCTTGTCGTGGTTCCTGGCGATCCTGCTGAAGCTCGCTCTCTCGCGCCGCCGCGAATATCTCGCCGATGCCGGCTCGGTCGAGCTGACCAAGGATCCCGACGCCATGATCTCGGCGCTGAAGCGCATCGAGGATCACGCCGAGATCGACCACGTGCCCTCGCTGGTGCAGGAAGCCTTCATCGAGAATCCGAGCACCGGCTTCTCCGGCATGTTCGACACGCATCCGCCGATCGAGGCGCGCATCGACGCGCTGGTGAAATATGCCGGCGGCAATGCCGATGCGGTGGTCGACGATCCGATGCGGCAGGTTCGTGCCCCGGCCGGCCCCGCCGCCCCCATTCCACCCGCCGCTCCGAGCCCTGGCCCCTGGAACCCGATGCCGCAACCGGATCAGGCCTCGACGGCCGCTCCGGGATCTTCACCGACGCCCGGAAGCTTCATCCCGACGCCCGGCCAGCCCCTGCCCTGGGGCCCAAGGGGAGGTCCAAGAGGTAAGGGGAGCTGAGGGCGCCGACCTCAGCCGCATCTCAGCCTTGGCTGAGGAGGTCGGCATAGTCGGGATGCTTGGCGATGAAGGCCGCCACGAACGGGCATTCCGCCACCACTTTCAGCCCTTGCCGGCGGACCTCGTCGAGCGCAGCCTTGATCAGCGTCGAGCCGACGCCGCGTCCCGAAAGCTCCTTCGGCACGACAGTGTGCGTGAAGGTGATCACACGAGGCGAGCGGCGATACTCCGAAAAGGCGATATGACCCTCATGGTCGAGCTCGAAGCGGCTCAGCGCCTCATTGTCGCGGATCATGTCTTGCAAGCTTTCTCTCCAGCCAAGATGGCCTCCAGCGCTCGAACTCAGGTCGTCGGCGTGATCTTCAGCCCTTTACCGTGATGGCCGTCGGATCGCTCGCCGGGAAGCTCTGTGCCAAGGCCTCGTCCAGAAGCGCATCCAATCTCGTATGGGCGGCCTCGGCCGCGAGCTCCCGGGGCTCGCGCCGCGGCCGCGAGGCGAGCAGCATCGCGAACTCGTCCCGCGGGCGCAAGCCGCTCACGAGGGTGCCGAGGATGACCCAGGCCGGCGTTCCGTGCACGCCATGCCGCCGGGCGAGATGCTCGGATCGCGTCACATTGGCCAGAGCCGAACCGTTCGTGAGCGCCTGCTGCAGCGCGGCGACATCCACTCCCTCGGCGGCAGCATGCCGAGCGAGCGTCCCCGCATCGCCGATATCCTCGCCATGGGCGAAATGGGTCGCAAACAGCGCCGCTTGAAATCCGGGGAAAGCCTGCTTCGCGTGCCGGCGCACCCATTCGGCCGCCGCCAGCGCGTGGCGTGAATTGGGCAGGCGCGGCGGCCAGTCGAGCGGCAACCCGGCGGCCGCGGCCTCCCTCTCCAGATATGCATGCGACGGGCTCGATCGCGGGCCGGCGAGGACGCCCGCGGGCGGGATCTCGGGATGCGCCTCGAAGGGCAATTCGATCAGCGTGAAGCCGCCTCGGGCGAGGAGCCGGTTGCGATCCCGAGCGACATAGCAGAAGGGGCAGATCAGATCGTACCAATGCCAGATCGTGTCCGGCGCGGCCTCGCGGAGATCAGCCATAGGGTCGCCTCCAGACCCCCGCTTGAGGATAGCGCGCCATAAGGCCAAGCGCCAGATAGTTGAGGCTGGGCAGTGGCTTGTTCCCATCCGGCATGACCTTGCAGGTCATCGACAACGGCTCCGTCCCGACCGATCCTCCCATGGACCGGCAGGCAATGTCGCGCCGCCGCCACAGTTCGGTCGGGCCAGTCAGGCGCCAGGGCTTGGGGCCCTCGGCAAAAGCACTTCTCTCAGCTTCGTGAGTTGACAGGGTGAGAAAAGTGATAAAAAATGAAAATTATCACTATTCAGAACAAAAGCCAGGACAGAGCCTTGAGCATCAAGCGCCGCTACGAGCCGGACGAAGCCCGCGAACGCATCCTGGACGCGGCCGAGGCGCTGTTTCGCCGCATCGGCTATTCCAAGACGACGGTTGCCGACATCGCCGGTGCGCTGTCGATGTCCGGGGCCAATATCTACCGCTTCTTTCCCTCCAAGGGCGCGATCAACGACGCGCTGTGCCGGCGCATGCTGGCCGAGCTGCATCTGCTGGCCGAGAGCGTCGTCGCCCGGCCGGGCCCGGCCGCGCAGCGCCTCGAAGAGCTGATCGTCGCGGTGCATCGCCACAACAAGGCGCGTTTCACCCATGAGGAAACCGTCCACGAGATGGTCGCGGTGGCGATGCAGGAGAATTGGGAAGCGATCGACGAGCACATCCACTTCATGGAGGCGCTGTTCGCTCGGCTGATCCAGGAAGGCGTCGAGGCGGGCGAGTTCGCGCCTTGCGATGCCCCCATCATCGCCGATCTCGTCGGCCTCGGCTGCTGCGGTGCTTTCCACCCCGCCATGATCGCCGATTGCGCAGGCGAGGATTCCGAACAGAAGGTGCGCGGCCTCGCGCGGCTCCTGGTGCGCGGGCTGCGGCTCGCCGATTCCAATGTGGTGTCGCTGACCGATCCAGGGAGCAGCTCATGACAAGTCGAATGTCCGCGCGTCCATTGCGGTTCGGTCTTTATGTCGCGATCGCGGCTCTCTCGCTTTCCGGCTGCAACAAGCCGGCCGAGGAGGTGAAGGCGAAGCCCGAGCGTCCGGTCTCCATCGTCAAGGCGCATTTCGCGTCGGCCGTCGCGCCCCGGAGCCTCGTCGGCGTGGTGAAGGCGCGCGTCGAGAGCAATCTCGGCTTCCGCGTCACCGGCAAGATCGCCCAGCGGCTCGTCGATCGCGGCGCAAAGGTCAAGGCCGGCCAGCCGCTCGCCATCCTCGACCAGACCGATTGGAAGCTGCAGCTACAGCAGAGCCAGGCCGCCCTGGCGGCGGCGCGTTCGTCGCGCGACCAGACGGTCGCCGAGCGCGACCGGATCACGCAATTGCGGCTCAAGGGCTGGTCGACGAGCTCCGATCTCGACAAGGCGAATGCGGCCGCGGACCAGGCCAGTGGCGGCTTCGTCCAGGCCGAGCGGGCCGTGACCTTACAGCAGAACACGCTGTCCTATGCGACCCTGCTGGCGGACGCCGACGGGATCGTCACGGCGACCCTCGCCGAGCCCGGCCAGGTCGTGGCTTCGGGCCAGGCCGTGATCGCGCTCGCTCATGCGGGGACGCCGGAGGCGGATGTCTCGGTGCCCGAGGCCATGCTCGACCGGGTGCGCGGCGGCACCGCGAGCGTTGTGCTGTGGTCGCGTCCCGACAAGGTCTATCCGGCGGTGCTGCGCGAGCTCACCCCATCGGCTGATGCCGCGACCCGTACCTATCCGGCCAGGTTCTCGATCGAGAAGACCGGCAAGGAGATCGATCTCGGCATGACGGCAACCGTCACCATCTCGGATGCCTCGGCGGCGGTGGCCCGGCTGCCACTCGGCGCTATCCTCGATGACGGTCAAGGCGCTTCGGTCTTCGTCGTCGACCCCCAGACCAAGGCGCTCGCCCGTCGCCAGGTGACCGTGCAGGGCTATGATTCGCAAGCCGCCATCGTCGCTTCGGGCATCTCCGAAGGCGACGACGTCGTCGCGCTCGGCGTGCAGAAGCTGCATGCGGGCGACGTCGTGCGCCTCGTCAGCCAGGCAGGATTCTAGCAAGCCGGATTCCAGGGAGCTTCCGATGCGCGACACGCACGGGACACATGTGGACGATCACACGCGGCATGACGAGAGCGCGGTTTCGCGCTTCAACCTGTCTGCCTGGGCGGTCGCGCATCGCCCGCTCGCCCTGTTCTTCGCCATTGCGCTCGCGCTCGGCGGTGCCTTTGCCTATACTCGGCTCGGCCGCGCCGAGGATCCGAACTTCACCATCAAGGTCGCGAACATCACGGCGATCTGGCCGGGCGCCACCTCGCGCGAGATGCAAGACCAAGTCGCCGATCCGATCGAGAAGAAGCTGCAGGAGCTCGCCTATTTCGACCGGGGCCGCACCTATGTGACGCCTGGCTTCATGGCCTTGCAGCTCTCCTTCCGCGACTATGCGCCACCGAACGCCGTTCCCGAGCTCTTCTATCAGCTGCGCAAGAAGCTCTCCGACATCAGGAGCGATCTGCCGGCAAGCCTCATCGGGCCGAACGTCAATGACGAGTTCGGCGATGTCGACAGCCTGCTCTTCATGCTCACCGGCAAGGGCGCGTCCTACCGCCAGCTGAAGGATGCGGCCGAGGACATGAAGAAGGCGCTGTTGCGCGTCCCGAACGTCACCAAGGTCAATATCTACGGGGCCCAGGACCAGACCATCTTCGTCGATTTCGACACGGCCAAGCTCGCAAGTCTGGGCGTCGCGCCGCAGACCGTCTTCGACAGCCTGTCGAAGCAGAACGCCGTGGCGGCGGCCGGCACCTTCGAGACCGAAGGCCAGCACATCCCGCTGCGGGTCACGGGCGCGCTCGACGGGGTCGACGCCGTCAAGGAGACGCCGGTCTCGGCCAATGGCGTGACCTTCCGCCTCGGCGACATCGCCAATGTCACGGCCGGCTATGCGGATCCGCCGAGCTTCGTGGTGCGCCAGAACGGGGTGCCGGCGCTCGGCGTCGGCGTCGTCATGGCGAAGGGCACCAATATCCTCAGCTTCGGCAAGGACGTGCAGGCGGCGCTCGCCACCCATGTCGCCACCATTCCGCTCGGCATCGACGTCACCCAGATCGCCGACCAGCCGAAGGTCGTCGACAACGCAGTCTTCGAATTCCTGCGCTCCTTCGCGGAGGCCGTCATCATCGTGCTCGGCGTGAGCTTCCTGTCGCTCGGCTGGCGCACCGGCATCGTGGTGGCGACCTCGGTGCCGCTGGTGCTCGCGGTCGTGACCTTGGTCATGAGCGCGCTCGCCATGGATCTCAACCGCATCACGCTCGGCGCGCTGATCATCGCGCTCGGCCTTCTGGTCGACGATGCCATCATCGCGGTCGAGATGATGGTGGTGAAGATGGAGCAGGGCTGGCCGCGCGCCAAGGCTGCGGGCTATGCCTGGACCTCGACCGCCTTCCCGATGCTGACCGGCACGCTGGTCACCGCCATCGGCTTCGTGCCGATCGGCTTTGCGGTCTCGGCGGTCGGCGAATATGCGGGCGGCATCTTCTGGGTGGTGGCGATCGCGCTGCTCGCCTCCTGGGTGGTGGCGGTGCTGTTCACGCCGCTCTTCGGCGTGATGCTCCTGCCGGATCATAAGAAGGCCGGGCACGCGCATGCCAATCCCGACGCCGTCTACGATACGCGCTTCTACAATCTCCTGCGCCGCGTGGTGCGTTTCTGCGTGCGCCGCCGCGTCACCGTGACGGCGGCGACGCTTGGCCTGTTCGTCGGCGCCGTCATCGCCTTCGGCCATGTGCAGCAGCAATTCTTCCCGATCTCGGACCGCCCCGAGCTGTTCTTCGAGATCCGCATGCCGGCCGGCACCTCGATCGGAGCCACGCAGGCTGCGGCGCGCGAGGGCGAGAAGATCATCGCCGGCGATCCCGATATCGGCTCCTACACGACTTATGTCGGCCAAGGCTCGCCGCGCTTCTGGCTCGGCCTCAATCCGCAGCTGCCCGACACCTCCTATGCGCAGATCGTCATCCTGCCGCCCGATGTCGAGGCGCGCGAACGCGTCAAGACGCGCATCGAGGAGGCTCTCGCCAGGGGTGCGCTATCGGGCGCGCGGGTGCGCGTCACCCGCTTCAATTTCGGGCCCCCCGTCGATTATCCGGTCGAGTTCCGCGTGGTCGGCACCGATCCGTTGCGGTTGCGCAAGATCGCCAATCAGCTGCGCGAGGTGATGCTCGCCGATCCGCGCATCGTCGACCCCAACCTGCAATGGAACGAGCGCGAGCCGTCCTTGCGCCTGGTGGTCGATCAGGACCGGGCGCGCGCGCTCGGCCTCACTCCGCAGGACGTGGCGCAGACGCTGCAGCTCCTGGTCAACGGCTCGACCATCACCACCATCCGCGATGGCACCGAGAAGATCGCGGTGGTGGCGCGCGCCGGCAGCGCCGAGCGTCTCGACCCGGCCAAGGTCGCCGACCTCACCATCCTGGCGCGCGACGGCCGCGCCGTGCCGGTAGCCCAGATCGCCCATATCGAGCGCTCATCGGAGGAGCCGCTGATCTGGCGCTGGAACCGCGACATGGAGCTCGCGGTTCGCTCCGAGACCATCGACGGCGTGCAGCCGCCTGACGTGACCAACGCCCTGTTGCCGAAGCTCAAGCCGATCATCGACGCGCTGCCGGCCGGCTATCGCATCGACACGGGCGGAGCGGTCGAGGAATCCGGCAAGGCCAACGCCTCGATCTTCAAGCTCTTCCCGCTGATGTTCGTGCTGATGCTGACCGTGCTGATGGTGCAGCTGCAGAGCTTTTCGCGCCTGCTGCTCGTCTTCCTCACAGCGCCGCTCGGCATCATCGGCGCCTCGCTCGCCCTGAACGTCGCGGGGCGGCCCTTCGGCTTCGTGGCGCTGCTCGGCCTGATCGCGCTCGCCGGCATGATCATGCGCAACGCCGTCATCCTGGTCGATCAGATCGAGGCCGATGTGGCGTCGGGGCGCCATACGCGCCGCGAGGCGATCGTCGAGGCCACGGTGCGCCGGGCGCGTCCAGTGCTGCTGACGGCCTTCGCGGCCATCCTGGCCATGATCCCGCTCTCGGAGAGCGCCTTCTGGGGGCCGATGGCGACCACCATCATGGGCGGCCTGTTCGTCGCGACCTTCCTGACCTTGCTGTTCCTGCCGGCGCTCTATTCGCTATGGTTCCGCAGGAGCCTCGATGTCCGGGCCGAGGCGCCTGCCGATGCCCGGGCGAGCGAGCCGCTATTCGCCCCTTCGCCAGCGCTCGCCGAGATGAAGATCGCGGCGGAGTAGAGGCGGCGGTAATCGGGTGGCGGAGGAGCTTGCGCTGCGGCGCCTCGAGCGCTGTGCAGGAGCGGTCCGTGCGGCGCTCACAAGGTGTCGTCACTACCTTGCAAGGCGACTCGTAGCCGTAGCGCCTTACTATTGGCTTGGAGCGAATGAGCGAAAGAACGATTGGGCGCCTTAGCGCGCTTTGCCGGTGACGTGACCGTCGCGCGGCGCTTCTATCATGGCTTGCGGTTTCGATTTGGACACCGAGTCGGAGCGGCGAAGAAGGTAGGTGTCCATAACGAGCACCACCATCGCCCCGACGAAAACCAGAGCCGGGCCGGCAAGCGCGTAGAAGATGGGCCAGCTCATTCCTCGAGCCCTCTCAACATGCGAAACCCCACCCAATGTAGGATGAGGGCAAACAGAAGCCAAGCGGCCGTCGCGATCGCCACAACCGGACCTGGCGCCTGGTAGAATGTCGGGTTTTGCAGAATGATCCCTACCAAGGGCGCAAGCCCACCCGCCACCAGAGAGGCGACCGACAGGTTGTTGAAGAAAGTCGCACTGAGCTTCCGCTGCTCATTCTTGACCAAATTTGGCACGAATCGCCCCCTTGCTCTGATCGCCAGCACAGCGAAAAGCCCATTCCCCTGTCGACGCGCGCTCGAATTCCCTCAATAGATCACCGGTTCCGGCGTCTTGGCGCTGCCCTCGAGAAAATCGAGGTCGCAGCCTTTGTCGGCCTGCGAGACATGCTGCTGATAGAGCCGCACATAGCCGCGCTCATAGATGCGATCGCGCGGCTTCCAGGCGGCCTTGCGGCGCGCCAGCTCCTCCCGCGAGACGTCGAGATGCAGCTTGCGGGCCTCGATATCGAGCTCGATCATGTCGCCGTTCTGCACCAGCGCCAACGGGCCGCCGATCGCGGCTTCGGGCGCCACATGCAGCACGCAGGCCCCGAAATGGGTGCCGCTCATGCGCGCATCCGAGATGCGCACCATGTCGCGGACACCCCGTTTCAGGAGCTTCTGCGGGATCGGCAGGTTGCCCCATTCGGGCATGCCCGGCGCACCGATCGGACCGGCATTGCGCAGCACCAGCACGGTGTTCTCATCGGCATCGATATTTGGGTCGCGCATGGCGGCGTGCATCTCGGCATTGCTGTCGAAGACGAGCGCGGGCCCGCAATGTGTGAAGAATTGCGCCCCGAAGGCCGAGGGTTTCACCACTGCGCCGCTCGGCGCGAGATTGCCGTGCAGCACCGCGAGCGCCCCCTTGGTCGAGACGGGGTTCGAGGGATCGCGGATCACCTCGTCATCCTCGCAGCGCGCATCCGCGATATTCTCGGCGAGCGTCTTGCCGGTCACCGTCATGGCGCCGAGATGCAGATGGCCCTCGATCTTCTTCAACAGCGCCGGCAGCCCGCCCGCATAGTAGAAATCCTCCATCAGCTTGTCGCCCGAGGGGAACAGGTTGACGAGCACCGGCACCTTGCGGGCCATGGCGTCGAGCTCGTCGAGGGTCAGCGCGATGCCGGCCCGCCCCGCCATGGCGATCAGATGGATCGCCGCATTGGTCGAGCCGCCGAGCGCGAGATAAGCGGCGACGCCGTTCATCACCGCAGCCTTGGTGACGATGATCGAGGGTTTGAGGTCCTCGCGGATCATCTCCACCATGCGGGCGCCGGAGGCCGAGGCCATGCGGGCATTGCCCGAATCCATCGCCGGGATGGCGGCCGCGCCGGGAAAGGAGAGCCCCATCGCCTCCACGATATTGGTCATGGTGGAGGCGGTGCCCATGGTGTTGCAGGTGCCGGGCGCGCGCGTCATGCGCTGCTCGAGGCGGGTCCATTCGGCCTTGTCGATATTGCCGGCCTGGTACTCGTCCCAATATTTGCGGCTATGCGTGCCGGCCCCGACGCGGTTGCCCTTATAGTGGTCGTTGAGCATGGGGCCTGCCGGCACGAAGATCGCCGGGATGTCCATGCTGAGCGCGCCCATCACCAAACCGGGCGTCGTCTTGTCGCAACCGCCGAGCAGCACCGCGCCGTCGACCGGCAGCGAGCGCAACAGCTCCTCGGCCTCCATGGCCAGGAAATTGCGGTAGATCATGGTGGTCGGCTTCACCAGCACCTCGCCGAGGCTCATGGCCGGCAGCTCGAAGGGGAAGCCGCCCGCCTGCAGCACGCCGCGCTTCACCGCCTCGCCGCGCTCGCGCAGATGGGCATGGCAGGGCGACAGGTCGCTCCAGGTGTTGAGGATCGCGACCACCGGCCGGCCCATGAATTCCTCGCGGCGGAGCCCCATCTGCTGGGCGCGCTGGCGATGCCCGAAGGCGCGGAAATCATCGGCCGCGAACCAGCGCTGCGACCGCAAGCTTTCGATCGGTCTCGTCATGGCGTTCCTCGCAACCGCGGCCTTCACGATTTGTATGACGACCTGTCGCGCGGGCCCTGGGCGATGTCAACGGTGAGCGAGTGCCGTGATGGCCGGACCTTTGCGGTGTAGGCCTCAAAGGCAGCCGCTGATGCGGTCGAACGAAGCTTGGCGGTTTCCAGCCTGGCCGATCAGTACATCCGTCCGCCGTCCGGCACCGGGCGCTGCGGCCCGATCAACATGACCTCGCCTGCCGCATCGGGCAGGCCGAGCGTCAGCACTTCCGACATGAAGGGGCCGATCTGGCGCGGCGGGAAATTGACCACGGCCAGCACCTGGCGGCCGACCAGCTCCTCGAGCTTGTGGTTGACGGTGATCTGCGCCGAGGATTTCTTGACGCCGATCTCCGGGCCGAAATCGATCGAAAGCTTGAAGGCGGGCTTGCGGGCCTGCGGGAAGGGTTCGGCCTTGATGATGGTGCCGACCCTGATGTCGACCTTCTCGAAATCCGCATAGGCGATCGGGGCGGCGGCTGACGGCGAGGACATGCGTGCGTGCTTCTCGGGAAAGGATAGGGCCAGGGTCGCGGCGCCTTCTGTCACGACGCGGCGGCTTCGTCGAGGTCGCCGTCGCCCCATAGCCAGGCAGCGCCCCGCACGCCCGCCGAATCGCCATGCAGCGGCTTCAGGATCGGGGTGTCGAATTCCTTCGACAGCACATGCGGGCGCATCAGGGAGGGAAGGTCCTGATAGAGTTCGTCGACATTGCTCATGCCCCCGCCCAGCACGAAGGCGTTGGGGTCGAGCACATTGGCGATCACGGCGAGGCCGCGCGCCAGGCATTTCGCATAGCGCTGATAGGTGGCGCGCGCCTCGGCATCTCCCGCCCGCATCGCCGCCACGATCTCGTCGCCCTTCATTTTGCGGCCGATCTTCGCCGCATGGTCGGCCGTGAAGGCGGTGCCCGATACATAGCGCTCCATGCAGCCATACCGGCCGCAATAGCAGGCAGGCCCGGGGAACTCGGTCGCCTCGGGCCAAGGGAGCGGATTGTGGCCCCATTCGCCGGCGATCCCGGTATTGCCGGAGAACACCTTGTGATCCAGCACGATGCCGGCTCCGACTCCGGTGCCGAGAATCGCGCCGAACACGCAATGCGCCCCGCGCGCGGCGCCATCGACCGCCTCGGCGAGCGCGAAGCAATTGGCGTCGTTCTCGATGCGCACCTTGCGGCCGAGCGCCGCCGCGAGGTCCTTGTCGAGGGCCCGCCCCACCAGGAAGGTGGCGTTCGAGGTCATGACCAGCCCCGTCTTCGCCGAGATGGCGCCAGGTATGCCCATGCCGACGGAGCCCTGCGCCCCGGTCTTCGCCGCGATAGCGCGCACGAGCTCGGCGATCGCCCGCACGGAGCCCTCATAATCGCCATGCGGCGTCGGGGTGCGTTGACGGGCGATCTCCAGCCCCGCCGTGTCCAGGACCGCGACTTCGATCTTCGTGCCGCCCAAATCGACGCCGATGCGCATCAAGACCTCCCTGGACGACGCACTCCATCGGGAGCTTTTCTCGACCGGAACGGCGGCTTTTTCAAGCGGCAGCGGTCAGGCCTGACTTGTCGCCCTTTCGGGCTTCAGATTGACAGCCGGCAAAGGCGGCTTGCCGGCGATCAGGTCGGCCGCCTTCTCACCGATCATCAGGGTCGGCGCATTGGTGTTCGACGAAGGGATCGCCGGCATGATCGACGAATCGCAGACGCGCAGGCCTTCGAGGCCGCGCAGCTTCAAATCGGGGGACACCACCGCCATAGCATCGACGCCCATCCGGCAGGTTCCGGACGGATGATGGTCCGTCTTGCAGCTGCGGAAGGCGTATTCGGCCAGATCCTGTTCGCTCACCGCCTCCGGTCCCGGCTGTCGCTCGGCGATGAGGAAAGGCTCGAGCGCCTTTTGCCGCAGGATGTCGCGCGCCATGCGCAAGCCTTCGAGCGACATGGCGCGGTCATAGGGGTCCGCCCAATAATTCGGGTCGATCAGAGGATGCTCCGACGGGTTGCCGGATCTCAGCCGCACGGTTCCGCGAGAACGCGGACGCAGGAAGGAGGAATTGAGCGTAAGACCCGGGTTGTTCAGCTTCGGCACGCCCGCTTCGATGCCGGAGCCGAGGCCGAGATGGAACTGGATATCGGGCGATCTGGCCGATCTGTCGGCGTACCAGAAACCGCCCGTCTCGAAGAGGGTCGAGGCGACCGGCCCGTTCTTGAACAAAATGTATTGCGCACCGGCCCATAGGGTGCGGTGCAGCTTGGCGTAATTGTCATAGGTGTGGTCGCCGCTGCATTCGGCGATGGCGTAGAGGTCCAGATGATCCTGCAGGTTCTGGCCGACGCCCGGTAGGTCATGCACGACATCGACGCCGACGGAGTTGAGGTGATCGGCGGGCCCGATGCCGGAGAGCAGCAGCAGGCGTGGCGAACCGATGGCGCCAGACGTCACCAGGACCTCGCGCTCGCAGCGCAGGATGGACTTTCGCCCGGCTTCGACGATCTCGACACCCACCGCCCGGCCCTGCTCCACCACGATCCGGGTGGCCATGGCGCCGGTGCGAATGGTCAGGTTCCGCCGATCGCGGATCGGCCTGAGATAGCCGCCCGCCGCCGAGGATCGCCGCGCATTCCTGACCGTCACCTGATAATGACCGACACCCTCCTGCCGCGCCCCGTTGAAGTCGGGGTTATAGGGCATGCCAAATTGCTGCGCCGCCCGGATGAAGGCCTCGCTGATCGGCAGCGGGTTGACCGGCATCGAGACACCGATCGGTCCTCCGGCCGCGTGGTAGTCATCGACGAAGCGCTGATTATCCTCGGCCCGCTTGAAGTAGGGCAGCAGCTGCGCAAAACTCCAGCCGCTGCAGCGATGGTCATAGGCCCAGCTGTCATAGTCCTTGGCGTTGCCGCGCGCATAGACCTGGGCGTTGATCGAGGAGCCGCCGCCGATGACCTTGGCTTGCGTGTAGCGGAGCACCCGCCCGTCGAGGTGCTTCTGCGGCACGGTCGACCAGCCCCAGCTGGCGATGCCCTTCGTCATCTTGGCGAAGCCCGCCGGCATGTGGAAGAAGGGATGGCGATCGCTGCCGCCGGCCTCGATCAGCAGCACTGTGACCGTCGGATCTTCGCTCAGCCGAGCCGCGATGGCGCAGCCGGCCGGTCCCGCGCCTGTGACGATGTAGTCGATCGTCATGCCGACCCTCCGCGCTGCCCGGCCTGAGCGGCTGTCTCGGGGGTGACGACCTTTGCCCCGTCCTTCAGCCCCAGCTCCGTCTCGCGAATATGCGCCGCTGTTCGCAGAGCCATCGCGGCGATGGTCAGGGCCGGATTCACGGCCGCCGAAGTGACGAGCATCGAGGCGTCGGACACGAACAGGTTCGGGTGATCGAAGGCCCGCCCGAAGGGATCGAGCGGCGCCGTCGCCGGGTCGTTGCCGATGCGCACGGTCCCGCATTGATGCGAGGGCGTCTTGCGGTCGAACAACTGGGTCAGGACGATCGGGAAGCCTGCCTGCCTGAGGGCCCCGCGCATGCGCCGCTTGAGGCCGCGATGCGCCGTCATGTTGGAGCGCCGCCATTCGAGCACGATGTCGCGGCCGTCGACCCGTACGCGGCTCGCGGGGTCCGGCAAATCCTCGCTCATGATCAGGAAGTCGACCGTCCTGCGGCTGAGGAGGTCGAGGCCGAATTCCGGCGCCCATGGCATGCTGGCCTTCAAGATGGCGCCGGAGACTCGGCCGAGCAGTTGCACATTGCCGAGCGGCGGCCCGCCGCGCCCGTCATCGAGATAGAAGTCGTTGATGCCGAAGGTCTTCTGATAGACGCTATCGTTGCGCAAGCGCGGATCGACCGCCAGCATCGCGGTCAGGTTGTGGTTCATGAAGTGCCGGCCGACGAGGCCAGAGCGGTTCGCGACCCCATCCGGCGAGGAGGCGAGCAGCAGCGCCGCCGAGCGCACCGCGCCGGCCGCCAGGACCACGACCTTGGGCGAGACGCTGCGCCTCTCGCCCTCCTGTTCGTATTCCACCGCTGCGACGCGCTTGCCGTCAGGGGCGAGGACCAGACGCTTCGCTTCGGCCCCGCTTTCCATCCGCACATTCTCGTGGGCGAGTGCCGGCAGCAGGGCGCAAGTCTCAGCATCCATCTTGCCCGAGCGGGCATCCGGAAAGGCATCCCAGGGCGTGCGGCCATGGGCGAGCCAGCGCTCGATATCGATGCCGAGCGGCAGCGAGAAGGGATGCAGCCCGACCTTGCGCAGGCGCTCCCGCGTCGCGGCGATCACCGGCTCGTCCGGCACCGGCGGGAAGGGATAGCCTCGCCCGCGCGGCGGTTCCGTCGGATCGAACCCGGCCTCGCCCCGGACCTGGTAGAGCGCTTCGGCCGCGTCGTACCAAGGCGCGAGCTCGGCGTAGCGAAATGGCCAGGGCGGCGCATCGCCGTCGGCATGCGCCAGGCCGTCGAAATCCTGGGCGCGGTAGCGGATCAGCACCGCGCCGTAGAACTTCGAATTGCCGCCATGAACATAGTAATTGCCCGGGCTGAACGGACGCCCGGCGGCGTCCAGCCAGACTTCCTTGGGGCGGAAGAAACCAAGCTGGAAAATGGCGCGCGCATCGCGATTTTCCGGCCGCTCGGGTAGCTGCCTGCCCTTGTCGAGAATGAGGATCGAGGCACCTGTCGGCGCCAGTGCCTGGGCCAGCGTCGCGCCGCCCATGCCGGAACCGATGATCAGGATATCGGGGTTCATCATGCGGGTTTCGTCTGTCAGCGAGTACGAAGAGTGAATAGTGAATAGTGAGTAGTGAGTAGTCAGTAGTGAAGTTTCAAAAACACTGGACAGAATAATCCATTCTCGTTTCGCACAGCGTTCTTATTCTATTCGCCACTCACTATTCACTATTCACTATTCACTCCTCACTCCTCACTCCTCACTCTTCACCCCTCACAACCTCTTCCCCGTCGCAGGATCAAAAATCACGGCCTTGTCGAGGTTGAAGGCGAAGGGCACCATTTCGCCCGCCTTCACATCGGCGTCGGAGCGCATGCGGGCCGTCACTTCCTTGCCGCCGAGATGGGTGACGACGAAGGTGTCGGACCCTGCCGGCTCGACGATCTCGACCCTGGCATCCACGATTTCGATCGCCTTGGAGTGACGATCCGCGCCGTCGCGATCCGTGATGGCCTCGGGCCGGATGCCGAGGATCACTTCCTGTCCGGCCGTCAACGGCTTGGCTGAGATGCTCGCCGGCGCCGCCAAGGCGATATCGGCGCCCCCGCCATTGGCGAATTTGATCACGACGCGCCCGTTCTCTTCGGCCGCCTTGGCGCTGATCAGGTTCATGGCGGGCGAACCCATGAAATCGGCGACGAAGAGGTTGGCCGGCCGGTTGTAGATCTCGGCAGGCGTGCCGACCTGCTGCAGCTCGCCATCCTTGAGGACCGCGATCTTGGTCGCGAGCGTCATCGCCTCGATCTGGTCATGAGTGACGTAGACGATGGTGGTGCCCGTGGTCGCATGCAGCCGCTTGATCTCGACGCGCATATCGACGCGCAGCTTGGCGTCGAGATTCGACAAGGGCTCGTCGAAGAGAAAGAGTTTTGGGTTGCGCACCAGCGCCCGGCCCATGGCGACGCGCTGGCGCTGGCCGCCCGACAGCTGCGAGGGCCGGCGCTGCAGAAGATGGCCGATCTGCAGGGTCTTCGAGACCGCCTGGATCGCTTTCTCGCGCTCGTCCTTGGGCACGCCGCGCATTTCCATGCCGAAGGCGATGTTCCCGGCGACCGTCATGTTCGGGTAGAGCGCGTAGCTCTGGAACACCATGGCGATGTCGCGCTTCGAAGGATGCAGGTCGTTGATGACCCGCCCCTCCACCCGGATCTCGCCCTCCGAGATGGTCTCGAGCCCCGCAATGGTGTTGAGCAGGGTCGACTTGCCGCAGCCGGACGGCCCGACCAGCACCAGGAACCCGCCCTTCTCCAGGTCGAGATCGATCCCCTTGAGGATCTCGATTGAGCCGAAGCGCTTCTTCAGCGCGGCGATTTCGAGGAATGCCATAAGCCTATCCTTTCACCGCGCCCGCCATCAGACCGCGCACGAAATAGCGGCCGGCGAGGATGTAGACGAGGAGAGTAGGGAGCGCCGCGATCATCGCGGCCGCCATGTCGACATTGTATTCCTTCACGCCCGTCGTGGTGTTGACGAGATTGTTGAGCGCCACCGTCATCGGCGCCCCGTCTCCCGAGGTGAAGGACGAGCCGAACAGGAAGTCGTTCCAGATATTGGTGAACTGGAAGATGACCGTCACCACGATGATGGGTCCGGACATCGGCAGGATCAGCCGGCGGAATATCTGGAAGAAGCCCGCCCCATCGATCTGCGCGGCGCGGATCAACTCGTTCGGGAAGGCCTCGTAGTAGTTGCGGAAGAACAATGTGGTGAAGCCAAGCCCGTAGATCACATGCACCAGGATGAGGCCCGCGATCGAATTCGCGAGCCCGAGCAGGCCGAGAATGCGCGCCATCGGGATCAGCACCGACTGGAACGGGATGAAGCAGGCAAACAGCATCAGCCCGAACACCCATTTGTGCCCGGCGAAGCGCCATTTCGTCAGCACATAGCCATTGATCGAGCCGAGCGCCGTCGAGATGGCGACGGCCGGCACCACCATCAGCACCGAATTCTGGAAATAGCCTTTGATGCCGGCGCAAGTGAGCCCGACGCAGGCCTCGCCCCACGCCTTGAGCCAAGGCGCGATGGTCGCGGCGCCCGGCAGCGACATCATGTTGCCGTCACGGATCTCGTCGAGCGTCTTGAACGAGGTCACGAGCATCACATAGAGGGGCGCCAGGAAGAACAGCGCAAACAGGGCGAGCAGGCCATAGACGACGAAGCGGGAGCTCCGCGACGTCCCGACCGTGGAGGATGAGATCGCGGCGCCCATCAGGACTTCTCCCTGAGCTCGGAATAGAGGTAGGGCACCATGATGGCGCAGATCGCCATCAGCATCATCACGGCGCTTGCGGCGCCGACCGACATCTGGTTGCGCGTGAAGGTGTAGGAATACATGAAGGTGGAGGGCAGCTCGGTGGCATTGCCGGGGCCGCCGCCCGTGAGCGCCACCACGAGGTCGTAGGACTTGATCGTCATATGGGCGAGGACGATCACGGCCGACAGGAAGACCGGCCGCAGCTGGGGAATGATGATGCGCCGGTAGATCGCGACCGTCGAAGCGCCGTCGATCTGGGCCGCTTTGATCATCTCGCTGTCGATGCCGCGTAGCCCCGCGAGGAACATCGCCATGCAGAAGCCCGAGGCCTGCCAGACGCCGGCGATGACGATACAGTAGATCGCCATCTCGTTGTCGACGAGCCAGCCGAATTTGAAGCTCGTCCAGCCCCATTCATGCATCGTCTTCTCGAGGCCGAGATCAGGCGCTAGGAACCAGCGCCAGGCGGTGCCGACCACGATGAAGGACAGGGCCATCGGATAGAGATAGACCGGGCGAAGCACGCCTTCGCCGCGAATGCGCTGATCGAGCAGGATGGCGAGCAACAGGCCAAGACAGATGCAGATCGAGATGTAGAGGCCGCCGAAGATCACGAGGTTCTTGATGGCGACATACCAGTTCGGCTGCGACCAGAGCCTCTGATAGGAATCGAAGCCCGTCAGCTCGTAGACGGGCAGCATGCGGGACTTCGAGAAGGACAGATACACCGTCCACAGGATGAAGCCGTAGACGAACAGCAAGGTGATCGCGAAGGACGGCGCGAGGACCAGTTTCGGGATCGCGTCCTGCAACGAGAAGGGCTGGCGAGCCCGTATCGGCCGCGTCGGCGCATCAGGGACTGCGTCGGTCCTCGTCATTGTCTCCTCCCCTGGCGAATCGGAGCCCGATCAGCCTCGCCTGGTCTTCTCGCTCCCGCGCGGCGCTCGGCCGCGCGGGACGACGATCAGGCGTCGATCATTTTGCCGCCGCGATCGCGGTCGCAAGCGCAGCTGCCGCATCCTGCGCCTTGAGCTGGCCGTGGAAGACCTTGGTCACCACGTCGTAGTAGGCGTTCTTGATCGCCGCCGGCTGGCCATAACCCTGGGCGAGCGAGCCGAGCAGCGTGCCCTTCGAGTTAGCTTCTTTCAAATCGGCGATGCCCTTCTTGCCGCAGGCATCGAAGGCCGTGTCGGGCACGTCGGTGCGTGCGGGCACCGAACCCTTTACCACGTTGAACGACGCCTGGAAGGCAGGGTCGAGCGTCGCCGAAGCGAGCTTCGCCTGAGCGGCCTGGCGGTCCGCGCCGACCTTGAACAGGACGAACATGTCCGAGTTGAAGATCACGTCGCCCTGCGTGCCCGGGAAGCGGTAGCACTCGAAATCCGTGCCCGGCTCCTTCTTGGCGGCGTGGAATTCGCCCTTGGCCCAGTCGCCCATCACCTGCAGAAGCGCGTCGCCTTTGACCACCATGGCGGTCGCGAGGTTCCAGTCGCGGCCCGAATAGGCCGGGTCGGCATAGCCCGCCATCTTGGCGAGATTCTGGAAGGCCTTGGTCATTTCGGGCGATTTCAGCGCCGCGGCGTCGAGATCGAGGAACGCCTTCTTGTAGAAATCGAGCCCGTTGGTGGCGATTACGAGCGAATCGAACAGGGTTGCTTCCTGCCAGGGCTGGCCACCCTGGGCGAGCGGCACGAGGCCGGCGGCCTTGGCCTTGTCGAGAGCTGCGAACAGCTCGTCGAGATTGGCCGGAGCAGCCTTGAGGCCGATCTTGTCGGCGGCGGCCTTGTTCACCCAGATCCAGTTCACCGAGTGGACATTGACCGGCGCCGCGACCCATTTGCCGTCATATTTGGCGAATTTCTGCAGAGCCGCTGGAACCACCTTGTCCCAGCCTTCCTTCGCGCCCTGGCCGCTGAGATCGGCGAGAACGCCCTGCGCCGCCCAATCCTGGATGTCGAATCCGAGCATCTGCACCGCCGTCGGCACGTTGCCGGCCGTGACCATGGCGCGCAGCGCCGTCATGGCCTGTCCGCCGCCGCCGCCCGCGATAGGCACGTCCTTCCAGGCCACGTTTTCCTTGGCGAGGTTCTCCTTCAGGACGTTGAGCGCCGCAGCTTCGCCGCCCGAAGTCCACCAATGCACCATCTGGACTTCGTCCGCCGCCCGTGCCGGCATGACGAAGGCCGCCGCAAGGGCAACGCCTGCGATCAGTCTTGCGCGAATGGTCATCATAATTCCTCCCATGACCGTTGTGCCGGAACCGTTCCGGCTACGTCGCTCGATATTTCCGCCGGCCCTCTGGGCTTGCGGAAAGCGTGCCCGTCACCTCCGCGTGGTCGACCCGAGGCGGTGACGGGATGGGCAATGGCTCGCAGCTTGATCGGCGGCGAGCCATGTCGTGCGCGGCTTCGTCGCAGCCGCCAGGCTGTCGGCGCCGCAATGAAGATCGAAAGTCATGCCCTCTCTCCCCCGAGATCGAGGCCGATCGGTTCCGGACGGAACAGCGCAGCATCCATCTGCTTGAGCGCTTTCGCAACGATAAGCGGAAACTCGGCTTGCGCCAGCACGTCCCGCTCGAGGTTCACGCCCGGGGCGATCTCGGTGACGGTGACGCCCTCTGCCGTCAGCTTCATGACGCAGCGCTCGGTCACATAGGTGATGTCCTGGCCTTGCTCGACGGCTCGCCTGCCCGAGAAGGAGACATGCTCGACGGTGTCGACGAGCTTGCGCACCTTGCCCTCCTTGCGGATGGCTAGCGCCCCGTTCTCGACCGCGAGCCCAGCCGCCGCGGTGAACAGGCCCGAGAAAACGATGCGCTTCGCCCGTGCCGTGATGTCGACGAAGCCGCCGGCGCCTGCGGTCACATGCGGCCGCACGCCGAGCTTCGAGACATTGACCGAGCCTTCCCGATCGATCTGCAGGAAGGAGAGGAGCGAAGCGTCGAACCCCGCCCCCTGGAAATAGGTGAACTGGTGGGGCGAAGACATGATCGCTTCGGCGTTCGCCGCGCAGCCGAACTGGAAATCGGTGAGCGGCACGCCGCCGACCGCCCCTTGCTCGATCACCCAGGTGACATCGCCATGCCGGCCTTCCTCGATCAGGATGCGCGGCACATTGGCCGAAATGCCGAAGCCGATATTCACCGCCTCGCCATGGCGCAGCTCCTGGGCGACGCGCCTCGCGATGACCTTCGGCACGCCGAAATCCGGGATCTCGAAGCTCGACAGCGGGCGAAAGAGCTCGCCCGAGATCGCCGGCTCATAGGCTGTCTGCGTGGTCTGCATCTGGTCCGGCGCGACCACGATGACATCGACCAGGATGCCCGGCACCAGCACATGCTGCGGCTTCAAGGTGCCGCTTTTGGCCAGCCGTTTCACCTGCGCGATGACGACGCCGCCATTGTTGCGCACCGCCAGCGCCTGATCGAGCGGGCCGAGATAGCCGCCCTCATGCTCATAGGAGAGATTGCCGCGCTCATCCGCCGTGGTCGCTCGGATGATCGCGACTTGCGGCACGATTGCCTTGAAATAGAGCCAAATGTCGCCGTCGAACTCGACCCGCCTGACGATGGGCAGGGCGGCGGCGCGCTCATTCATGGCGCAGCCCTCGCGGGCGGGATCGACGAAGGTGTCGAGACCGATCTTGGTCAGAACGCCGGGACGCTTCGCGGCCGCCTCCCGATGCATGTCGAAGAGGATGCCCGAGGGAATGTTATAGGCCGGGATCTCGTTGCCCGTGACCATCTTCCAGATCGCCGGCGGCTCGGCCGAGGACGGGCCGGACGGGTAGGAGCCGCCGAAGATCCTCGCCAAGAGGCCGGGCTTGGCGATGTGATCGACGCCCTTGATGCCCCACATATCGCCGGCCGCGATCGGATGCAGCGTGGTGATGGCGCGCGGATGGCCCGACGCCTCGAAACGCCGGCCGATGGCTGCGAGCACGGCATCCGGACAGCCGAGCCCCGACGACGAGGACACGGTGACGATCGCGCCGTCGGGGATCAGGGCCGCAGCTGCATCGGCCGTGAGGATCTTCGGAAATGCCATGTCGTCAGAGCCCCGGCTCGACCGCGGTTTCGCGTCCGGTCCTGGCCGATTTCGCAGCTGCGATCGCCAGCGCCATCGAGCGCACGCCGTCCTCGCCGGTCGCCGCCGGCTGGCCTTTCCCACGCATGGCGTCGTGGAAGGCCGAGACGCCGCGCACATAGAGGTTCTGATGGTCGAGCGGGAGCTTCTGCTCGCCGGCCGCGCTGCGCCACAGCACCTCGCCGATCGGGCGCTGCGTCATGCAGTTCGTGCCGATCAGCGACCCCTCGCTCCCATGCACCTCGAAGCCGGTCGTCGCGTATCTGGTGGTGAAGGCGTCGTGAAACTGGGCGACCGCGCCGTTCTTGAAGCGCACCACGCCCATCACCCCGTCCTCGATGCCGGGAGCACCCATCCCGCCGCCCTGTGTCATCGCCGTGACCGAGACCGGCTCGTCGCCAATCACGAAGCGCAAGGTGTCGGCATCATGCACGGTGATGTCCATGATCACGCCAGAGCCCGCCTTCGCATCCTTGATGCGCCAGCCCTGCAGATGCGGCGGCAGATAGACCGCGTGGAAGACGCGTGCGAACAGCGTCTTGCCGATCTTGCGGGCCTTGATCGCGTCCCGCATCGCCCGGTGCGTGGCGGCATTGCGCAGATGATGATTGGTGCCCATCACGACGCCCGCTTCCTTGCAGGCGCCGACCATGCGGCGCGCCTCGGCAAGCGTCAGGGCGAGCGGCTTTTCGCACAGCACATGCTTGCGGGCCTTGGCGGCGGCAAGCGTCTGCGCCTTGTGCTTCTCATTGGTGGTGGCGATGTAGACCGCGTCGATGTCGCTTGCGAGCAACGCCGCGAGGCTCGTCGTCGATTTCGCTATGCCGTTGTCCTTGGCATAGGCTTCTCCGCGCGCGGCATCGCCAGACAGGACCGAGACGACTTCGCCCCCGGCTTCCCGGATGGCGCCGATCATCCATTCCTTGGCGATCGTGGTCGCTCCCATGATGCCCCAACGGATCAGTCTTGCCGCCATCACACTGCCTTCTCTGAGGATTTCTTGGTGGGGTTCTTGGAGGATCTTTGGTGTTTGGCGCCGCAGGATTCCCGCACCACGAGGTGGGTCTCGCCCATGAAGGACATGCTGGCGGGATCAGCCCCGCCGATGAGGCCGAGCAGGCTGCGCGCCGCACGCGCGCCCATCCAGCGCGTGTCGGCGCTGACCGTGGTGAGCGGTGGCGCGTTGTGCTCGGCCTCGGCAATGTCGTCGAAGCCGACCACCGCGAAGTCGATGCCGACCCTGATGCCGCGCAGCGCCAAGGCGCGCGTCGCTCCCATCGCCACGACGTCGTTGAAGCAGATCACCGCCGTCGGCCGGGCCGGAGAGGCGAGCGCCGCCGTAATCGCCTCGAAGCCGCCGGCCCTCGTGGGCATGCTCTCGAACACCAGCGCCTCGTCGAAGGGAAGGCCGGCCGCCTGGAGAGCGTCGCGATAGCCCGACAAGCGCTCGCGCTGGGTCGTCATGGTCGAATAGCCGCCGATGAAGCCGATCTTGCGTTGGCCGAGCCCGATCAGGTGCTCCGCCGCCTGCCTGACGCCGGTGCGGTTGTCGGGGCCGACATAGGGCAGCGGGCTGCCTTCGATGCGCCGCATCGTCAGGACCGTCGGAATCGAGCGTGGCAGCAATTCGGCGAGCGCCCAGGCATCGGTGCCGCCCGCCGGGCTCATGATGATGCCTGCGACGCCGTGCTCGCGCATCGACTGCAGCACCTTGGCCTGGCGCTCACGGTCCTCATTGGTATTGGCGAGAATCGGAATGAAGCCGAGATTGTAGAGCGCGTCCTCGATGCCGACCGCGAGCTCGGCGAAGAAGGGGTTCATCAGGTCGGAAATGACCATGCCGACGAAGCTCGATCGCGCCATCCGCAGATTGGCGGCCGATCGGTTGTAGACATAGCCCAATTGCGCAAAGGCCCGCTCGACGCGGTCGCGCGTCTCGGGCTTGACCTGTGGCGAGTTCTTGAGGACTAGCGACACGGTCGACTTCGACACGCCGGCCGCGCGCGCAATGTCGATGATGGTCGTCGCACGGCCCGTGCCGCGCTTCGCCGCGCCCATGCGCATCCTCCCTGTGTCGCAGCTGTTAGCGCCGCGATCGATTTTTCTGGAACGTTCCAGTCGGCGATGTGAGATCGTTGCTCACATTGACATCAACTGATTGAAAAGCTTTAGCGTTTAGCTCTACAATCAGACGATATCGCGAATTGGAACGTTCCAATGCGCAATTTATGGCGTAGAGCCCGCGGCATTGTCAAGTGCGCTTTCCTTCTCCCGCACTTGAGGCGGGAGAAGGTGGCCGACCCCCGGACGCTTGTTCCGGGGGGAGGTCGGATGAGGGACGGTTGAGCGCTTCACCGGCGTCCCTCACCCGGCTCGACTGCGTCTCGCCACCCTCTCCCGCCTCAAGTGGCGGGAGAGGGTTGAGCGCACCGCTATTCCTGACGCGCGATGGCGTGGAAGAAGGAGGCGCTGACGAGACCGCGCCGCGCGCCTGCGGGCTGCGGGGCGCTGCCATAGGCGTCGCCGACCAGTGCGAAGGGCTCATCGGTGCCGGGATCGAGCAGCGTCGAATAATGGAACTCATGGCCCTTGAGCCGTGTCCCGGCCTGGCCGAGCGGGCCATCGGCGAGGAGGCGCGCATCGCGATAGCCGAGCTGCATCTTGCGCTTGGCGAAGCTCGTCGCGACCGACAAAAGCCCGGCCATGGCATGGCTGTCGCCTCCCGCGTCGACGAGGGTGATGCCGAGCACCATGTAGCCGCCGCATTCGCCATGCACCGGCTTCGTTCGCGCGAAATGGCGCAAGCCGTCCAGAAATCCATGCGCGGCCGCGAGGCGCCCGGCATGCAGCTCCGGATAGCCGCCGGGCAGCCAGCATATGTCGCAGCCGTCGGGCGGCGCCTCGTCGGCGAGCGGCGAGAAGGGGATGATCTCGGCGCCCGCTGCCATCCAGCCCTGGAGCACATGCGGATAGATGAACGAGAAAGCGGCGTCGCGGGCGAGTGCGATGCGCCGTCCGGGCGGCGGCAGCGCAACGCAAGAGGCAGTAAGGCTTGGAGGCTGCGCCGGCGCGCCGTGAGCCGCGTCCGCGACGGCCACGACGCCGTCGACATCGACATGCGCCTCGACGAAATCCGCCATGGCCTCGAGCATCGCCTCGAGCCCGCTGGTCTCAGCCGCCTGCACCAGGCCGAGATGGCGTTCCGGCAAGCTCACGGCCTCGCTGCGCGGCAGGCTGCCCAGCACCGGGACGCCGAGCGCCTCGATCGCCTCGCGCACCAGGCGCCGATGGCGCTCGCTGCCCACGCGATTGAGCACCACGCCGCCGAGCCTGACGCGCGGATCATAGCTCATGAAGCCCTTGACGATCGCCGCCGCCGTGGTCGACTGGCCGCTGACATCGAGGACGAGCAGCACCGGCCAGCCGGTGAGCGCCGCGATATCGGCCGAGGCTCCGCTCTGCCCCTGCTCGCCCGGCACGCCGTCGAACAGGCCCATCAGCCCTTCGCAGATGACGATGTCGGCGCTAGACCCTGCGGTCGTCGCGAGGCTGCGCAGCAATCGCTCGGGCATCGCCCAGCTGTCGAGATTGACGCTGGCGCGGCCGCTGGCGACCGCATGGAAGGCAGGATCGATATAATCGGGGCCGCATTTGGCGCCAGCGACCGCAACGCCGCGGCGCTTGAGGGCCCGCATCAGGCCGAGCGTCAGCGTGGTCTTGCCCGAGCCCGAGCGCGGCGCCGCGACGACGAGTCCCTTGACAAGGCCTTTGGGGCTCAAGCGCCTTCCTCCAGCCTGACCGTCAAGGAGCCTACGAAGGGAGCGAGCGCCGCGCGCAAACGCACGATCTCGCCGATGACGACGATGGCGGGCGCCGCGAAGCCTTGCTGTTTCGCTTCGGCAGCGGCCTTGGCGAGGCTCGTCACCAGCACGCGCTGGCGTGTCGTCGTCGCCTCGCTGACGATGGCGAGCGGCGTCTCGGCGCTCATGCCGCCCGCCGTCAGCGCCGCCGCGATCGCTTCGAGGTTGCTCATCGCCATGTAGAGGATGATCGGCGCCCCGGTCGCGGCGAGCGCCGCGAAATCGGCCTGGCCCTGCGCGCCCTCGGCGAGATGGCCCGTCGCCAGGATCAGCGCGTGATTGGTCTCGCGCGCCGTGGCCGGGATGCCCGCATAGGCAAGGCCGCCGATGCCGGCCGTTATGCCCGGCACGACACGGAACGGCACGCCCGCTTTGGCAAGCGCCTGGGCCTCCTCGGCGCCGCGCCCGAACACGAAGGGATCGCCGCCCTTGAGGCGCAGCACCCGCTTGCCGAGCCGCGCCAGCTCGATCAGCCGCAGCGAGATGTCGCGCTGGCTGGGCGAGGGCTTGCCGCCGCGCTTGCCGGCGAATTCGAGCGCCACTTGCGGCGCTGCCAGCGCCAGCACCTCGCGCGACACCAGCGCGTCATAGACGCAGATATCGGCCTCGCGCAGCGCCTGCAGGGCCGCGAGCGTCAGAAGCGCAGGATCCCCAGGCCCCGCGCCGACCAGCCAGACGCTCGCAGGCTCGAAGACCGGCAAGCCGGGAATGATGGTATCGGCAGTCGTCATCCGGGTCGGTTTCCAGCTTCGATCGGGCTTTGTGCGCTCGCGCGTTCGCGATATGGCTCGACGCCATGATCGAGGACAAGCCCTCGCCGCAACTGCGCCGCGGCTGGACCACGGGCGCCTGCGCCACGGCCGCGGCGCGCGCCGCCTATGAGGCGCTGCTCAGCGGAAACTTTCCGGATCCGGTGACGATCGAGCTGCCGGGTGGCGCCAAGCCGGCTTTCGCCCTGGCGCTCGAAGAGCTCGGCGACGATATGGCGCGAGCCGGCATCATCAAGGATGCGGGCGACGATCCCGACGTCACACATGGGGCGCTGGTGGTCGCGACCGTGCGGCACGGCCCGGCCGGAACCGGCGTCGCCTTCCGGGCCGGGCCCGGCGTCGGCACCGTGACGCGGCCGGGCCTGCCAGTGCCGCCGGGCGAGCCGGCCATCAACCCCATGCCGCGCCAGATGATCCGCGCCGCCATCGCCGAGGCGGCCTCCGCGCATGGGGCTGGGGGCGATGTCATCGTCGAGATCTCGATTCCCGGTGGCGAGAAGCTCGCCGAGCGCACCATGAATGGCAGGCTCGGAATCGTTGGCGGCCTGTCGATCCTGGGCACCACCGGCATCGTCGTGCCCTATTCCTGCTCGGCCTGGATCCATTCGATCCATAGCGGCATCGATGTGGCGCGGGCCTGCGGCCTCGATCATGTGGCGGGCGCCACCGGCTCGACTTCCGAGAAGGCGATCCGGGCCCTGCATGGCCTCGACGAGGTGGCGCTCATCGATATGGGCGATTTCGTCGGCGGCATGCTGAAATATCTGCGCCGCCACCCGATCGCCAAGGTGACGATCGCGGGCGGCTTCGCCAAGATGGTGAAGCTCGGCCAGGGTTTGCTCGACCTGCATTCGCGGCGCGGCGCCGTCGATCTCGACTGGCTCGCCGATCAGGCGCTCGCGGCCGGCGCGGAGGCTCCCCTCGCCGACAGGCTGCGCGGCGCCAATACCGCCATGGAAGCGCTCGACCTCTGCCGCGTGGCGGGTCTCGATATCGGGCACGCGGTGGCCGAGGCCGGCTGGGCCACGGCCGCCAAGGCGCTGCGTGGCGCGCCGATCCACCTCGAGATCGTGGTCTTCGACCGCAAGGGGGAACTCGTGGCGCGCACGCCCTTCCGCGCGGCTCATTCCTGATCCCCCGCTACTTGGCGATAGCGGCGCCGATAGCCCGGATCGTAAAGGGCGCTCTCGCGGAACTCGCTCGCTCCGAGCACCGGACCGACCAGGATCAGCGCGGTGCGCTCAACCGGCATCTCGGCCATCAGCGACTGTATTGTGGACAGCGTGCCCTTGACGATGCGCTCATCCGGCCAGGAGGCGCGATGCACCACGGCGACCGGGCAGTCCTTGCCGTAAAGGGGCGTCAGCTCCGCCACGACGCGCTCGAGCGCATGGATCGCGAGATGAACGGCGAGGGTCGCACCGCTGCGCCCGAAATTCGCCAGCGTCTCGCGTTCCGGCATCGAGGAGGCGCGCCCCGAGATGCGGGTCAGCACCACGGATTGGCCGATCTCCGGCAAGGTCAGCTCGCGCCCGAGCGCCGCCGCCGCCGCCGCGAAGGAGGGCACGCCTGGCGTGATCGTATAGGGGATGCCGAGCGCTTCGAGGCGGCGCAGCTGCTCGCCCATGGCGCTCCATACCGAGAGATCGCCCGAGTGCAGGCGCGCCACATCCTCGCCCGCCGCATGGCAGCGTGAGAACTCGGCCGCGATCTCGTCGAGCGTCATCGGCGCCGTGTCGATGATCCGGGCGCCTGGCGGACAATGCGCCAGCAGCTCCTGCGGCACCAGCGAACCCGCATAGAGGCAGACCGGGCAGCGCGCCATCAGGTCGCGGCCGCGCAAGGTGATCAGGTCTGGCGCGCCGGGACCGGCGCCGATGAAATGGACCGTCATGGCGCAATCTCCGAAGGCTGTGCGACGGCGCAGCTCGCGCCGGCTTCGCTGATCCGCTTGACGACCAGGCGCGAATTCTCGCCGGCACCTGCGAGCGCCGCGGCCTCCGCCACTGAGGGCAGGCCGAACAGCGCCTCGACGCGTGCCGAGCGCGTCTCGCAACGCGGCGCGGCGGCGAGGAGCCGCGCCTGCGGCAGCAGGATGAGCGGCAGGTCCAGCGCCGTAGCGGCGTCGACGAGGCCCTGTTCGCTGCGCTTATCCTCGCTCGAGAACAGCGAGATGCCTTGCCTTCTCTCTGCTTCGCCGGGCTGCGTCGAGCCGAGGCTCGCAAGCGCACGCCGCACCAGGGCCGCGATGGCGTCGCCGGCGCAGCCCTTGCGGCAACCGATGCCGACAGCGATGGCGGGTTTCATGGCTTCACCACCGACCAGCGCATCACCGGCAGGGCCGGGCGCAAGCCCTGGAAGCCGCCGAGCGGTTGCGCCTGCGCGATCTGGATGGTGATGAGCTCGCCGCCGAGCCGGCCATAGCGGCCGATCAGCTCGGCCTGGGTCTCGATTGTCACGGCGTTGACGACGAGGCGCCCGCCTGGCGGCAGCGCCGCCCAGGCGGCGTCGAGCACGCCCGCATGGCTCGCGCCGCCGCCGACGAACACGGCATCGGGCCGCGGCAGGCCGGCCAGCGCCGCCGGAGCTTCGCCCTCGACGATGACGAGATCGGGCACACCGAGGCTCGCGGCATTGCGCGCGATGCGGGCCGCACGCTCCGGCCGCGCCTCGATGGCGATCGTCCGATTGGCCGGATGGCACAGCATCCACTCGATGCCGATCGAGCCGGATCCCGCCCCGATATCCCAGAGCCGCTCGCCACGTCGCGGCGCCAGCGCCGCCAATGTCGCGGCGCGGATGTCGCGCTTGGTGATCTGCCCGTCATGCTCGAACATCTCGTCCGGCAGGCCGGAAGTGAGCGGCACGATGGCGGCGCCCGACCCTGTCACGACCTCAATGGCGATCGTGTTCAAGGGATCGATGCCGTCCAGCGCGAAGGCCTCGGCGCTCGTCTCCGAAATGCGCTGGCGCGGCCCGCCCATACCCTCGCAGATGGTGAGGCGCGAGCGCCCGAGGCCGCGTGCGACGAGCAGCGCCGCGAGCTTGCCGGGTGTCGTTCCGTCCCAGGAAAGCGCGATGAGGCGCGCGCCCGGCTGCAGATGCGGGATGATGCGCTCGAGCGCATGGCCGTGCAGCGAGACGAGGGCGCAATCCTGCTGCGCCCAGCCGAGGCGAGCCGCCGTGAGGCTGAAGGCGGAAGGCGCCGGCAGGCAGGTCATCTCGTTCGCCGGCAGATGCGCCATCAGCGTCGAACCGACGCCATGGAAGAACGGGTCGCCCGAGGCGAGCACCGCGACCGGGCGCCCGCGACGCGCCAGGATCGCCGGCACGGCATCGGTCAGCGGCGACGGCCAGGCGAGCCTCTCTGCCGCGACGTCGCCGACGAGCGCCAGATGCCGCTTGCCGCCGACCACGAGCTCGGCTTGCGCCAGGAGCAGCCGGGCGGCGGGCGACAAGCCGTCCAGACCGTCCTCGCCGATGCCGATCAGCGACAGCCAGGGGGTCATGGCGAAGCCCTCGCAGCGAGCGCCAGCGCCCACCTCTCCCCTTGTGGGAGAGGTCGGCTTCGATGAGCGAAGCGAAGAGAAGCCGGGTGAGGGGGGCAGCGCCGGCTTCCTTGCCGGCTCACAGAGGCCCCTCACCTCGGGCCGGAATGACGGCACGGATCCGACTTCCGAAGGCAGGAGCTGCCCCCCTCACCCGGAGCCCCTCGCTTCGCTCAGGCTCCGACCTCTCCCACAAGGGGAGAGGTGAACGCTGGCGCCATTGGGCTTTCGCACCCGCCACCGATCGGCGTATGGAACGCCGATGCGCATCCTCATCCTCGGCGGCTCGACCGAAGCCTCGGCCCTGGCGCGGCTGATCGCCGGCCGCGCTGACATCGAGGCGACCTTGTCGCTCGCCGGGCGCACAGCGCAACCGGCCGCCTCGCCGATCGCGTCGCGCAGCGGTGGCTTTGGCGGAACCGAAGGCCTCGTCGCTTATCTCACGCGCGAACGCGTCGCGGCCGTGATCGACGCCACCCATCCTTTCGCCGCGCAGATGACGCGTCACGCCCGCGAGGCCTGCGCAAGCTTGAGCCTGCCGCTCCTGGTGCTGACGCGCGCACCTTGGGCGCCGCTCGAGGGCGATCGCTGGATCGAGGTCGAGGATGCGGTTGCGGCGGTGGCGGCCCTCGGCGCCACGGCACGCCGCGTCTTCCTCACCGTCGGCCGGCTGTCGGTTCCGGCCTTCGCGGCCGCGCCGCAGCACCATTACCTGATCCGCTCGATCGACGCGCCGCAAGGCCTCGATGCCTTGCCGCATCACGAGCTGCTGCTTGCCCGCCCGCCCTTCAGTTTCGAGGACGAAAGGCGCGCCATGCTCGAGGGCAGGGTCGACATCGTGGTCAGCAAAAACAGCGGCGGCGAGGCGACCTACGCCAAGATCGCGGCCGCACGCGAGCTTGCCCTGCCGGTGGTGATGATCCGCCGGCCCAAATCGGTTGATTGGCCGGCAGGTCCGCCGGCGCTGCACGATCCCGAAGCGGCGCTCGCCTGGATCGCGGCTCATCGCGAGACCCCATAGGCGCGCGGCGTGTAGACGAAAGGCTGTCCGCCGCCGGCGCGCGCGATCATCCGCGTTTCGCTCGAGCCGATGATGACCAGCGTCGCCATGTCGGCTGCGCCCGGATCCGCCTCGGCCAAGCTGGTGATGGCGATGCGCTCATCCGGGCGGCCGACCGCACGCGCGAAGATCACCGGCGTCGTTCCCGCCTTGCGCGCCCTGAGGCAAGCGAAGGCGTCATGGATGCGCTCGGGCCTCGCCTTCGAGGCCGGATTGTAGAGCGCGACGACGAAATCCCCTTCCGCCGCGGCGATCAGTCGCCTCTCGACGATGGCCCAGGGCTTGAGGTTGTCGGAGAGCGAGATGGCGCAGAAATCATGGCCGAGCGGCGCGCCGATCCGTGCTGCCGCGGCGTGCATCGCGCTGATGCCGGGGATGACCGTGACGTCGAGCTCGCGCCAGGCGGCTTCGCCCGCCTCGATCGCTTCGAACACCGCGGCCGCCATGGCAAAGACGCCGGGATCGCCGCCCGACACCACGGCGACCTGGTTTCCTGCCGCCGCGAGCCGCAGTGCTTCGCGAGCCCGCGCCAATTCCTCGCGATTATCGCTGGCATGGCGGTGCTGGCCTTGCCGCTGCGGGAGGCGGGCCAGATAGGGCGCATAACCGAGCACGTCGCCTGCCGCGGCAAGCGCCCGTGTCGCCTCGGGCGTCAGCCATTCGGCGGGGCCGGGTCCGAGCCCGACCACCATGAGGCGGCCGGCCGTCATGGGCGCCTGCCTTGGCCGGGGACGAGGATCAGCGCGAAATAGGGCGCCTCGTCATCTGTCTTGGCGGAGAGCGGCAGGACCAGCTCTTCGGCCATGGTGCCGCGCTCGACATAGATGGCGCGCTCGGCGAGGCCGGCATCCGCAAGCGCGGCGCGCACTTTCGGCAGGTTCTGGCCGAGCTTCATCACCACGGCCGCATCGGTCGCGGCGAGTCGGCGCGCCAGATCCTCGCGCGGCAAGGTGCCGGGCAGGACGGTCAGCACGTCGTCGCCCCAGCTCATCGGCGTCTGTGCCGCCGTCCAGCAGCCCGACATGCCGGTGATGCCGGCGCAGATGCTGACCGGATGGCGGTCCTTCAGCCGCGCATGGATATGCATGAAGGAGCCGTAGAACAAAGGATCCCCCTCGCAGATGAGCGCGACGTCTCGCCCTTGAGTGAGATGGCTCGCGATCGCTTGCGCCGCCTCGTCATAGAAGGGGCGCAGCGTCTCCGCATACGCGGGATCCGCGAACGGGATCTCGGTCGTGACCGGATAGAGGAGCGGCAGCTCGGTCACGCCCGGCTTGATCCAGCGATCGGCGATGCGGCGGGCATTCGAGGCGCGGCCCTGTTTGGCGAAATAGGCGATTACCGGCGCCGCCTCGATCAGGCGCACCGCCTTGACGGTGAGGAGCTCCGGATCGCCCGGTCCGAGGCCGATGCCGTAGAGCCGTCCGCCTTCGCGTCCATTCTGTCGCCCGGCGCTCATTCGCGCTCGCTCGCGACGGCGTTGATGGCCGCCGCCGCCATGGCGCTGCCGCCGCGCCGTCCGCGCACCACGAGATAGGGCAGGCGCCCATCGGCGATCAGCGCCTCCTTCGATTCGGCAGCGCCGACGAAGCCGACCGGCATGCCGATCACGGCGGCAGGGGCGGGGGCCCCGCCATCGAGCATTTCGAGCAGCCGGAACAGGGCGGTCGGCGCATTGCCGATGGCGACGAGCGCGCCGCCGAGACGCTCGCGCCAGAGCTCCATGGCGGCGGCCGTCCGCGTCGTGCCGAGGCGCTCCGCGAGGCTGGGCACGCTGGCGTCATCAAGCGTGCAGATGACGGCATTCTGGCGCGGCAGGCGGGCCCGCGTCACGCCGTTCGCCACCATCTTCGAATCGCAGAGGATCGGCGCGCCGGCCTCGAGCGCGGCGCGCGCCGCCGCCACCGCTCCCGGCGAGAAGGCGATATCGGCGGCGGTCTCGACGAGGCCGCAGGCATGGATGAGCCTGACCGCGACCTTCTCCTCATCGGCCGCGAAGCGTTTCAGATCGGCTTCGGCCCGGATGATGGCGAAGGATCGCCGGTAGATCTCCGCGCCGTCGCGGATATAGGCGTAAGGCTCGTTCATCCCATCCTTCCATGCGGTCGCGTGGCGGCTTGCGCAGCTTCGGCAGAGACCAGTTGCGCGAGCGCGGCTTTCGCCGCCTCGAGGCTCAGCCCCGCGCGGCTCGGCGCATCGCCCGCCCTCCCGTCGAGGACGAGATCGTAGCGCCCTTCGCGCCCGACCAAGATCACCCTCGTGGCCTCGCCGCGCGCGCATCCCTTGAGGCAGCCCGATAGGTGCAAGCCGATGCCGGCGCAAGCCAGTTGCCGGGCGAGCGGCGCGAGGACAAGCGCATCCTCACGCGTCGCGACCGTGGAGCGCGCGCAGGCCGGCCGTCCCGGACAGGCCGCGACCGCAAGCCTCGGATCGCGCGCTGTCGCGATCAGGCCATGGCGGGCGAATCTGGCTCGCAGCCATGTTGCCGTTCCCGCATCGATCCCAGCGATCAGTAAAGCGCGCCAGGGCGTGAGCCGGATCTCGGCGCCGACCTCTTCGACGCCCTCCGCGACCACATCGAGCTGATCGGCCGTGAGCCGCCCGAAAGTCGCGCCGATGCCGAGATAGCCGGTCGCAGCATCGAGGCGGTGGAAACCGATAGACGCACTGGGACCGCGACCGTCTCGGTCTCCCTTTCTTTCCGACGCGCACGCCAGGTCGGCTGTCTCAAGAGCGGGCGGGACGCCCGCGGTCCCAGGGATCGGCGCTAGCGTAGCGCGCAGCAGCGCCGCCGCGTCCGGGCGTCGGACGAGATCGCGCATTCGTCCCGGTAGGACTTCGCTCTCCTGGCGCAGACCGAGGAAGGCATGCGCGAGCGCGGCCGCGACCTCAGCGAGATCGGCGGCCGCGCAAACCCCACAGGCCACGGCGTCGTGGGCAGCGCCGCCGAGCGTCACGGCGAAAGCGGGTCCGACCGAGCCGCGCAGCGCCGTGAAGCGGATATCGGCTCTCACATCATCGAGACCGAGCCTGCCGCCATCATCGACGGTGAGGCAGAATTTCGCCGGCAGCGCCCGCAGCGCCTCGTCGCAGGCGAGGCGCTCCCGCAGCGCTGCGACGATGGGGCGGATATCGCAGACGGCACTCGGATCGATGCCGGCGAGCGGGCTGGCCAGGATGTCGCGCGAGGCCCCGGTCTCGCCGGCGGGGTCCGTAAGCCCGAGCCCGGCCAGAGCATCGATCAGGGCAGGCAGGGTCGCCTCGCTCACGCCGCGTATTTGCAGATTGCCGCGCTGCGTCAAATCGACGAAGCCATTGCCGAAGCGGCGTGCGCCCGAGGCTACGCCGCGCAGCAGCTCGGCGGAGACGATCCCGCCGGGAATAGCGATACGCGCCAGCAGCCCGTCGCCGCTCGGCATCGGGCGCAGCAGGCTCGGGCACCAGCCGCGACGCAGCTCGGCCGGGGCGCTCACGGCCGGGTCTCCAGCATCTCGGCGAGGCGCGCCGCCGAGGAGTTGCGGCGCGACACCCAGAAGCCGCGCCGGGCCGCTTCGGCAAAGCGTGCCGCGATGGCGCGCGCGGCTTGCGGATTGGCCTGTTGCAGGAAGTCGCGCACGCGCTCATCGCCGCAGGTCGCGTCATAGACGAGGTCGAAATGCCGGCTCGACACCGCCTGCGTCGTCGCCGCGAAGGCGAAGAGATTATCGACCGTCTCGGCGATCTCGGCGGCGCCGCGAAAGCCATGCCGCATCTGGCCTTCGATCCAGCGCGGATTGGCGGCCCGGCCGCGCACCACCCGGGCGATCTCCTCGGCGAGCGTGCGCACCACGCTTAGCTCGGGCCGCGAAGTGTCGGCATGGTAGAGGGCGGGCTCGGCGCCGAGCGAGGCGGCGGCGGCCGCGAAGCCGCCCTCATGCTCGGCGAAGGCATCGGCGTCGAGCACATCCTGGCCCGCCATGTCCTGGACATGCAGGAAGGCGTCGGCGCTGGCGACCCGGGCCCGGAAGGCGTCTCGCGCCGGCCGGCCCTCGGCGGCCTCCGCCCCATAGGCATGCGAGGTCGCCGCGAGATAGGCCTCACCGAGATCCTCGCGTGAGGCGGACGCATCCTGGGCCAGCATATTGGCGAGCCCGATCCCATAGGCGCCGGGCGCCGCGCCGAAGATGCGGGCGGCCGCAAAACCACGCTCCGCGGCCGGATGAGCGCGCAACGCGGCGGCGAGCGGATTGTCCGCCACCTCCTCGTCGAGCTCGGCGACCTTGCGCACCGCCTGGTCGAACAGCGCGATCTGGGTCGGGAAGACGTCGCGGAACAGGCCCGAGATGCGCAAGGTCACGTCGACGCGCGGGCGGCCGAGCTTGGCGAGCGGCAGGATCTCGAAGCCCGACACGCGCGTCGAGGCATTATCCCAGAGCGGCCGCACGCCGATCAGCGCCAGCGCCTGGGCGAGATCGTCGCCGCCGGTGCGCATGCTGGCCGAGCCCCACAGATCGATGACGATGCGCCGCGGCCAGTCGCCCTGGTCCTGGGCGTGGCGGGTCATCACCTCGGTCGCGGTGCGGCTGCCGATCTCCCAGGCGGTGCGGGTCGGCACGGCGCGCGGATCGATGGTGTAGAGGTTGCGCCCGGTCGGCAACACATCGAGGCGCCCGCGCGAGGGGGCGCCGGCCGGCCCCGGCTCGACGAAACGCCCGTCGAGCGCCCGCAACAGGCCAGCCATCTCCTCGGGCGCATCCAAGCCGAAGACATGCAGCCCGTCGCCGATGCGCATCTCCTTGAGGTCGCAGAGCCAGGCATCGAGCTTCGCCAGCGTCTCCATCGGATCGCCGCCAACGGCAAGGCCAAGTTCCTCGGCGAGCCCAGCCTCGGCGGCCTTGGCGAGGATCGCCTCGGCGAGCAGCAAGGCGCGGCGGCGGTCGAGCGATTGCGCGCTCGCATATTCGTCGAACAGGGCTTCGAGCTCGCCGACGGCGCCATGGCTTCCGGCCTCGATCAGGGGCGGCGTCATATGGCCGATGGTGACCGCAGCGATGCGGCGCTTGGCTTGCGCTGCCTCGCCGGGATTATTGACGATGAAGGGGTAGATCACCGGCATCGGGCCGAGCACGGCCTCGGGCGCGCAGGAATCGGACAGCGCGACGGACTTGCCGGGCAGCCATTCGAGCGTGCCATGCGTGCCGCAATGGATCATGGCGTCGATGCGCTCGGCTTCGCGCAGCCACAGATAGAAGGCGATATAGGCATGCCGTGGCGGCAGGTTCGCGTCGTGATAGTCGCTCTTGCGGCTCGCGAGGCGGCCGCGATCGGGCTGCAGGGCGATGGTCATAGCGCCGCATCTGACGATCAGGAACGCGAACGCACCCGCCTGCACCGCTGGATCATCCTCGGGAGCCCCCCAGTTGGCCATGACGGACGCCCTGAAGGAAGCGGGCAGGCGTTCGAACAGGCGCCGATAGGCCTCGAGGCTCAGCCGGCCGTGCTCCGCGCCGGTCGACAGTCCCGTGAGCGCCGCCATCAACTCCGCCGCGTCCGGTATCGCGCCGCTGCCGTAGCCCGCCTGGCGCAGCCCCTCGGCGATGGCGATCACGCTGCGCGGTGCGTCGAGGCCGACCGCATAGCCGGCGCGTCCGGCCTTGCCCGGGTAATCCGACAGGACACAGGCGAGGCGACGCTCGCTGGCCGGCAGACGGCGCAGCCGCGCCCAGGCGGCGGCGAGCTCGGCCACATGCGCCACGCGCGAGGCTTCGGGCTGATGGGCGAGGCGGGTGAATTGCAGCGCCTCGCGCCGTTCGGCCTCGCCCTTGAAGGAGATGCAGCCTGCGAGGATTCGCCCGTCGATTTCGGGTAGAACGATGTTCATGGCGAGATCCGCGGCACTCAACCCCCGCGTTCCGGCGCGCCACTGCGCCGCGCTCGAGCCGGAGAGCACCACTTGCAGCACGGGGCAATCGGCGAGGTCGAGCACGCTGCCGCCGTCGAGCCGCGCCGAGAAGGCGGTCGTGTTGAGGATCACGTCCGGGCGGGTCGCTGCGAGAAAGCGGCCGAGCGGAGAGGCTGCTTCCTGATCCTTGAGGCTGGTCACGAAGACGGCCGAGACCGCAAAGCCCCGCGCCTCGAGCGCATCGGCCAGCGCCGCGACCGGGAGCGTATCGGCCGCGAGCAGCGCCGAGCGATAGATCAAGATCGCGGCGCGCGGCGCTCCGTCGCTTGCCTGCCGGGAAGCCGCTTCGAACAGGCCGAAGGCCGGCACGGGTTGCGGCTCGCGCCAATCGAGGGGGCCGTCGAGGCGATGCGCAATGCAGCGCAGGAGCTCGCGCAGATTGTCCGGCCCGCCATTCTGCAGATAGGCGAAGAGGCGCGCGAGCTCAGGTTTGGCCAAAGTCGAGGCGGTGTCGAGCCTCGCATCCTCGCGACCATCGCCCGGCACCACCGCGAGCTCAAAGCCGTGCTGGCGGGCGGCGCGCCCGAATTCCTCGACGCCGTAACGCCAATAGTCGAGGCCGCCCAGGAGGCGCACCAGCACGAAGCGGGCCTGCGATGCCGTCTCGTCGAGATAGCGGTCGACCGAGAAAGGATGACGCAGAGCTGCGAGACTGGCGAGGCGCAGGCTCGGTAGGCTCACCTTGCCGTCGTCCCAGGCAGCGGCGATGCCCGCGAGATCGCTGTCCGAGAAGGAGAGGAAGACGATATCGGCCGGCGTCTGCGCCAGATCGACCGCTTCGACGGTTTCGTCGAGCGATCGTGTCTCGGTGCGCAGGAGATGCATGCGGATCCGGCTTAAGCGTTGATCGCCGTGGTGATCGCGGCGCGGTCGATGCCTTTCTCGCCGATCACCACGAGGCGGCCGCGCCGCTCCTCGCCGTTCCAGGGCCGGTCGAATTGCTGGCGGAAGCGCCGACCGACGCCCTGCACCAGGAGCCGCATCGGCTTGCCGCGCACTTCGAGGAAGCCCTTCATGCGCAACACGTCATGGTCGGCCGCGATCTCGGCGAGCTTGGCGACGAAAGCGGCCGGATCGCCGATCGGCGGCAGCTCGACGACGAAGCTGTCGAAATCGTCATGGTCGTGCTCGGGCTCGGCATCGTGATGCGAGGGGCGCGCCGCGAGGTCATCCTCGGCGGCGGCCGCAAGCCCGAGCAGCACGGCCGGCTCGATGCGTCCCTCGCGGGTCGCGACCACCTTCACGGCGCGTGGTACGGTGCCGACGATCTCGCCGCGCAGCCGCTTGGCCTCGTCCGCATCGACGAGATCGGCCTTGTTGAGCACGATCAGGTCGGCGCATAGGAGCTGGTCCTCATAGACCTCCTCCAGCGGGTTGTCGTGGTCGACCGAGGGGTCCGCGGCGCGTTGGCGGGCGAGCTTCACCGGGTCGTCCGCGAAGCGACCGGCCGACACCGCGGCCGCATCGACGACCGCGATGACGCCGTCGACCGTCAGCCTCGAGCGCACCGACGGCCAGTCGAAGGCTTTCACCAGTGGTTTGGGCAGAGCGAGCCCCGAGGTCTCGACGATGATGTGCTCGGGCTTAGGATCGCGCGCCAGCAGCGCCTCGATGGCCGGAACGAAATCATCCGCGACCGTGCAGCACAGGCAGCCATTGGCCAATTCGACGATGTTCTCTTCCGGGCAGCTGTCGATGCCGCAGGAGCGCAAGATGTCGCCGTCGACGCCGACATCGCCGAATTCGTTGACGATCAGCGCCAGGCGCCGTCCGCCCGCATGTTCGAGCAGATGGCGGATCAGCGTGGTCTTGCCGGCACCCAGGAAGCCGGTGACGATGGTGACAGGGGTCTTGACGGTGACGGAAGTCTGGTTCGTCACAGAAGCATTGGCGAGCGACGTCATTCGGCGGCCTCCGGCAGATCGGCGAGGGGGTTGGCGGGAAATGGGGGGATGCGCGCCACCACACCCTTCTTCAGGGCGTCGGGGCGCTGCTTCCAGGGAATGAGCCCGTCGGGGGCGGCCGCATAGAGTGCAGCCGCATCGAGGATCGCGTTCGCCGTGGAATCGTCCGGCGCGAAATCGCCATACACATAGGTCCATTTGCCGGCGGCCGAGAAGCCGATCGTGCAAGGGCGCTTGCAGACGCTGAGGCATTCGACCGGCAAAAGCGTGATCGGCAAGAACTCGACCTGATCAGCGCGACGCCCCTGAGCCTGCCGCAAGGCGTCGTAGAGGCGGGCGCCGGCACGCTCGCGCATGGGCTCGGCGGCCTCGCCGGGCAAGCGGCAGGTCACGCAGATATGGATGGAGGTCGCTATATCCGACATAGTCCCGATGCTCCCGGCGCTCGGCCTTGCTTGCCGTTTCCTGGGGTGCATCGTGCCGGGCGTGTGGAACCGCCCAGCGTTCGGCCGCGCCGAAGCGCGGCGCCGAACCGCCTCCGGGGCGCCCCGCCCGGCGGCTTGCTGCTGGCAATGGCAGGTCTCCTGGCTCGCGGATCATCGCCTCGCGCTGCCTTCCCGGGGCCGGTCTGTCGGCTTCCAGTGGCGTCGTTGCGCGGAGCTCACCGCTTACAGTTGCGGGGGCAGCTGCGGCATTGGCACGGCGTCCGGGACACGAAGATCCGAAACGCCAAGCCTCACCGCATTCCCTTTTCACCCCTCCTCGAGGGGACCAATGCTGGGGCTAGAGATAGAGGTGCGGCGAGGCGGGTGTCAATCCGCAAGCCTTGTAACAGCCGAGGCCTTGTAGCGGTACTTGGCCGAACTATGTTCAGGCGGTCTCGAACACCGTTCAGGAGAATTCGCATGACGTCACGATCCGTCGGCGGCACGCCCGAGCATCCGATCACGGTCGATGCCGGTAAGGGCCGCACCAAGGTGAGTTGGAAAGGCGCCGTCATCGCCGATAGCGCCGCAGCGCTCGACCTCAAGGAGGCGTCCTATCCGGTCGTGAAATATGTGCCGCGCGCCGACGCCGATATGAGCCTTTTGCGGCGCACCACCCATACGAGCCATTGCCCCTATAAGGGGGATGCGAGCTATTTCTCGATCGTGGTGGATGGCGAGGTCTCGGAGAACGCCGTCTGGACCTATGAGAACCCGCTCCCGGGCGTTGCCGCCATCAAGGAGCATCTGGCTTTCTATCCGAGCCGCGTCGATCGCATCGACGAGCTCGGCTGAGGCTGGGACCGCGGGCGTCCCGCCCGCTCTTGCGAACGGCGAGGTCTCCACGCAGGGAAGAAGGGCGACCGAGACGGTCGCGGTCCCAAGCTAGCCCGCAAGCGGGGAGAAGGAGCTCCGCTTACTCCTTCGGCTTCAAGTCCTTGAGCTTGGCGAAGACGCTGTCGGCGTCGATGCGCTCTTCGGCGGGCTTCGGCGCCGAAGGCGCGAAGGTCGGCAGTTTCTCGGCAGGCTCCGCGGGCTTCGTCCGGGCCGCGGTGATCTCAGCCGGCAGCAGGGTCGCGCCCGTCTCCAGCACGACCACCGGCTTGTCCTTGGCGGCGCGCGCCACTTCCATGTCGAGATCGATCTGCGAGCACAGGCCGAGCGTCACCGGGTCGAGCGGCTGCAGGCTCGGCGAATTCCAATGGGTGCGCTCGCGCACCGCCTCGATTGTCGATTTGGTGGTGCCGACGAGGCGCGAGATCTGCGCATCCTTCAGCTCGCCATGGTTGCGCAACAGCCAGAGAATGGCATTCGGCCGATCCTGGCGGCGTGACAGGGGCGTGTAGCGCGGCCCCTTCGTCTTGCGCTTCACCTCGGGCAGATGCACCTTGCTCTGCGCCATCTTGAGCGTGTGGCCGGGGTCCCGCTCGGCCTTGACGATCTCCTCGCGTGTTAACTGGCCGGTGAGCACCGGGTCGAGCCCCTTGATGCCGGCCGCGACCTCGCCATCGGCGATGCTTTTCACCTCGAGCGGGTGCAAATGACAGAATTCGGCGATCTGCTCGAAGCTGAGCGAGGTGTTGTCGACCAGCCAGACGGCGGTCGCTTTCGGCATCAACAAGAGGGCCACGGAGAAAACCTCCCCTTCGTTCGGATGACGTCTATCCTGAAAGCACATATCCCTTCGGCCCCGGCTCGGCCGAGGCCGGAGCATCCTTCGCATACAGAACCGAGGGAATATTGGGGCATATAGGCGTTTTGGCCGGTCATGGCAATGTGACCGGTCGAAGCTCCTTCTCCCCGCGCTTGCGGGGAGAAGGCGGGGATGAGGGGCTTGATGATTTCGAGCCAGCGCTGCGGCTAACCGCCCAGCCCCTCACCCGCTCCCTCGGCTAAAGCCTGGGGATCGACCTCTCCCCGCAAGCGGGGCGAGGTGAAAGGCGCCGGCCCTCTCAATTGGCGCCGACGGGGCTCACGGCACCAACCCTCCGGCCTTCGGCGATCTCGTGGATCTGGGTGCTGATCGACGGGTCGCGCTCCATCAGGCGCTGGAAGTCGCTGCGCGGCAGGAACAGCAGCTGGCAGAAGCCGAGCGCCACCACATCGGCATTGCGCGGCCTGTCATAGAGCAGCGACATCTCGCCGAAGAACTGGCCGCTGCCGAGCCGCAGCGAGCCCCCCGGCAGGGCGACTTCGGCGGCGCCCGAGGAGATGAAATACATGCCGTCGCCGAACTCCCCCTTGCGCACGATGGCTTCGTCGGGCGCTGCGAGGCGCGGCCGCAACAGCCGCGAGATCTCTTCTTGCGCGGTGCGGCTCGTATCCCGGAACAGGTCGACCCTGGCGACCAGCTCGCGGCGGTCGAGGCTGAGATCGAGCTTCGGGCGGCGTTCCTCGGCGGCGCGCCGCCGCGACAGGTCGCGCATCATCTCGGCGAAGGCCTGGTCGGGCAGGATCGATTCCTCGTTCAGGTTCGCGAGGCTGTCCTCCTCCTTGCGCAGCGCAACCAGGGCCAGGAGGTTGTGCTGCAGCGCCTGCGCATAATTCGGATATTGCAGCTCGATGGCGGCGACGGCGCGTTGCGTCTCCTTGAGACGCTGCGCCAGGGCGCGCGCCACCGGCTCCATGACGGCGTCGCCGAAAAGGGGCCGCAGCTTCTGCTCCACGAAGACCTGCAGGTCCTGGACCACCGAGCGCAAGGTCACCAGCAATTCAAGGCGCTTGGCGAGCTGGCGTGACAGCGGCGTCTCGAGCCCGAGCCGCCGATAGAGCGAGAGCGCGATGCGCAGCTCGCGCGGCAATTCGAGGGCCTTGGCGGCGGCCGCGAGATAGCCCTTCAGGCCGCCCGTCTTGACGCTGTCCTGCAGGCGGCTGGCGCGCGTCAGCAATTCGGCGAGCACGCGCCGCGACACCGCATGGTGCTCGAAGCGATAGCGAGAGAGCTGCTGCTCGCGCTCGGAGAGGATGCGCAGGCTGGAATAGGTCTGGGCCTTGGGGTCGAGGGCGGCGACCGGCGGCTCGGCGAACGGTTCGGCTGGAGCCGCGGCTTCGCCTGCGGGGACCCTCCCGTCCTCGAGCCCGTGATTGCGCATGAGCTCGGCGACCCCCTGCGCCGCCTCGGCCCGCGCGATGGCGACGGCGCGCTGGCGCAGCGCCGCCTCGTCGGGCGAAGGTTTGTCGAGGCCGAGGAAGCTCATCAGCGAGCGCAGCGACGGGGCGTTGACGAGCAGCGTGAACAGCACGAAGGCCGTCGTCAGGATGGCGACGAAGCGCCGGATCTCGGCCGGCACGGCCTCGTTCTCGGTGACCGCGAGCGCCAGCGCCAGCGAGATGGCGCCGCGCATGCCGCCCCAGAGAATGACGATTTTGTGGCTCGTCTCGACCCGTTCCGCGAGGCCGGTCGCCGTCATCAGCGGCAGGAGGCCGAAGAGGGTGACGGCGCGCGCCGCGAAAGCCGCGAGGATCAGGATCGCCAACAGGACGAGGTCATGGGCGCGCATATCGGCGAGCATGCGCGGCGCGATCATGGCGGCCATCAGGAAGATCAGCGAGCTCGCCCAGAAGCCGAGCTGCTGCCAGGTGGTCGACAGGCTCCGCCAGCTCGACAGCGACAGGCGCCGGCGCGCCTGGTGGCTCAGCACCAGGCCGGCCGTCACCGCGGCGACGACGCCCGACACCTCGAGATAATGGTCGCCGAGCACGAAGCTCAGATAGGCGACCGCGATGGTCAGCGTCACCTCGGCCAGAGGATGCGAGCGCAGCATCGGCAGGAGGACGCAGATGAAGCCACCCGCCAGGACGCCGAGCAAAAGTCCGCCCAGCACCGCATGCAGGAAGGAGCCGGCAGCGCCCAGCAGCGATGCCTCGCTCTGGCCTGTGACCAGGCCGATCAGGACCGCGAAGATGGCGATCGCCGCCGCGTCGTTGAACAGGCTCTCGCCTTCGACCAGGATGGAGAGCCGGTGCGGCGCGCCGATGTCGCGGAACACCGCGACCACAGCGACCGGGTCAGTGGTCGCGAGGATGGCGCCGAGCATCAGGCAGGCCGTGAGGCCGACATCCGCTGCCGGCCACAGCGCCAGGCCGACCACCGCGGTCGAGACCAGCACCGCCACCACGGCCAAGAGGAAGATCGGCGCGATCTCGTCGAGCAGCCGGCGCACATCGACATTCAGCGCCGTCTCGAACAGCAAGGTCGGCAGGAAGATGTAGAGGAAGGCCTCGCCGCTCAGATTGAGGCTGGAGAGCGCCTGCAGCATCTCATGGGGTCGCCCGCTGGTGTCCGCCTCGGCGAGGCCGATGACCGATCCGAGTGCGCAGCCGACGAGAGCGAGCAGCACCGCGAAAGGCAGGCGCAGCCTCGCCGCGACCGGCAGGAGCAGGCTGACGAGCGCCAGCAGCGCGGTGATGGCGAAGACCGGGGCGACGACATCATGCATGAGGCTTCGCCGCAGCCTTCCCGTTCAAGACAGCCATCCGCGCCGCAACTCCCGCTCATTCGGTCCCCGATGCCCGCGCCTATCCTGATATGAGGGCCGCACTGCGGCAAGCGCCTCCTCTTTAACCCTCTCCCGCCACTTGAGGCGGGAGAGGGTGGCGAGACGCAGTCGAGCCGGGTGAGGGGCGGTTGAGCGCTTCACCACTGTCCCTCATCCGCCTCGGCTTCGCCTCGGCACCTTCTCCCGCGAAGAGCGGGAGAAGGGGGAGCCTCAGCCCCGGGCCTTCGTCCGCCGCAGGGCCTCGTCGATGAGGGAGTTGGCAAGCGTCATGCGGCGCGAGGCGAGCTCGCGGCGTGAGGGGTCGAGACGGTCGGGATGGTTATCGAGGGCGAAGGCGCGGCGGATGCGCTTGAGCTCCGTCGGCTTCAGCCCGGGGCGCAGGCCAAGCTCGGCGACGAGCGCCATAGGATCGCAACTCTGATCGCAACTCTGATCGGAGCTCTGAGACGCGGTCTGGGTGGGACGGGTTTCCGGCTCTGCCACATAGGGCGGGGGCGGCTCGAGCGACGGCTCTTCGACCAACGCCTCGATGGCGAGGTCCGCATAAAAATTGGCGAAGGCGTTGCCCACCTCCCGCGAGGCCTGTGTTTGCGGCTCCGCGATGCTGTCGAGCGCCTGTAGGAAATCGAAGCTCGACGCAGCGGCCGAATTGCCGGCGGCCGGCCCGAGGCCAGGCTCCTCGTCCTCCAATCGGAGCGCGGCACCGCGACCGACCGTATCCAGGACGTCGGCGAAATCGGCCCTCAGCAAAGGGCCGCGATTGACACCAGCCATGACGATACTCGCATTCCACAGGCGCAATCCCGCCTGTATCGGCGGGAAGCCGCCACACTCTGGCGCCAGCGCGTTGAAACGGAGTTAAGACTCTGTGGCCGAAGCAAGGCTCGATCGAGGCTTGGGATCGGTCGAGGCTTGGGATCGGTCGAGGCTTGGGATCGACCCTTTTCGGGCGCCGGCGCATTTTCTTGGCGCGGCCCGGTTCCCTCTTCGGCGGGAAATGCTCTAGGGTTGCCTTTCGATCCCGCTGTGGCGGCGACGCTGCGGTCTTGCCCCCGGCAGACGCGGACTTGGCGCGCGGGAGCGGTTCAAGAAACTGCGTCTCCCCAAGAAACTGCGCCTACTGAGGAAGCGGCCATGAACGATACGATCCCCCCAGCCCCCAAGCGCGTCGAGCGCCGCAGCCGGCCGAGCTTCACGGATCAGGAGGCCCTGCAGTTCCATTCGCAGGGGCGCCCCGGCAAGATCGAGGTCGTGCCGACGAAGCCCATGGCGACGCAACGCGATCTGTCGCTCGCCTATTCGCCGGGCGTCGCCGTGCCGGTGCTGGCGATCGCGGAGGATCCCTCGCGCGCCTACGACTATACGGCCAAGGGCAATCTCGTCGCCGTGATCTCGAACGGCACGGCGATCCTCGGGCTCGGCAATCTGGGCGCGCTCGCGGCGAAGCCGGTGATGGAGGGCAAGGCCGTCCTGTTCAAACGCTTCGCCGATATCGATTCCATCGATCTCGAAGTCGCGACCGAGGATGCCGACACCTTCATCAATGCGGTGCGCTATCTCGGGCCGACCTTCGGCGGTATCAATCTCGAGGATATCAGGGCGCCCGAATGCTTCATCATCGAGACGCGTCTGCGCGAATTGATGGATATTCCGGTCTTCCATGACGATCAGCACGGCACGGCCATCATCGCCTCGGCCGGCGTGATCAATGCGCTGCATCTGACCGGGCGCGACATCGCGACCGCCCGGCTCGTCATCAACGGGGCGGGCTCGGCCGGCATCGCCTGCGCCGAGCTGATCAAGGCGATGGGGGTGAGGCCCGACAACGTCATCCTGTGCGACACCAAGGGCGTGGTCTACAGGGGCCGCGTCGAGGGCATGAACCAGTGGAAATCGGCACATGCTTCCGAGACCAAGGCGCGCAGCCTCGCCGAGGCGATGGAGGGCGCCGATATCGTCTTCGGCCTCTCGGTCAAGGGCGCCTTCACGGCCGACATGATCCGCTCGATGGCGAAGGACCCGATCATCTTCGCCATGGCCAATCCCGATCCCGAGATCACCGCCGAGGAGGTGGCGCAGATCCGCGACGACGCCATCATGGCGACCGGGCGCTCGGACTATCCGAACCAGGTCAACAACGTGCTCGGCTTCCCCTATATTTTCCGCGGCGCGCTCGACGTACGGGCGACCACGATCAACATGGAAATGAAGATCGCGGCCGCGAATGCGCTCGCGACGCTCGCCCGCGAGGACGTCCCCGACGAGGTGGCGGCCGCCTATCAGGGCTCCCGCCCGCGCTTCGGACGCGACTACATCATCCCGGCTCCTTTCGATCCGCGCCTCATCCACACCGTGCCGATGGCGGTCGCCAAGGCCGCCATGGATACGAGCGTGGCGCGCCGGCCGATCGTCGACATGGCGGCCTACAAGGTGCAGCTCTCCGCGCGCCGCGATCCCACGGCCGGCACGCTCTCGCGCATCTTCGAACGGGTGCGCCGTTTCCCGAAGCGCGTCGTGTTCGCCGAGGGCGAGGAGGAGCAGGTGATCCGCGCCGCGCTCTCCTATGTGGCGAGCGATCTCGGCACCGCCATCCTGGTCGGGCGCGAGGACCGTGTCCGCGAGACGGCCGCCCATGCCGGCATCGATATCGGGGCGCGCGACGGCATCGAGATCCACAATGCCCGCCTCTCGCATCGCAACACCGCCTATGCGCAATTCCTCTATGAGAGGCTGCAGCGCCAGGGCTTCCTGTTCCGCGACTGCCAAAGGCTGATCAATCAGGATCGCAACCATTTCGCCGCCTCCATGGTGGCGCTCGGCGATGCCGACGCCATGGTCACCGGCGTGACGCGCAATTTCTCGATCGCGCTCGAGGATGTGCGCCGCGTCATCGATGCCAAGCCCGGCCATCGCATGATCGGCCTGTCGATCGCCTTGACGCGCGGGCGCACCATCCTGGTCGCCGACACCGCGATCCATGAATTGCCGAGCGGGCAGGAGATCGCCGAGATCGCCATCGAGGCGGCGGGTGTGGCGCGTCGTCTCGGCTACGAGCCGCGCGTCGCCCTTCTCGCCTTTTCGACCTTCGGCCACCCGAAGGGCGAGCGCACCAAATTCGTGCAGGAGGCGGTGCACATCCTCGATACCATGCGCGTCGATTTCGAGTATGACGGCGAGATGGCGGCCGATGTGGCGCTGAACCGCGAGCTGATGACCTCGACCTATCCGTTCTGCCGCCTCACCGGGCCGGCCAATGTGCTGGTCATGCCGGCTTTCCACTCCGCTTCGATCTCGACCAAGATGCTGCAGGAGCTCGGCGGCTCGACGGTGATCGGCCCGCTGATCGTCGGTCTCGACAAGCCGGTGCAGATCGTGCCGCTCGGCGCCAAGGATGCCGACCTCGTCAACATGGCGGCGCTCGCGGCCTTCAATATCGGAGGGTGAGGGCGTCGGGCTCTTCCTTCTCCCGCTCTTTCGCGGGAGAAGGTGCCCGAACGCAGTGAGGGCGGATGAGGGACGGTCGAGCTGCATCCACGCCCCTGTGCATTGCAGATGGCTCTCCGATCCACCCTCACCCGCCTCGACTTCGTCTCGGCACCCTCTCCCGCGCGAAGGGCGCGGGAGAGGGAAGAGGCCCACCTACCCCCGCAGCGGCGCCTGCACGAACGGCCCGTCATTGGCGACGCGGTTCACCGCCTGTGAGACCTCGATGAGCTCGAGCGCCTCGTCCGCTGCCGGGCGGGCGAGCCGGATCGCCTCTCTCGCCTCGACGCCATCGCAATCGAGCCAAGGACCGTAATCCTTCGGGTCGATGATCACCGGCATGCGCTCATGCAGGGCGGCGAGCGTTCCGTTGGCCGTGGTGGTGAGAATGCAGGCCGTGTCGATCTCGCTACCGTCTTGTCCCATCCAGCATTCCCATAAGCCCGCCATGGCGAAGGGCGTGGCGTCCGGCCGGCGCAGCATGAAGACCCGCTTCGGCTTGCGGCCCGCCTGCCATTCATAGAAGGCGTCGGCGATGAACAGGCAGCGGCGGCGCATCAGCGCCGCCCGGAAGCTCGGTTTGTCGAGGGCGGTCTCGGAGCGTGCATTGATGATCAACGGAAAGCTCTTCGGATCCTTGACGAAGGCCGGGATGAAGCCGAAGCGCACCAGCACGAAATGACGCGTCGCGACGCCATCGCCACGGCGCTCGCGCCGGATGATCGGCACGGGCTGGGTCGGGGCGATATTGTAGCGCGGCGGGAAGTTCGGCTGCTCCACATAACCGAAGGCGTCCCGCAGCAATTCGGGCGAGGAGGTGATGGCGTAGCGTCCGCACATCTCGGGGGGCGGCCCTGGCGCGTCAGCTGCCGTCGCGGCGGCGCGCGCCCCTTGGCGCCCTGACGAAAATCACAGCCATTTCTTCCAGCGGAAGAAGACATATGGCAATATCGCCGATAACAGCATCAGCACGAGTCCGTATTGATAACCATAAGACCAGTCATATTCGGGAATATTCTTGAAATTCATGCCGTACATCGAGGCGAAGAAGGTCGGCGGCGTGAACACCACCGTGATCACCGAGAGGATCTTGATGATGTCGTTCTGGCTGAGATTGACGAGGCCGAGGATGGTGTCGAGCAGGAACTGCACCTTGCCCAAGAGATATTCGGTGTGCGTCTCGAGCGAGGAGATGTCGCGCAGCATCGTGCCGATATGGCCGTGCGGCTCGTCATCCTCGCCGCCGGGTTCGTCGTCCGCGCTCGCGAAACGCAGCATGAGCTCGATCGAGACCAGGCTCTCGCGCGCCTTGGAGATGCGGCCGCCTTCGCGGCCGAGGGTAGCGAGCGTCTTCTGATACTCGCCGGTCTGCGGGCGCCCTTTGTGGCCGGCGAGCTCGAATATGCCCTCGGAGAGCGCATCGATCGAGTCTCCCGAGCCGCGCAGGATCTCGCCGGCGCGTCCGACGATGGCGTCGATCAACCCGACGAAGACCGCCTCCGCATCATTGCCGGCAAGGCCCGAACGCTGGGCGCGTGCCGCGAAGGTCTGGAAGGGTTTTGGGTCGTCGTAGCGGACCGTGACAAAGGTGTTTGCCTTGCGGATGAAGCTGACATTGGCGATCTTCGGGCGGTGGGTCTTGGCGAGGCACAGAACCCGGGCCGTCATGTAGCGCGCCCCGTCATCGGCGTAGAGCAGCTCGGAAGGCTCGATCTCGTCCATCTCCTCGGGCGTCGGCAGCGAGATGTTGGCGAAGAGTTCGGCCGCCTGCTGCTCGTCGCGCGTCGGCTCGAAGAGATCGACCCAGACGGTGTCGGCCGGGATCGGCTCTCCGGCGGAAAGCTGATGCTGGACGAGGGTTGCGACCTTTCCCCGCCCATCCGTACGCGGCTCCAGGCGGTGGATGATGATCATCGCTGAGATTCCGAGATGGGGCGCCGCTTAGAGTCCAGCCTGGCGCGACGTCACGATGACGGCTTCAGGCTCGCCGGCCCCACGCTGTCGTCGGGCACGAAGAAATCGACATGGAGCGGTTGCGTCGGATCGACCCGGTAATGGTCGAAATCGGTCACGCCTTCGCCTGCGAGGAAGCTGTCGTCGATCAGGAACTGCCCCGTGAGCTGCCGCGACGGCTTGGCGAATATCCGGTAGGCGGCGTCGGCCAGGATTTCGGGCGTGCGCGAGGCGTGCATCAGCGCGTCCCCGCCGAGCAGGTTCTTGACCGCGGCGGTGGCGATCGTGGTGCGCGGCCACAGCGCATTGACCGCGATGCCCTGGCCGCGCAGCTCGCCCGCAAGGCCGAGCACGACGAGGCTCATGCCGTATTTCGCCATCGAATAAGCGGTGTGCGGCGCGAACCATTTCTCCTTCATGTCGAGCGGCGGCGACAGCATCAGGATATGCGGGTTCGCAGACCGAGCGAGATGCGGGATCGCGTATTTCGACACCATGAAGGTGCCGCGCGCATTGATCTGGTGCATCAGGTCGAAGCGCTTCATGTCGGTCGCCTGGCTCGGCGTGAGGCTGATGGCGCTCGCATTGTTGACGACGATGTCGAGGCCGCCGAAGGTCGCGACCGTCTTGTCCAGGGCGGCCTTCACGCCCTCCTCGTCGCGGATGTCGACCTGCAGCGGCAGCGCCTTGCCGCCCGCCGCCTCGACCTCCTCGGCCGCCGAGAAGATCGTGCCCGGCAGTTTTGGGTGCGGCTCGGTCGTCTTGGCGGCGATCGCCACATTGGCGCCGTCGCGCGCGCATTTCAGCGCGATGGCGAGCCCGATGCCGCGCGAGGCACCGGTGATGAACAGCGTTCTGCCAGCGAGCGGCTTGGTGTCGGGCGAGCTCATCGGATCACTCCTAGCTGCGGGTCAGGCCAGCCTGTCCTTGTTGGCGAAGGCCATGAAGGCGGCGCGCGCCTCGGGCATGGTGAGGCGCGCCGCGAATTCCCGGCCTTCCTTGTCCATCACCAGGGTCAGCTCGCCGGGGTCGCCGCGCAACATCTTGCGGGTCGCCGCCAGCGCTTTCTGGGGCTTCTTCGAGAGCGCCTTGGCCTTGGCGATGGCGTGCTCGCGCAGTTCGGCCGCCGGCACCACGCCGTTGACGAGGCCGAAGTCTTCGGCCCGTTCCGCCGGGATCGCCTCGCCGAGCAGCAGAAGCTCGCTCGCCCGCGCCATGCCGCAGCGCCGCGGCAACAGCACCGAGGACGCGCCTTCCGGCGTCAGGCCGAGATCGACGAAGGGGATTTTCAGCACTGCCGCGGGGCTCGCATAGACGAGGTCGCAATGCAGCAGCATCGTCGTGCCGATGCCGATCGCCAGCCCGTCGACGGCTGCCACCAGCGGCTTCTCGAAACGCGCCAGCGCCTTGATGAAGCGCAGGCCCGGCGATGCCCCCATATCCCCCTTATAGGCGAGGAAGTCATTGATGTCGTTGCCGGCCGTGAACACGCCGTTCGAGCCGGTGATCACGACAGCGCCGATCGCCGCCTCGTTGGCGCTGAGGCTCAGCACCGCGGTCATCGCGTCGTACATGGCGCCGGTGAGGGCGTTCTTCTTGTCCGGCCGCGTGATGGAAATGATGGCGACACCATCCTCCCGCGAGATCGTCACGTCCTTGGGCGTCGGCGTCAGCGTCATGTTGCTGCATCCCCATTGCTGAATGGGTTGTAGCGCGCGGGCTCACTGCCATCCACATCTTTTACACCGTAGAGCCGTCCGAGATCGGCCGCATGCAGCACCTGCCCGGCAAAGCGGGCGACGTCGGCGTCGGCAGCGAGCGCCGCGGCGATGCGCCCGACGAATATCGGGCTCTCGCTCGCCGCCTCGCCGAGCCCCGCCTCGATGGCGCGCTCGGTGCGCACCAGGCCTGGCGACAGCGACAGCGCCGTCACGCCATGGGGCGCGAGATCGCGGGCCATGACGAAACCGAGCCGCGCCGTCGCCGCCATGGCGAGATCGTGAAAGGCATCGCCGAGATAAGCGCCGTCGGCGTCGAAGGTCGTGGCGATGATCAGCCCGGCGCCGGCCGCCACCATGAACGGCGCCAGCGCCTGGGCGGTGAGGAGGTTGGCGTAGAGCGCCGTTTCCATCAGTCGGCCGAGCCTCGAGGCGGGGCGGCGCCAGAAAGGCGTGCCATAGCTCGAGCCGTCCGGATAGCGCTCGCCGTCGAAGCCGTCATTGCCGCCGAACACGTTGAGCACCAGGAGATCGAGCCGCGGCGCCACTCGCCTCACATAGGCGGCCAGCTGGTCGAGCTCGCGCGCCTGCGTATGGTCGCAGCGAAACAGCAACCCGTCGCCGCCTTTGGCCGTCACCTCGCGCGCCACCTCCTCGATGGTCTCGGGGCGCCCGTCGGTCGCAGCGCCCGCTTCCGAGGAGCGGGCCGTGACGATGACGCGCGCGCCGGCCTCGCCGAGCCCGAGCGCGATGCCGCGGCCGACTCCGCGCGAGGCGCCGGCGACCAGACAGGTGCGGCCGCGAAGAGTGCTGCGACGCAGATCGCGATCGCTGAGTTTGGGGCCGTCTTCTGCCGTCAAGAGGCAAGCGCCAGGGAGGCTTCCTGCACCGAGGCCGCGCCCGCCGTGACGGCGGTCTCGAGGCCGGAGGCGCCGGTCGCGACGTTCTCGGCGAAGAAGCGCGCAATCGCGATCCGCCCGGACTGCGCCGGGTCGGTGTCGCCCTTGGAGAGGGACGCATGCGCGGCGAGTGCCGTCTCGGCGAGCGAAGCCGCGCCCTGCGCGATGGCGAACAGGCGCAGATAAGGTGCGGCGCCACAGAGCGCATCGGACGAACCGGCTTTGACGGTCGCCAGCATATATTGGGTCGCCCGGTCGAGCGCCTCAACGGCATCGCGCAGCCGTGCCGCCATCTGGCCGAAGGCGGGGCTGTTGATGCCGACGAGTTTTTGCCCCGTGGCGCGCATGCCGGAGATGATGGCGGCGACCGCCTGCCCGTCCGAGAGCGGCAGCTTGCGGGTGACGAGATCGATCGCCTGGATGCCGTTCGTGCCCTCATAGATCGGGGCGATGCGGGCGTCGCGCAGATGCTGCGCGGCCCCCGTCTCCTCGATGAAGCCCATGCCGCCATGCACCTGCACGCCGAGCGAGGCGACCTCGACGCCGATATCCGTCGAGAAGGCCTTGGCGATCGGGGTGAGGATGGCGGCGCGCTCGGAGGCGGCGAGCCGCGCTGCCGCATCGGGCGAGCGATGCGAGCGGTCGATGGCCTCGGCGGTGAGCAGGCACAAGGCGCGCGCCGCCTGGGTGAGGCCGCGCATGGTCGCGAGCATCCGCCGCACATCGGGTTGCTCGGCGATCGGGCTCATGCCGTCGCCTTTGGCGCCGGGCGCCCGCCCCTGGCGCCGCTCCTGCGCAAAGGCGAGCGCTTGCTGGGTGGCGCGCTCGGCGATGGCGACGCCCTGCGCCGCGACATTGAGGCGCGCATTGTTCATCATGGTGAACATGCAGGCGAGGCCGCGATTCTCCTCGCCGATCAGGAAGCCGGTGGCGCCGCCCTTGTCGCCATAGACCATGGTGCAGGTCGGCGAGGCATGGATGCCGAGCTTGTGCTCGATCGAATGGCAGCGCACATCATTGGCTTCGCCGAGCGAGCCGTCGGGCCGCACCAGGAATTTCGGCACCAGGAACAGCGAGATGCCGCGCGTGCCGGGCGGCGCGTCGGGCAGCCGCGCCAGCACCAGATGGATGATGTTGTCCGTCTGGTCATGCTCGCCATAGGTGATGAAGATCTTCTGCCCCTTGATCCTGTAGGAGCCGTCGCCGGCCCGCTCCGCCTTGCTGCGCAGGGCTGAGAGATCCGAGCCCGCCTGCGGCTCGGTGAGGTTCATGGTGCCCATCCATTCGCCCGAGACGAGCTTGGCGAGATAGATGTCCTTGAGCTCCTTCGTGCCATGCGCGGCGAGCGCCTCGACCGCCCCGAAGGTCAGGAGCGGGCCGAGGCTGAAGGACATGCAGGCCGCATTCCACATCTCGCCGCAGGCCGTGGCGAGCAGCATCGGCAGGCCCTGGCCGCCGAATTCGGCCGGGCCCGTCAACGCGTTCCAGCCGCCCGCCGCCCAGTCCCGATAGGCTTCGCGGAAGCCGGGCGCCGTCGTGACCGCGCCCTCCTTGAAGCGCGCGCCCTGCTGGTCGCCCACGCGATTGAGCGGCGCCAGGCGCTCGCCGGCGAATTTCGCCGCCTCCTCGAGGATCGCCTCGCTCATATCCTCTTCGAGCCCCGGCGCCAGCCCATCGGCGATCAGCCGGTCGAGCCCGGCGACGTGGCGCATCGCAAACAGCATGTCGGCGACCGGTGCGCGATAGGTCATGAGGCCCTCCTCGAAGCATTTGCCCCCGCCCTCGCTTGACAAGACGGGCAAGCGCGGCGGAAGCGACATGGCGGCGCCACCCGAGCGGCGCCTCGTATCCGATAGTTGAGCGATGAACCAACGCCCGTCAATCCGAGGGATTTAGAATGCCGGCCACGCGCCTCTTGCGGCCCGATGCTTCGGGCATCGCGGCGGCGGCCGCCTTGTTGCGCCAGGGGGGCCTCGTCGCCTTCCCGACCGAGACGGTCTATGGCCTCGGCGCCGATGCCACGGACCCAGGCGCGGTCGCGGCTCTCTACGCCGCGAAGGGGCGGCCGGCCTTCAATCCGCTGATCGCCCATCTGACCGGCCTCGAGGCGGCGCTGCCGCAAGGCCGCTTCGACGCCGCCGCGCGCGAGCTCGCCCGCGCCTTCTGGCCGGGCGCGCTGACGCTGGTGGTGCCGCTTGCCGATGGCGCCACCGTCTGCGATCTCGCCCGCGCCGGGCTCGACAGCGTGGCGCTGCGCGTGCCGGCCCACCCCCTGGCGCATGCGATGCTGGTGGCGGCCGGGCGTCCGATCGTCGCGCCTTCCGCCAACCGCTCCGGCCATGTCAGCCCGACCGCGGTGGCCCATGTGATGGCCGATCTCGAGGGGCGCATCGATGCGGTCATCGATGCGGGCGCTGCACCGATCGGCCTCGAATCGACCATTATCGCCTGCCTCGGGGGCCAGCCCCTGCTGCTGCGTGCCGGCGGCGTCACGCGCGAGGCCATCGAGCAGGTGATCGGCAAGATCGCGGAAGCGCCGAAGAGCGGATCCGCAGGCGACAAGCCGCAGCCCTTGTCGCCTGGCCTTCTCGCCTCCCATTACGCGCCGCGCGCCAAGCTGCGGCTCGAGGCGCGCGCCCTACGGTCCGGCGAGGCCGCCCTTCTGTTCGGGGATGCGCGCCCACCCGGCATCGAGAGCGCGCCGGCGGTGCTCGACCTGAGCCGCAAGGGCGATCTCGCCGAGGCCGCCGCCAATCTCTTCGCCCATCTGCGCGAGCTCGATGCGCGATTGGCCGGAACGTCGCAGCCACGCATTGCGGTCGTGCCCATCCCCGAGAGCGGGCTCGGCGAGGCGATCAACGACCGCCTGCGCCGCGCCGCCGCGGATCGCTGAGCTTCGATCGGTTTCACCCCACCACACGCGCATGGGCGGGCCGCAAGGCGCTGAGGCCGGGCGGCAGGTTGCGGGCCATCCAGGCGGCGAGCCGAGCCTCGTTGCGATGCACCAGCAAGCCGAGCGCGATGACGCCGACGCCGATCCCCGAGAGCGCGAAGGAGAACAGCAGCACATTGTCGAAGACGCGCCAGGAGAGGTCGCCGAGATAGAGCATGATGCCGATGGTGCCGAACACCGCATAGACGCGCCGTCCCAGGAACACGCCGAGGAAAATGAGGCCGATATTGATCAGGCAATAAAGGGCCTTGGCGAGATTGTTGTCGGAAGCGTGCAGGCTGAGCCCGCCCCAGAAGCACATGACGCCGAACAGGTGTAGCCAGAACGCGAAGTCGCCGCCGCGCGGACGACGCAGATCGGTGAGCCAGGCGACGAGGATCATGGCGAGGCCGAAGAACATCGAGACCTCGCGGCGCGTGTCGTATTCCTCGAAGCGGCCGCCGGTGAACCAGATGGCGAGATCCATCGACATGAACCAGAGCGCGAAGGTTCCGACGAAGACGATGAAGGGGAACGGCCAGAAGCGGAGCGCGACCAGCGCAGCGATCACGGTCGCGACCTCCATGATCACCCAGCCGCCCCGGATATATTCGAAGAAGTCGCGGTAATGGCCGGGATTGGCGTTGCCCGTGCCCCACATGTCGAAAGCGTCCTGGATGCCGTAGACGGAGAGCGGCACCATGCTGACCGCGACCGCGATCGCGAGCCCGCCGGGGGTGCGCAGGTTCTTGCCCCATAGATGGTTCCCGAGCGCGAGGAAGCCTGCCGCGTAGAGCAGGCCCGTCACCGTCAGGGCGCCGCCGCCGAGCGCCGCGAAGGCGGTGGTCGAGAACATGCCCATCGCGGTCATCACCAGGAGCGCGCCCGTGTACCAGAGCACATGGGTGACGTCGAAGCGCGGCTTCTCCGCGGCCGGATCCTGGTTCTGGCTTTGGGTTTGACTTGGCGCCGCTGGCGCCGGCTGCAGGCTGACGCGCCCGGCCAGGAAGGCCTTGAGCTTGAGGTAGCCCGCCTCGTCCAGGACGCCCGCCGCGCGGGCCGCTTCGAGATCCGCCTCGCTGAACATCACGGTCACTCCCCAAAGCATCATGTTCGAAAAGTGGTTGTGCGCTTTTCCGGCGAAATGATGCGATATTTGAGGCAACTAAGCAAAGATGCGAGTCACCACTTTCCTTCTCCCGCCTCTTCGCGGGAGAAGGTGCCCGAACGAAGTGAGGGCGGATGAGGGACGGTTGAGCGCTTCACCGGCGTCCCTCACCCGCCTCGACCATAGCTGTGAGCGAACGCTCTCAGCGTGCTTCGAGCTATGGTCTCGGCACCCTCTCCCGCCTCAAGTGGCGGGAGAGGGTAAGACCTCTCACCCCTTCGGCGACGGCGCCCCGATCGGCGGTTCTCCCGTCATGCCGGCCAGCACCTCGGCCACATGGCGCACCGCGATGCTCTCGCCCTGGCGCGACAGCTTGCCGGCCATGTTCATCAGGCAGCCGAGATCGCCGGCGAGCAGCGTCGGCGCTCCGCTCGCCTTCACCTTGGCGACCTTCTCGGTGACGATCGCATTGGAGATGTCGCCATATTTCACCGCGAAGGTGCCGCCAAAGCCGCAGCAGACATCCGCATCCGCGAGCTCGGCGAGCTCGAGCCCCTCGATGCTCTGCAGCAGCTTGCGCGGCTGGGCCCTGATGCCGAGCTCGCGCAGGCCCGAGCAGGAATCATGATAGGTGACGGTGCCCTCGAAGCGCGCCTTGACGCGCTCGATCTTCCTCACATCGACCAGGAAGGAGATGAGCTCATAGGTCTTCTCGGCGAGCGCCTGGGCGGGCCCGATGAGGTTGGGGTCGTCGGCGAACAGTTCTGGGAAATGCGCCCGGATCATGCCGGCGCAGGAGCCGGACGGCGCCACCACATAATCGAATCCCGAAAAGGTCGCGATGATGCGGCTCGCGATCGCCTTGGCGCTCGCCCGGTCGCCCGAATTATAGGCCGGCTGGCCGCAGCAGGTCTGGCTCGGCACCTCGACGCTGCAACCCGCATCCTCCAGCAGCTTCACGGCCGCAAATCCGACGGAGGGCCGGATGAGGTCGACGAGGCAAGTCACGAACAGGCCGACACGCGGCTTTTCGGGCGGAATGGTGGTCGGCAAGTTGGGACCTCGAACTCAGAATCTCGGCGCGCAGGAGCGCCGCGACCTATTCAACCATGCCGGGAGCCGGGTGGAAAGGCAGCGGGGGCCGCAATGCGAGGGCGTCCGCAATCGCGCCTCAATCGTGCCAAGCCAATGTCATCGAAGTGAAGTGATGGGCGTGGCGCGGCGTTTCCAACCGCGCCCCGCGCTCTCATTATGGGATGACGACATAGGCTCTCTGTGGATTTGAGCCGAGGACGGTGCTTGCATGCGTGTTCTGTTGATCGAGGATGACCGGATGATCGGCGCGAGCCTCGCAAGGGCGCTGCGCGATGAAGGCCTGTCCGTCGACTGGGCGCGAACCGGGGCGGATGGCCAGGAAGCGCTCGCCACAGGCGGGCATTCGCTCGTCCTGTTGGACCTTGGCCTTCCGGGGCCTTCGGGTCTCGAGATTCTGAAATCCGCAAGGCGCAACGGCAATGGCGTTCCGGTCTTGATCATCACGGCGCGGGACGGGCTCGACGAGCGCATATCGGGGCTCGATCTCGGCGCCGACGACTATGTGGTCAAGCCCTTCGAGGCGCGCGAGCTCCTCGCCCGGATGCGGGCCGTGCTCCGCCGCCATGATGGGTTTGCCCGATCGCTGCTCGAGGCCGGCGAGATCGCTTTGGACCTCGCCAGCCACGAGCTCACCTATCGCGGCAGGACGCTGCTGCTGCCGGCGCGCGAATTCGCGCTAATGCAGGCCATGATGGCCCGTGCCGGAACCATCTTCTCGCGCACTCAGCTCGAAGAAAGGCTCTATGGTTGGGCCGAGGAAGTGGGGAGCAATGCGGTCGAAGTGCTCATTCATTCGATCCGCAAGAAATTCGACAAGGACATCATCCGCAATGTCCGCGGGGCGGGCTGGATGATCGTCAAGGACGCGCAGTGACGTCGCTGCGCCGCAGCGCCCTCATCTGGATGACGGCGCTTCTCGCGATCGTCGGGGCGGTCGCCGTCATCGTGTCCTATGAGCTGGCGCACAGCGAAGCGGCGAGCGTCCTCGACGGGCAGCTGCGCCAGATCGCCCTCAACGCCGGAGAGGGCTTGCCCGAAAGCGCCGGCCCGCCGGTCGAGCACGATCCCGAGGATGATTTCGCGATCGATATCTGGAACGCCGCCGGCGAGCGGCTTCGGGCCTCGCCGAGTTCGATTGTGGTGCCGCGCCAGCCCGGGCTCGGCTTCTCGACGATCGAGGCCGGCGGAGAGGATTGGCGCGTCTACACTTCGGCCGACGCGCACCGGACCGTGCAGGTGGCGCAGCGTATGTCGGTGCGTCGCGAATTCGCCGAACGGGCGGCCTTGAGCGCAGCAGCCCCGATCCTGATCGTCATTCCGCTCGCCTGGCTCGTCATCACCTGGTCGCTCGGCCGGGTTCTCGGCCAGCTGACGCAGCTGGCGCGCACCATCGCGGCGCGCGGCACGGACAGCAAGGAGAAGCTGTCGACCGCCGATGTGCCCGAGGAAGTCAGCCCGCTCGTCGAGGCGATGAACGTCCTGATCGCGCGCCTGCAACACGCGCTCGACCAGCAGCGGCGCTTCGTTTCCGATGCGGCGCATGAGTTGCGCACGCCCTTGACGGCTTTGCGGCTGCAAGTCGAGAACCTCGGAGGCGCCGCGAACGAGAAGGGTTCGGACGGCCGGACGGTCGAATTGGGAGATGGCATCCGGCGCGCCTCGACGCTGCTCGATCAGCTGCTGAAGATGGCGCGCTTCGAGGCTCCGAGAGAGTCTGCCCCGCCCGAGCGCCTCGATCTCGCAAGCCTCGTCACCGAATGCATGGCGGAACATGTCTCGATCGCCAGCCGCAAGGGCGTGGACCTCGGGATCGCGGCGCGCGAGCCCGCGGAGATTTCCGCTGTCGCTGCCGAATTGAAGATCCTGTTCGGCAACCTGATCGACAATGCCGTGCGCTACACGCCGGCGGGCGGGACGATCGATCTCAGCATCCGACGCCAGGGTGCGGGTGCGGTCGTCGAGGTAGCAGATACCGGCGGCGGCGTCAGCGAAAGCGATTTGCCGAGGCTCTTCGACCGCTTCTTTCGCGCCGCGCCGCCAAAGATCGGGGGCAGTGGGTTTGTCGAGGGTGACGGCCTTGTCGAGAGCAACGGACTCCTTGAGGGTAGCGGGCTTGGGCTTGCGATCGTGGACGCGATCGCGAGACGCAACGGCATCGAGGTGAACATCTCGAACCGCCAGGATCCGGCCGGGCTCCTGGTCCGGGTCTGGTTCCCGGCGGCAAGCTGAATCTCCCCCCGGCTAATTCTCCCCTAAGTCTGACCTCCTAGGTCGAGCGGGCTGCGTTGCAGCGTCGCCGGGCGAAATCTCGTCCAGCGATCTCCCCCTGCCCTCGAATCCCGGGATGGTCGATGATGCTATCGAGATCACGGATCGCCGTCGCGGTCGCGGCCGCCATCTGCGCACTGATCGCCGTGACGGCGCCGAGCCTGCTGCGATCCACCCGGATCGGCCTCGAATTCCGAGGCGGGTCCGAGATTTTGTATGTGGCGGCATCGGTGCCGGGCAGCGCCGAGCCGAGCCGCACGGATCTCCTTTCGACGGCGCGCGAGCTGGCGCGTCGCGCCAATGCCAGCGGCGTCGCCGAACCCGATATCCGGGTCGAATCGCCGGCGCAGATCCGTGTTCTCCTGGCAGGCGACGCGACCAAGGATCAGGCGCAGCAATTGCTGCAAGGGCCGGCTCTTCCCGTGCAGCTCGAGGTCAAATGGACGAACACGGTCGGCGGCGTCCTGGGCGCGGCCGACTTCTCGGCCACCATGACGGCGGGCGTGGTGGCGCTCGGCATCGTCTTCGCTCTGCTCGGCATCGTCTACCGGGCGCAGGCGGCCTTCGCGGTCGTCGGCCTCCTCGCCTATCTCTGGGCCATGCTGGCGGCCTTCAACGCGCTCGACGCCACCTTGTCGATCGCCGCCATCGTGGCCTTCGTTCTGGGCATCGGCATCGCGGCCGACGCCAACATCCTGCTCTTCGAGCGCTTGCGTGAAGAGCGACGCCAGGCGGGCTCCGGGCGCGAGGCATTGTGGCGCAGCTTGCGGGCGGCCGGCCGCACGGTCCTCGATGCCAGCCTCGCCAATCTGATCGTCGCCATGGTGCTGTTCATCGCCGGCATCGGTCCGATCCGCGGCTTCGCACTGACCACGACCATCGGCGTGGCGCTGAGCCTCCTGTGCAATCTCGGCCTGGTCGGCGCGCTGCTGCTGCTGTCGGGCGTGCCCGAACGCCAAGTTGAGACGGTCGCGCCGCCGCGGCCGCTGCCCTTCCTGCGCCTGACGCCGACGCTATTCGCCCTATTCGGCCTCATAGCGCTCGTCGGAGCTTGGAGCATCGCGACGCGCCCCTTCAATTACGACATCGATTTCAAGGCCGGCACCGCGCTCGACATCAGCCTTGCCGGAACACCGATCACGCAGGCCGAGGCGATCGATACCATCGCGGGTTCGGGGATCGGAGCCGCCACGGTCGCCATCGGCGGGGCGCAACACGATCAGGTCGCGGCCCGCTTCGACGATGCGTTGGATCAAGGCAAGATCACCCGCATCGTCGAGCAATTCCGCACCGCCTATGGCGACAAGGTGGCGTATCAGGAGAACACCGCCGATCCAGCCGTTGCCCAGGATCTCGCACGCCAGGCGGTGATCGCCATCTGCCTGGCGCTGGCCGCGCTCGCGGCGCTCGTCAGCATCCGCTTCGGATGGCGCTATGCGGCCGCAACCCTCGCCTGCGTCCTCATCTCCTCCTTCCTGGTGATCGCCGTCTTCTCGCTGTTCTCCCTCGAGATCGACGTCACCTTCATCGCGGCGATCCTCACCGTCATGGGTTACGCGGTGAACAATTCGGTGGTGGTGTTCGACCGTATCCGAGAGAACCTGCAAGCCGCCGCTCCGCGAGCGCAAGACGAGCTGCCGCAAGATCAGTTGCGCGCCATCGTCGACCTCAGCCTGACGCAAGTGCTTCGCCGCTCATTGCTGACGGTCGCAACCGTCATCGCGGGCGCGCTCAGCCTCTATTTCCTGGGCGCCGAGCCGCTGCAGATGTTCTCGCTCGCGATCTTCTGCGGCCTCGTCTTCGCCGCCATCGCCACGATCTTCATCGCCGTCCCCGTCTGGCTCGGCTTGACCGAGCTGATCCGCCCGACGCCGCGGGCGGTCTCGCTCCCCGCCGAATGAGCAGCGCCATTCGGCATCGCCGACCCTTCACCCTCATCCGAAGCCCGACAATGGAGAAGACCATGTCACATCGTAGCGGCAAGCTCATCATGCTCCTCGCCTTCACCGGCCTCGCCTCCATCGGCACCGCCCGCGCCGATTGCGAGGCCGATATGGCTCAGCTCGATCAGGCCGCGAAAGGCTCGGCATTCACCGCCAAGGCCAAGACGATCCTCGAGGACGCCAGGAAGAAGGCGATCGAGGCCGTCAAGAAGGACGACGACGAGACTTGCAACAAGGTGATCACCGACGCCATGGTGCGAGCCGGGGTCAAGAAGTGACGACGCCATGATCCTCACCAGCAACTCCCGAGCGGGACTCCGCGTATTCGCGATGGTTGCCGCGATGACTGCCTTGCCGCTTGGCCTGCTTGCGGTCCCGGGCGCTCCGCGCGCGGAAGAAAGCGCAATGGCGCCGGAGAAGAACCCGCCGGGCGACATCCCCGACAATCAGGTGTTCATCACCTATCAGTCGCCGCTAGGCTTCTCGCTGAAGGTTCCCGAAGGCTGGGCGCGCAAGGAAACGCCGAGCGGCGTCTCCTTCGCCGACAAATATGGCGAGATCGATGTCACCGTGGCACCATCCTCGGCGGCGCCGAGCGCGGCGAGCGCACGCCTCCGCGAGGCCGCCGAGCTGGAGAAGAATGGACGCGCCGTGAAGATCTCGGCAATCAAGGGCGTCAAGCTCACCTCCGGCCCGGCCGTGCAGATCGTCTATACGTCGAACTCCGATCCCAATCCGGTGACCAACAAGCAGATCCGCCTCGAGAATGAGCTCTACTTGATAGAGCACATGGGCAAGCTCGCGACGCTCACCTTTTCGGCGCCCGCCGGGGCCGACAATGCCGACCAGTGGACGCTGATGGCCGGGTCGTTCCGTTGGAAATGAGATGGCGATCGTCGAAGTCGAGGACCTGTTCAAATTCTACCACCCGGGAGACGCCGAGGTTCGGGCGTTGCGGGGCGTCAGCCTGACGATCGAGGCCGGCGAGACGGTCGCGCTCGTCGGTCCTTCGGGCAGCGGCAAGTCGACGCTGCTCGCTTGCCTCGCGGGTATCGAGGAGCCGGATGGCGGCCTCGTCACGATTGCCGGAAGACGCATGACACGCCGGCCCGAGGCGGAGCAGGCCGCGTTGCGCGGCGCCTGTATCGGCTTCCTCGCCCAATCGAATAACCTCTTCGACCATCTCACGCTGGCGCAGAATATTCGCCTCCAGATGCAGCTGCGCGGCAAGCCGGATGCCGCCGCTATCGTCGAGCTCCTGCGCCTCGTCGGGCTCGAAGATCGCGGCGCGGCGCTCCCTTCGACGCTCTCGGGCGGCGAGCTGGCGCGCGCCGGCCTCGCTGTCGCGCTTGCGGCCGATCCACCGTTGCTTCTGGCGGATGAGCCGACCGCCGAGATCGACGCCGAGACCGAGGCCAAGATCCTCGATCTCATCGAGATGCGTCGCAGGCGGGGCGGGGCGGCGCTGATCGCCACCCACAGCCTGGCGCTCGGCGCGGCCGCTACGCGCATGCTGCGAATTACGGATGGGCGCATCGTCGCGGTCGAGAAACCCGCTCCGAACCGTCAGGCCGCTCGGCTGACCGAACCGCCCTGCGCGCGGCCATCCGCCGAGGCGTGGGTCGGAGCCGGCGGGCTGCCACTGATCGAGATGCCGCCCCTCATCGAGGTCCGGATGGCGTCGCGAAGTTTCACGATGGGCGACCGTGCGATCGAAGCGGTGGCTGATGCATCCTGCCAAATTGTCTCCGGCGACCGCATTGCGATCACCGGCCCGTCGGGAAGCGGCAAGTCGACCCTCCTCAACCTCATGGCCGGGTTGCTGTTGCCGAGCTCCGGTGAAATGTCTTGGCCGGGGCTGCGGCAGGACGTGCCTCTTCGCCCCCGCCAGATCGGCTTCGTCTTCCAATTCCCCTCGCTTCTGCCAGCCTTGACGGCCGTCGAGAATGTTCGCCTGTCGCTCGAGATCGCCGATCTCGATGCGTCCGGCGCGATGGATCCGGTGGAGGCCTTGGGTCTGCTGTCGCTCGCCGGGCTCGCCGACAAGCTTCCGGACCAGCTCTCAGGCGGCGAGATGCAGCGTGTGGCCGTGGCGCGCGCCCTTGCGACGCGTCCCAAGGTGCTGCTCGCCGACGAGCCGACCGGACAGCTCGATCAGGAAACGGGCCAGAGGCTTCTCGACGCGCTCCTCGCCATGCTCGATGGCACCGAAACGGCGCTCGTCGTCGCCACCCATGATCCGGCCGTGGCCAATCGGCTCGAGCGGCGCTGGCGGATGCAGGCGGGCCGCCTGCGGACGGATGAGGCAAAGGAGAGAGCCTCATGATCCTCGCCTGGACAAGAGGCGTGCTGGCGCACCGGTTGCCGCGCCTCGTTCTCGCGGCCTCCGGAATCGCGATCGCGACGGCGCTCATCGGGGCCATCGGCATATTTGCGTCGATGAGCGCCAAGACCATGACGAGCAGGGCCTTGGCGGGCGTGCCGGTCGACTGGCAGATCGCGCTGCGGGCCGGGACCGATGCCGCGGGCCTGCTGCCGATGCTCTCGGCCTCAGCGCCCACGCGTAGTGCCGAGATCGTCGGCTACGCGGATGTCGCCGGCCTCGAAGCGATGACGGGCGGCACCGCCCAGACGACCGGCGCAGGTGAGGTGCTGGGCATTGGGCCGGGCTATGCCGAAGCTTTTCCCGGCCAGATCCGGCTCCTGCTCGGAAGCATCACCGGTGTGCTGGTCGCCCAGCAGACCGCCGCCAATCTCCATGCCGGCATCGGCGACAGCGTCACGATCATGCGCGACGACGGTCGTCGCGATGAGGTGAGGGTCGATGGTATCGTCGATCTCCCGAACGCGGACGCGATGTTCCAGACGATCGGCCCGCAGAAGGGCCCGGGCCCGACGGCTCCGCCGGACAACGTCATCCTGCTGCCTGCCGGCACCTGGGCCAAGCTGTTCGGCGAAGCGGCGCAAAAGCCGGGAACCGGGGCTCGCTACGAGATCCACGCGACGCTCGATCATGCGCGCCTCCCTGCTACACCAGAGGCCGCTTATCTCGACGCGACCGGGCGGGCCAAGAATTTCGAGGTGCGTGCCGCCGGTGCGGCCGAGATCGGCGACAACCTGGCGGCGCGCCTCTCCGCCGCACGCCAAGATGCGCTCTACGCGCAGATCCTCCTGTTCTTCCTTGGCCTGCCCGGCATCGTCCTCGCCGTGCTCCTGAGCTTCGCGGTCGTCCAGTCGGGAGCCGAGCGCCGCCGCCGCGAGCAGGCGCTGTTGAGCCTGCGCGGTGCCGACAGCGGACGAATCCTTCGCCTCGCCCTCGCCGAGGGCGGCAGCGTGGCGCTGATCGGCGCGCTCGGCGGGACGCTGATGGCGGCTCTTCTGGGGACGTTCATCCTCGGCGCCGATCTGCAATCGAGCATCGTCCTTGCCTGGCTTGGCGGGACCTTCGCAAGCGGCATCGCGCTGGCGCTTGCGGCGGTCGTCGCGCCTGCCCTTCTCGACCTGCGCGAAGGCAGCGTCGCCTCGCGGCGGGCGCAACTCCCCGTGCCCTCGACGCCGCTCTGGCGCCGAGGTTACGTGGATGTCGTTCTCCTCATCCTCTCCGCCATTGCCTTCTGGCGCAGCGCGAGCACCGGCTACCAGGTGGTTCTTGCGCCCGAGGGCGTTGCCGCAACTTCGGTCGATGCGACCGCGTTCCTCGCGCCACTGCTGTTCTGGATCGGGGCCGGCCTGCTCGCGCTGCGCGTCGGCCGGGCGGCTGTTGCGGCGGGGCGAAGCGTCCTCGTACGGGCGCTGCGGCCTCTTGCCGGCCGGCTTGCCGATCCGGTCGCTGCCTCGCTCAGCCGCCAGAATGTCCGGATCGCATCCGGAGCAGCGCTCGCGGCGCTCGCCATCTCCTTTGCCACCGCAACCGCAATCTTCAACACGACCTATAACGCCCAGCTTCTCGTCGACGCTCAGCTCACCAACGGCGCCGATGTCACCGTCACGGGAACGGCGGCGAGCCCGGCGGGAGATCGCCTCGGCGACATCGCGGCGCTCGCGGGTGTCGCTGCGGCCGAGCCGATGCAGCACCGCTACGCCTATGTCGGCAACGACCTGCAGGACCTCTACGGCATCGATCCTGCCCGGATCGAGCGCGCAACCCCGATCGCCGACGCCTATTTCGCCGATCGCGACGCGCGGGCGACGCTCGCGAGACTGGCGGCGACCCCCGACGGGGTGCTGGTGTCGCAGGAGACGGTCAATGATTTTCAGCTTGGCCTGGGGGATCTCCTCAATCTGCGCCTGCAAAATACAGAGCATCGTTATGTGACCGTGCCTTTCCATTTCGTCGGTGTGGTCACGGAGTTTCCGACCGCACCGCGAGACAGCTTCCTCGTCGCCAATGCCAGCTATGTCGCCGCACGCTCCGGCGACCCGCACGCCGAAATCGTGCTCGTGCGCTCGAGCGACAATCCGGAGAGCGTCGCCGCTTCGATCCGCGCCGCGTTCGGACCGGCATCGCCCTTGCGGATCACCGACCTCGCCCATGCGGCCCGCCTCATCGGGTCGAGCCTCACGGCGGTCGACCTGCGCGCCCTCACCTCGATCGAGCTTGCCTTCGCGGTCCTGCTCGCCGGGGGAGCGACCGGCCTCGTTCTCGCGCTCGGCTTTGCGGAGCGACGTCGCGTGACGGCGATCCTGGCGGCGCTCGGCGCTCAGGCTCATGAGGTCCGCGCCTTCCTCTGGGGCGAGGCGCTCATCATCCTCATCGCAGGTCTCGCCTTGGGAAGCGTGATCGGCGCGGCGGTCGCCGTCATGCTCGTCAAGCTCCTCAGCGGCGTCTTCGATCCGCCGCCTGACGCCTTGTCCGTGCCGTGGGCCTATCTCGCTCTGGTGGCGACGGGCGCAACCCTTGCCACAGTGCTGGCGGTTTGGCGGTCGAGCGAAGCTTCGTTGACCATGGCGCGCTGACGTCGGGCACCGGCTTCGGCATTTGCCGCCTCGATGCGGAATGGCAGGCCGCCCGGCCTTGGCCTCCAGTCTGTATACGATTTCTACACGAAACCTATATTAGTAATATCACGTAATCACTCAGTGAAAGGAGATCATTCAATAAAAATAGCGATAATACATTAGCACCCGGTCGTAGTTGCGTCGCGAAGCTGCGCTCGAACTCGCGGAAGCCGATGCATCGAAAGGGTGTGCTCATCGCCCGTACGCGTTGTCGACCTCAGGGAGGCAAGCCATGACCACGGTTGCAAGAATGAGAAATCGGAGAAGCCCGCAACTTGGCGGCAGGCAGCGATCCGTCAGCGAAATGCTGACCGAGATCATGTATCTCGAGCACGATCTCCTCCCCATCCACGCGCTCGCCGCCTATTTCCTGGCCTTGGCGATCAAGACGCTCGAGGAGCCCAGCGCCGCCGAATCAAGGAGAGCTTCGCCGCAGCGACGAATGGGGTGAGAGCCGGTTTGGGCGTTCCGGAAAAGGCGCAGCATTGGCGTCTCGGTTTGTGCGACGGTTCGATTTTCGTCATGGCCGGGCTTGGCCCGGCCATCCATGCCTCCCTTCAACCCGCGTCGCGCAGCAATCGCCCCAATCGCGGCGGATGAGATCGTTCGTCGCCCCAATGCAGGGTGTCCCGTCCCGCGGCCCAAGATAGCAAGACGTGGATGGCCGGGCCAAGCCCGGCCATGACGAAGGAAAGCGCGCGGCTTCGCATCCGACCGTCAAGAAGCGAGTCGTTTTCCATCGCGGAATTCAAACTGCCGCCGCCCCCGATTTGCCGCTCGCCCGCTCCTGTGGCAAAAGCCTCCTCGCCACCTCGAAACCCCAAGCGGATCGCCTTGATGTCCACCCTTCGCCTTGCCGCACGAATGCGCAGGCCCGACCGACAGGAATTCGGCCGGAAGGGGTGAGCGCGCGTTTATCGCCGCGCAGGTGAGCGTCGGACCAAGCCCTCCCGGTCTCCTGACTGGTTTTTGAGGGCTCTTTGCAGCCCAAAATTCCGACGCGCCACCGCGAAGGCCCGGGAGGCCATCATGGCGAACATTCTCATTACGAGCGCACTTCCCTACATCAACGGCGTCAAGCATCTCGGCAATCTCGCTGGCTCGCTGCTGCCGGCCGATATCCAGGCGCGGCATCGCCGCCAGATCGGCGACGCGGTGCTGTTCATCTGCGCCACCGACGAGCACGGCACGCCGGCAGAGCTCGCGGCCGCCGAGGCCGGGCTCGATGTTGCGATCTATTGCGCCCGCCAGCACGAGGTCCAGGCCGATATCTATCGCAGGTTCCATCTCTCCTTCGATCATTTCGGCCGCACCTCGTCGGCGCGCAACCACGCGCTGACGCAGCATCTCTTCGAGCGACTCGAGGCTGAAGGTTTTGTCGAGGAGCGGGTCATCGAGCAGGTCTATTCGCAAGCCGATGAGCGCTTCCTGCCGGATCGCTACATCATCGGCACCTGCCCGCATTGCGGTTTCGCGGGCGCTCGCGGCGATCAATGCGAGAGCTGCACGCGCCCGCTCGATCCGGTCGACCTTATCGAACCGCGTTCGGCGCTGTCGGGCAGCACAGATCTGACGATCCGCGAGAGCCGGCATCTCTTCTTGCGGCAATCGGCTTTGGTCGAAGAGCTGGATCGCTGGATCGCGAGCCGCAGCGGTTGGCCGCCGCTCGTCACCTCGATCGCGCGCAAATGGCTCACCGAGGGGCTGAAGGATCGCTGCATCACCCGCGACCTCGCCTGGGGCGTGAAGGTCCCAAGGCCAGGCTTCGACCACAAGGTCTTCTATGTCTGGTTCGATGCGCCGATCGGCTATATCGCGGCGACCCAGGAATGGGCAGATGCCGATCCCGCCAATCGCGACTGGCGATCCTGGTGGTGGGAGGCGCAAGACGTCACCTATCTGCAATTCCTCGGCAAGGACAATGTGCCGTTCCACGCGGTGAGCTTCCCCTGCACGCTGATCGGCTCACGCGAGCCCTGGACCAGGGTCGACATCATCAAAGGCGTGAACTGGCTCACTTATGAGGGCGGCAAGTTCTCGACCAGCGGCCGGCGCGGCGTGTTCCTGGACCAGGCGCTGGAGCTGTTGCCGGCGGATCGCTGGCGCTGGTGGCTCGCGGCCAACGCGCCCGAAGGAAATGACGCGGATTTCTCGTTTCGAGCCTTCGCCGTGCAGGTCAATCACGACCTCGCCGACAGCTTCGGCAACCTCGTCAATCGGGTCCTGCGTTTTGTCGAGACGCGCCATGCCGGCCTGGTGCCGCAAGGCGGCGTTGCGGGCGAGGCCGAAGAGCGTCTCGCGGCCGAGCTCGACCGGCATCTCGTGGCGCTGCTTAAGCATCATGGAGCTTGCGCGCTGCGCAAGGCGACCCAGGAGGTCGCTGCCGTCTGGCGCCTCGCCAATGCTTATCTCGCAGCCGAGGCGCCCTGGACGCTCATCGACCGGGATCCGGAGCGCGCCGCCCTGGTGATCCGCACCAGCGTCAACCTCGTCGATATTGCGGCGAGGCTCGCCTGGCCCTTCATCCCGGCCGCCGCCACACAGGTGCTGGCGGCGCTCGGCGAAGTGGATTCGGTGCCGCCCTTTCCGCTATCGGCGGCGCAGGCGCTCTCGCGCATACCGGGCGGCCGCCGGCTCACCACCCTGCCGGTGCTGTTCGACAAGCTGCAGCCCGACTGGGTCGAGGCCCGCGAGCTGCAATTCGCCGGCGACGGAGCGGCGTGATGTTCGGCAGCGCAGCTTGCCGGAGTGTGTTGCAGGACCAGGCTCAGCCGGCGGGCTCGCCATGGCGACCGGCCTCGTAGAGGAACCATGTGCGCCCCTCGGCCTCGTCAATCCAGTTCTCGAGCAGGCTGGCGCTCGCGACGTCTCCATGCTCGTCGCATAAGTCATGCGTCTTGCGCATATGCGCCGTGAGCTGCAGGTTGTCGTCCCGCAGCTCGGCCAGCATGTCGGCTGGCGTCACATAGTCGGCATCGTTGTCGAGCAGCCTCTGCTGCCGGCTGATCTGGCCGATCGACTTCAGGGTCAGCCCGCCGATCTTGCGCACTCTTTCGGCGATGGCATCCGTGGTGCCGAAGATCTGGTCGCCTTGGTCGTCCAGCAACAAATGGTAATCGCGGAAATGCGGTCCTGAAACGTGCCAGTGGAAATTCTTCGTCTTCAGGTAGAGCGCGAACATATCGGCGAGCAGGGCCGTGAGCGCGGCCGAGATATCCTTGACGGCTTCCGCCGAAAGATTGGTCGGCGTCGCAAGCGGTGCGGTGCGACGCGCCTTTGCCGTGCTCTTGATCATGATCGGTACTCCTGGCGTTCGACTGGGCGACGCCGTGGATCGTGCCATCGTCGCGCAGCGATGTCACGCCCGGTCGAGGCGCGATCGGGCATCCCCGCTCCTGACGGCGCTTTGTCAGGATTGCCGCTTCATCCGTAGTCATCACTTGGCGTAGAAGATCGTTCGCAACGGAGATCGCACGATGCGGCGTGCCGACCGGTTGTTCGAGATCATCCAGCGCCTGCGCGCCGCCTCGGGCCCGCTGACGGCCGCCAGGCTGGCCGAGGAGCTCGAGGTGACGGTGCGCACCGTCTATCGCGACATCGCCGCCTTGCAGGCGCGCCGCGTGCCGATCGAGGGCGCGGCCGGCATCGGCTATCTGCTGCGCCGCGGCTTCGACCTGCCGCCGTTGATGTTCACCATGGAGGAGGTCGAGGCGATCGTGGTCGGCGTGCAGCTCGTGCGGCGCACCGGCGATGCCGGGCTGCAGCAGGCGGCCGAGGGCGTGCTCTCCAAGATCACCGTCATCCTGCCCGAGGCGTTGCGCGCCCATCTGACCTCCGCCCCCTTCTTCGTCTCGCGGCATGGGGCGCCGGCCGCCCCGGTGATCGACCTGTCGGAGATCCGCGACGCCATCCGCGCGACCCGCAAGGTGCGCCTCACCTATAAGGACGATCTCGGCCACAAGACCCGGCGCACCATCTGGCCGGTGGCGATCGCCTATTATGTGCAGTCGACCCTGATCGCCGCCTGGTGCGAGCTGCGCCAGGATTACCGGCATTTCCGCGCCGACCGGGTGCTCGCGGCGACCGTGCTCGACGAGCGCTTCCCGTCAGGCGACGGACGCTTGACCAGCGACTGGCTGGCGCTGCGGGCCGCGGGCGAGGTGTTGCCCGCGGGGCGGTTTTAGAGCGCCCGCGCTCCGATATCGCTGCGGTGGAAGCCGCCCGGCCAGTCGATCGCGGCGACGCCCGCATAAGCATGTCGATGCGCCTGCGCAAAATCCTGCCCTTCGCCGACGACAGTCAGCACCCGTCCGCCATTCGACAGGAGACGCGTTCCATCGCTCTTGGTGCCGGCCTGGAAGACGGTGACGCCTGCAAGCGCAGAGGCTACGTCGAGCCCCAGGATCGGCTCGCCGCGCCGGAACTCACCGGGATAGCCCGTGGCTGCGATCACCACGCCGACCGCGCATTTCGGTGAGAACCTCGCGGTGAAATTCGCCAGCATGCCGTCGCGCGCCGCCAGCATCGCGGTCACGAGATCGCTCATCAGGCGCGGCATCACCACCTGGCATTCGGGATCGCCGAAGCGGCAATTATACTCGATCAGCTTCGGACCTTCCGCCGTCACCATCAGCCCCGCATAGAGGAAGCCGCGAAAGGGCGTGCCGCGCTTTTGCATCGCGGCGAGCGTCGGGCGGATGATCTCCGCCATCACCTCCTCGACCATCGCGTCGTCGAGCGCCACCGCCGGCGAGAAGGCGCCCATGCCGCCGGTGTTCGGGCCGGTATCGCCGTCGAAGGCGCGCTTATGGTCCTGGGCGGTGCCGAAGGGCAGCGCCGTGACGCCGTCGCAGAGCGCGAACAGGCTGGCCTCCTCGCCGGACAGGAATTCCTCGATCACGATCTCGGCCGAAGCCTCCCCGAAGCGCCCGCCGAGCATGTCGTCGACCGCGGCTTCAGCTTCCGCGAGGCTCGTCGCCACCACCACGCCCTTGCCGGCCGCCAGCCCGTCCGCCTTGATGACGACCGGCAGCTTGTGTGAGCCTAGATACGCCTTGGCGGCGGCCGCATCCGTGAAACGGGCGAAGGCGGCCGTCGGCAGGCCGGCCTCGAGGCAGAGCTCCTTGGTGAAGGCCTTGGAGCCTTCGAGTTGGGCCGCCGCCTTCGAGGGGCCGAAGGCCGCGATCCCGGCCGCTTCGAGATCATCGACGATGCCGGCAACCAGCGGCGCCTCGGGGCCGATGACCACGAGATCGATCGCGTGTTCCTTGCAGGCCGCGATGACGGCGCCGTGATCTGCCGGATCGACTGCGATATTGCGCCCGCATTGCGCCGTGCCCGGATTGCCCGGCGCCACCAGCAGAAGGTCGCAGAGCGGGCTCGCGGCGATCCGGGCCGCCAGCGCATGCTCGCGCGCGCCCGAGCCGATGAGCAGAATGTTCATGAGGCGCCTTGAGTTTCGCGACGGTCGATCGCTCGCCGCTTACGCCGGATCGGCGCCGGCTTCAACGTCTCGGCTGTCGCGCTTCATTCGGCCGGCGTGAGCACGACGCCGATATGGTCGGACGGCGCATCGCTGACCTCGAGGATGAAGGGCGCAGGCCCGATCTCGAATTTCACGCTCTTGCGGATATTGGGGCAGTCCGTCGCGCCCGTGAAGGCCGTGGGCTTGAGCCTCTTTCCATCCTGCACGAGATCGATCCAGGCGCCTTCCGACAGGCTGACCTTGTAGAGGCCGGCGGCCGGCCCCCCGGCGAAGCGCAGGAAACCTGCGAGCGGCGGCGTCTTCTTCGGCTCACGCTCCGGGGCGAGGGGAAGCTTGGCGTCCTGCAGAGGCCGAAGCGCGAGTGTCAGCGCCTTGCCGGCATTGCGGTCAAGCTCGGCGTCCGCGGGCGCGGCTTTCGCCTCGCCCAGCGCCTGCTGCTCCTTCTGCAGCGGCCAGGCGAATTTGTCGCAGCCGCTCGGCTCGGCCGCAAGCGCCGGCGAGGCCGCAAGTGCCAATGCGGATGCGTGGATGAGCGTGCGAATGGTTCGTGGGGAGGGGGTTCGCATGATCTTATCCTTGGAGAGGCCAACCTTCTCCCGCCCTTTCGCGGGAGAAGGTGCCGAGGCGAAGCCGAGGCGGATGAGGGACGGTTGAGCGCTTCACCGGCGTCCCTCATCCGCCCTCACTGCGTTCGGGCACCTTCTCCCGCGAAAGGGCGGGAGAAGGTTGGCGCATACGTGTTTGCCACGCACGATGCGCTACTCGACGATTGAAAACCCGTGCGCCGCGAAGCGGGCGCGGGCCGGCGGGCTCTGCAGATAAGTGAGGAATTGCTTCGCCGCCTCTCCTTTGGCCGCGTCGCCTTGCGCAGTCGCGGTCAGCGCGAAGGGGTAGACGATCGGCGGGTGCGAATCCTGCGGGAAGGTCGCCACCACTTTCACCTTCGGCTCGGCGGCTGCGTCGGTCGCGTAGACGATGCCGAGCGGCGCCTCGCCACGCGCTACATAAGCGAGGGCGGCGCGCACATTCTCGGCCGGCACGATGCGGGTCTCGAAGGTCGCCCACAGGCCGAGCTTCTGCAAGGCCTGCTTGGCGTAGCGGCCGGCCGGCACGCTCTCGACGGCGCCGGTGGCGATGCGTCCGTCGCCGAGCGCAGCGCCGAGCGAGGCCGCATCGAACTTGACCTCGGTGAGAGGAGACTCCTTCGGCGCGATGACGACGAGGCGATTGCCGAGGAGATTGACGCGGGTCGCCGGCGCGATGAGGTTGCGCTTGGCGAGATAATCCATCCAGTCGAGATCGGCCGAGGCGAAGAGCTCGGCCGGCGCCCCCTGCTCGATCTGGCGGGCGAGCGTCGAGGAGGAGTCGTAGCTGAACTTCACCGCGATGCCGCTCGCCGCCGTGAAATCCTTGCCGATGCCGTTGAGCGCATCCTGCAGGCTCGCCGCGGCGAAAACCGTGACGGTCGATTGCGCCGCCGCGCCCGACACGGCCGCCAATGACAGGAATGTCGCAACGGCGAACCGGTGAAGAAGCTTGAGCATGGCGGTCTCCAGACGAGGACGATCGGCGATCGCAGCCGATCGGGGACGATGTCGCGATGAGATCCGGGACCGCCGTTCCGGGTGGCGAGGGCGCTTACGGCGCGCCTCCGCGCTACCTTAGCGCGCCCTCGGAGGCTTTGGAAGCGGCGGAGCTCCATCTCCCCGCGAGCGGCTGTGGGATGCGCACGTATCTGAGCGCCAGCGCCTCACCTCTCCCCTTGCGGGAGAGGTCGGCTTCGAAGAGCGAAGCGATGAGAAGCCGGGTGAGGGGGGTAGCGCCGGCTCTGGGAGGCCCCCTCACCTGTGGCTGGAATGGGCTTTGCTCACCCAGTTTCCGATGGCAGCAGCTGCCCCCCTTGTGTCTTGAAAATGTGCCAAAAAGGACTGGGCCGGCGCGGTAGGCCGCCGCGCCGGCCCTGGAGAGGAGAGCCCGTTACCCCCTTGGCTTAAGACCGTGGGTGAGCAAGGTGCCTTCTCTCCATCTTCACAAGCCCGAACAGTTGCACGGTCACGAAGGCCGAACCGCAAGGAAGGGATCGGAAGATGGCACAGATGGTAACGAATGCCGGCATCGATGTCAGCAAGCAATGGCTCGACGTCGCGCTTTGGCCGAAGCGTGACGAGGTCTCGCGGTTCAAGCGTGATGCTGCCGGTTTGGAAGAGCTCGCCTTCTGGCTCAGGGAGCGCCAGGTGGTGCGGGTTGGCCTTGAGGCCTCGGGCGGGTATGAGCGCGAGGTCATCGACGCGCTGGAGGCGCAGGGCTTGGAGGTCGCGCTCCTCAACCCGCTGCAGGTGCGTCGCTTCGCCCAGGCCAAGGGCAGGCTTGCGAAGAACGATCGTGTGGACGCCCGCACGATTGCGCAGTTCACCGCGGTGATGATCGAGGCTCCCCAACCCGGCCGCCGGCGCGAACTGGACTCGTTGAGCGAGCACCTGACGTTCCGTCGTCAGCTGCGCGCTTGGATCGACGACTGCACCAACCAGCTTGAGCACCTGCGCGATAAGGCGCTGCGCCGCACGGCCGAGGCGTTGCGGGTCAAGTTCCAACGCGCGCTCGCAGCCCATGACAAGGCCTTGGCCAAGCTCACTGCCGAGCATGCCGACTGGAACGTGCTCGCCAGGCGGCTGCGCACCGTGCCCGGCGTCGGCCCGGTGCTGTCGCAGACGCTGATCGCGCTCCTGCCCGAGCTCGGCCACTTGTCGCGGCGCGCCATTGCCAGCCTGGTCGGTGTCGCTCCTTTCGACAATGACAGCGGCCAGCGCAGCGGCAAGCGCCACATCAAGGGTGGACGGGGGGCGGTGCGGGAGGTGCTCTATATGGCCGCCCTCTCGGCCAGGACCCACAATCCGATCATTGCCGAATTCGCCAAGCGGCTTGCCGGCAAGGAACCCAAGGTCATGCTCGTCGCCTGCATGCGCAAGCTCCTGGTCATCCTCAACGCCATGGTGCGCGATGGAATGGATTGGCAGGTCAAAACCGCATGACCCCCGACCATCCCTTGGTTCGACCGGCGAGCGACCATCCCTTCGTCCCGACCTGCGCCTCCGAAGGCCAGCGCTCGCAGGGACGGTCAATGATGGCCGCAGGCCACCGCCGCAGGCGGCGCGAAGCGTCATTGACGGTCCCGAGACCGCTGGCCCAATGACATAATCGGGAGCCCAAAATCACAGTTGCTCACCCGCTCCCTCGCTACGCTCGGGATCGACCTCTCCCACAAGTGGAGAGGTGAAGCGCTTGCGCTGGAGATCACGGCTGGGCTGCTGGCGAAGGTGCCGGCGCGATGATGCGCACATTGCGGCTGCCGTCCGGCCCGACCGCCTGCCGCAGTCCGTTCGGGGGGCTCGCGGCGGCGGGAGCTGCGCTCTTGGCGGGCGGGGCCGCGGCGGGCGGCGCGACGGTCGCCGGCTGGGCGGTCCCGACGGAAGCTGCGCCTTTCTTGGCAGGTTGAGGAGCGGCGGGGCGCGACAGCTCGGCCGCCTTGTCGGCGCTGACCGGCACATCCGAACCGGTCGTGCCGAGCATGTCCTCGGCGCCCTTCAGGGCCTGTCCCCAGCTCTCATTGGCCCTGCGGCAGGAGCATCCTGTCACGGTGGCCCTTTGGTAGCGTAGCGCATTGTCGAGCTCCATATAGGATTTGCCGCCCGGCCCGACCGCCTGGGTGATGTCGTCATTGGCTCCGAGCGAAAAGGCCTCCGTCTCGGCGCCGGGACATTGCGCCTGGCACATCGCCGGGACGGCGTCGCGTCCGCCCTTGCCGAGGCTCGCAAGCGGGAAGAAATAGCCGTCGCAGAGCCGCACGCAGACCGGCTTTCCCGAGCCCATATTCTGGTTTTGATCGTCAGCCGTCATATCGCCCGGCAGCGGCGTCTCGAGCGGCTCCCGGTCCTGATCGAAGGGCTGGTTGCCGAGGCCCGCTTGACCAAGTCCGGCTTGACCAAGTCCGGCTTGACCTGGGCCCGCCTGGCGCTGGTCGCCGCAATATTGGCGGATCGCCGCCTGAAGCTGATAGCGATGCGCGAGCGCGCTCTGGCCGCCGCCAAGCTGGTCCGCCTGCTGCTGCAGGCCGGCGAGATTGGCCTGCATGCGCGAGAGACGCGCCATCAGCTCGCCGCATTGCGGCGGCGGGTCGGAGCCGAAGATCAGGAAGCGCGAATTGCTGCAGCCGATCTGGCGCGCATAGGCGGCGGTGCGCTGCATCTCGTCGACCTGGCGCTGCGCCGCGCCGGCATAAGCGGCAGCTCGTCCGCCGCCGCTACGCTCCAACGATGCCAGCTGGTTTTGCAACGATAGGCACGTGCTTGACTGGGCGAGCGCGCCCGCCTGGCACAAGGGCAGCACGGCGAGGAGAAGCAGCCATCGCCGCAGGATTTGGTCAGGTCTCATCGCTTTTCGTCATGCGAGCGCATCGCTCAGGGTCTTTGGCTCAGGGCCTTCGATATCGCATCATTCTATCCCGAAAAGGCAAATTCTATCTCGAAAAACCAAGGCCGGGTCGAAAATGATGCTCGGCCCGAATCGGGCACCACTCAGCTTCATGCCGATGCGTTAACAGAGATCAAAGACAGGTAAACGCGCAAACCTGGAGAATCCGGCGCCAGGCACGATATGCTAGCTGGCACGATGTGAAAGAAGGACAGTCATGCCGACATCATTCCGCTTCGCGCTTTTGACCCTGTTCGCGGCCTTGCCCGTCCTTGCCCAAGGCGGCGGTGCGGCGGCGCAGGAGCCCGACCTGATCTTTCGCAAATCGACGACGTTTCGCCTCCTCACCCCCAACGACAAGCTCGCGACCTACGGGGTCGACGATCCGGTCGTGCAGAATGTGGCTTGCCACTACACTCTGCCGGAGCGTGGCGGCGTCGCGGGCGCCTTCGGCATGGCCGAGCAGGTCTCCGATGTGTCCTTGTCCTGCCAGCAGGTCGGACCGGTGACCTTCAAGGAGAAATTCGCGCAAGGCGATGTGGTGTTCCAGCAATCGCGCTCGCTGTTCTTCAAGAAGGTGCAGATCGTGCGCGGCTGCGACGAGAAGCGCAACGTGCTGGTCTACCTCATCTATTCCGACAAGCTGGTCGACGGCTCGCCGAAGAATTCGACCTCCGCGGTGCCCTTGACCCCCTGGGGCGCGGCAGGAGATCCGCCGAAATGCGCCGATTGGCTGAAGAAATGACGGCTAGCGTGGGCGAATTTGAAGGCTTCGGAGCCCTTTCTCTTCGACTTTAGTATGGCTCGCCTCGGCCGATCTCACAAAGTTATGATTTGAGGGCGGCCATCACCGATTTGCTATGCTTGGCCCGATGATGGGAGGATGCGATTCAAGCCGCAGGTCCGGCCCGGTCCTTTTGGGATCGGCAATGCCGGAGCAAAAAAAGCGGTTCACCGGGGAGAGGGGAGAGCAATCATGACAGCCTTCGACGCAACCGCCGGCGCGCTGCGCGAACCGGGCCTGCTCGATCGCGAGCGCATCGTGGCGCGCGCGGGGTTCAACCGCTGGCTCGTTCCGCCCGCAGCACTTGCCATCCATCTGTGCATCGGCATGGCCTATGGCTTCAGCGTCTTCTGGCTGCCGCTTGGGCGCGCCATCGGCACTGCGGCCGGCACCGGCAAGCCCGTCGCCTGCGCTGGAGATGCCTCGACCTTCTGGGGCAAGACGCTCGGCACGGTGAATGCGCTGACCAGCACCAGCTGCGACTGGACCCAGTTCGACCTTGGCTGGATGTACACGCTGTTCTTCGTGCTACTCGGCTGTTCGGCCGCCGTCTGGGGCGGTTGGCTCGAGCGCTCCGGGCCGCGCAAGGCAGGCGTCGTCTCGGCGCTGTGCTGGTGCGGCGGCATGCTGATTTCGGCCTTCGGCGTCTACATCCATCAGCTGTGGATCTTGTGGCTCGCCTCGGGCGTGATGGGTGGCATCGGCCTCGGGCTCGGCTACATCTCGCCTGTCTCGACCCTGATCAAATGGTTCCCTGACCGGCGCGGCATGGCGACCGGCATGGCGATCATGGGTTTCGGCGGCGGCGCCATGATCGGCTCGCCGCTCGCCAACCTGCTGATGAATTACTTCAAGACCCCGAGCTCGGTCGGCGTCTGGCAGACCTTCGTGGTCATGGGGCTCATCTATTTCGTGTTCATGATCGGCGGCGCCTTCGGCTATCGGGTGCCGCCTCCGGGCTGGCGGCCGGAAGGCTGGACGCCGCCCACCACCGGCAACCGGATGATCACGACGGGCGAGGTGCATCTCAAGGACGCGCATAAGACGCCGCAATTCTGGCTCATCTGGGCGGTGCTGTGCCTCAACGTGTCGGCCGGCATCGGCATTATCGGCGCGGCCTCGCCGATGTTGCAGGAGACCTTCGGGGGCAAGCTGTTCGGCGATGCCTCGGTCGGGTTCCTGCAGTTCACGGATGCGCAGAAGACCTTGGCGGCAACGGTCGGCGCCGGCTTCGTCGGGCTGTTCTCGCTGTTCAATATCGGCGGGCGCTTCTTCTGGGCCTCGCTCTCCGACAAGATCGGCCGCAAGACCACCTATTTCGTGTTCTTCGTGCTTGGCCTCATCTGCTACGGGCTCGCGCCGAGCTTTGCCGCATGGGGCGCGCTCGCCTTGTTCGCCGCCGCCTTCTGCATCATCGCTTCGATGTATGGCGGGGGCTTCGCTACCATCCCGGCCTATCTCGCCGATATGTTCGGCACGCAGTTCGTGGGCGCTATCCACGGCCGGCTGCTCACCGCCTGGTCGACGGCCGGCATCGTCGGTCCGGTGATCGTAAACTACCTGCACGACACGCGGGTGGGGGCAGGGTTGCCCCGCGACCATATCTACGACCTGATCTTCTATGTCCTCGCCGCTTTGCTGGTGGCGGGCTTTATTTCCAATTTCCTGATCGGCCCCGTCGCCTCGAAATGGTTCATGAAGGAGGAGGATGTGGCCGCCATGCAGGCCAAGGCTGCGACCGCGATGGCTGGCCCATCGGGCTCTTATGGGATCGGCTGGGGCGGCCTCGACGCCAAGGCTGGCCTCGCCTGGCTGGCGGTCGGCATCCCGATCCTCTGGGGCGTGTGGAAGACGCTCGAGGGCGCCGTCGCCATTTTCCGCTGAGGGAGCTTGGGTGGCCGCCTCACCAGAAATCCGGCTCGGCCTGCGACAGCCGCCCGCCGAGACGCACAGGCGCGACCCGTAGCGCGAGGCCGGTCGCCGGGTCGGTCTCGACGGCGAGGCCGGTCAAGGTCGCCTCGCCGCCCGCCGGCTCGAAACGGGCCGAGGGCGTCGCCTGCATGAAACGGCGCATGGGCTCGGTCTTCTCGACGCCGATCACCGAATCATAATCGCCCGTCATGCCGGCATCGGTTTGGAAGGCCGTGCCGCCCGTGAGGATCCGATGGTCGGAAGTCGGCGCATGCGTATGGGTGCCGACCACGAGGGTCGCTCTGCCGTCGAGGAAATGCCCCATGGCCTGCTTCTCGCTCGTGGCTTCGGCGTGGAAATCGACGATCAGGGCGTCGCAACCGCTGCGCAGCGGGCAGGCCTGCGTCTCGCGCTCGGCCGCCGCGAAGGGGTCGTCGGAAAGGCCCATGAAGACGCGCCCGATGAGATTGACCACGAGCACATGCGCCCCGGCCTTGGTTTCGACGAGCGTCGCGCCACGCCCCGGCGTGCCGGACGGCCAATTGGCCGGGCGCACCAGGCGCGGCTCGCGCTCGATGAAGATCAGGGCTTCGCGCTGATCCCAGGCATGGTTACCGAGCGTGACGGCGTCGGCGCCGGCCTCGATCAGCTCCTGGCAGATCCTTTCGGTGATGCCGGCGCCACCCGCCGCATTCTCGCCATTGACGATGACGCAATCGAGCCGATAGCGGCTTCGCAGGCCCGAAAGCCGCTCCAGAACGACGTTTCGGCCCGATTTCCCCATCACATCGCCGACGAACAGCAATCGCATCCTCGTCCTCTCCTCATCGACCGCAGCCCTGCTATGGGCATGGCTTTCGCACGCCGGGCGTTTACTCTTCCACAAAGCAAGGCCATAGCAATCTCTCGAATATGGCCCAAACGCCTTGAACATGGCCCGATCCGCTCCAATCATGATAAGACCGGCGACGAAAGAGGGTTCGACCTTGATCGAGTATCTGCCTTGATCGAGTATCTGATGCTGATCACGCTAGGCGCCTGCGGCGCGAGCCTTATCTGGCTCGGGCTGTGGCCTGCCTTGGCGCGGCGCACCGAAAGACTGGCGCGCCGGCGCATCGAGGCCGCCTTGCCGATGTCGGTCGCGGAATTCGCCGGCGAGCGCGATCAGTTGCGGGCGGCGCTCGCCGTCAAGGAGGCGCGCGTCGAACAGCGCGCCGCAGCGCTCGCCGCAGAGCACGCCCATATGCTGGCCGAGGTTGGTAGAGGGCAAGCCCGCCTCGCCTCGGTCGAGGAGAGCCTTGCGGGCGAAGCCAGGCGCCATGGCGAGGCGCTGGCCGAAAAGGAGCGCCTGGCGGCAGCGCTTGCGGACTCGGGCGGCGGGCTCCAGGACGAACAGCGCCTGCATGGCGCGACGCGCGAGCGGCTCATGGCTCTCGAGGCGGCCCATCGCGAGCTCATCGGCGGGCATGAGAATCTCGCCGACACGGCCGAGCAGAGGCGGCTCGAGACCGCGGCGCTGCAGGCCGAGCGTGAAGCCCTGTTGGGGCGGATCGAGGGCCTGGAAGCGGCCCATCACAGCTTGCGGACCGAGCATTCGAGCCTCACGGAGACCGCCAATGCGCGGCATGTCGAGAATGCGGTGCTCAAGGCCGAGCGCGAGACGCATGTCGAGCGTCTGGCGCGCCTCGAGACCCAATTATCGGCGCGCGAGGCGCGCCTCGCCGAGCTCGGTGATCAGACGATGAGGCGCGATATCGAGAAGACCGATGCCGACATACGAGCCTCCGACCTCGCGACGCGGCTTGCCGCCAGCGACGCGCATGGGGCGCGACTGGCGCTCGATCTCGACGACGCCAAGGAGCGCCTCGCTTCGCTGACGGCGCTGCATCAGACAGCTTCGCAACAGGCTGCGAGCGCCATGGCCGAGCTCGCGGCGTTGCGCCAGGAACTTGCTTCCTCGCACCAGGAACTTGCTTCCTCGCACCAAGAGCGCGAAGCGGCGCAACAGCGCGGCGATGGGGCCGCTGCCGCACATGGGGACGCGGTCGCCGAGCTACGGGTCGAGTTGAACGAGATCATCCAGGCGCTCGAGAGCCAGAAGGCGGAGCTGCGCGCCGCAACCGCCTCGCTCGAGCAAGCCCGCGCCGAGCGTGACCGGCTGCAAGGGCAGCTGACCCTTCTCTCGGCCGGCCCGAGCGGCAGCGCCTCCGGCGGCCAAGCGCGTGAAGAACTGGCGCGTGAGGAACTGGCGCGCGAGGAACTGGCGCGCGAGGAACTGGTCGGCATGATCGAGCGGCTCGCTGACGAGATCGCGCGCGTCGGCGGGGCCGATCCCTTGCCGCCCATCGCCACCATCCGCCCCGCCGACAAGAGGCCGCAGGCCGCGGCCGCCGAATGAGCCCAGCATGAGCCTAGATCCCGGGAAGCCTTCTGCGAAGCTGCCGCTGCGCGTGCTCGGCCGAAGCGGCCTGAAGGTGAGCGCCATCGGCTTCGGGGCCGCCCCGCTGGGCGATCTCTACGCCAAGCTCGACGAAGCGACCGCGACCGCGACCGTCAAGGCCGCATTCGCTGCCGGCATCACCCTCCTCGACACCTCGCCCCATTACGGCAACGGCCTCTCCGAGCATCGCTGCGGCACGGCGCTGCGTGGCGTGCCGCGCGACCACTATGTGCTGTCGACCAAGGTCGGCCGCCATATGGACCCGTCCCGTCCCGGCGGCACGGCGGTCGGCGTCGGCGTGGCGGCGCCCGGCTTTGCCGGCGGCCTGCCGCATAAGGCGGTGGTCGATTATTCCTATGACGGGACGATGCGCTCTTTCGAGCAATCCCTGCTGAGGCTCGGCCTCGACCGGGTCGACATCCTCCTGATCCACGACGTCGATGTCTGGACGCATGGCGCGGACGCCATCGAGGCGCGCTTCAAGGAGGCGATGGAGGGGGCCTATGTGGCGCTCGCCAAGCTGCGCACCGCAGGCGTCATCAAGGCGATCGGGGTCGGCCTCAACGAAGCCGAGATGTGCGAGCGCTTCGCGAAAGCCGGCGATTTCGACACCATGCTGCTCGCCGGCCGCTACTCGCTGCTGGAGCAGCCGGCCCTCGACGGCTTCATGCCGCTCGCGGCACAGAAGGGCATCGGCCTGATGCTCGGCGGCGTCTTCAATTCGGGCATATTGGCCACAGGAGCAGTGCCGGGAGCGCGCTATAATTACCGGCCGGCCCCGCCCGATATCCTCGCCAAGGTGGCGCGCATCGAGGCGGTCTGCCATGCGCATGGCGTGAAGCTCGCCGATGCGGCGCTGCGCTTCGCGCTCGGCCATAAGGCGGTCGGCTCGGTGGTGCTGGGCGCCGTGACGCCCGACGAGGTCTCGCGCAACGCAACCTCGTTGAGCACCCCCATCCCGGCCGGGTTGTGGAGCGATCTCAAGACCGAGGGCCTGCTGCGCCAAGACGCGCCACTGCCGGAATGACGGTCATAGCTGACCGGTAGTCCGAACCATGGAAATCTATTGCGTGGATCGCTTAGCACCTATCCCTCCCATGCGGAGCAGATCTTATGAGGGTGGTGGGTGATCAGGAGGTTAGGATTGGCTTTCCAGAACCCACCTAACCCGGGAGATCAAGATGAAGGCGATCGTTCGGACTGACGCACCCACCGACGACGAGTATGTCACGATTCACGTGGCCTTTGAACTGAGCAAGGCGAAGTGGAAGCTCGGGGTGATGCTGCCGGGCTCGGCGAAGTTGAGCCGCTACACGATTGCGGGGGGCGACCTGGCGGCGCTGGCGACGCGACTGGAGGCGGCCCGGTCGCGTGCGGCGCGCTGCGGCAAACCGGTGCGCATCATATCGTGCTACGAGGCGGGCTTCGACGGCCACTGGCTGCATCGCTGGCTGACGGAGCAAGGGGTCATCAATCACGAGATCGATCCGGCGAGCATCCAGGTGAGCCGGCGGGCGCGGCGGGCCAAGACCGACCGGATCGACCTCGATCACCTGATGCGGACGCTGCTGGCTTATCTGCGTGGCGAACCGCGGGTGTGCAGCGTACTGCGTGTGCCGACGGTCGAGGACGAGGACCGCAAGCGTCGCAACCGGGAACGCAAATACCTGCTCGATGAGCGCACGGCCCACACCAATCGCCTCAAGGGGCTGCTGCACACCCAAGGCATCCGTGATGTCATGCCGCTCAAGTCTGGCTTCATCGATAAGCTTGCGAAGCTGTGCACCGGCGATGGGCATCCATTGCCGCCTAAGCTCAAGGAGGAGATCGTGCGCGAGCATCAGCGGCTGTGCCTGGTGCAGCAGCAGCTGGCCGCAGTGGAGGCCGAGAGCCGAGCCGAGCGCTCTTATGCCGTTGCGGGCTCGGCCGAGGAGAAGAGCGTGCGCCTGGCGCGGCTCAAGAGCATCGGCCCGGTCGGCAGCCAAGGGCTGGTCAACGAGGCCTTCTATCGTTCCTTCGACAATCGCCGCCAGGTCGGCAGCTATTTCGGATTGACCGGAACGCCCTATGACAGCGGCGCCAGTCGGCATGATCAGGGCATCAGCAAAGCCGGCAACCGCCGGGCCCGCGAGCTCGCCATCGAGCTCTCCTGGCTGTGGCTGCGCCATCAGCCAGACAGCGAGCTGAGCCGTTGGTTTCGTGAGCGGGTGGGCGACGCCAAAGGAAAGGTGCGGCGCATCGCCATCGTGGCCTTGGCCCGCAAGCTCGTGATTGCCCTGTGGCGCTATCTCGAGACCGGCCTGGTGCCCACCGGCGCCAAGCTGGGCCTGAGCCGCTGAACGGCGGCCAAAGATGACGGCCGACGTGAGCCAAGGACAGACGTGTGACCGTGCCTCCCCTGGGGCTGGCGCTATCCAATGCCGCTTAGCAGATGGGTCCCGTCTCTTCTGGGCTTCGCCTTCACCCGTGTATGAAAGACTAGGGCACCGGGCTATCGCGCCCGACCGGATACAAGGTGATGCGGTGTTGCCGCATATCTCGCACACAGCCCAGTCCAGGATCACGTTTCGCCGTTCACAGGCCGCAAACATCCAGCCGCAGCGCAGGCCGCAGCCGCCTGACTCTTGGCGGTCGATCGGCTCCGGCATCCCACCGCCGGTGCCAAAAACACCTCTTGACAAACCGCCCCTCATACAAGGGGAGGGTGGCGAGCGTAGCGAGCCGGGTGGGGTGCGTTTCCGGAGAAGTCCCCCACCCGTCCGCTCGGCAAGCGCCTCGCGTCCACCCTCCCCCACTTCGTGTGGGAGGGATAAGCCCAACTTGCCTCTCCGTCTTCAGCGAAAGCCGGAACCAGGGGCTCAGCCCTCGTCGAGGGGCGTCGTCCCGGAGGGCTTGCCGTCCGCCGTCAGGGTGATGCGCTCGATCCGGGTCTCGGCCTGCTTCAGCAAGCCCTCGCAACGCGCCTTCAGGGCTTCGCCGCGCTCATAGATGGCGATCGATTCCTCGAGCGGCACATCGCCGCGCTCCAGCCGGCCGACGATAGTCTCGAGCTCGGCGAGCGCCTTCTCGAAGGGCATATTGGCGATATCGCCGAATTTGGCGGCTTCTTTAGCGGGCTCCTTGGCGGGTTTGGCAGGCTCGGTCATGCGGCGCTCCGTGTCAGAGGCGCCCTTATGCGGCCCCGGCACCGTTCCTGGCAAGGCAGGGGCCGAGCTGGCGGCGCATGGCTTGCGGCTCAGTCGTGCTGATGATGGGTGCGGAGCTGGAAGGCAAGGCCGAGCAGCGCCGTTCCGTAGAAGACCAGGTCGATCGCCAGGAACAGGCCGAGCACATAAAGGCTGTCCACTGGCCATTTGGCCAAGATGATCACGCCGAGGAAGAAGGTGACGAGGCCCGACAGGATGGCGATCCGCCAGGGCGTGTCGGCCCCCATCTGCGAGGCGACATAGATGCGCACCATGCCGGCCGCGCACAGGGCCGCTCCCAGGAAGAGCGTCAGCACGATGGATGCCAGGACGGGGTTGAAGTAGCAGAGGATGCCGCCGATCACGAGCAGCGCCCCGGCGGCGCAGAGCAGGACGAGGCGGCTCCAGGTCTTCATGTGGAGGCCGATGGCGATCTCGGCGACGCCGCCGAGCACCATCATGATGCCGTTGACCAGCACGGTCGCGACCGTCGCCGCCACCAGCGAGCCGAAGGCGATGGCGCCGAACAGGATGAAGGCGACGCCGAGCGCCGCGAACCAACCCCAGCGCTCACGCAGATGTGCGATGCTGGATCCAAGACTATGCGGGGGTGGACTATGCGGGGGTGGACCGGCGGCTGCAGCGGTTTGAGGAAGCTCGACGGGCGCCATGGGAGGTCTCCTCTCGCTGCGGGTCGGCCTATCAATCTAGCGCGGCGCAACTAGCACGGATAGTCGCCGATCGCCTCGGCCTCCCCTTCTCCCGCCACTTGAGGCGGGAGAAGGTGCCCGAACGCAGTGAGGGCGGATGAGGGCGCCGGTGAAGCGCTCGACCGTCCCTCATCCGCCTCGGCTTCGCCTCGGCACCTTCTCCCGCCCAAGAGCGGGAGAAGGGACGCGCGCCTCGCCCCCTGGCCACAGCGCCGCATTGCTCCTGGCGCGGAAGCGCATTATGTCGGGGCCATGCCGGGCTTGATCTCGCTCGCCAATCCGAGCCGCTTCATGGCGCTTGCCGACCGCGTGCTGCCCGCTCTCGGGGCGCTTGCGGCTGCCGGATTCGCGGCGGGGCTGTATCTATCCTTCACGGCGCCCGAGGATTACCAGCAGGGCGAGACCGTGCGGATCATGTATCTGCATGTGCCCTCGGCCTGGCTGGCGCTCCTGATCTACACGCTCATGTCGATCTCGGCGATCGGCGCCCTGGTGTGGCGTCATCCGCTTGCCGAAGTGTCGATGAAGGCCGCGGCTCCCATCGGTTGCGCCTTCACCTTCCTGTGTCTCGTCACCGGCTCGCTCTGGGGCAAGCCCATGTGGGGCGCCTGGTGGGTCTGGGATGCGCGGCTGACCTCGGTCCTGGTGCTGTTCCTGATCTATCTCGGCATATTGGCGATCTTCAACGCCATCGAGGATCAAGGCCAGGCGGGGCGGATCGCGGCGATCGCGACGCTCGTCGGCTTCGTCAACATCCCGATCGTCAAATTCTCGGTCGAATGGTGGAACACCCTGCATCAGGGCACCTCGATCTTCACCCTCGACGGGCCCAAGATCGCCCCGCAGATCCTCCTGCCGCTCCTGGTGATGGCGATCGCCTTCACGCTTTTGTTCGCCGCATTGCATCTTGCGGCGATGCGCAACGAGATCCTGCGCCGGCGCCTGCGCCGGCTCGCCATCCTGGCTGCGGCCGATGCGACACCGCGCCTGCCGATCGCTTCGGTCGAGAGCGGAGCGCGCGCATGAGCCTTTTCGATTTGCCGCATATCGGTTTCGTGATCGCGGCCTATGCGGTCGCCGTCATCGTCGTGGCGCTGCTGATCGGCTCGATCGTCGTCGATCATAGATCCTTGCGCCGGGCGCTCGCCGCCTATGCGGCGAAGACGGTGGGCGAGGCCGATCCGGACGGCGTTTCGTCATGAGCGACGTCCAATGAGCGATGTCCGATGAGCGATACAACGGCCAAGCCTCGCCGTTTCTTCGCCAATCCCTGGCTCTTCGCGCCGCTGGCGGTGTTCCTCGGCCTTGCGGCGCTGTTCCTGGCGCGCATCGGGCGAGATCCGGCCGTCCTGCCCTCGGCTCTGATCGGCGAGCCTGCGCCTGCCTTCAATCTGCCGGGGCTTGCCGGGCTGGCGCGCGACGGCGCTCCGGTCGAGGGATTCGCCGATACCGATCTGAAGGTGCCGGGCGGGGCGCTCGTCAACGTCTTCGCCTCCTGGTGCGTGCCCTGTCGCGCCGAGCATCCGGTGCTCATGGAGCTCGCCAAGGACAAGAGCGTCATGCTGCTCGGCCTCAACCATAAGGACGAGTCCGAGAATGCCAGGCGCTTCCTCGGCACGCTCGGCAATCCCTACCGCAAGGTGGGCGTCGACGGCTTGGGGCGCACCAGCCTCGATTTCGGCGTCTATGGGGTGCCGGAGACCTTCGCGATCGACGCCGCGGGCCGCATCGTCGCCAAGCATGTCGGCGCCTTGACGATGGCCGATGCGCAAGCGCTTCTGCGCCAGGCCCGAGGCAATCGGTAGGCTCGTCTCATGACGGTTCGCGTGCAATCCGAGGCCTTCGACATCGCGGCCGAGATCGCGGCCCTGACGCAGGGGCGGCGCGATATCGGCGCGGTCGTTACCTTCACGGGGCTCTGCCGCGACGAGGGCGGAAGGCTCGCGGCCCTCGAGATCGAGCATTATCCCGGCATGGCCGAGGAGGAGATCGCGCGTGTGGTTGCGCAGGCCGGCGAACGCTGGCCGCTCCAGGGCGTGCGCGTCGTGCACCGCCATGGCCGCATCGTGCCCGGCGAGGAGATCGTGCTCGTCGTCACCGCCTCGGCGCATCGCCGCGCCGCCTTCGAGGCTGCCGAATTCCTGATGGACTATCTCAAGGCCCAGGCTCCCTTCTGGAAGAAGGAGCTGCAGCTGTCGGGGGAGGCGGGCGGTTGGGTCGAGGCGAAGGCAGAAGACGCTGCCGATTCCGAAAGGTGGCGGGGGCAGGGGAGCTAAGGCTTCCTGCGGGAATAATTGAAGCGCATTCGGCTGAAAGAGCCCCCCACCCGTACCCTCCCACCACGAAGCCGTGGGGGGAGGGTACGGGTGGGGGGGCGTCTCTCCCGGACGCGGCCCCAAGCTCACCAAGCCGGCGCTGGACCCACGCTCCGGCATTGATTAGATGAGCCATCTGACCGGCCGGGACAATGCGCATGGCGAATGAAGCAATCGGGATGTCATCGAAGATCGTAACGGTCTTCGGGGGATCGGGCTTCCTTGGCCGGCATGTCGTGCAGGCCCTGGCGCGGCGCGGCTATCGCGTCCGTCCCGCGGTGCGCCGGCCCGATCTCGCCGGCTTCCTGCAGCCGCTCGGCAATGTCGGCCAGGTGATGCCGGTGCAGGCCAATCTGCGCTACCCCTGGTCGGTCGAGAAGGCGACGGAAGGCGCGAGCGCGGTCGTCAACCTGGTCGGAATCCTGGCCGCCAAGGGCCGCCAGACCTTCGAGGCGGTGCAGGATGCGGGCGCGCGCGCCGTCGCCGCGGCAGCCGCCACGTATGGGGCGCGGCTCATCCAGGTCTCGGCCATCGGCGCCGATCCGCAGGGCAAGACCGCCTATCAACGCACCAAGGCCGCCGGCGAGGCGGCGGCGCTCGCCGTCCCGGGCGCCGTGGTGTTGCGCCCCTCCATCATCTTCGGCCCGGAGGATGATTTCTTCAACCGTTTCGCGGGGCTGGCGCGTCTGTTGCCGGTGATGCCGCTGATCGGCGGGGGCGCCACCAAGTTCCAGCCGGTCTTCGTCGGCGATGTGGCCGAGACGATCGCGCGCGCCGTCGACGGCTCGATCGCGGGCGGCAAGGTCTATGAGCTCGGCGGCCCGCAGGTCGCGAGCCTCAAGGAGATCATGAGTTACGTGCTCGCTGAGACCGCCCGCAGCCGGCCCATGCTGCAGCTGCCTTTCGCGGCGGCGCATGCCCAGGCCGCCGTGATGGAGGTCGTCGACATGCTGACCTTCGGCAAGCTGCCGCGTCCGCTGATGATCACGCGCGACCAGCTGCGCATGCTCGAGCGCGACAACGTCGTCTCCGAGGCGGCGAAGGCCGAGGGCCGCACGCTCGACGGCATCGGCATCGCGCCGACCGCCTATGAGGCGATCGTGCCTTCCTATCTGTGGCGCTTCCGTCCCTACGGCCAGTTCGAGAAGACCCGCGAAGCCTGATTTCGCCCAACGAGCATTCGATGGAAGCAGCCCTCGCCCTTCCGGATTTCGGATACCGCTATATCCCCGGCCCCTTCCAGTATTCGGCCGGGGTGGCGGCGCTCGACGGTCATCGCATCGAAAGGCTGCGCTTTGCCAGCCCCGTGCCGCTCGAAGAGGGTTTTGCTCGGATCGAGCGCTATCTGGGTGAGGCCAGGCTGAAGCTCACCGCCTTCTGCGCCTGCGAGCTGCGCTCGCCCGCCCCCTTCACGGATGACGGTTTTCGCGCCTTCAACCGCCTCTATGTCGGCACGCTCGAACGCTGGGGGATCATGAAGGGCGAGGCGAACCCGGTGGCGCGCAGCAATGTCTGTCCGGCCATCGACCCGCCCTCATCGCCGAGCTTCCACGCCTTCAGCATCGCGGTGCCGTGCTCGCAGAAGGTCAAAAGCTTCGTCATCGCGGGCAGCGGCGAGGCGCAGGAAGGGGCAGGCCCCTACAGCGCCAAGACCATCCGCTACCGCGACACGAGCGCCGGCGCCATGCGCGAGAAGGCCGTGTTCGTGCTGCAACAGATGGAAAAGCGCATGGCGGCGCTCGCGGCGAGCTGGGCCGACACCAGCGCCGCCCAAGTCTATACCGTGCATGACCTGCACGGCTTCCTCGCCGAGGAGATCGTGGCGCGCGGTGCCGCCCACCACGGGTTGACCTGGCATTTCGCGCGGCCGCCCATCATCGATCTCGAATATGAGATGGATTGCCGCGGCGTGCCGCTCGACAGGGTGCTTCCGGCGTGATGCGCCGGCACTTAGGTCCCGACCGCGAGCGGGGCTCGCAGCTTGCGCAACAGGGCGATCACCGATTGCGCCGTGATCTTGCCGGTGCGCGGGTTCTCGCTCGGCACGCCCGCGATTGTCATCGAGAAGCTCGCAGCGTCGCTCTCGACCTCGATCAGATGCGTATTGCGGCTGATGGTCGGATCGGCCCAGATGGCGATGCGGGTGCGGTCGGCGCCGATGCCGGCGAGCGACAAAGCGACCGCCACATTCACATTGGCCGGGAAGCCGCGCGCCGCCTCGCGGGCGCTGCCCTCGAAGACCCTGACCGGCTCGGTCGCCTGCGAGACGTCGATGCCGTTCTGGACGAGGTAAGGCGCGCCTGCGAGGCCGGCGGGCGGCTTGCGGCTGGTCATGGTCACCGAGGCGATCTTGCCCTCGGCCGCCGCCAGCACGGCATCGAGGCCGATGAGCGCGCCGGTCGGCACCAGGATGCGCCCGCCATGGGCGCGCGCCAGGTGGACGAGATGCTCGTTATCCAGAAGCGCGCCGCAGCTCAGTACCACGAGCATGCGTCCGGCCCGCAGCGCCGGCTCGGCGATCGAGGCGAGGATGGCGGCGGGCGCGCATTCGACGATCAGATCGGCATGGTCCGGCAGCTCGGCGATCGGCACGACTGCGGGAGTCGCACCGTCCGGCAGGGTGGCGCGCACGCGTTCCGCATCGCGCGACGCGATGGCGGCGAGGCTGAGCCCGTCGATGCCGCGATGCAGCGCAAGCGCCAGATTGCGTCCGACAGCGCCGAAGCCCGCAATACCGATTCGCAAATTTTGTTGAGATTCCATAGCCGACAAGGATGACATGGGGGGCCGCTCGGCCCCATATGCGTCGAGACACGCAATATGGCTAGACGTAATCTTGCCCAACTTGCCGAACTTTCTATGCGTGCGTCGGATTCTGGTGCGCATCTTGCAGCGCCAGGTTCCGCGGTGTGAAGAGGGCTCGTGCACCTGACGGAGGGGTCCATGCATTTGAGCAAGGCTGGTTATTATGCGGACTTTGTCGTTTACCCAGTGCTGATCCTGTCCCTGTTGGGATATCAGCTCGTGCAGATCGGGGCCGGCGCCGTGCGGCTCGCCACGCTCGTCGTCGTGTGCCTCGCGGGCGTCTGCCTCTGGACCCTGACTGAATATGTGCTGCATCGCTATGTGCTGCATCACGTGCCGATCGTGCATGACATGCATGAAGCCCATCACGCCGACCCTGCGGCGCTGGTCGGCACGCCGAGCTGGCTCAGCGCGCTGCTCTTCATGCTGACGGCCTTTCTGCCCGCCCGCTGGGCCTTCGGGTTGGAGGCGGCGAGCGCGCTCACGGCCGGAATGATGCTCGGCTATCTGTGCTATGTCGGCGTGCACCATGTCACTCATCATTGGCGCCTGGTGCCGGGCTCATGGCTCTATGGGCTCAAGCACCGGCATCAGCGGCACCATTACGCCAAGACGCCCGGCAATTTCGGCGTCACCACGAGGTTCTGGGACCGGGTGTTCGGGACCAGCCTCGACTCGGGCATGAGGCAAGGCAGATCGTGACGCACTGGGACCGCGGGCGTCCTCGCCCGCTCTTGCGAACGGCGAGGCCGGCTCGCCTCCAAGCATGGCGAAGAAAATGAAGCATGACTGGAGCCGCGCGGATGCTATGACCGACGAGGAAGTCCATGCTGCAGCGCTTGCAGATCCCGATGCGCAACCCCTGACGCCGGAACGGCTGGCGGGCATGAAGCGTACGCCGCAGGTGCGGATCATCCGCCGCGCTCTGGGCCTCTCACAAGAGGATTTTGCGGCGCGGTTTCACATTCCGCTCGGTACGTTGCGCGATTGGGAACAGGCTCGCAAGGATCCCGACGCAGCGGCCCGTGCCTATCTCACCGTGATTGCCCGCAATCCCGAGGCGGTCAGCAAGGCCTTGCAGCCGACGCCGTGAGAGCGGCTGGGACCGCGGGCGTCCCGCCCGCACTTGCGAACGGCGCGGCGCCCACGTTGGAAGGAAGGGCGACCAAGATGGTCGCGGTCCCGCGGCGCTCATCGCTCAGATCAGCGACCAGTTCGCCGAGATCGGCATCTGCTTCCTCTGCCGCAATTGCGCCAGTGCCGCCATGCGCACCGGCGCGTTGGGCGCGCCATAGAGATCATAGCCGCCCTTGCGCTGCATGATCTCGAAATAGAAGCGGTCCTCGAAAGGCTCGCTGTAGACCTGGAAGAACTCCGCCTCGCCGACGCGGTCATAGAGGATGCCGCTCAACCGCAGCCTGTCGATGAGATCACCGGGCAAAGCGAGGCGAGCCGCGAGATCATCGTAATAATTCGCCGGGATCGGCAGGAGCGGCACGCCGCGCCGCCGTAGCGTTTCGGCCGAGGCGAAGATATCCGTGCTCTCCAAGGCGATATGGTGGACGCCGGCGCCGGCGAAGGTCGAGACCGAGCGCGCCGTCGCGGTGTTGCGGCTCTGCGAGACGTTCAAGGGGAAGCGCAAGGCCCGATTGGCGCTCGCCACCGCCCGGCTTTGCACGAGGCCATAAGGATCGGGCAGCTCGACGGCCGCTTCCGGCTCGAGGCCGAGCACGGAGCGGAAGAACAGGATCCAGGAATCGAGCTGGCCTTCCGGCAGAGCCTGGGCGATGTGGTCGATCCGGTAGAGCAAGGCTTGCGCCGGCGCGTCGCGCAGGCTCGCATCGATGATGAAATCGGTGTCGAGGCCATGCGCCAGCTCGCCCCGGTCGGCGACGAAATAGAACAGCCCCCCATCCGGCGAACGGATGGCCGGTATGCGCAGCTCGTTCGGGCCGACCCGCCCGTCATAGCGCTTCGCCCCGAAAGCCTCGGCCCGGCTCAGTGCCTGCATCTCGTCATCGGCGCTGAGCGCGATGGCGCAGATCGAGGGCCCGTGCATGAGGAAGTATGAATGCGCGAAGGAGTCCTTCTCGGCATTGACCACGAGGTTGATGCCGCCCTGCTGATAGAGCACCACGTCCTTGCTGCGATGGCGGCCTGCATGCAGGAAACCGAGCTTGACCAGGAGCTCGTCGAGGGCTGCCTGGGAATTGCTGTCGACGGCGAATTCGACGAAGGACGTGCCCTTGAACACCGGCGCCGGCGGCGGGTCGAACAATTCCACCCGCCGGTGGCGCGGCTTCGCCATGGCCGCAGCGTCGCGGACCGGGTGCGGCGCCTCGAGCCTGGCGCGGGTGCGCTCCTCGATGAAGAGCAGCGAGCGCATGCCGTCGGCGGCGTTCTGGCGCGTGGGCGCGGCGCGAAAATCGTCGTTGAAGATCTCGAGCGATAGCGGGCCGCTATAGCCGGCTTCGAGCACGGCGCTGAGAAAACCCGAAATGTCGAGATCGCCTTGGCCCGGAAAGCAGCGGAAATGCCGGCTCCAGGACAGGACGTCCATGGACAGGCGCGGCGCATCGGCGAGCTGCACGAAGAAGATGCGCTCGCCCGGGATGGCGGCGATGGCGCCAAGGTCGTCCTTGATCGCCAAGGTGTGGAAGCTGTCGAGGATCAGCCCGAGATGCGGGTGGGCCGCCTTCTCCACCAGTCGCCAGGCATGGGCATAACTGTTGACGCGCGCTCCCCAGGCGAGCGCCTCATAGCCGATGCGCAGCCGGCGTTTGGCGGCGCGCTCGGCGAGCTCACGCAGTTGCGCCGTGGCGCGTGCATCATCGTCGAGCGTCGTCTGCGCCACATTGGAACAGACCAGGAGCAGCGGCGCGCCGAGCTCCTGCATCAGGTCGAATTTGCGCTCCGCCCGGTCGAGATTGCGGGCGAACAGATCGTCCGGCACCCCTTCGAAATCGCGGAAGGGCTGGAACAGGGCGATCTCGAGCCCGAGATCCGAGGCGAATTGCCGGACCGCCTTGGCCTGCCCGTCGAAGAACAAGAGATCATTCTCGAAGATCTCGACCGCGTCGAAACGGGCTGCCGCCGCGGCTTCGAGCTTCTCGGGCAGCGTGCCGCTCAACGAGACGGTGGCGATCGAACGGCGCATCGGCGTCTCCTGACTCTATCGTAGGAGATTTTCAGAAATCATCAATCAAATATGATATCAAGGGTCAATCGACGAAATCACGCATAAGCCTGCCGATAAGCTACCCGATCGCCAATATCCCGTCTATGATGGGGTTTCGCGATTAACCTGCTCGGGAGACGAGACATGGACCGGCCGGTCGATGCCAACGCGTCGGACACCCAGTCCTCAACGGTCACGGAAGCGATCTATACGCGTCTGCGCACCGATATCCTGTTGGGCGAATGGCGGCCCAATGACCGCCTGAAGCTCGATCGGCTGCGCCAGCGTTACGCGGCGAGCGTCAACACCTTGCGGGAAGCCCTGTCGCGTCTCGTCTCGGAGGGCCTCGTCGCCAATGAGGGGCAACGCGGCTTCAAGGTGGTCGGGGCGTCGCTTGCCGACCTCCAGGACATCACCGGGATGCGCGCCATGCTCGAATGCCATGCGGCGCGGATATCCATCGAACGTGCCGATCTCGATTGGGAATCGCGCGTGGTGGGCGCCTATCACAAGCTGTCCCGGGTCGAGGAGCTGGTCGATTCCGACCCCGAACAATACGCGCCGCTGCTCGAACGCTATAATCGCGAATTCCACAACGCCCTGATCGCCAATTGCGGCTCGAAATGGCTGCTGGTGTTCCATGGCGTCATGTACGACCAGAGCCTGCGCTACCGGATGCTGGCCTTCAAGGTCACGGATTTTCCCAGAGAACAGTCGAAGCGCGAGCATAAGGAGATCCTCGACGCGGCATTGGCGCGCGACGCCGAGCGCCTCGTCAAGCTGCTATCGGCCCATATCGGCAAGGGCGCCGGACTCTATGCGGAGCAGCATCTGATCGAGCAGGAGATGGGCAAGCCGGCGAAGGCTGCGCGTCGGGGCGAAGCCTCGGGCTGAAGATTGCCGCTTGATCAAGTGAAATCGAAATGATAGGAGATTTCGTATATCATAGGTTAAAAGGAGTTTTGGAGGAGATTAAGTGGCCCAAGGATCGGTCGCGTGATGGACGGCATGGTGCCGCTGCAGGCCTTGCGTCGTTCGTTGCCCAATGTGGCTTTGATCCCCACCCATCTCGCTCCTTGAATGACCCGCTCGACAGAAAGCGGCGCCAAAGCGTAACGATCGAGCAACGCGACATGAAACTCGTCAGGGAGGAGTTCAAATGAGGCGATGGATCGGCGCAAGCGCTTTGGCGCTTCTGGGGCTGAGCGTGGTTCCTGTCATGGCGCAGGAGGCGATCAAGATCGTCGATGTCGCCGAGCTCTCCGGCGGCGGCGCCACGGTCGGCACCAATTTCAAGAACGGCGCCGATCTCGCGGCCGACGAGATCAATGCCAAGGGCGGCATTCTCGGGCACAAGCTCGAGATCACCCATTACGATACGCAGTCGAATGCGGGCGTGGCGCGCGGTTTGGTGCAGAAAGCCATCGACAGCGAGCCCTATGCGATTTTCGGCCCCGGCTATTCGGGCTCAGTCAAGGCGGTGGCGCCATTGTTCCAGCAGGCGGGGATCACCGACATCATGGGCGGGGAGGCGGCCGAGCTCACCAAATTCGGCAACGCTTTTATCTTCCGCACCTCCTTCGGCCAGCAATCGAGCATGCCCAAGGTCGCCCGCTATCTGCATGACGAGGTCAAGGCGCAGACGGTCGCGGTCGAATGGGTCAACAATGATTTCGGCAAGGGCGGGCGCGACGAGATCATCAAAGCGCTGGGCGGGCTCGGCGTGAAGATCGTCGCCGACGTGTCCTCCGAGCAGGGCCAGGCCGATTTCTCCTCCGACGTCGCCAAGATCAAGGCCGCCAATCCCGACGCCGTCTTCGTCTATGTCAACGAGGATGAGAGCGCGCGCTTCCTGAAGGAGGCGCAGAAGCAAGCGCTCGGGAAGCCGCTGATCGGCGAGACGACGCTGCTCGGCCAGAAGGTGATCGACCTCGCGGGCGCCGCCGCCGATGGCGTGCGCGGCCATATCGGCCTCACCACCGACGCGCCGGTGCCGGCCGTGCAGGAGTTCCGCAAGCGCTTCGAAGCCCGCTACCACTATGTGCCGGACCATAACGGCATCAAGGGCTACCTCGCCCCCTACATGGTCAAGGCGGCGACCGAGAAGATGGGCAAGCTCGACCGCGAGCATCTGGCCGACGCCTTGCACGGCCTCACCATCACGCCCGAGAAGGAGCCGGGCATCCTGATGGAGGCGACCTGGGACAAGAATGGCGATATCGATCGCCAGAGCTTCCTCGCCGAGGTCGAGGGCGGCAAGCAGAAGATCATCAAGATCCTGCCCAAACTCGGCAAATAATAATGCCACTTTCCGGGTCATGGCCGGGCTGAGAGGCGAGGCGTGACGCAACTCACCCAGATCCTGATCGGCGGCCTCGCCACCGGCGCGATCTACGCTCTGATCGCCATCGGTTTCACCTTGCTGTGGCAGACCTCGCAGACGATCAATTTCGCCCAGGGCGAGTTCGTCATGCTGCCGGCCTTCTTCGTGCTCATCGCCATGAGCCTTGGCCATTTGCCCTTCTGGGCCGCGGCCATCATCGGCATCCTCGCTTCGGCGCTGGTGCTCGGCGCCCTGTTCAAGCGGGCGCTGATCGATCCGATGATCCGCCATGGCGTCCTGCCGCTCGCCATCGCCACCATGGCGCTGTCGATCTTCCTGAAGGAGAGCGTCAAATCCTTCTACAGCGCCGAGGCGCAGCCCTTCCCGGCGCTGGTGCCGGCGCTCGATCTGCATCTCGGCCCGGTCACGGTGTCGGTGCAAGACATCGCGACGCTCGCCATCGCCATCCTGGCGGTCACGATCCTGCAATGGTTCCTCACCGGCACCCGCACCGGACGCGCCATGCAGGCGACCGCCCAGAACCCGACGGTCGCGCGCATCCTGGGCGTGCCGGTCGAGCGCATGATCCTCCTGACCTTCCTGATCAACGGCGCCATGGTGGCGCTCGCCTCGCTGCTGATCACGCCCGTCTATCTCGCCAAATTCTCGAATGGCGACACGCTCGGGCTTGCGGCCTTCATCGCGGCCATCGTGGGTGGCTTCAACCAGGTGCGCGGCGCCATCGCGGGCGGGCTTCTGCTCGGGGTCGTCGAGAATCTCGCCGCCACCTATGTGTCGGCGCAGTATCGCGGCGCCCTGCCGCTCATCATCCTGATCATCGTCGTCCTGATCCGGCCGCAAGGCCTGCTCGGCCGCGCCGAGGAGCGCACCGTGTGATGGCGAGGAAACCCGTCACTCTGGCACTCGTCGTCCTCGGCGCGCTGGCGCTCATCTGCGCGCCGCTCATGCTCAAGAATTACGGCGTCTATCTGCTCAGCCAATGGGCCGTCTATGTGATTGCCGCCATCGGCCTCAACCTGATGCTCGGCTATGCGGGCCAGGTGTCGCTGGCGCAAGGCGCCTTCGTCGGCATCGGCGCCTACAGCTCCGCGATCCTGACGACGCATGGCTGGCCGCTCGGCCTCGTGGTGATTGTCGCGCTCGCTCTGTGCTTCGCGGTCGGCTGGGTGCTCGGCTACCCGGCGCTCAGGGTGCGCCATCATTACCTCGCCTTCGTGACCCTGGCCTTCTCGACCTTGGCTTTCCTGGTGTTCCGCAACGAGGAATGGCTGACGGGCGGCATCTACGGCATTTCGGGCGTGCCCCGCCCCAACCTCTTCGGCCTCGATCTGTCGCGGCCCATCCCGTTCTACGAATTCTGCCTCGCCGTGCTCGCCATCGTCACGGCCGCCATGGCTTGGCTGATCCGCTCGCCCTGGGGGCGGGCTTTCACGGCGCTGCGCGAGAATCCGGTGCGGGCCTTGTCGCTCGGCATCGACACCAGGCTCTACACCTTGATGGCCTTCGCCATCGGCTCGGCGCTCGCAGGCCTCGCCGGCGTCGTCTATGCGCCGCTGGTGCAATTCGTCGACCCGCCCGCCTTCGCGCTGCAGCTCTCCTTGAGCCTGTTGTTGATGGTGATCGTCGGCGGCCAAGGCTATTTCTTCGGGCCCTTCCTCGGTGCCGCGGTCGCGGTGCTGCTGCCCGAATGGCTGCGCTTCGCCGACAATTATTATCTCGTCATCTACGCGCTTGTGGTGATGGTGCTCATGGCGCTGTGTCCGCAAGGTCTGATCGGCCTCGGCGAGCGGATCTTCGAGCGCCTCACCGTCCGCGCCGCCGAGCCGAGGAAGCCCGCATGACCACGGTCCTCGAGGTCGAAGGCGTGACCAAGCGCTTCGGCGGCATCACCGCCGTCGACGGCGTCTCCTTCGAGGTCAAGGAAGGCGAGATCCTCGGCCTGATCGGGCCGAACGGCTCGGGCAAATCGACGCTGTTCAACTGCATCCTCGGCCAGATCCGGCCGAGCTCCGGCAGCGTCAAGCTCGACGGCCGGGACGTCACCGGGCTCGATCCCGCCCTCCTCAACCGCATGGGGGTCGGGCGCACCTTCCAGCTGCTCCAGGTGTTTCCCAATCTGAGCGTGCGCGAGAACCTGATCCTCGCCGGCCAGGAGCATATCGGCTCCATGGGCGCGCGGCTGTTCGGGGCGCGCGATGCCGGGCTCGGCGCCGCGGCCGACAAGATGATCTCCTTCTTTCGCCTGGGGCATCTGGCCGACGCCAAGGCGGGCGGCATCTCCTATGGCCAGCAGAAGCTGCTCGACGCCGCCATGGCCTTCATGGCGGGCCCGCGCCTCGTCCTGCTCGACGAGCCGGCCGGCGGCGTCAACCTCACCATGCTGGGCGATCTCAAGGAGCGCTTGCGCGCCCTCAACACGCAGGAGAAGGCGACCTTCGTCATCATCGAGCACAATATGGAATTCGTCATGAGCCTATGCACCCGGGTCATCGTGCTGGCCGAGGGCAAGATCCTGGCTGAGGGCGAGCCTGCCGCGGTGCGCAGCGATCCGCGCGTCATCGAAGCCTATCTCGGACACTAACGAGGCACCGCCGATGAGCAGCACCTCCATCCTCGACCTCGACGGTGTGGTCGCCGGCTACGGCAAGATGACCATCCTGCACGGCACCACCTGCAAAATCGCGCGCGGCGCCATCACCACCGTGATCGGCCCGAACGGGGCCGGCAAGTCGACCTTGTTCAAGGCGATCTTCGGCCTCCTGCCGCTGCGTGCCGGCTCCATCAGCTTCGACGGTCGCGAGATCGCGAACCTGCCGCCGCGCCGTCTCCTCGATCTCGGCATCTGCTTCGTGCCGCAAGGGCGCAACATCTTCCCCGAGCTGACGGTGCGCCATAATCTCGAGCTCGGAGCCATCGCGCTCGCCGATCAGGCCGACCTGCCGCGTCGCGTCGAGGCCGCGATGGATCGTTTCCCGATCCTGCGCCAGAAGGCCGATCAGCAGGCCTCGGCCTTGTCGGGCGGGCAGCAGAAGCTCCTCGAAGTGGCGCGTGGCCTGCTCCTTGATCCGAAGCTGATCCTGATCGACGAGCCCTCGATCGGACTGTCGCCCCTGATGGTCAGGCAAGTCTTCGACATCCTCATTGATCTGCGACACAAGGGCGTGTCGGTGCTGATGGTCGAGCAGAACGCCAAGAGCGCGCTCGAAATCTCCGATTACGGATTGGTGCTGGAGCTCGGCCAGGCGCGCCTCCAGGACAAGGCCGCGAACATCCTCAGCGATCCGCGTATCGGCCAGCTCTTCCTCGGCGGCGCGCTCGCCGAGAAGGCGGCTTAGGGGAGCGGTGTTGGGAAGGGAGGCGGTCCGGTGCCGTCATGGCCGGGCTTGTCCCGGCCACCCACGCCGTGCTTGAGCGAGCGAGCGCCCCCGCGCCCATTGGCATCCGCGCCCACGGCCAAAGGTAGTAAGGCGTGGATGGCCGGGCCAAGCCCGGCCAAGACGCGCTGGAGCGCAAAAGACTGCGTCCGCCCCTCACCGAAGCGGGCGCGGCGGCCCCAAGCGCCAGCGCCATCCCTCACCCCGTAGGCGCCACCCTGTACTGCTCGTCGGTGACCTTCTCGAGCCAGGTGACATGCGTGCCGTCGAGGCTCTCATGGATCGCGAGATGCACCATGCCCTTGTCGGGCGCAGCGCCGTGCCAATGCTTCTCATGCGGCGGGATCCATACCGTGTCGCCGGCCTGGATCACGCGCACCGGCCCGCCGAGCGCCTGAACCCGTCCGACGCCTTGCAGCACATGCAAGGTCTGGCCGAGCGGATGCGTATGCCAGGCGGTGCGCGCGCCGGGCTCGAAGCTCACCCGCGCGGCCTTGACCCTGGCGGGCGCCGGCGCGTCGATCACCGGATCCTGCCAGACCGTGCCGGTGAACCAGTCGGCATTGCCGCGCCGGGTCGGGGTGCTTGCGGGATGCGTGATGTCCATCGTCAAAAACTCCTCGGGTCCTGGCGCGCCAAGTCAATGATCGCTGTTCGCCGTGACCGATCCTGTCGGTCGCCTGGGCGAACATAGGCCATGCGGCAAGCGCAATGGCAAGCCGCGCCGGCTTGCCTTCGCGCCGCCGAGATGGCACCCATTTGGCCGCCGCGCCGATCGCCGCGCGAGATGCGAGGAGCTACCCCTTGCCCGAGCAACCTTGGCCCGAATCTGCGACTCCGGCGCTTTCGCGCTTCAAGGTGCTCGACCTCACCCGGGTGCGCGCCGGCCCGACCTGCGTGCGCCAGCTCGCCGATTGGGGCGCGCAGGTGATCAAGATCGAGATGCCGGGCGACGGCGACTCGCTGGGCGGAGCGCGCCATGGGCCGGATTTCCAGAACCTGCACCGCAACAAGCGCAGCCTGACGCTCGACCTGAAGCAGCAGGAGGGCGTCGCAATCTTCCGCGAGCTGGTCAAATCCGCCGATGTGGTGGTCGAGAATTACCGGCCGGATGTGAAGTTCCGCCTCGGCATCGATTATGAGAGCCTGAAGCCGCTCAATCCGCGCCTCGTCTATGGTAGCATCTCCGGCTTCGGCCAGGACGGCCCTTATCGCGAACGTCCGGGCGTCGATCAGATCGCGCAGGGCATGGGCGGGCTCATGTCGATCACCGGGCTTCCCGGCCAGGGTCCCGTGCGGGTCGGGGTGCCGATCGCCGATCTCGGCGCCGGCATCTTCTGCGCCATGGGCATATTAGTGGCGCTGCTCGAGCGCGAAGTCTCGGGCGAGGGGCAATGGGTGCAGTCCTCGCTGCTGCAGGCCCAGATTGCGCTCCTGGATTTCCAGGCGGCGCGCTGGTTGATGGCCAAGGAGGTGCCGGGCCAGGCCGGCAACGACCATCCGACCTCGATCCCAACCGGCGTTTTCCCGACGCGCGACGGCCATATCAACATCGCGGCTTCCGGCGATCATATCTACAAGCGCTGCTGCGCCGCGCTCGAAGCGCCTCATCTCGTCAGCGATCCGGCCTTTGCGACCGATCCGGCGCGCTCCAGGAACCGGGCCGCGCTCAACGCCGCGATCTCGGAGATCACGCGCCGTAAGACGAGCGCCGAATGGATCGCGCTGCTGAACGCGGCCGGTGTGCCCTGCGGCCCGATCTACAAGATGGACGAGGTGTTCGCCGATCCGCAGGTGCAACATCTCGGCATGGCGACGCCGGTGCATCACAAGGCGCTCGGCGAGACGCAAATTGTCAACCAGGCCGTGGAATTGTCGCGCACGCCGAGCCGCATGACGCGGGCGACGCCTGATAAAGGCGAGCATAGCGATGAGGTGCTGCGCGAGCTCGGCTATGATGAAGACACCATCGCCGGCCTGCGCCGGCGCGGCGTCGTTTGATTGCGGACGGGCCCGGCATGTCTGCCGCCGTCCGCGTGAATCAGGAGAGACAGGTGAAGACCAGTACCGAGAAGATGATCGCGAAGAAGGATGGCGCGATCGGCTGGATGGTGTTCAACAATCCGGCGCGGCACAACGCCGTCTCGGTCGAGATGTGGCAGGCCGTGCCTGAGATCCTCGAGGCGTTCGGCCGCGACGACGAGATCCGCGTGGTGGTGCTCGCCGGCGCCGGCGGCAAGGCCTTCGTGTCGGGCGCCGACATCTCTGAGTTCGGCGAGAAGCGCGGCTCGCGCGAGGCGACGCTCGCCTATAATGCGCTGGTCGAAGAGGCGAGCGATCGCCTGCTCGCCTGCCGCAAGCCGACCATCGCCATGATCCAGGGCTATTGCATCGGCGGCGGCCTCGCCATCTCGCTGTGCTGCGACCTGCGCATCGCCTCGGAGAATTCGCGCTTCGGCGTGCCGGCCGCGAAGCTCGGCCTCGGTTACGCCTATCCCGGCATCAAGCGGCTCGCCGATGTGGTCGGGCCGTCCTTCGCGAAGGAGATCTTCTTCACGGCTCGGCAGTTCGACGCCGCCGAGGCGCTGCAGATGGGTCTCGTCAACCGGGTGCGACCGATCGAAGAGCTCGAAGCCTATGTCACCGATTATGCGGCGACCATCGGCGGCAACGCCCCGCTCACCATCGGCGCCGTAAAGCTCTGCGTCGGCGAATACGCCAAGGACCCCGGCAAGCGCGACCTCGCGGCCTGCCAGGACGCCGTCGAGCGCTGCTTCGACTCGGCCGATTACATCGAAGGCCGCACCGCCTTCATGGAGAAGCGCAAGCCGGTGTTCCGGGGGATGTGAAGGCCGTTGGCCTCACCTCTCCTCTTGTGGGAGAGGTCGATCCGAGCCGCCAGGCGAGGATCGGGTGAGGGGGGCAGCTTCTACTTTGGAAGGTGGGTCAGGGCAGCCAGTCCAGTCCCAAAGACGCCGCGATTGCGTATTGGACCCCAGCAGGGTTGGTCAGAACCTCGTTGTTCCAAAACCTGAGCACCTTGGACCCCCGAGCTTTGAACCAATCGTCTCGCCGTTGATCGGATCGGCTTTCCGCATGCTGGCCCCCATCGATTTCGATCACCAGCTTGCGTTCCATACAGACGAAGTCGACGATGAAGCGACCAAGATTTTCTTGGCGGCGAAACTTGAACTTTCCAAGTCGACGATCACGCAGCAGCGACCACATCCGCCGTTCGGCGTCGGTCGGCTCGCGCCGCATCTGCTTTGCTCTATCCAGAAAGAGGTTGTCCCTCATTGACGCCAGCCGCCCCCCAAGATCCATCCGGCCGCTTCTGACGAGGGTGGCGCTGCCCCCCTCACCCGGAGCCTTCGCTTCGCTCGGCTCCGACCTCTCCCACAAGGGGAGAGGTGAACTGCCGGCCCCTACCCTCGCAGCCGCGCATTCGCCGGATCGAAGGGCGATTCGCCGATGACGGTCGCGATATGCGGCTTGCCGAGGATCGTCACTTCGAGCTCGTTGCCGGTCTCGCCGAGATCCGGCCGCACCATGGCGAGCGCCAGCGACTTGCCGATCCGCCAGCCATAGCCGCCCGAGGTGCAGCGTCCGACGAGCTCGCCCTTATGGTGGATGGGCTCCGATCCGCGCGCATCGCAGTCGCCGACGCCATGCAGCTCGAGCGTGACGAAGCGATTGGCAAAACCCTTCTGCTGCCAGCGGACCAGGGCGTCGCGGCCGATGAACTCGCCCTTGTTCGGATGCACGAAGCGCTCGAGCCCGGATTCGAGCGCCGCATATTCGATCGACAGCTCGCGGCCGACGAGGCGATAGGATTTCTCGATCGCCATCGAGAGCATGGCGCGGATGCCGAAGGGCTTGATGCCGAATTCCCGTCCCGCCTCCATCAACAGGTCGAACAGGGCGTTCTGGCTGGCGATCGGATGGTGCAGCTCGAAGCCGAGCTCGCCGACGAAATTGACGCGCAGCGCCTCGAGCTCGATCGGGCCGACCGAGATCGCCTTGCCGGAGAGCCAGGGGAAGGCGGCGTTGGAGAGATCGGTGTCGGTGAGCTTGCCCAACGTCTCGCGCGAGCGGGGCCCGGCGAGCACCAGCACCCCATAGGCCTGCGTCACGCCGTGCAGGCTGACGCTGCCGTCCTGCGGCAAGAGCTTGCGCAGCACGTCATGGTCATGGCGCTCGAGCGCGCCGGCCGAGACGAGATAGAACTCGCCAGGCCTTCTCTCGAAGACCGTGAACTCGGCGCGCACCCCGCCATTTTGCGACAGGAGATGGCAGAGAGCGATGCGCCCGCGCGTCTTGGGGATGCGGTTGGCGAAGATCGATTCCAGCCAGTCGCGCGCGCCCGGCCCTGCGACGATCGCCTTGGCGAAGGGGGTCATGTCCTGCAGGCCGACGCCGTTCGTGACATTGGCGATCTCGTTGCCGACATGCTCGAAATAATTGGAGCGGCGGAAGGACCAGATCTCCTTGACCTTGCCGTTAGCGTCCGGGCGCGGATGGTTCTCGTTGGTCAGCACATCGGGCTTTTCGATCGAGGCGACATCGATGCCGTAGCCCTCAGGCGCGAACCAGTTCGGCCGCTCCCAGCCATAGACCGAGCCGAACACGGCGCCGAGCGCCGACATCCGATCATAACAGGGCGCCGTCTTCAACGGCCGGGCCGCCTGGCGCTCCTCGTCCGGATAATGCGGCGTGAAGACATTGGCATAGGCTTCCTCGGTCTTGCTCTTCAGATAGCCGCGCCCCGCATAGGGGCCGAAGCGGCGCGGATCGACGCCCATCATGTCGATCGAAGGCTCGCCCTCGACGATCCATTCGGCGATCTGCCAGCCCGCCCCGCCGGCCGCCGTGACGCCGAAGGAATGGCCCTCGTTCAGCCAGAAATTCGGCAGGTCCCAGGCGGGCCCGACGATGGGCGAGCCGTCCGGCGTATAGGCGATGGCGCCGTTATACACCTTCTTGATGCCGACCTCGCCGAAGGCCGGCACACGCGCGATCGCCGTCTCGATATGCGGCGCCAGCCGATCGAGATCTTCCTGGAACAGCTCATATTCGGATTGCGGCGAGGGGCCGTCCACATAGCAGCAGGGCGCCCCCTTCTCGTAAGGGCCGAGCAGCAGGCCGCCATTCTCCTCGCGCATATACCAGGATGAATCCGCCTCGCGCAGCACACCCATCTCCGGCAGGCCATGGCGCTGCCGCTCGACGATCGCCGGATGCGGCTCGGTCACGATATATTGGTGCTCGACCGGGATCACCGGCACGTCGAGCCCGACCATGGCGCCGGTGCGGCGCGCGAAATTACCGGTGCAGGAGACGACATGCTCGGCTGCGATATCGCCCCTGTCGGTCTTCACCAGCCAGCCGCCATGCGGTTGGCGCTCGATCGCCGTGACGACAGTATTGCGGTTGATCTCGGCGCCCCGGGCGCGCGCGCCTCTCGCCAGCGCCTGGGTGAGATCGGCCGGCTGGATATAGCCGTCGGCCGGATGCTGGATGGCGCCGAGCAGGCCTTCCGTCTCGCAGAGCGGCCAGATCTCCTTCACTTGCGCCGGCGTCAGCACCTTGACGTCGATGCCGATCGTTTCGGCGACGCCCCTATAGTACAGGAACTCATCCATGCGGTCGCGGCTGCGGGCGAGACGGATATTCGAGACCTGGCGGAAGCCGACATTCTGGCCGGTCTCGGCCTCGAGCTCGCGATAGAGCGCCACCGAATATTTGTGGATCTGGCCGACCGAGTAGCTCATGTTGAAGAGCGGCAAGAGGCCCGCCGCGTGCCAGGTCGAGCCCGAAGTCAGCTCCTTGCGCTCGAGGAGGACGACATCCGCCCAGCCCTTTCGGGCGAGATGATAGAGCGTCGAGACGCCGACCACTCCGCCGCCGATCACCACAACGCGCGCCTGTGACTTCATGCAAAGCTCCGCTCACCGCGCTCATGCGGCCTGCTCCCTCCGCGGAAGAGTCGGGAATGGCGGGGCCGTGTCAAGGGCTTGAGTTGGGGGCGGCGCTCTTCACCTCGCCCCGCTTGCGGGGAGAGGTCGATCCGAGCCGCAAGGCGAGGAGCGGGTGAGGGGCTGGGTGATTATGATCGGCGCTGGCTCGAAATCACCAAGTTCTTGCTAATCACCTGGCCCCTCACCCCCCCGTGAAGGACGGGGAGAGGGAGCCGCGCTGGCGCGAGGCCGACCGGGCATGCGCATGTCGTAAGCGAAGGGGGAGAAGGCACGCCCCTAATAATTCGCCCAGAGACCAGGCGTCGCGAGCTCCACCACATGCCCGTCGGGATCGTGCACATAAAGGCTGGTGCCGCCACGCTTCCAGCGCGTCTCGCTGATGATCGCGACGCCGTGTTGCGCGAGGCGCCGGCGCCAGTCGCTGAGGCTGTCGGCCGGAATGCCGAGCGCGAAATGCAGCCTTCCCGTGCCGTCATGGCCGGGGATCACGCCCTCATCCGTCGCCACATCCTCCAAGGTCGCACCCTCCTGGAACACTAGGAGGACGCTGCGATTGCCGGTATCGAAGGCGACGAGGCGCGGCGTTTCCAGCAAAGGGCTCAAGCCGAACACGCTGCGGTAGAAGCCGGCCGTCACGGCGAGGTCCTTGGCGTAGAGCGAGGTTTCGAGGATATGGGTGATCTCAGGCATGAGCGGAACCTATCGCCGCCGCCGGGCAAGGGAAAGCTGGCCCCAAGTTCAGGCCCAAAGTCCAGTTATGTCGCGGATGGCCAAACGCTCGTCGCCGCCCCGGTCATGACTGGACTCGCATCCCTGGCCCGGTCGAGACTATGAACCACCCTTCCAGAACCGGGAGAGAGCCGATGCACCGACGCGCCATGATGACCACATTGGCAGGAGCGACCGTGCTGGCGGCCTCGATGCGGGGCACGCTCGCGCAAACCCCGCCCGCCCAAGTCCCGCCCGCCCAAGTCCCGTCCGCCCAAGTTCCGCCGGCGCAAGCCCCGTCCGCCGAACGCGCCGGGCTCGAGACAATGTTGCAGCCCTATCTCGGCAATTTCGGCCTGCCGGCGCTCGCGGCGGCGGTCGTCAAGGCGGGCGTGACTGTCGCTGCCGGCGCCGTCGGAACGCGCCGTATCGGCTTCGATTTGCCGGTCACCATCGAGGACCGCTTTCATATCGGCTCCGACACCAAGGGGATGACGGCGCTCCTCGCCGCGATCTATATCGAGGCCGGCAAGCTGCGCTTCGACTCGAGGCTCGGGGAGGTGTTCCCCGAGCTCGCGCGGCGCATGCATCCGGTGCTGCGCGGCGTCACGCTCGAGCAGCTCCTGTCCCATACGAGCGGCGTGCCCAGCGACAATGATGCGATTGTGCACCTGATCGAGCGATCCTTCACCCTGCAGGACCGCAACCTCGACGAGCTGCGGCTCTGGATGCTGACGCAATGGTCCGGCAAGGCGCCCACAACGAAGCCGGGCACGACATTCGCCTATTCCAATCTCGGCTTCACTTTCGCCGCGGCGATGATCGAGCGGGTCGGCGGCCGCACCTGGGAGGAGCTGATCGCGCCACTGATCTTCGATTCCCTGGAGTTGCGCAGCGCAGGCTTCGGGCCGCAAGCGAGCCTGGGGAGGATCGACGCGCCGCTCGGGCACCAGCCGCTTCCCGACGGCACGCTCAAGCCGATGCTGGCCGGGCCGAATGGCGATGTGCCGGCGATCTATGGGCCGGCCGGCGATGTGCATCTCTCGGTGCTCGATTTCGCCCGCTGGGCCGGATGGAATGCCGGCGAAGGACGGCGTGGTCCGGCGCTCGTCAGCCCGCAGACGCTGCGCAAGCTGCATACCCCGGTGATCGAGATGGCGCCGCGCCCCGATGCCGCGACGGGCACGCCCGCGGGCGGCCGCTACGGCCTCGGCTGGGGCGTCGTCAACCTGGCCTTCTCGCCCGAGCCCTTCGTCTTCCATGGCGGCTCGAACGGCATGAACCTCGCTTATGTGATGCTGCAGCCCGAGCGCGATTTCGCGCTCGTGATGCTCACCAATGTCGGCGGGCAGAAGGCCGACGACGCGTTGAAGGCGCTGTCGAAGGAGCTCTATGAACGTTACGGGGCGACGCCTTGAGCCCATAGGCCGCCGGAGCACGCGCACTCGGCCTCGAGGCGCAGCCCCTCAGGCCTTTCGTTGCAAGGTGAAGGTGAAATTCGCGCCACCCCCGCGCTTGCGGGCGAGCTCGATCCACAACAGGGCGAGGCGCTCGAGCAGCCGCGCCGCGCGCAGCTTGCCGGCGTCGACCGCCTCGAAGCCGGCATCGGCGACGAGACTGAGCACCATGGGCTTTGCGGCCTCGTGATCGCCGGCGACGAACATCAGGGGGCGAGACGCATAAGCGCTTGCATCCGCCATGTTCTCGAAGCCGGTCTGGTTGAAGGCTTTGAAGACATGTGCGTGCGGCGCCGCGGCCGCGATCCGCTCCGCGCCTGAGGTGTCGAAGCCCAGGGTGAGGCCGAGCCCGCCGTCGCGCATGCCGAGCGGATTGGTCGCGTCGATCAGCACCTTGCCGGCAAGGCCCCCGGCCGCGGCAATCGCCTCGTCGACCGCGTCGAACGGGATGGCGAGGATCGTGGCATCGGCCGCTGCCACCGCATCGGCGATGCCCGCCTCGCCAGCTTTCCCGGGATCCGGCTTGCGCGAACCGAACCTCACCTCATGCCCGGCCCGGCCGAGCGCTTGCGCCAAGGCGCCGCCGACCCGTCCGGAGCCGATGATCGCGACCTGCATGCCTAATTCCTTTCGCTGCGTTTCCGTGGAAGAACAGCCCGGCGATATGGATTATTCGCAGAGTGTGACACCGCCCCTTGGCTTATCGGCGCCCGTCACGCATGTCATAATGATGCAGGTGCCGCTGGATCGCGGCCCCAAACGCCTGGTGCGGAGGACCGACCATGAACGACATCGCCGATGAGGGCGCGAGCGCAACTCCTCCGTCCCAGCCTGCCGGAAGGCGCGGCCGTGAGGCGCGGCGTGCGGCGCGCACCCAGCGGGCGGGCCTGTCGATCCCCTATATCACGCGCGCCATCCCGGTGACCGAAGTGCTGAGCGAAGAGGGGCTCGCCCTCATCGAGCACAATGCCGAGACGCTGCTCGAGGAGATCGGCATCGAGTTCCGCGACCATGCGCGCGCCCTCGAGCTCCTCAAGGGGGCGGGTTGCGACATCAAGGGCACGCGGGTGCGCTTCCCGCGCGGCCTGGCGCGGGCGCTCTGCGCAACCGTGCCGCAAGATTATGTGCAGCATGCCCGCAACCCCGAGCGCAACGTGCATATCGGCGGCAACTCCACCGTGTTCGCGCCGAATTACGGCTCGCCCTTCGTGCGCGATCTCGATCATGGCCGTCGCTACGGCACGATCGAGGATTTCCGCAATTTCGTGAAGCTCGCCTATGCGACGCCCTTCATCCATCATTCGGGCGGCACGGTCTGCGAGCCTGTCGACCTGCCGGTGAACAAGCGCCATCTCGAGATGGTCTATGCGCATATGCGCCTCTCCGATAAGCCCTTCATGGGCTCGGTCACGCATCCGGAGCGCGCCAAGGACACGGTGACGATGTGCGAGATCCTGTTCGGCAAGGATTTCGTGCAGGAAAACACCGTCTGCACCAGCCTGATCAACGCCAATTCCCCGCTCGTCTGGGACTCGGTCATGATCGGGGCGGCGGAGGTCTATGCGCAGAACAACCAGGCCTGCATCATCACGCCCTTCATCCTGTCGGGCGCCATGAGCCCGGTGACGGTCGCCGGCACCTTGACGCAGGTGCTCGCCGAAGTGCTGGCCGGCACCGCCTTCACCCAATTGGTACGGCCCGGCGCCCCGGTGATCTTCGGCACCTTCGTGTCGACCTTGTCGATGCAATCGGGCGCACCGACCTTCGGCACGCCGGAGGCGACCTTGGCGATCTATGGGGCGGCGCAACTCGCGCGTCGCATGAAGATGCCGTTCCGCACCGGCGGCTCGCTCTGCGCCTCGAAAGTGGTCGATGCCCAGGCCGCCTATGAGAGCGCCCAGACGCTGTTGCCCACCCTGCAGGCCGGCACCAATTTCGTGCTGCATGCGGCGGGCTGGATGGAAGGCGGGCTGACGGCGTCCTATGAGAAGTTCATGCTCGATTTCGATCAGCTCGGAGCCATGCATGTGCTGGCGAAGGGCATCGATCTTTCGGAGAACGGCCAGGCCTTCGAAGCCTTTCGCGAGGTGACGCCCGGCACCCATTTCCTCGGCTGCGCCCATACGCAGGCGAATTTCGAGACGGCCTTCTATCGCTCCTCGCTCGCCGACAACAATTCGGTCGAGCAATGGGAAGCCGAAGGCGGGCTCGACGCGGCGCAGCGCGCCAACGCGGCCTGGAAGAAGGCGCTCGCCGCCTATGAGGCGCCGCCCATCGATCCCGGCATCGACGAAGCCTTACGAGAATTCATCGAGCGCAAGAAGGCCTCGCTGCCCGACGCTACGTATTGAGAGTTTGTCCGGAAAACCCCTCAACTCGTCATGGCCGGACTTGTTCCGGCCATCCACGCCTTTCTCTATCTTGAGAAAAGTAGAGATCAGCGCGCACGATGTTGTGTGGAGTCAGGTCACAATTACAGAAGTAAAACCTCGCGGATACGATACGACAGACCCCGAACGTCACCTCAGTGGCGGGCGGAGGCAACGCTGAAGGGAGCGGCCGCCAGACGCGTCACGACCACAAGGCGTGAGACCTCGCCGCTCTGGAAGGCGCGCAGGAATCGCGCATAATCCTTGAAGGACACGCATCCGTTGGAGTCCCCGCGCGGGCCGAGCATGTAGGTATGCGCGAGGATGCCGGTGCGGCCGAACATCTCGCCGCCGCCGACCGGATTGAGGCGCAATGCCGCGACACCGTGGAACAGCTCTCGCCGCAACTCGAGATCATAAGCATGAGGCGGAGTCGCCCCGCGATTCTTTTCGCTGACGTAGCGGGGATTATCGAAGAGGTTCCCTAGCCCAGAATGCGCCTCCAGCCTGTCCCCGTTGGGCAGGTAGACGGTGTGCGCCTCGATGTCATACAGCGCCGTGCGGCTGCCGATGCCCGGCAGCGGGACTGGGCTCGAGGGCTTCAGCGCGTCGAACAGCCTTTGAAAGGGATTTCGATCATCCTGCTGGGAAGGATTGGCCACCGGACCCGTCGAGGCGGCCGTTTTCTGCTGCCTGGTTTCGCCGGCAGGCGGACGGGCGATCGCACGGCTCGGCTGGACGGCGGAAGCGACAGGGGTGTCGACTGGCACGGGGGCGCTTTCCGCGAGCCCCGCGGGACGCCGCGGTGGCAGCGGCACGGGGTCCAAAGCGGCGATCGCGGGCGTCAGCGACGCGATGCTCGGGCCGGCAACGACAGGCGGCAGCGGCGTGAGGCTCGACCTCGGGATCACGAGCGGCAGCGGCGCGAGGCTCGACGCGGCGACGATGGGCGGAATTGGCGCGATGCGGGGCGTAGCGGTGACGGACGGGATTGGCGCGACGCTGGGGGTGGCGGTGACCGGCGGCACCAACGCGACGCGGGGTGCGGCGACAGGCGACGGGGCGACAGGCGAAGGGGCGACAGGCGAAGGTTTGGCATCGATGGCCGGATCGGAAGCCCGGCCGGGATCGATCGGCATCGGCATCGCAGCGGCAGAACCGGCCGCGATCTCCGCTGTGGCATGGGAGTCGGCGAGAATAATCGGCCTTCCGGCAACCGGCGTTTCCACGCGGAAATCGGGGGTGGCCGTGAGGGAAGCGATCAACATCCAGGCCGCAGCCATCGCGCCGATCACCGATGCGATGGCCGCAATCAATAGGGCGGTGACGATCGCGCCAAGAACAACCGGGCGAAAACTGCGCCGAGGCGAAACAAAATCGTCGACGGAAGAGAAGTCATCCAAGGCCGCGGTCGTGTAACTCATAGTCCTCGTACTCAGACAGATTGCTTCAGCCGGCGTCTCTTATGAAACCGCCGGTTTCTGCCTCCCTTGGCATTGGCGAGATAGTCTCTTGGGCGAGATAGTTTCTTTTGCCCGAAGAATGCGGGCCGCAGAGGGTCCCTTCGCGATCGGTCGCGCCTGCCGTCACTCGCCAGAATGGCTAAACTTAGTAACTATTTTCTTTAGGCCGCTCCGCTTGCTCTTGATGATCTGCCTGACCTTCGTCGCCGAAGCGAGGGCGTCAAGCGCGATCGGTTCATCCAACGCCCGATTCTTCCGAGAAGGGGAGGCGCCAGTCCTTATCCCCGGCGCCGGCCGTCTTTGGCCTGTATCAACAGCGGGGAGGCTCCATTCGCGTCGTCACAAACGTAGCGCGAGGCGAGGAGAAGGCGCGTCATTCCATAGCAAGATGTCCAAAAGGTGGCCCGCGTCCCGGGCAATCCGGGCCCTCATCCCCGTTCGAGGCCGGTCAGCCTTGCGCCGCCGCGGCGACATCGCCCTTCAGCGCGGCGCGGATCACCTTGGCGAAATCGGCGGCCTGCATCGGCACCGGATTGCCGCCGGTCGAGGGATCGTCGACCGCCTTCGCGGCCAGCTCCTCGATGCGGTCATCCTTGACGCCGAGATCGGCGAGGCTGTGCGGCACGCCGAGCTCCTTGCGGAAGGCGATGAGCCATTCCATGACGCCGTCGAAGCCGGGTTTCGGCAAGTCGAGGAAACGCGCCAGCAGTCCCATGCGCTCCGCGATGGCCGGGCGGTTGAACGCCATCACATAGGGCAGCACCACGCCATTTGTCAGGCCGTGATGCGTGTCGTAGAGCGCCCCCACCGGATGCGAGATCGAGTGCACGGCACCTAGCCCCTTCTGGAAGGCGGTCGCGCCCATCGAGGCGGCGGCCAGCATGTACGAGCGCGCCTCGATATCGGTGCCGTCGCGATAGGCGCGCGGCAGATAGGCCTTGATCAGGCGCAGCCCCTCGAGCGCGATGCCGTCCGAGAGCGGATGGAAGCCCGGCGCGCAATAGGCCTCGAAGCAATGGGCGAGCGCGTCGAAGCCGGTGGCGGCGGTGAGGAAGGGCGGCAGGCCGATCGTGGTCTCGGGATCGGCGATCACCACCTTGGCGAGCATCAGCGGATGGAAGATGATCTTCTTCTCATGCGTCGTCTCATTGGTGACCACCGAGGCGCGGCCGACCTCGGAGCCGGTGCCGGCCGTGGTCGGCACGGCGACGATCGGGGCGATGCCTTCAGGATTCGCCCGCGTCCACCAATCGCCCACATCCTCGAAATCCCAGACCGGCCGGGTCTGGCCGTTCATGAAGGCGACCGTCTTGCCGACATCGAGCGCCGAGCCGCCGCCGATCGCCACGACCCCGTCATGGGAGCCGGCGCGGAAGGCCGCGAGCCCGGCCGTCACATTGGCCTCGGTCGGGTTGCCGCGCACATCGGCGAACACCGCGACCGGCAGGCCGGCCTCGGTGAGCGCGGCGCGCGCCTTGAGGATCACGGGTCCGTCGGCGAGGCCCTTATCGGTGACGATCAGCGGCCTCGCGATGCCGGCGCTCTTGCAGGCGGCGCCAAGCTCGGCGAGGCGGCCTGGCCCCACCAGCACGCGCGTCGGGTAGTTCCAATTGGCGGTCAAGGTCGCGGGCATCGAGGTTCCTTAAAGAGCGTGACGCAGATGGAAGGATTTCGGCCGCGTCAGCATCGCATAGCCGATCTCGGAGAGCGAGGCGCCGCGGCCCGTATCCTTCACGCCCGTCCAGGCGAGAGCGGGGTCGAGATAGTCGCAGCGATTGAGATAGACGGTGCCGGTCTCGACGCGGTCGCCGATCGCCTCGGCGGCGTCGACATCGCTCGACCAGATCGAGGCGGTAAGCCCATAGGGGCTGTCATTCATCAGGGCGATCGCCTCGTCGTCGGATCGCACCTTCATGATGCCGATCACCGGGCCGAAGCTCTCCTCGACCATGACGCTCATCTGATGATCGACATTGGTCAGCACTTGCGGCGCGAGATAGGGCGTGCCGGGCGCATCGGCCGCGAAGGCCTTGGCGTCGACATGGCCATGCGCACCTTTGGCCAGCGCCTCCTCGGTCTGGCGGCGCACGAGGTCCGCGAAGCGCAGATGCGCCATGGGTCCTAGCGTCGTCTCTTGCGCCAGCGGATTGCCGAGCACATAGCGGCGCGTGAGATCCGCATAGGCTTCGACGAACTGGTCATAGAGCGCTTCATGCACATAGATGCGCTCGATGCCGCAGCAGCATTGGCCGGAATTGAAGAAGGCGCCGTCGACCAGGTTCTCGACCGCATGGGTGAAGGCGGCGTCGGGACGCACATAGGCCGGGTCCTTGCCGCCGAGCTCGAGGCCGAGGCTGGTGAAGCTGCCCGCGGCCGCTTTCTCGATGGCCTTGCCGCCCGCGACCGAGCCGGTGAAATTGCAATGATCGACGGCGCCCGCGGCGAGCATGCGCGCCGTGTCCTCATGGCTCAGCACCAGATGGGTGAAGAGGCCCTTCGGTAACCCGGCCCGATCGAAAGCCTGCTGGAAGCGGTCGCCGACCAGGATCGTCTGCGCTGCATGTTTGAGGATCACGGCATTGCCCGCGATCAAGGCCGGCACGATGGAGTTGATCGCCGTGAGATAAGGATAGTTCCAGGGCGCGATGACCAGCACCAGCCCGAGCGGCTCGCGCTTGATGGCGCGCCGGAAGCCTTGCTTGGGCTCAGGAATGATCGGCGCCAGCGCCGTCTCGGCGATCGCCGCCATATGGCGGGCGCGCTCCTCGACGCCGCGGAACTCGCCGCCATAGCGGACCGGCCGTCCCATCTGCGTCGCGAGCTCGGCGACGATGTCCTCATTCATGGCGCCGAGCGCTTCGACCGCGCCCAGCACGGTGGCGACGCGCTGCCGCAACGGCAGGCGCGCCCATTCGCGCTGCGCCGTGCGGGCAGCGCCAAGCGCCGCATCGATCTGGGACGAAGTCGCAGTGGTGCGGCGCGCCACCTCGCGGCCGTCGATTGGCGATACGCAGACGATCTCGGACATCGGCTTTCCTCTTAGGCTGGGCTCGGCGCAGATCCGCCGGAGCGGGCGCGAGCCGGAATGGACGGGGCCGCTATCGACCCGTCAGATGATCTCGAAATAGCGGGCGAGCTCCCAATCGGTGATCGCCCGACGGAATTCGCGATCTTCCCATTCGCGCGTCGCCGCATAATGGTCGACGAAGGCGTCGCCGAACAGCTCGCGGGCCGCCTTCGACTGCTTGAGGCGCAAGGCCGCCTCGGTCAAGCTGCGCGGCAGAGCGCGCTTCTTGGGGAATTTCTGCGCATAGGCGTTGCCCTCGATCGGAGCGTCCGGCTCGATGCGGTTCTCGATGCCGTAAAGCCCCGAGCCGATGGCGGCGGCGAGCGCGATATAGGGGTTGATATCGGCCGCAGCGATCCGGTACTCGACGCGCTGGCTCGCGGGCGAGCCCGGGATGACGCGCAGCGCGCAAGTGCGGTTCTCGACGCCCCAGCTCGCCTCGGTGGGCGCCCAGAAGCCGGGGATCAGGCGCCGGTAGCTGTTCACCGTCGAGGCCACCATTGCCAGGAGCTCGGGCATCAGGGCCTGCTGGCCGCCGACGAACCAGCGCATCGCATCCGACATCTGATGCGGCTTCTTCGGGTCGTGGAAGATGCCTTTGCCCTTCCGGTCGAAGAGCGACATGTGCAGATGCCCGCTCTGCCCCGGCCAGTTCGGCGACCATTTGGCCATGAAGGTCGCCATCCAGCCGCGCTTCTGGGCCAGCACCTTGGTGAAGGTCTTGAACAGAGTGGCGCGGTCGGCGGCTTCGAGCGCCTCCGAATGGGCGATGGCCGCTTCGAGCACGCCGGGGCCGGTCTCGGTATGCAGGCCTTCGAGCGGCACGCCCATCTGCTCGCATTGGCGCAGGAGATCGGCGTAGAAATCCGCATGCACCGAGGAGCGCAGCACCGAATAGCCGAAATAGCCGGGCGTGATCGGGGTGAGCCCCCGATAACCCTTGTCGCGCACCGAGCGCGGCGTTTCCTCGAACACGAAGAACTCGAACTCGACGGCCGATTCCACCTTATGGCCGGCAGCTTCGGCACGCGCCAGGACGCGCCGCAACAGGCCGCGCGGGCATATCGCCTCGGCCTGGTCGGCGAATTCGGCGAGGAAGAACAGCATGTCGCCTTCGACCGGCAGGTTGCGGCAGCTCTCCGGCACGACGCGCACCGGCGCGTCCGGATAGGCGGTGTGCCAGCCCGTATAGGTGACGTTGTCCAAGAGCTGGTCATTCGAATCCCAGCCGAGCACGACGTCGCAGAAGCTCATTCCCTTGTCGAGGATGGAGAAGAACTTCGAGCTGCTCACATATTTGCCGCGCATGACCCCGTCGATATCGGTCACGCCGAGCTTCACATGCGAGAGGCCTCGCTCCTCGACGATGCGCCTGGCATCCTCCTTGGTCCGGACTTGTCTTGCGTCCACTTCTGCCCTCCGCCCACGCTTCGCCGATCGCGATCTTGCCGCCTGAACTAGCTTTGACGATTCCGTGACGGTTGCGCAACACGCCCGTGCGGGATCATGGGTCGACCTGAAATGAGGCGCCTCGACAACGGTGCCAGGCTGCAACCGCTCGCTGCATCTATGGCGCGGGAGCGGGCACCAGCCCGTAACGCAGCATCGTTTCCTTCATCTTGGCGGGATCAGGGGGGCCTCCGATGAGGAGCGCCGCTATTTCCCTGAAATACGCAGGTCCAAGCGTCCCCGGCGTCAGCACACAGAGACATGTCGCCGGTTGCCCGCTCCGGTTCGCAAAACCGTGAACGACACCGCGCTTGATAAAGACTGATTCGCCGGGCGTCAGGTCGACATCCTGATTGTCGATGCGCCAGCTCGTCGTTCCCACAAGGCCATAGACCGTCTCGTCCCAGCTCTCGTGATAATGCGGCACCGGCATCCTGGCGTTCGGCTGCAGCGTCATCTCGAACATATCGAGGCTGGAGTTTGTGCTGTCCTTGCTGTGCAGGAAGCGCAGCTCGATGCCTCCGATGCGGATGATCTCGGTCATGATCTTCGCCTTTCAGTCCTGGCAGCCGGATGCCCCCTGAAAGGGGGAGGTGAGGTGGGGGTCGAAGTCGGAATCACGCGAAGGTCTCGAAGCTGGCCGCAACCTGTCCCAGCCCCTGGAAGGTTGTCTCGACCCGGTCGCCTTCCGCCAGCGGGAATTGCCGCGTGAAGGAGCCGGTCATGATCAGGTCGCCGGCGCTCAGCTTCTCGGCAAAGCCTGAGAGCTTGCCGGCGAGCCAGACGACCGAGTTGAAGGGATGGCCGAGCACGGCATCGCCGCGCCCTGAGCCGATCTCGGTTCCGTTCAGGCGAACCTGTGCGACGAGCGTGAGGAGGGAGGCGGGAACGACGCCGCTCACCGGCGCACCGAGCACGAAAGCGTGCTGCTGGGCATTGTCGGCAAGGGCGAGCGCGATCTGGCCGACGAAATCGCCGCGCGTCTCGATGATCTCAAGGGCCGGGCGGATGGCGCCGATGGCGGCCGCCACATCGTCGAAGCTCGCCCCCGGGGCGACATCGCGCGAAAGCTCGACGCAGAGCTCGTTCTCGAAGCCCGGTCGGATCAGGTCGCCATGCCGGAACACATGGCCACTCGCCACCTTGCCGTTATCGAGGAGGCAGCCGAAGACCGGCTCGTCGAAGCCGAATTGCTGCTGGATGGCCTTCGCGGTGAGGCCGACCTTCCAGCCGATGCGGCGCAGCCCCTCGCCGGCACAGCGCCTGCGGATCAAGCCGAGCTGGATGCGATAGGCATCGTCGATCGAGAGCCTGTCCTGCCAGGGTTTCGGGAAATATTGGCCGCTCTCGCGGGCGGAGGCGAATTCATCGACGGCCCGTTCGATCTCGGCTGCGTTCATGGAACCTCTCCGCAAGCTGCGATTGTGAATGAGTATCAGGAAAAAGGGCGACCGAGACGGTCGCGATCCCAGGGCGGTGGGACCGCGGGCGTCCCGCCCGCTCTTGCGAGCGGCGAGGTCGGCGCGACCGGGGAGAAGAGCGACCAAGATGGTCGCGGTCCCAGGCTGGTCATCGAGGTTTCATCGAGGCTTCTTATTCGTTGCGTGCCGCACGTCGTCGCACGGTCATCGGTCGTCGACGCGGAGCATCCGACGACCATATCGCCAGGTCAAATCGAGAGCCTGGATCATCGAGGAGAGCATCATGGTGAAGCTGACGAGGCGGGGCCTCATGGTCGCTGCCGGCGCGAGTGCCTTGCCGCGCTTCGCCATCGCGGCGGCCGATCAGCGCCCCGACATCACGGTCGCGGTGCAGCTTCTCGCCACCAGCAACACCATCGATCCGCTGGTCGAGCAGTCCAATGTCGGGACGCGCATCACCAACTCCTTCCTCGAGACGCTGATCGGCAAGAACTATCAGGGCCAGCTCGAATCGATCCCGCGCACCGCCACCGCCTGGAAGCGCATCGACGAGCGAACCTTGGAGGTGAGCCTGCGCCAGGGCGTCAAATTCCACAACGGCGACGAGATGACCGCCGAGGACGTCGCCTTCAGCTATAGCCGGGCCCGCATGTTCGGCACGACCGAGCCGGCCGGCATGGACAAGACGATCGCGCTCGATACGCATAATCCGATGGCGGCGTCGAAGACGCTCCCGGCCCAGGTGCCGCCGGTCGCAAGACGTCTCTGGCCCTCGCTCGACAAGATCGAGATCGTCGACAAATACACGGTGCGCTTCGTCAACGCGGCGCCGGACCTGACGCTCGAGGGGCGGCTGACGGGGCTCGGTAGCGAGATCGTGAACCGGCGCGGCTTCGAGGAGGCGGCGAGCTGGCTCGATTATGCCCGCAAGCCGATCGGCACCGGCCCCTACAAGGTGCGCGAATACAAGCCCGATGTGGCGCTCGTGCTCGAGGCGCATGACGAGTATTGGGGAGGCAGGCCGCCTTTGCGCAGCCTGACCTTCCGGCAGGTGCCGGAGGTGGCGCAGCGCGTCAACGGCTTGCGCAGCGGCGAGTTCCAGTTCGCGAGCGACCTGCCGCCGGATCAGATCAAGACGGTGGAGGACGATGCGCGCCTCCATGTGGTCGGCGGCCTCGTGCCCAATCACCGCATCACCGCTTTCGACAAATTCGACACGGCGCTGCGCGACCCGCGACTGCGCCTCGCCATGGCGCATGCGATCGATCGGCAGGCGATCGTCGACAGCCTCTGGCTCGGCCGCACCCGCGTGCCGCCCGGCCTGCAATTCGAATTCTACGACTATATGTTCGTGAAGAGCTGGACCGTGCCCGAATATGACCTCGCAAGGGCGCGCGAGCTCGTCAAGCAAACCGGCTATAAGGGCGATCCGATCCCGTATCGCCTGCTCAACGACTACTACACGAACCAGACCGCCAATGGGCAGGTGCTCACCGAGATGTGGCAGAAGGCCGGCATCAACGTGCAGATCGAGATGAAGGAGAACTGGACGCAGGTCTTCGACCGGTCTGGCCAGCGCGGCGTGCATGACTGGTCGAACAGCGCCGTGTTCAACGATCCGGTGTCGTCCCTCGTGTCGCAGCACGGGCCGCAAGGCCAGCAGCAGCAGACGGGCGAATACGGCAATGCCGAGGTGAACGAATTATCGGTCGCGCTCACCACCTCGACCGACAAGGATAAGCGCCACCAGATCTTCGCGCGCCTGCTCGAGATCTGCGAGCGCGAGGATCCGGCCTATACGGTGCTGCACCAGAACGCGACCTTCACGGGCAAGCTCAAATCGGTGCAGTGGAAGGCCGCCCCCGATTTCGGCATGGATTTCCGCAGCGCCAATTGGGGCGGCAGCCTGCGCGGATGAACGGGTGCCCACGTTCCCAGAAACTCTGGGACCGCGACCGTCCCGGTCGCCCTTGCTCCTTGAGCAGCGGCGCCGATCCCACCTTTGACGCTCCCGTAAAAGCCTCGATCGAACCATGCATAAGAAAAACGTCCTTCTGATCGTCGTCGACCAATGGCGCGGCGACTGCATGCCCTGGCTCGGCACGCCGCATTTGCGCACGCCCAATCTCGACAGGCTCTGCCGCGAGGGCGTCACCTTCCGCAACCATGTGACGACGGCGGTCCCTTGCGGTCCGGCGCGGGCGAGCCTGCTCACCGGGCTCTACCAGATGAACCATCGCGCCGTGCAGAACACGGTGCCGCTCGATGCCCGCCACACCACGCTCGCGCGGGCGCTACGCGATTGCGGCTATGACCCGGCCCTGATCGGATACACCACCAGCACGCCCGATCCGCGCACCACGCCGGAGAACGATCCGCGCTTCACGCAGCTCGGCGATCTGATGGCGGGCTTCCGCTCGGTCGGCGGCTTCGAGCCCGATAAGGACGGCTATTTCGGCTGGCTCGCCCATCAGGGTTTCGTCCTGCCCGAGCGGCGCGACAATATCTGGCTGCCGGAAGGCGAGGATGCGCTGCCGGGTGCGACCGACCGGCCAGCCCGCATTCCGGCCGAGCTTTCGGATTCCGCCTTCTTCACGGAGAGCGCGCTCGCTTATCTCAAGGGCAAGAATCTTAAGGGTGGCAATGGCAAGCCCTTCTTCCTGCATCTCGGCTATTGGCGCCCGCATCCGCCCTTCGTCGCCTCGGCGCCCTATCATGCGATGTACAGCCCGGCCGACATGCTGCCGCCCGTCCGCGCCGCCTCGCCGCAAGAGGAGGCGAAGCAGCATCCGCTCCTCGATTTCTACTTACGCACCACCATGAACAAGGGCTTCTTCGAAGGCGCCAAGGGGGCCGCTTCCGAGTTGGACGAAGCCGCCATCCGGCAAATGCGCGCCACCTATTTCGGCCTGATGAGCGAGATCGATGATTGCCTCGGGCGCGTCTTCGCCTATCTCGACGAGACCGATCAGTGGAAGGACACGCTGATCATCTTCACCAGCGATCATGGCGAGCAGCTCGGCGACCATTATCTGCTCGGCAAGATCGGTTATTTCGATGAGAGCTTCCGGATTCCGCTCGTGGTCAAGGATCCGCGCGACCAAGGCGAGGCCGGGCGCATCGAGGAGGCCTTCACCGAGAGTATCGATGTGATGCCGACCATCATCGACTGGCTCGGCGGCGAGGTGCCGCGCGCCTGCGACGGGCGTAGCCTCCTGCCTTTCATGCGCGGCGGCAAGCCGGGCGATTGGCGCGACGCGCTGCATTACGAATATGATTTCCGCGACGTCTTCTACTCGCAGCCGGAGCGCGAGCTCGGCATCTCGATGGACGAGGCGAGCTTATGCGTCATCCAGGATGAGCGCTTCAAATACGTGCATTTCGCCGCCCTGCCGCCGCTGCTCTTCGACCTTAAGGCCGATCCGCACCAGTTCCGCAATCTCGCCCAGGATCCGGCTCATGCGGCGATCGTCAGGGATTATGCGCAGAAGGCGCTGTCCTGGCGGCTCATCCATGCCGACCGCACGCTGACCCATTTCCGCGCCACCCCGCAAGGTCTCGAGAGGCGCGGAACCCAGAGCCGGGGAGAAGCATCGCAACAGGGAGACGAATCTTGGCCGAGAATGGACGCCGCGGCCTTCTGAGGCCGGCGCAAGGCGGGGCTCCCCTCATCGAGCTCAGCGGCCTGACGGTGGCGTTCGGGGAGCATCCCGTGTTGCGGGGCTTGAATCTGCGCCTCGGCCGCGGCGAGGCGCTGGGTATGGTCGGCGAGTCTGGCTCCGGCAAATCGGTGACCTGGCTCGCAGCGCTCGGCCTGCTGCCGCGCCAGGCGCGCGTGAGCGGCGAGGCGCGGCTCGCCGGCGAGAACATCATCGGCGCCTCGGAGCAGGAGCTGTCGCGCATCCGCGGTGGGCGCATCGGCTTGATCTTCCAGGATCCGATCAGCTCGCTGAACCCGGTGCATCGGGTCGGCGCCCAGCTCGTCGAGGCGCTGCGTCTGCATCGCGGCCTCGGCGGCGACGCCGCGAAGGCGGAGGCGCGCCGCCTGTTCGAGCTCGTCGGCATCCCCGATGCTCAGCGTCGCCTCGACCTCTATCCGCATGAGCTGTCGGGCGGCCAGAACCAGCGCGTCATGATCGCCATGGCGCTCGCCGGCGAGCCGGAGCTCCTGATCGCCGACGAGCCGACGACCGCGCTCGATGCCACCATCCAGGCGCAGATCCTCGACTTGATCGACCGGCTGCGGCGTGAGCTCGGCATGGCGCTGGTGCTCATCAGCCATGATCTCGGCGTCGTCGCCGAGCTCTGCGATCGCATCCTGGTCATGTATGCAGGCGGCATCGTCGAGGAGGCTCCGGCCGATCTTTTGTTCGCCGCGCCAGCCCACCCCTATACGCGCGGCCTGATCGGCGCCGTGCCGCCGCTCACCGGCGCGCGGCGGCGGCTCACCGCCATTCCGGGCCAGGTGCCGGAGCCCTGGAACATGCCGTCGGGCTGCGCCTTCGCGCCGCGCTGCGTACACGCGGCCGAGGCCTGTTCCGTTGCTCCCCCGCCCATGGCCGATGCCGGGGCGGGCCGACGGGCCGCCTGCATCCGCCTCGACGAAATCGCCTCCGAGGCGGTCGCCGCATGAGCCTGCTCGAGCTCGCCGACGTGACCAAAGCCTATCGGGCGCGCCGCGGCCTGTTCGCGCCGCAGGCTTCGGTGCTGGCCGTTGCCGGCGTGTCGCTGAAGCTCGAGCGCGGCCGCACGCTCGGTTTGGTCGGCGAGTCCGGTTGCGGCAAGTCGACCACCGGGCGCCTGGCGCTCGGCCTCGAATCCCCGGACAGTGGCAAGGTGCGCTTCGATGACGCGCCGCTGCCCACACAGGACAGCGCGGCCTGGCGGCGCCTGCGCGCCCGCATGCAGCTCGTCTTCCAGGATCCGCTAGGCGCGCTGGACCGCCGTCTGCCGATCGGCGCCCAGATCGCCGAGCCGCTCGCGGTCCATGCCATGGGCGGGCGCGCCGAGCATCGGACACGAACCACCGAGTTGTTGCGCGCCGTCGGGCTGCGCGCCGATCAGGCCGCGAGTTATCCGCATGAGCTCTCGGGCGGGCAGCGGCAGCGCGCCGTGCTGGCCAGGGCGCTCGCCACCAGCCCCGATCTCCTCGTCTGCGACGAGCCGGTCTCGGCGCTCGACGTGTCGATCCAGGCGCAGGTGGTCAACCTCCTCGGCGATCTGCAGGCAAAGCTCGGTCTCGCCATGCTGTTCATCAGCCATGACCTCAAGCTCGTGCGTTTCCTCGCCCATGAGGTCGCGGTGATGTATCTCGGCCTGATCGTGGAGCGCGGCGAGCCCGACGCACTCTACGCGGCGCCGGCCCATCCCTATACGCGGGCGCTGCTCGCGGCCGTGCCCGGCCCGAGGCTGCGCGGCCCGCGCCTGCTGCTGCAGGGTGAGCCGCCGAATCCCGCTTCGCGCCCGACCGGTTGCGCCTTTCATCCGCGCTGCCCGCTCGCCGTGGCGCTGTGCAAGGAATCCGCGCCCGCGCTCAAGGCGATGCCCGATGGGCGGCTCGTCGCCTGTCATCTCGCGCATGACGACGGCGCGGTCGCGACGCAGAAAGCCGCCTGATGCTGCTCTTCGGGCTCAAGCGCCTGGCGCGCGCGCTCCTGACCATCCTGATCGTGGTGGCCTTCGCCTTCGTGGTGCTGCGTCTTTCCAGCGATCCCGCCCTCGTCATCCTCGGGCCCGACGCGCCGCCCGAGGCGGTCACGGCGTTCCGCAAAGCCTGGGGGCTCGACGCCCCGCTCTGGCAGCAATTCCTGCTCTACATGGCGGGGCTGCTGCGTGGCGATTTCGGCCGCTCGCTGCTCAACGGGCAGGAGGTGCTGCCGCTCGTCATGGAACGCGTGCCGGTGACGCTCGAGATCATGCTGCCGGCGCTCGTCCTGAGCATCGTGATCGGGGTTGCGGCCGGCTCCTTCGCGGCGTTGAAGCGCGACACGCCGGCCGATCGGACCGTCATGCTCGGCGCGGTGGCGGGCTTCACGGTGCCGAGCTTCGTGCTCGGCCTCGTGCTGGTGCTGGTCTTCGCGGTGCATCTCGGCTGGTTGCCATCGGGCGGCAATGACGGCTGGCGGAGCGCCGTCCTGCCCGTCATCACCTTGAGCGCCGGCTGGGCCGCGATCCTGGCGCGCTTCACCCGCAGCGCCATGGTCGAGGTGCTGGGCCAGCCCTATATCCGGGCCGCGAGCGCCAAGGGGCTGTTGTGGCGCGAGGTGATCCGCAGGCACGCTTTGCCCAATGCGGCGATCCCGATCGTCACCATGATCGGCTTCATGGTGGGCGGGCTGCTCGCCGGCGCCGTGGTCATCGAGAGCGTCTTCAGCTGGCCGGGCCTCGGGCGGCTGATGGTCTCCTCGGTCGGGGCGCGCGACGTCGCCGTGGTGCAATGCATCCTGCTGCTGGTCTCGACTACGATGGTGCTGTCGAATCTCAGCGTCGATCTCCTCTACGGCGTGCTCGATCCGCGCCTCAGGAACGGGGGGCACTGATGGCCGAGGCCGCCCTCCCGCTCGCCGTCCGCGCGCCGCGGCGCGTGACCCCTGCCGCCATCATGCTCGCCTTCTCCTGGATCGTCCTGATGATCCTCATCGGCGTCTTCGCCGATCTGCTGCGCCCCTACAGCATCACGGCGGTCGATCTGTCGGCGCGGCTGCGCCCGCCCTTTGGTTTCGGCGGCCTGCCCGCCCATCCGCTCGGCACCGACGAGCTCGGACGCGATGTGCTGTCGCGGCTGATCATGTCGATCCGCATCAGCCTGCTCATCGCCTTCGGCGCCACCGCGCTCGGCACGCTGTTCGGGGCGACCCTCGGCCTTCTCGCTGCCCATATGCGCGGCCTCGTCGAGCAACTCGTGCTGATGCTGGTCGATGTGCAGGCGGCGCTGCCCTTCATCATCCTGGCGCTCTCGGTGCTCGCCTTCTTCGGCAATTCGCTGCCGCTGCTGATCGGCCTCCTCGCGCTCTATGGCTGGGAGCGCCATGCGCGAGTGGCGCGCGGCCTTGCGCTCGCCGCCAATGCCCAGGGCTATATGCTGGCGGTGCGCCAGATCGGAGCCGGCGCCTGGCGTCGCTATGTCGACCATATGCTGCCCAATATCGCCGCGACCCTGATCGTCTCGGCGACGCTCGCCTTCCCCGAAGTGATCCTCGCCGAGAGCGGGCTCTCTTTCCTCGGGCTCGGCGTGCAGCCGCCCATGACGAGTCTGGGCAATATGGTCGGCTATGGTCGCGGCTATATCAGCAGCGCGCCCTGGATCCTGCTGTGCCCGAGCCTCGTCATCGTCGCCACCACCTTGGCGATCAGCCTCGCGGGCGATTGGCTGCGCGACCGGCTCGACCCGACGGTGGGGTGAAGTCTCAGTCCCTTCGTCATGGCCGGGCTTGTCCCGGCCATCCACGCCTCGCTACCTTTGGGTGATGACTGACAGAGCAGCAATCCCTGCGAGTCGCAGGCTTGAGGGAAAGACGTGGATGGCCGGGACAAGCCCGGCCATGACGGATATGGGACCGCTGGCCATCACACCACGCTGCGATGGCGCTCGATGCAGCAGGCGATGACCTTGTCGATCGGGCGGGCCCACCAGCGATCGGAAAAAATCTCGACTTCCGCATAGCCCGCATAGCCCTGCGCCTCGACGGCTGCGCGGATGCGCGGGATATCGATCACCCCATCCCCCATCATGCCGCGATCATTGAGGAGATCGGTCGTCGGCACCAGCCAGTCCGAGACATGGAAGGCGTGCAGGCGGTCGCCGCCGGCCCGCGCGATGCCTTCCATGAGCTGCGGGTCCCACCACACATGATAGACGTCGAGCGCGACCCCGAGAGCACCCGATCGCTGCGGGTCGAGGCGCTCGCAGATGTCGAGCGCCTGGGCCAGCGTGTTCACGCAGGCGCGGTCCGCCGCATAGACGGGATGCAGCGGCTCGATGGCGAGCTTCAGGCCGATGGGGCGCGCATAATCGAGGAGCTCGGCGATGCCGTCCTCGACTTGCCTGCGCGCCGCCGCGATGTCCTTCGAGGCCGCGCTGCCGGGGCGCGAAAATTGCGGCAGGCCGCCCACCACCAGCACCAGGCAGGGCGCGCCGAGCGCCATCGCCTCGTCGACGGCGCGGCGGTTGTCGTCACGGACTTCCGTGCGATGCGCGCGCTCTGCCGGGAACATGCCGCCGCGGCAATAGCCGGAGAGTTCGAGCCCCGCCTGGCGGATGACTCTGACGGCCTTGTCGAGACCAAGCGCCTGCACCTGGTCGCGCCAGGGCGAGATGGCGCGGATGCCGTGGCGGACGCAGGCCTCGATGATGCCGGCGAGATCGGCCTGCCGACGCAATGTCGCGGTGTTGATCGACAGCCAGCGATGGTCGCCGGAGAAATCCCTCACTCTCCGAGACCTTTGCGGAACTCGGCTTTCGCTGGCGCATGGATCGAAACGCCCCCCACCCGTACCCTCCCCACCACTCCCCCTCGGAACAAGTCCGAGGGTCGCGGGGGGAGGGGAATGATCAGCGCTGGGCATCTCCCTCCCCCCACGACTTCGTGGTGGGGAGGGTACGGGTGGGGGGCTCTTTCAGAACGATCCAAAGGTTTCAGCTCTCGACGCCGCGCACCGCCAGCACGGCGCGCATGCGTGAAGCGGCGCGCTCGGGATCGCTGAAGAGCCCGGCGCGATCGGCGAGGCGGAACAGCTCGGCGAGATGCAAGGTCGAGCGGGCGCTCTCCTGGCCGCCCACCATGGTGAAATGATCCTGGTGCCCGTTGAGATAGGCCATGAACACCACGCCCGTCTTATAGAAGCGGGTCGGCGCCTGGAAGATATGGCGCGACAGCGGCACGGTCGGGGCCAGCACTTCATGGAACAGGTCCTGCCTGCCCGCCGCCAGATGACCGAGCGCCGCGGAGGCTGCGGGCGCAATGGCGTCGAAGATGCCGAGCAGCGCATGCGAATAGCCCTGCGCATCGCCTTCGATCAGCTCCGCATAATTGAAGTCGTCGCCCGTATACATGCGCACGCCCTTGGCGAGGCGCCGGCGCATGATCACCTCCTTCTCCTTGTCGAGGAGCGAGATCTTCACGCCGTCGATCTTGCCCGCATTGGCGGCGATGACGGCAAGCGCCGTGTCCATTGCGGCGTCGATATCGACAGAGCCCCAATAGCCGGTGAGCGCCGGATCGAACATGTCGCCGAGCCAATGGATGACGACCGGCTCGCGCACTTGCTCCAGGATGTGGCCATAGACCGTCGCATAATCCTCGGCGCTCCTCGCCACTTGCGCCAGCGCCCGCGACGCCATTAGGATGATGCGCCCGTTAACCGCCTCGATCGCCGCGACCTGCTCCTCATAGGCGCGGATCACGTCGTCGATGCTCTTCGCCGCCTCGGCCGGCAGATGGTCGGTGCCGGCGCCCGAGAAGACCAGCGCGCCCTCGCGGCCCTTGGACGCCGCGACCGAGCGGCGGATGAGCTCGAGCGAGGTCGGCCAGTCGAGGCCCATGCCGCGCTGCGCCGTGTCCATGGCCTCAGCGACGCCGAGGCCGAGATCCCAGAGATAGCTGCGATAGGCGATCGTCCTGTCCCAGTCGATTGGAGCGTCGAGCCAGGGATCGCCCTCGCTGAAAGGATCCGCCACCACATGCGCCGCCGAGAACACGATGCGGTTGAAAGGAGCAGCCGGACGCGCCGGGAAATCGCGCGGCGCGCTAAGATGATAGAGCTCGAGCGAATGATCCGGTTTGGGCAGGCGGATCACGGTTGCCGGCAGCGGATAGACGGGCTTGTTCATGGCAGCCTCCGGGCGCTGGCGTATCGTGATCCAGGTATCAGCATTCCGCGATTCCGTTGACTAGCGCGGCGGCACCCATTTCAGCACATGCGTGCCGATAAGGCAGAGCTCGCCGTCCTGGTTGACGATCTCGACCTTCGAGCGCGTGCGCCCGGCTTGCGGATCGACCTCTTCCACGGTGTAGCGCGCCGTGACCGTGTCGTCGATGAAGACCGGATGGATGATGCGGATCTTGTCATAGCCGAGCGAGACCGGGACATGGGTGGCGCCACGCTTCGTCGAGCGCTCGGAGATCACCGTCGAGGTCGCCGACAGCAGCCCCATCATCAAGGCGCCATGGGCGATGCGCCGTCCATAGGCGGTGGTGCGCGCATAGGCCTCGTCCACATGGATCGGCGCATGGTCGCCCGAGATCTCGGCGAAGCCCAGGATGTCGGCCTCGCTGATGGTGCGCGTATATTCGGCCTGCTCGCCGACCGCGATATGGGTCTCGACCGTCATCTCATCCTCCAATCCCCAAATCGTCAGATGCCCAAATCCTCAAATCCCGAAGAATCTCTCGAGCTCGACCACCTGGCCGGCCAGCATGGTCTTGCCGCCGACGGTGCGGCAGCCGCGCGTCTTGGCCTGCGCCAAAAGCGGCGTCACCTCTGGCTTTGCGATCACGTCGATGACGAGCTGGGCCGGATCGAGCGCGCCGATCTCCGCGGGCAAGCCGTCGGCGGGCGCCATGCCGATCGGCGTCGCATTGACGACGATGTCGTAGCCGGCGGCAACCGGCGCGCCGGTCCCGACCTCGCAACCCGAATAGGCCTCGGCCACTCGCGCCACGAGGCTTGCGGCCTTCGCACCGTCGAGGTCGTGGATGGTGATCGCAGCGGCTCCCGCATCCGCGAAGGCGACCGCGACGGCGCTGCCGGCCCCGCCGGCGCCGATCAGCATCACGCGGCGGCCCGTTACGTACAGGCCCTCGGCCGCGAGACCCGCCACCAGGCCGCGCCCGTCGAACATGTCGCCGCTCCAGCGCCCGCCCGGCTCGCGCCGCATGGCGTTGATGGCGCCGACCTTGCGGCCCGTCGGCAGCACCTGGTCGACGAGGCTCATGGCGCGCACCTTATAGGGCACGGTGACCACGATGCCGTCGAGATTGCCGAGCGCCATCAGGCCGCGCACCGTCGCCTCGAAATGGTCGGGCAGCACGTTGAGCGGCACCAGCACGGCATTCAGCCCGGCGGCCTTGAAGCGTGGATTGAAGACGAGCGGCGATTTCACCTGCTCGATCGGATCGCCGATGATGCCGTAGAGCCTGGTCGAGCCGTCGATCAGCGGTTGCGCAGCGGAAATGTCGTTCATTGGGCTGCCATCGCTGCCTGGTCGAGGAGATTGAGATGGGGCGAGGCGGCGCGCGGCTTGCGCTTGGCGATCTCGGCCTTGAGCCCGAGCGGCGCTGGCAGGAAGAGGCGCCTGTCCATGGTCTTCAGCTCCCGCGCCACCGCCGGACGAAAGCCCATGCGGGCCATGATGTCGCGCTCGATATCGACGCCGGGCGCAATCTCGATCAGCTCGAGCCCGTCGGCGGCGAGGCGGAACACGGCCCGTTCGGTGACATAGAGCACCTTCTGCTTGCGCTCGCGTCCGAAGCGGCCACTGTAAGTGATCTGCTCGACCTTCGGCACGAGCTTGGGCTTTTCGCCGTCGCGCGCGATCGCGGTCACGCCCTTCGGCCAGGCGATCTCGCTGCGCCCGGCCGTGAAGGTGCCGCAGAACACGACACAATTGGCGTTCTGGCTGATATTGATGAAGCCACCGGGGCCGATGATGCGCCCGCCGAAGCGGCTGACATTGACGTTGCCCTCCTGGTCGATCTCGGCGAAGGACAGGAAAGCGAGGTCGAGACCGCCGCCATCGTAGAAATCGAACTGGTAGGGCTGGTCGATCATCGCCGCGTAATTGCGCGAGGCGCCGGCATCACCGCCCGAGGCCGGCGCGCCGCCGATGAGGCCTTGCTCATTGGTGAGGCAGATATCGTCGAGCGCTTCTTCCTCGGCCGCCACATTGGCAATGCCGGTGCAGATGCCGGAACCGAGATTGCAGATGGCGCCGGGGAAGAGCTCGAGCGCCGCGCGCCTGGCGATCACCTTGCGGGCATCGAGCGGCAGCACCGGGATGTCGGAGAGGGGAATGCGCAGCTCGCCCGCATAGGAAGGGCTGAACTGCGTCTCATAGGTCTGCCATTGCTCGGGCTCGACGATGGCGAGATCGACCAGGATGCCGGGGATCTTCACCTGCTTTGCCGGCAAGGTGCCGCGCTTCGCCATGCGCCGCACCTGGACGATGACGATGCCGCCGCAGCGCCTGGTCGCCTGGGCCTCCGACAGCATCTCGCAGAACACCGCCTCCTGCTCCATGGTGACATTGCCGTCCTCATCCGCCGTGGTGCCGCGCAGGAAGCAGACATCGATATGGTAGGGCTTGTAGAACAGGTACTCCTCGCCGCGGAACTGCACGAGCTCGACGAGATCGTTCGGGGCCCGCTCGCTCTGCCGCCCGCCGCCATGGCGCGGATCGACGAAACTGTGCAGCCCCGTTTTGGTGAGGAGGCCCGGCCGTCCGGCCGCCATCTCGCGCATCAGCTGCGACAGGGCGCCTTGCGGCAGGGTGTAGCCGTCGATCTTCTCGGCGATGGCGAGATCGGAGATCTTCGGCGAATTGACGAAGGTGCCGCAGACGATCCGCCTCAGCAGGCCCTCATGGGCGAAATGATTGGCGCCGAGCGTCGCCCCGTCGCCGATGCCGACCGGGTGCACGGCCGTGATGTCGCGCGGCAGGCCTTCGCTGAGGAAGCGGCGGCCGAGCGCCGCCATCAGCGCCTCGGGCACCGCATGGCCGCCTCCTGAGCCGCCGACCACGATCGTGTCGCCTGAGCGGATGACCTTGACGGCCTCATCAGCAGTAACGCGTCGCACGGGATCCGTCCTCTCTTGCAAGCCTTCAGAACTTACCGGGAAAATGGCAGGCGGCGAAATGTCCGGCCCGGTGCTCGACAAGCGGCGGCGGCACCTCGGCGCAGATCGTCTGAGCTATCGGGCAGCGGGTGCGGAAGCGGCAGCCCGAAGGCGGGTCGACGGCGCTCGGCGGCTCGCCCGCGAGCTGCAGGCGCTCGCGTCCACGCTCGATCGCGGCGTCCGGGATCGGCACGGCCGAGATCAGGTAGCGCGTATAGGGATGCAGCGGCGCCTCGAACAAAGCCTTGGCCGGCGCGACCTCGGCGACCTTGCCGAGATAGAGCACCACCACCCGGTCCGAGATATGGCGCACGACCGCGAGGTCATGGGCGATGAACAGATAGGTGAGGCCGAAATCCTCCTGCAATTGCAGCATCAGGTTGAGGATCTGCGCCTGGATATTCACGTCGAGGGCCGAGATCGGCTCGTCGGCGACGATGAAATCCGGCTGCACAGCGAGCGCGCGGGCGATCGAGATGCGCTGGCGCTGGCCGCCGGAGAATTCATGCGGATAGCGGCTCGCGGCCTTCGGGCTCAGCTTCACGGTGGCGAGCAGCTCGGCGACCCGCTCGCGCGTCTCGGCGGCGCTCGTCGTCAGCCCATGGAAGCGCAGCGGCTCCTCGAGGATCTCACCGACCGTCATGCGCGAGTTGAGCGACGCGTAAGGGTCCTGGAACACCATCTGCAGGCGCCGCCGCAGCGGCCGGATGGCGGCGGGCGAGGCTTGCGCGATATCCTCGCCGTCGAACAGGATGGAGCCAGCTTCAGGACGATGGATGCGCAGCAGCACGCGCGCCAAGGTCGACTTGCCGCAACCCGATTCGCCGACGAGTCCGACGGTTTCTCCTGGCCAGACATCGAGATCGACGCCGTCGACCGCATGCACATAGCGATGCGGCTCGAAGAAGCCGCGCTTCGGCAAGGCGAAATGCTTGACGAGGCCGCGCACCTCGAGAAGGGGAAGAGGGGTCGCTCGCCATGCGTCGGGGATGGCCGTTCCCGCAACATTCGCGTCATCCCCGGCGAGCCGCGCCTCGGTCCGCGGGCCGAGGCTCGCCGGGGATGACACGCCCCCTTGGGCCGAGGCACCCGCGGGACTGTCCAGCCTCCCGCCGCTCTGGGTCACCCAGCAGCGCGCCTTGCGCCCGGCCTCGACGCTCAGGAGATCGGGATGCTCCTCGCAGCGCTCGATGCGGAAGGGGCAGCGCGGCGCGAAGCGACAGCCGGCGGGCTCGACGAGCGGATCGGGCGGCGTGCCGTCGATCGAGACGAGCCGCTTGCCGTCGAGGGGCTCGCGGTCGAGGCGCGGCACGGCGTTGATCAGCGCCCAGCTGTAAGGATGCTTCGGGTCGGCGAGGATCGCTTCGGCCGGGCCCTCTTCCACCACCTCGCCCGCATACATCACGAGCACCCGCGAGCAGACGCTGGCGATGACGCCGAGATCATGGCTGATGAGCATGATGGCGGTGCCGAAATCGCGGTTCAGCTCACGCAGCAGCTCCAGGATCTGCGCCTGGATGGTGACGTCGAGCGCCGTCGTCGGTTCGTCGGCGATCAACAGCGCGGGCTCGTTGCTCATGCCCATGGCGAGCGCCACGCGCTGGCGCATGCCGCCCGAGAATTGATGCGGATAGCTGTTGATGGCGCGCTCGGGCGTGGTGATGCCCATGCGGCCGAGCAGCGTGATGCTGCGCTGCGTCGCCTCGCCTTCGCCGTAGCGGCCATGCACCACCATGGTCTCGGTGAGCTGACGGGCGATGCGCAGCACCGGGTTGAGCGAGGTCATCGGGTCCTGGAACACCATCGCCATGCCGCCGCCGCGCAGCTTGCGCAATTCGGTTGCGCCCATGGCCAGCACGTCGTGCCCCTGGAACGAGATGCTGCCCGAGACGATGCGGGCCGGCTCCTCGAGCAGCCGCATCAGCGACATGGCGGCGACGCTCTTGCCGGAGCCCGATTCGCCGACGATGCCGAGCGCCTCGCCGGCCTCGATCGTGAAGCTCACCCCGTCGACGGCGCGCACCACGCCATCATCCGTGAAGAACTGCGTGCGCAGATCCGAGACGGCAAGCACCGGCGTCGCGGGTCCGGATCTCGGCACGGGGGCCGGCGCCTCTTGCGCCGCGGCGCTCATTTGCGCCTCGCTTTGGGATCGAGCCAGTCGCGCACCCCGTCGCCCAGGAAGTTGAAGCCGATGACCACGGTGAGGATGGCGAAGCCCGGAAAGGCCGCGACCCACCATTGCTCGACGAGCTCGCGTCCTTCGGCGACCATCGAGCCCCATTCGGGGGTCGGCGGCACGACGCCGAGGCCGAGGAAGGAGAGGCCCGCGAAGGTGATGATGGCATTGCCGATATCGAGCGTGATCAGGACGATCAGCGGCCCGATGGCGTTCGGGATGATGTGGCGCAGCAGGATGCGGGTTGGTTTCAGGCCGACCACAATGGCTGCTTCCACATATTCCTGCGAGCGCTGCACCAGCACCAGGCTATGGGCGAGGCGCGCGAATTTCGGCCACCAGACGACCAGCATGGCGATGATGGTGTTGGTGGTGCCGATGCCGAGTGCCGCAGCGATGGCGAGTGCCAGGATGATGGGCGGGAAGCACAGCACGAGATCGGTGAGGCGCATGATCAGCTCCTCGCCCCGGCCGCGCATGAAGGCGGCGGCGCCGCCCGCGAGCGTGCCGAAGGTTGCGCCCAGCATCACCACCACGAAGCCGGTGGTGAGCGAAATGCGCGAGCCGTAGAGGAGGCGGGTCAGCACATCGCGCCCGAGCTCGTCGGTGCCGAGCCAATGGGCGGCAGAGGGCGGCCGTAGGCGAATGGTCACATCGACCGTGTCGGGCGCATAGGGCGTGAGCAACGGGCAGGCGAGGGCGATGAGAACCCAGACAAGGATGATCACCGCCCCGAAGGCAGCGACGCCATAGCGCCGGCGCCAGCGCTGCTGACGGGTGCGCACCGGCGCAATGGCCGCATAGGCAGCTTGCGTTTGGTCGAAGGCCGTCATCGCGCCACCCTCGGATCGAGCAGCGCATAGCTCAGATCGATGATGAGGTTGATGATCAGATAGGTCAGCGCCACCACGAGCGTGATGCCCATGATGGCCGGGAAGTCGAGCGCCTCGGCGCTGCGGAACGTATAGCGGCCGAGGCCCGGCCAGGAGAACACCGTCTCGGTCATCACGGCGCCGGTGAGCAGGTTCGCATAGGCGAGCCCGCCCAGCGTCACGATGGGGATCAGCGCGTTCGGCAGCACATGGCCGTTGACGATGCTCGCCTCGCGCAGGCCCTTGGCGCGCGCCACGCGCACATAATCCTGATGCAGATTGTCGAGCATGCTGGCGCGCGTGGTGCGGGTGATCAGGCCGAGCGTCGCCGCGGCGAGCACGATCGAGGGCAAGATCAGATGCGCGGCGCTGTCGCGGAAGGTCGAGAGGTCGCCGGCGATCAGGGAATCGATCAGGAACAGGCCGGTCACGGTCGGGGGCGAGAAGGCGATCGGGTCGAGGCGGCCCGGGCCCGGCGCGATCTGCAAACCCCCATAGAATAATGCGAGCATGATGAAGGCGAGCCAGAAGGTCGGCGAGGAGACGCCGATCAGCGAGATGATGCGGGCGAGATGGTCGATCCAGCTGTCGCGCCTGATCGCCGCCAGGATCCCGAGCGGCACGCCGATAATCACCGACAACAGGAAGCCGACAGTCGACAGTTCGATGGTGGCCGGGGCATATTGCGCGATGTCCTCGAGCACCGGGCGCTGCGAGGCGATCGAGACGCCGAGATCGCCATGCAGGATGCCCTTGAGGAAGATGAAGTAGCGCTCCCATAGGGGCAGATCGAGGCCCCATTTGGCGCGCCATTCGGCGACGAATTCCTTGTTCGAGGCCGCGACATCGCCGAGCTGGGCGAGGATCGGATCGCCCGGCACCATATTGGCGATGAGGAAGATCACCAGCGTCGCGAAGAGCGCCATCACCACGGTCAACGCCAGGCGCGAGACGATGTAGCGCGGCATGGCTAGAGCAGGCTCGAGACAGGCGTGGATGGCCGGGCCGATTCTTTGCTGAAGGATTGGCCCGGCCATGACGGGAACGGGCATCCATCTGCGTCATGGCCGGGCTTGGCCCGGCCATCCACGGCTTCAGCCCGACAGCGCTGTGGTGCGCGCAAAAGCGAAAATCTCCTCAGCGTCATCCCCCGGCCGGTTGCTTTTGTCATTTAGATCGTTCTAAATTTGCCGAAACGAGGTGTCAATCGCATCGCGACGGGCCAGGTCTCTGAACTCGGAGTCTCCAGCTCCGCCCGCCGCGGTGGACATCGTCCCAGGAAATGCGTCCCAGGAAACGCCATGGCTCTCGCCGAGTATGACAGTTCCGTCGCCGAGCGTCATCGCCTGATGCGCGAGACGGCGCGCGCCTTCGCTGACCGCGAGATCAGGCCGCTCGCCGCCGAGCTCGACGAGAGCGAGCGCTTTCCGGCCGAGCTCTACGACACGGTGGCGGGGCTCGGCATGTTCGGCATCACCGTGCCCGAGGCGATGGGCGGGGCGGGCGGCGATATCGTCTCCTATGCGCTCGTAATGGAGGAATTGTCGCGCGGCTATGCGTCGGTCGCCGATCAATGCGGCCTGGTCGAGCTCGTCGGCACTTTGCTCGCCGAGCACGGAACACCGGCGCAACGGGCCCGCTATCTCGCACCGCTGATCAAGGGCGAGCGGCGCTGCGCCTATGCGATCACCGAAGCCGAGGCGGGCTCCGACGTCTCGTCGATCCAGACGACCGCGACCGCGACCCCCGATGGCTGGCGGCTGAACGGTGCCAAATTATGGATCCACAACGCGCCGGTCGCCGATTTCGCCGTGGTGCTGGCGCGCACCAATCCGGAGCTCGGCAAGCGCGGCTTCAGCATCTTCCTGGTCGACCGGGAGCAGGCGGGCTACCGGATCGGCCGCAAGGAGCACAAGATGGGCCAGCGCGCCTCGCCGGTAGGCGCCTTGCATTTCGACGACATCGCCTTGCCGCGCGAGGCGCTGCTCGGCCCGCCCGATCGCGGCTTCCACCTGATGATGAGCGTGCTCGACAAGGGCCGTGTCGGCATCGCGGCGCTCGCCGTCGGCATCCTGCAGGCGGGGCTCGAGGCCAGCATCGACTATGCCAGGCAACGCCGCCAGTTCGGCCAGCCGATCGCCTCCTTCCAGGCGGTGCAATTCATGCTGGCCGATATGGCGAAGGACATCCACGCGGCGCGGCTGATGACGCATCACGCGGCCGCCATGCTCGATCGCGGCGAGCGCGCCACCTCGGAATGCGCCATGGCCAAATGCTTTGCGGGCGATGCCGCCGTGGCGCATACGGCGAATGCGGTGCAGATCCATGGCGGCATGGGCTATATCCGTGGCGTCGAGGTGGAGCGGCTTTATCGTGACGCCAAGATCACCCAGATCTATGAGGGCACGAACCAGATCCAGCGCATGATCATCGCCAGGCAGTTGCTCGCATGAGCGGCGCGGTCCTCGTCACCGGCGCGCGTCGCGGCATCGGCCGCGCCATCGCCTATGCGTTCGCCGCGGCCGGCCGCGACATTGTGGTCAATGACCTGGTCGAGGATGCGGCGGCGCGCGAGACGCTCGACATGATCAGCGAACGCGGCGCGCGCGCGTGCTTTCTGCAGGGCGATATCGGCGATCTTTCATCGACCGAGGCGCTGGTCGAGAAGGCTTTCGCGGCCTTCGGCAACCTCGATGTGCTGATCAACAATGCCGGCATCTCGGTCGCCCGGCGCGGCGACATGCTGGAAACCAGCCCTGAAAGCTTCGACCGGCTGATCGCCGTCAACCTGCGCGGGCCGTTCTTCCTGACCCAGGCCGTGGCGCGGCGCTGGCTCGGCGAGAGCGGAAGCCGCAGCCGTGCCATCGTCAACATCGCCTCGGCCAATGCTCATATGGCGTCGATCGACCGCGCCGAATATTGCCTGTCGAAGGCGGGCGTCGCCATGATGACCAAGCTTTACGCGGTGAGGCTCGCAGACGCAGGCATCGGCGTCTTCGAGATCAGGCCCGGTGTCATCCGCACCGACATGACGGCGGTCGCAGCCGAGCGCTATGACCGATTGATCGCCGGGGGCCTGACGCCGGTGCGCCGCTGGGGCGAGCCTGAGGATATCGGCCGCGTGGCGGTGGCGCTGGCCTCGGGCGATTTCCATTTCTCGACAGGCGAGACCGTCCATGTCGATGGCGGCCTGCACATTGCGCGGCTGTAGGGGCGATGCGTAGCATCCTTCACCTCGCCCTCCCCGGACTTGATCCGGGGATTGCGGGCTTCCTTGGGAGCGTAGGCATCCCACCCGCCCTTGAGACTGCGAGGCTGGCTCGCCGCTGGGAAGACCGGCGGCCGAGACGGTCGCGGTCCCAGTGCGTCTCAATCGGCCGTCGCCGGCGCGCCGGCGCGGCGTTTGGGTCGCGCCTGGCGCAAGGGACCGCTGGAGGCGCGAACGATCAGCTTGGGTTGCAGCACCACCTGCCGGCGCGGCAGGCCGAAATCAGCGCTGCGTTCGATGAGCAGGCGCGCCGCCGCCTCGCCCATGCCGATCGAATCGACGGCGACGGTGGTGAGGGCCGGCGTCCACAGGGCGGCCTCGGCGATGTCGTCGCAGCCGGTGACGGCGAAGTCGCGCCCCGGCTCGAGCCCGATCTGGCGCAGGCCGAGCATGACGCCGAAGGCGATGACGTCGTTGAAGCAGACGCAAGCCGTCGGCGGCTCCGGCATGGCGATCAGCGCCTTCACGGCCTCAGCCCCGAAGCTGCGTGTCGGCGGGCCGGGCAGGATCAGCTCGCGGTCGATCGCGAGGTCATGAGCGGCGAGCGCCTGCTCATAGCCCTCGCGCCTTTCGATGCCGGTCGAGATCAGTTCGTTTGCCCCCACCATGGCGATGCGGCGATGCCCGAGCGAGATCAGGTGCTCGGTCGCGAGCCGCGTGCCGAGCCGGTGATCATTGCCGGCATAATCGAGGCCGGAGCCGGGCAGGTTGCGCGAGATCAGCACGCAGGGCATGCCGAACTCGGTCAGGCGGCGCAGCGTCTTGGGGTTCGAGCCCTTGGTGGGGCAGATCACCAGCCCCTCCACATTATATTCGCGCATGGTGGCGATGAAGCTGTCCTGGACGGACGGGTCCTCGGAGGAATTCGACAGGAACACCGTGCGGCCGGCTTTGGCCAGCGCCCGCTCGATGGCGGCGGTGAGCTCGGAGAAATACGGGTTCACCAATTCGTTCATGGCGACGCCGACTGTCTGCGTCTTCTGGGTGCGGAAATTGGCGGCGCCGCGGTTATAGACATAGCCGAGCGCGGCCATCGATTCGCGCACGCGCAGGCGCGTCTTCTCGGCGACGAGCGGGCTCTTGCGCAGCACCAGCGATACTGTGGCGCGCGACACGCCCGCATGCGTCGCGAGATCGCGCAGGGTCAATCGCGCGGGCCGCTGCGGCGGTGGCTTGCGGGGCCGGCTCATGCGCTGCCCGGATTCACGGTGCCAAAAATCATCTGCAAGATCTGCTCATCTGCGAGAGGATATCGTCATGACTGAAGAAGTTCTGCTTTCGGTTGACGGCTTCGTCGCCGAGATAGTCCTCAATCGGCCCCAGAAACTCAATGCCGTCACTCCCGCAATGGCGGCGCGCCTCGAAACGCTCTGTGCCGAACTCGACAAGGACGACGCGGTGCGCGTCATCCTGCTGCGCAGCAGCACCGAGCGCGCTTTCTGCGCCGGCAGCGATCTCAACTCCCTAGCCGAGTATCCCTCGGCTTGGAAGTTCCGCAATCGCGTCGAATATGCGACCTCGGTGCGCAATCTGCGCAAGCCCGTGGTGGCTGCGCTGCGCGGCTGGGTGCTGGGCGGTGGGGCCGAGATGGCGCTCTCGGCCGATATCAGGGTCGCGGGACACAGCGCCAGGATCGGCTTCCCCGAGGTCAAGCGCGGCTGGGTCGGGGGCGGGGGCGCCTCGCAGATGCTGCCGCGCCTGATCGGCTATGGCCAAGCCATGCGCCTGCTCCTGACCGGCGACCCGATCGAGGCCGAGGAGGCCTTCCGGCTCGGCCTGGTCGAATACCTTGTCGAGGATGTGCAGGTCGAGGAGCGGGCTCGCGCGCTCTGCGCCCAGCTCGCCGGCTTCAGCCCGGTCGCGGTCGAAGCCGTGAAGGCTTCGGTGCGCGCCGCGCTTTCGGCGCCGCTGCCGGCGGGCCTCGCCTATGAGAACGAGATGAACACGCTGTGCTTTGCGGCCGGCGACCATATGGAAGGCATCAGGGCCTTCCGGGAGAAGCGCGAGGCGAGCTTCAATCGCTGATGGGACTTTTGCAGATCAGGCGCGCGCCGGTGCCTTTCACCTCGCCCCGCTTGCGGGGAGAGGTCGATCCTGAGCGAAGCGAGGGAGCGGGTGAGGGGCTGGGTGAGTACGAACCAGCGTTGCGGCCAATCACCAGGCCCCTCATCCCCCGCCTTCTCCCCGCAAAGCGGCGGGGAGAAGGAGCCGCGCCGGCGCCAAGCAGCACGGGAGACACATGTGAGTAGCAAAAGACGTATCGCCATTCTCGGCCTCGGCATGGCGGCGAAGCCCCATATGCGGAGCCTGCGCGACCTTGCGGATCGCGTCGAGGTTGCCGCCTGCTATGCGCCGAGCCCGCAACGCCGTGCGAGCTTCTCCGAGGCTTATCCGGATTTCCCGCTCGGCGACGATCTCGACACGATCCTGGCCGATCGTTCGATCAGCGCCGTGCTGCTGCTGACGCCGCCCTTCAGCCATCTCGACCTGATCCTGCGCTGCGCCAAGGCCGGCAAGCATGTGCTGGTGGAGAAGCCGCTCGAGGCCTCCGTTTCCCGCGCCATGCAGGCGATCGAGGCGATGGAGGGCGCGAAGCTGCGGCTCGGCGTCGTGCTGCAGCATCGCTTCCGCAAGGCTTCGCGCAAGCTGAGGAGCCTGATCGCCGCAGGCGAGCTCGGCGCTCTCATTTCCGGCTCGGCCAGCATCCGCTGGTGGCGCTCGCCCGAATATTTCGCCGAGCCCGGGCGCGGCATGAAGGCGCGCGACGGCGGCGGCGTGCTGCTGACGCAGGCGATCCATTCGCTCGACCTGTTCCAGCACCTCGCCGGCCCCATCATCCGCGTCGCCGCCATGGCCCGCACCTCGCCGCTGCGCCAGATCGACACCGAGGATGTGGTCGGCGCCGGCATCGCCTTCGGCAACGGCGCCATCGGCACCATCGATGCCACCACGGTCGCTTATCCGGGGTACCCTGAGCGCATCGAGCTCGCCTGCGAGCGCGGCACGGCGCTGCTCGTCGCCGAGACCCTCGACGTGCATTTCAAGGATGGCCGCCATCTGCACGAGGAAGGCGCCGAATCGAAAGCGGGCGGCGCCGACCCCATGGCCTTTTCCCACGAAGCGCATCGCGGCATCATCGCCGATTTCCTCGATGCGCTCGACGAAGAGCGTGAGCCGGCGATCAGCGGGCGCGAGGCCGTGAAGGTGCAAGTGCTGATCGAAGCCCTGTTGCGTTCGGCCGCCAGCGGCCACAGCGTCGAGGTTGCCTGACCATGACCAAGATCTTTCTCACTCATATCCCCGAGATGCTCGAGAATTATTATGGGCCGCGCGCTGTCGCCGAGCTGCGCCAGATGGGCGATGTCGTGGTCAATCCGACCGGCAAGGTGCTCGACGCCGAGGGTCTTGTTCGGTATGCGAAAGGCTGCGAGATCATCGTCTCGGACCGGCAGACTCCGGGCTATGGCGCCTTCATGGACATGGCGCCGGATCTCGTCGCCTTCCTGCGCTGCGCCGTCGATATCCGCAATATCGATGTCGAGGCGGCGAGCCGCAACGGCATCCTGGTCACCCAGGCGACGCCGGGCTTTGCGGCCTCGGTCGCCGAGCTCGCCATCGGCTTCATGATCGACCTGGCGCGCCATGTCTCGGCCTCCGTGATCGAGCATCGCGCCGGCGCCGAGGCCGCGGTGCGCATGGGGCGCCAGCTCTCGGGCTCCTCGCTCGGCATCATCGGCTATGGCGTGATCGCGGAGCATCTCGCGAAGCTCGGTCTGGCCTTCGGCATGAGCGTTCGGGCCTATGACCCGTATCGGCGCATCGCGGATGCGGGCGTCGAGCAGCTCTCCTTCGACGAGGTGCTGGCGCGCTCCGATTTCGTCGTCTGCCTCGCAGTGGCGACGCCCGAAACCGAGAACCTGATGAATGCGGCGGCCTTCGCACGCATGCGCAAGAGCGCTTTCTTCCTCAATCTGTCGCGTGGCAATCTCGTCGACGAGGCGGCGCTCGAGCAGGCGCTCGACGCCAAGCGCATCGCTGGAGCCGCGCTCGATGTCGGCCGCGCCCCCGACCAGAAACCCTCATTGGCTCTCGCCCGCCGACCTGACGTGATCGCGACTCCTCATACGGCCGGGCTCACGCCGAGCGCCATCGAGCACCAGGCCTTCGATACGGTCGGCCAGGTGCGCGCCCTGATCGCCGGCAAGCTGCCGCCCGGCGCGGTCAACACCGACAAGGCGACACGCTTGTCGCGGCTGCAACGCTGAGGATCGGGGAGGACGGATCATGACCGACGCCATCTCGGCACACCCGCCGCGCCTGCAGGTGCCGCGAGGCGCCTGCGACACGCATATGCATTTTTACGATCCCAAATATCCGCTGGCGCCGACCGCGCTCGGACCGCCGCCGGCCGGCGAGGTCGCGACCTACCGCGCCCTGCAGCGGCGGCTCGGCACCGAGCGCACCGTGGTGGTGCAGCCGACCGCTTACGGCATCGATAATCGCTGCACGCTCGCAGGCATGGCGGCGCTCGGGCTCGAGGGCACGCGCGGCATCGCGGTCGTCGACGATCAGGCGAGCGATGACCACCTCGAAGCGCTCACCAAGGGCGGCATGCGCGGTGCCCGCTTCCAGATGCTGCCTGGCGGCGCCATCCCCTGGGAGATGCTCGATCGGATCGCTGAGCGCGTCCAGGATTTCGGCTGGCATGTGCAGCTGCAGACGGATGGCCGCAACTTCCCGGACCGGGAGGCGCAGATCATGAGCTGGCCTGGCCGCATCGTCATCGATCATGTGGGGAAGTTCCTCGAGCCGGTGCTGCCCGAGCATCCGGCCTTCCGCTGCCTCATGCGCTTCATCGACACCGGCCGGGTCTGGGTGAAGCTCTCGGCGCCCTATGAGGTCTCGAAGACGGGCGCGCCGCTCTACCAGGATGTCTCGCGCCTCGCCAAGGCGCTGGTCAAGGCCGCGCCCGAGCGCATGCTCTGGGCCAGCAACTGGCCTCACCCTTCCGTGAAATCTCCTCCCGACGATGCGATGCTGCTCGATCTCCTGCTCGACTGGGTCGCTGACGAGAATGTGCGCAAGCGCATCCTGGTCGACAATCCGGCCGAGGTTTATGGATTCTGAGACGCTGCAATCGCGCAAAGCCGAGGTGTCCGGTGGCTTCAGCTCGTGCTGAACCATTCTTAGCCTCGAAGCCGCACTTGGCTGAATCTGGCCGAGGGCGATGAGTTTCACACGCCAGGGAGGAGCTCAAAAATGAAGCATTCGCTGCTTATGGGCGCTTATGCGCTCTGCTTTGCGGTCGCGGCTCCGGCCTTTGCCTTTGATGGCTGGCATCAGGAAAATGCCGCCACGATCGAGAGCAAGACCTCAGCCTTTGATTATGTTGCGTTCGATGCCGGCACCAATCGCCTTTTCATCGGCCATCGCCAAGAGGGCCTCCAGGTCTTCGATCTTGCCGCCCATAAGCTTATGAAAGTTGTTGGCGACACGACCGCCCATAGTGCCAATGGCGCAACGCTGATGCCGGAATTCGATCTCGGCATTGCCAATAATGAAGATGGCACGATCACGCCGTTCAAAATCTCGACGCTCGAGGCTCAGCCGAGCCTCAAGGTCAGCGAGGAGATTGACGCCAGCCACTATGATCCCGCCAGCAAGCGCATCTTCGTCAATGCCGCGGCCGGCAAGGATGGCCAGGACATCGTGGTGCTCGACGCACCGTCGCTGAAAGTGGCCGGAACCATCAGGGCCGCGACCGCCAAGGCGGAAGGCGCCGATGTCGACGGCAAAGGCAATCTCTATCTGGCCGAGCAGGATTTGGCGAAAATCGCCGTGATCGACACCAAGGCGATGAAGGTCACGGCGGAATGGGAGACGACCGGTTGCGGCAAGCCGACGGCTGTCGCCAGTGACGCTGCCAATAAGCGTCTGTTTGTCGGCTGCCGCTCCAAGGGCGCAGTCAAGCCCGCCCTGATCGTGATCAATACCGAGACCGGCAAGATCATCTATGCGGCGGAAATCGGCGATGGCGTCGATGGCACGGTCTATGACGCCGAGCTGAAGCGCATTTTCGTTGCCAGCGGCGTCAATGCCACCTTGAGCGTGTTCGAGCAGCAGAACGCCGATACCTACAAGCCGGTGGAGACTCTCGCGACCCGTCAATGGGTCAAGGTGCTCGCCATGGACCGCAAGGCCAAGAAGCTTTACTCGATAGTCGCCGAAGGGTCGGCGGATGCCGGCAAGAAGATCAATACTGCCGTGTCGCCCTATTACCCGAACACGGTCTTTCCCAATACGTTCACGGTGCTGACGTATTCAAAATAAACGTTCCGTTTCATGCAGCGGGCGGGCGCCTCCCGCCCGAGCGAGGCGGCCGGAGCCTCGGCCGTCTATCGCGCTCGGACTGGCTTCTTCGCTTCGAGGGTCGAGACGAAATCGATGCCCTGCTTCACCCAGCCTGCGAGTGCCGCATCGCTGCGATAGCCTTCGGGGTCGACGCAGATAAAGCCAGCGAGTTGCTTGCCGGCGAAGGCCATCGGCCGCACATGCGGCTCGGCCAACGCACGCTCAAGCGCTTCGGCTCCGACCCGGACCATGAGTGCGGTGCCGGTGACGCCGCAGCACATATGGCCATCCACCATGAAGGACAGCCCGCCGATCATCTTCCTCTCGACGACGTTCTTCTGAATCGAGAGGATCCGCCGTACCCTTTCGGCCGCTCTTGCGTCATGGGCCATCCGGCCTAGCCGCCCACTGCCTGGAGCTTGGTCGACAGGATTTCGGCGAGCCGTTCAAAACTCGTCTCCCAGCCGATGCAGGCGCCGGTGCAGGCCTCGCGTGCCGCGAACCCGACATGGCGCAGCGTGATGCGCGTGCCGCCATCCACGCGTTCCAGAACATAGGTCACCGTGGTCGGCGTCCCCGGCGCCCCGGCGCGATGCCAGGTATGCACCAGCTTCCTCGGCGGATCGACTTCGAGGAACTCCCCTTCGAGGACGTAAGGGTGGCCGTTGACGAGGCCGGCAGCCCGCCAGCTTCCGCCGACGCGCACATCGCCCTGCCACTCGGTGGTGTTGAAGACGCCGGTTCTGACCCACCAGTTGACGATCTCTTCCGACGCCAATGCCTGGAAGACCCGCTCAGGAGCCGCGGCGATCTCGACGCTCGCGAGGATCTGCCCTTCGGTGAGATCGGCGACCGCGCGTGCACTGCTCTCCTTGACGCTCATCATGTTCCCTCCAGGTTACGCTTCAGCTTGATGAGGCTTGCTTGCCAGAAGGCGCGATAGCCTTCGAGCCAACCTGCGACGCTCTGCAGCGGCACGGGGTCGACCGCATAGACGCGCTCGCGCCCGACGCGTGTATCGATGACCAGACGGGCCTTGCGCAACACCTGAAGGTGCTTGGAGATCGAAGGCCGGCTCGAGCGAAAATCGGCGGCCAGCGCCCCGGCATTGGCCGGCCCCGCGCGCAGCCGATCGAGGATCGCCCGGCGCGTCGGGTCGGCGATGGCGCGAAACACGTCGGTGCTGGCTTGAGCGCGATGCATGATGTGTAACCTATTGGCTACATATTATGGGAAACGGCGAATGTCAACGGGATTGAAGCGCGTGTCGCTTCCGCTTGCAGTCTCGGGTCAGGCGCCCAGGAAAAGCCGGATCTCCTCGAAGAATCGAGCCGACGCCGGTTCATGCTGCAGGAAAAGATGGTTCCGGCCCTGGAAGGCGATGAAGCGGGCGCCGGGAATGCCTGCAGCCAGCTGGCGGCCGGCCTCGATCGGAACCACGAGATCGTCGCGCACATGCATGACGAGTGTCGGCGCCTTCACTTCGCAGAGAAGTCGAGTGATATCGAAGTCGCCCACGACATCGAAATATCGGGCGGCGCATTCGGGAGAGGTCGTCCTCAATTGCAGCTCGTTGAAATAACCCGCCTGCTCATGCGTTCCGCCGGGAATGAACAGCCCGGTGAACATTTGCCGGAAGGTCGGATCATCCGCGCCCCATCCCAGCCGCATCAGCGTCATCATCGCATTGCGCCGTTCCTTTTCGGCCGGCGAGCGCTTCTTTCCGCCGAGCGCGAACCCGCCATAGAGAAGAAGGTGCGTCACGCGTTCCGGATGCCGCACCGCATAGGCGACCGCAATGGCGCAGCCTTGGGACATTCCGAGAAGCGGGAAGCGCTCGACGCCGGCCGCATCCGCGACCGTTTCGAGGTCGCTCACCCAGGCGCCAAGCGAGAGGTCCCCGACATCCCAGTCGGACATGCCGTTGCCTCTCGCGTCATGGCGGATCAGCGTGTGGTTGCGCGACAGCCCGTGAAAGACATGCCGCCAGATCGGGCTTTCCCAGTCATATTCAAGGTGATTCATCCAATTCGCCGCCTTTAACAGCGTCGGCCCATTGCCTGAAACGGCGTAGGCAAGGCGCACCCCATCAGGTGCCCGGCAATATGTGATCTTCTGTGTCAGCTCGGCGCGGGCGAGTTCGGGGGCATCGTCCGATTTATGCAAGCGATCGATCGCAAAGACCTCGACGGGCTTCGCGATGTTCTTCAGGCTCCGCGGACCGAGCTCCCGGAAGCTGAGCGCGAGCTTTCCGTCGATCTGATCGTAGACCGGTCGGGAAATGAAGATTCCGCCGGGCTCGGCAATTCCTTCGAGGCGTGCCGCCACGTTGACGCCATCGCCATAGATATCGCTGCCATCGATGATGATGTCGCCGACATTGATGCCGACGCGGAACTCAATGCGCTTTTCTTGCGGGACAGCCTCGTTGCGCGCCGCCATCCCGCGCTGGACGTCGACGGCGCAGCGCACCGCGTCGACCACGCTCGCGAACTCCACGAGCATGCCATCGCCCGTAGTCTTCACGATGCGCCCACGATGCTGCTTGATCTTGGGATCGACAAGGGAGCGCCGATGCGATTTCAAATGCGCGAGCGTGCCTTCCTCGTCGGCGGCCATCAGCCGACTATAGCCCGCGACATCCGCCGCCAGCACAGCCGTGAGTCGTCGCTCCAAGCGCTTGGTGGCCAAGGCGAACCTCCACCACATGCGGGCGGCAGTTTACGCCGTTTGGGCTTTGAGGGCCATAACGCAAGGCGATCATGCCATTCACATTGGCGGTGCAACGATCGGCGCTCCTCATCTCAGCCGCGCCCAAGCACCCGTCGCAGGCGCCGGGCCGCCGCAGGCCCGGCGCTCCAACCTTGCCAGATCAGGCGGGCTTCACCGCATACATATCGAGCTGCCAGCCAGCCTCGGTCAGCGGCAGCTTGGCGAGCGTATCACGCACCGCGATCTGGTAGATGGGTTGGAACAGGATGAAGTGATTGGCCTGGTCGACCATCTGCTTCTGGTAGTCGACCCACATCTGTGCCTGCTTTGTCGCATCGCGCTCGGCGGCCGCGTCATGGACGAGCTTGACGAGCTCAGGTGAAGGCGTCCAATGCACGCGCTTCGCCACCCGCTCGATGGTCGCTGCCGCCCATAACAGGTTCTCGACCGCCGGCGGGTTCCAGAAGGTCAGCATGCCGCCCGGCGCCTTCCCGGTGGTGTACATGGTGCGGGCATTCACCTGGTCCATCGGGCTGAGCTTCGCCTTGATGCCGACCCGCGACAGATCCGCCTGCAGCTTCTGCGCCAAAGTCTGGTAGGAGATGCCGGCGATCGCCGCATTGCCGTAGCCGATCTCGAATTCGAAACCCTCCGGCATGCCGGCCTTGGCTAGCAACTCCTTGGCTTTGCCGAGATCCTGGCGGAAGCCGATCTCGCGTGCGATCGACTCGGTCGAGCCCGAAACGCCGACGGGGAGGAAATGCGCCGGCCGCAGCGCCGCACCACCTAGCATCGAGGTCTTGATGCCGTCATAGTCGATGGCGTAGCCGATCGCCTGGCGCGCCTCTTTGGTCGCGAGCGCCTTGTTGAACTCGGGCTCCTGGGTCAGCGCCATGTAGACGAAGTCGAGGCTGGTCAGCGATTCGAGGCGCACCTTGGCCTCGGATTTCAAGGTCGCCACCTGCTCGGGGATCAGGTTGAAGGCGATGTCGATATCGCCGCGCCTGATGGCGAGGAGCTGGGCGGCGCTGTCGCCGATATGGCGGATGATGACGCGCTCGAAGGGCAATTTGCCGCGCCAGTAATACTCGTTGCGCACGAGCTGGATCTGGGCGTTGCGCTCGAAACGCACCAGGCGATAGGCGCCGGTTCCGGCCGAATTGTCGTTGAGCCAGGTCGAGGCCTTGTCGTTCGCCTTGGCGGAGGTCGAGCCGTCGCCGCCATGCTGCTCGAGCAGCTTGCGATCGAGCACCGGGAAGCCCGGCGCCGCGAGGATGGTCAGGATCGGCTCATCGGGGTTCTTCAAGACGACATCGACCGTCTTGTCGTCGACGATCGCCGTGTGGTCGATATTGGCGATATATTGCGAAGGCTGGTCGCCGAGATAGAGCACCCGGTCGAGCGACCATTTGACGTCGTCGGCCGTCATCGGATTGCCGCTTGCGAATTTCACACCCTCGCGGAGGGTGAAGCGCCAGCCCTTGCCGTCGGGCGTGCGCGCCCATTTGGTGGCGAGCCCCGGTTTGAGGTTGATGGAATCGCCCGGATCCATGGTGACCAGCATGTCGTAGGCGGCGGTCAGGGTCATGGGCGGGGTGTATTGCGCCTGGCGGGCCGGATCGAGCGTGATCGTGTCCGAGATGTCGACGCCGATCACCAAGGTGGTCTTCGTGGCCTGCGCCAGGACGCGCTGCGGGAGCCCGGCCACGAGCGCTGCTCCGCCCGCGCCCAGAAGCTTGGTCAGCTGGCGGCGGTCGATGAAGCCCGATCTGTCCATCCTCATCCTGGTCCTCCCTGGCCTTGTTGTTGGTCTCGGGCCCTTATGCGCCGGCCTGATTTGGATCGATCTAACTACATGTTTCGTGACGGCGCAACCGGCGGGCGTTTGAAGCAAACGCAGCCCCCTTCTCCCGCTCTTTCGCGGGAGAAGGTGCCGAGGCGAAGCCGAGGCGGATGAGGGGCGTTTGAGAGCTTCACCGGCGTCCCTCATCCGCCCTCACTGCGTTCGGGCACCTTCTCCCGCCTCAAGTGGCGGGAGAAGGAGAAGTAGCCTGCTTGCCGCCCGGCACCTACGGGGCTATAAGCCGCCCAGTCGGAGTGTGGCTCAGCCTGGTAGAGCACCTCGTTCGGGACGAGGGGGTCGTAGGTTCAAATCCTATCACTCCGACCAATTTCGCAGCCGATCCGACCCGCATCGGCACTACCAAAATCCCGATAAGCCAAAACGCAAGGGCGCGACCCTTCGATCGCGCCCTAGCCGAGGCATCATGGCGTTGCCGCCTAATGCGTCGCCTCCATGGTTCTCAGCCTGGCCTTGATGGACTCCAGGCGCGGCCTGATCGCCTTCGCACGGTCGTCGAAGCTGGTCAGCGGGGTGACCACCGTGCGCATCCGCGGCCAGATCGGCAGGCCCTCGATGATTTCGTCGAGCTCGAGCGCCGAATTCGCCTCGACGATGAGAGCGAACGCGATGGCCCCGCTCATCGGCCCGCCGGCGACGATCTTCTTTTCCGCCTCCAGCTTCTTGCAGAGCTCGAGCGAGGGCAGGATGTAGTTCTCGATGAAGGCCAGGCCCTCCCGGGGATCGAGCCGGCCATATTCGGCGAGCCGCATCTCGACGAGATATCTCATACTCAAGTCTCCTGTTTGCGAGTGAAGAATCTACTGTTGTGAAGGAGTCAGCGTGCCGGAGCCGGAATGGTTGCAGGCGGTATCGTCTCCCGCATGGTGCCCCGCAGCTTCGTCAAGGAGGCGAGGTGCAGCAGGATCGAGAGCGGCACGGCGAATACCGGGACCATGACCAACGGGAAGGTGCTGATCAGCTCGTTCGGCGCGTCGAGCGACAGGAGCTGCACCGGAGACGGTGAGGTCAGGAAGCCCGTTCCGATTGCAACCACCAGATCGAGGATACCAAGGACGTTCCAGGCGAGGACAAGGCGCCGGCTTGGCACTCCGTGACGCCCGGAAACGAACCCGACGATCGGTGCCAGGACGCCGACCAGCACGTCGCCGATGCCGGCCGGCAAGGCGAAGACGCCGGGCAAACGGCCCGACCAGAACAATAAGAGAAAGACGAAGCCGATCACGCGATAGACCTGAATGCCGACGAGCCATGACTGCGGCGTGGCCTCGATGATCCGCGCGAGCGTCTCGGACCTCCACAGCGCGATCACACCGATGATGATCGGTGCAAAGACGCCGATCTGGATGGTGGGGATGCTGTCTCTTGCGCCCTGGAAAAATCCGAGCCAGGAGAGCCCAAGCGCTGCACCGAACCAGGCGACCAGGATGAGGCCTGTTGCCTGCATGGCCGAAGCCTGTTTTTCGGCCGGCCAATCCGAGCGCCCCAGCACAAGGTTCAAACCGACCAGCAAGGCCACCAATATGGCGAGATTGCCGCCGAGCTCGATGGAGAGGATGTAAGCGGGCGTGTTCATCACCGTTCCTCCTTGTGGAGCCGCAAGCGCTCGGCCGGGCTTGCGCATGCATGTATATGCAGGTAATTGCACATTCGACACGCGCGACGTAACGATCGGCGCGGTAACGACGCGCTTGACGCCTTCGCCGCCCAGATATATCTGTATATGCAGATACTAAGGAGAAGGACGGATGTCAAGGCCAGGTCGCGGCGATGAGGCGGAGTCGGTTATCGACATGCGGGAGATCAGCGGCTGCACCTGCCTGCGGGTGAGGCGGACGGCGCGGCAATTGACCGGCATCTATGATCGCTTGCTCGAACCCACGGGGCTCACCATCAACCAGTTCGGCTTGCTGGCCCATCTGCATGGTGCGAAGGAGGCCGGCAGGCCGAGCCTGTCGATGGGCCAGCTGGCCGAGCGCGTCGGCATGGATCCGACCACCCTCAATCGCAGCCTGAAGCCATTGGCGGCGCAGCGCCTCGTCGCCGATATGGCGGATCTGCAGGATCGGCGGGTGCGCGCCGTCGCCATCACGCAGGCGGGACGTCGAAGGCTGGCCGATGCGGTCGCACCCTGGCGCCAGGCGCAGGCACGGGTCGAGAGCGAGCTCGGCAAACAGGAGACGCTTGGCCTGAACGGCCTGCTCGACCGCGTCGCCGCAAGGCTCAGCTGAGCCGGGTTAGGCTTCCCTGGGACCGCGGGCGTCCCGCCCGCCCTTGCGGCGGTGAGCCGCGCCGCCGGGAAGGAAGAGCGACCGAGACGGTCGCGGTCCCAGGGCGCCGGCGTCCTCTGGCGTGGACTTCGCCCGCGCCGCCATGTTAGCCGCTCTGCCAGGCCACGAGGCCGTCCCCGAAGCCAGCCCAAGAGTCGTCAGCCCATGTCCGATCCCCGATATCTATGCGCGCAAGGCCTGGCGCGCGAGGCCGGCAAGCTGATGCGCCGGCGCTTCGAGGACCGCTCCTCGTTCAGCCTCACCTTCAAGGGCCACCAGGATTTCCTCACCGAGGTCGATGGCGAGGTCGAGAGCTTCGTCAAGAAGCGCCTCGCCGAGACCTTTCCCTCCGACACCTTCATCGGCGAGGAGGGCAGTCGCGAGGCCTCGGACAGCGTCTGGATCGTCGATCCGATCGACGGCACCTCGAATTTCGCGCGCGGCATCCCGCATTTCTGCATCTCGATCGCCTATCTGAAGGACCATAAGCCGAATATCGGCGTGATCTACGATCCGATGAGCGACGAGATGTATGCGGCCGTGAGCGGCGGCGGGGCGACCCTCAACGGCGTGCCGATGAAGGTGTCGGGAATGACCGATATCCGCTCCGCGACCCTCGAGATCGGCTGGAACCATCGCAGCGGCGTGCCCGGCTATCTCTCGCTGCTGGGACGCGTCATGGGGCTCGGCGCCGGCACGATCCGCGGAGGCTCGGGCGCGCTCGGCATGGCCTATGTGGCGGCAGGGCGCATCGACGCCTATGTCGAGCAGCACATCAATGCCTGGGACGTGCTCGCAGGCCTCCTCCTGGTGCAAGAGGCGGGCGGTCATGTGAGCGATTTCCTGGCGGGCGAGGGCCTCGCCAAGGGCAATCCGATTCTCGCCTGCACGCCGGCATTGCGGCGCGTGCTCGCCGAGACATCGGGAATCGGCACGCCGGAATAACCCCGACCGCCGGCGCCATTAGGGTCGAAGCACCTGTATTTGACCTGTATTATAAGGTGCCGACGGATCCTCGTGACCATCTGCGTTGCCCGCCTCGCAATGCGCGGTTAGGTTGGCGGCGATGGTGCGGAAGGGGGCCGAAATTCAGGCGTGTCCATCGAGTTCGATCGACCGGAGCCCTGCACTTCAATGAACGATGCCGACCGCACCGCCGAAATTGCCTCAAGCCCTGCCGACCTCGCCCGCAACGATACCCTGATCGAGGCCGCGAACGAGGTCCGCATCCGCCAGGACCTGGTCCTGACGGCGCTCGGCAAGCGGCCGGCCGACAAGGCGCTGCGGGTCGGACGCCTGCTCGATGTGCATACCCGCTCCTGGCAGGAAGATTGGGAGATCATCGTCAAGGGGCGGCGCATCGCCTTCGTCGGGCCCGCCGGTGAATATCAGGGCGAGGTCAAGGAGCGCGTCCACGAGCCCGATCTCTCCGCCGTGCCGGGCTTCGGCGAAGTCCACAAGCATATCGAGAGCTCGCATCTGACGCCCGAATGGGAGGCGGCACTCGTCCTGCCGCGCGGCAATACCTGGACCTGCGAGGCGAGCCATGAATTCTCCAATGTCGACGGCCCGCATAATCTCGAATTCTGGCTCGAGGCGAGGAAGCGCGGCTCGCCCCTGAAGATCTTCCCGCTGCCGGGCTCGGCCGTGCCGCCGACCGCCTATGAATGGGGCGGCGGCTATTTCGGCCATGACGAGCAAAAGCAGTTCATGGCGCAGAGCCTCATGGTCGCAGGCCTCGACGAGGTCATGGACTGGCCGGCCGTGTGGAACCCGCAGAACCCCTCGTACAAGCGCCTGTGGGGCATGATCGAGGCGACCTTCGCGGCGCGCGGCGTGGTCGAGGGGCATGCCTCGGGGCTGCGCGACCTGCCCTCCATCAACGCCTTCGCGGCGGCAGGCCTCGCCTCCGATCATGAGGTGCAGACGCCGGAAGAGACCTGGGACAAGCTGATGCGCGGCCTGTTCGTCGAGCTGCGCATCTATGCGATGCCCGAGATCATCAAGTTCCTGCTCGAGAAGAGGCTCGCCGACTGGTCGCAGATCGCCTTCACGACCGATGACCGCAGCGCCTCGCATACGCTGCAGCTCGGCGCCAGCGACCATAATGCGCGCCTCGCCATCGAGAGCGGGCTTGCGCCAGAGATCGCCATCCAGTGCGCGACCATCAATCCGGCGCGCCATATGCGCCTCACACCCTATGTGGGCTCGCTGTCGCCCGGGCGCTTCGCCGATGTGGTGCTGCTTTCGGATGTGCCGACGCTCGAGATCGCCAAGGTCTGGGCGGATGGCGCCCAGGTCTCGGAGGGCACGCGCTATATGGGGCCGGTGCCGCGCATCGCCTGGCCGAGCTGGGCGACCAATACGGTCAACATCAAGCGCCAGGTGATGCCGGACGATTTCGCCTTGAAGGCGGAGCCCGGCCGCGCCGCCATGAAGGCCGCGGTCATCCGGCCCTTCCACTGGCATCCCGAATTCTACACCATGGAGCTGCCGGTGAGCGACGGCGAGGTGCAGCGCGACCCGTCCGAGAGCATCACCAAATTCGCCATCGTCGACCGTTTCTCGGGCGAGGCGAAAATCTCGAAGATGTTCTGGCGCGGCTGCGGGCCGCGCACGCCGGAGACGGCGCTCGCCTGCTCGGTCGCCCATGACAAGCACAATATCTGGGTGGTGGGGTCGTCCGACGCCGCCATGGCGCGGGCTGTGAACGCTCTCGTCGAGACGCAGGGCGGCTGGGCGCTGGTGCGCGAGGGCGAGCTCGCGGCGACCGTGCGCTTCGAGGTCGGCGGGCTGATGTCCTGCCGGCCGGCCGAGGAGCTCGATGCCGAGATGCAGCGCCTCTATGCTGAAGCCGGCAAGGTCGACTGGATGTACGAGCCGACCTTCCGGCCGCGCTGGTATCCGGGCTTCCCGGAGCGGCTGATGTTCGCGACCTTGACCTGCGCGCCCTGGACCTGGGTGCTGGTGGCGCCCTGCAAGGAGGCGCCGGACGGCTTTGTCAATGTGCAGACCGGCGAGACGCATAAGGTCGTGTGGTGACCGGCATGCCGATTGCTAAGACCAGCCACGATAATTCGGATTCCGGGAGAACGAAATGAATGACAAGGCCGCAGCGGCCGCTATCGAGGCCGCGCCGCCGCGCGGCTTCCTCGACCGCTCATTCCGCCTCTCGGAGCGCGCCACCTCGCTGCCGCAAGAGGCGATCGCCGGTGCCACCACCTTCGCCGCCATGGCCTATATCATCGCGGTCAATCCGGCGATCATGTCGAATGCCGGCATGGATCGCGGTGATCTCGTGATCGCGACCGCGCTCGCCGCCATCTTCGGCTCGGTGATGATGGGGCTCTGGGCCAACCTGCCGCTCGCGGTCGCGCCCGCCATGGGCTCGAACATCATCTTCACCTATGTGATCGTCAAGCAGATGGGGGTGCCCTGGCAAGCCGCGCTCGCCATGGTCGCCTTCACCGGCGTCGTCTTCCTCATCCTGTCGCTGACCAAGCTGCGCGAGAAGGTCGCCAAGGACGTGCCCGAGGCCCTCAAGGTGGGCATCCAGGCGGGTGTCGGCACGCTCATCGTCTTCATCGGGCTGCGCAGCGCGGGCTTCATCGTCGCCAACCCGTCGACCTATGTCACCATAGGCTCGTTGAAGAACCCGGCCGTGCTGCTGACCATGCTCGGCATCCTGCTCACCCCGATCCTGGTGGTGCGCCGAGTTCCGGGCGCGCTGATCATCGCCATCGCCGTCATCACGCTCATCGGCTTCTTCGTGCCGCTCTCCGAGGGCAAGATGGTGACCTCGGCGCCCGCGGCCCTGATGGCCTGGCCGAAATGGCCGACGAGCACCTTCATGGCGCTCGACTTCCAATGGCTGCTCTCATGGTCGAACTTCATCATCGCGCTGCCGCTGCTGTTCTATTTCGTCTGCGCCGAGTTCTTCTCGACGCTCGGCACGCTGATCGGGGTCACCGGCGCCGCCAATCTGCGTCGGCCCGACGGCTCGATCCCCAACGCCACGGCGGCCTTCGCGACCGATGCCACTTCGAGCATCGTCGGCCCCATCCTCGGCACCTCGGTGGTCACGGCCTATATCGAATCGATCACCGGCGTGCAGGCGGGCGGACGCACCGGGCTCACCTCGCTCACCGTCGCCGCCTTCTTCGTGCTCGCGCTGTTCTTCTGGCCGATCTTCGTGATCGTGCCGCCGCAGGCGACGGCGCCGGCGCTGGTGCTGGTCGGCGTCTTGATGATGCAGGGCCTCGCCCGCATCGACCTCAACGATCTGTCGAACGCTATCCCGATCGTACTCACGCTTCTGGTCACGGTGCTGACCAACAACCTGATCAACGGCATGGCGCTCGGCACGCTCAGCCTCATCCTGATCCTCGTCGCCACCGGACGGGTCCGCGAGATCTCGGGCGTGGTCTGGGGGCTCGGCGTGGTGTTCCTGGCCTTCTTCTACGTCACGACGATGCTGATGTAGGCGCCTGCCTTTTCCTTCTCCCGCTTGCGGGAGAAGGTGGTGCGTCGCGCTGCGGACATTCCCCGTCGAACGCGCTATGTGCTCGGCCATGCGCATCGTTGAAGATCACCTGCCTTATCGCGCCTCGACCGTCCATGCCGATCTCGGCGAGGGCTTTTACGACCCGGTGACGCCGGCCGATTTCCCGATGCGCAAGCTGCGCTATCGCGATCAGCGCTGGGCGGCGCGGATCGGCCTCGGCGATCTCGACGCGGAGGCTTTCGAGGCGCATTTCGCGAAGTTTCAGCCGCTCCCCGATAACCTTCCCGGGCCTCTGGCGCTGCGTTATCACGGTCATCAATTCCAGGCCTATAATCCCGAGATCGGCGACGGGCGCGGCTTCCTGTTCGCGCAGCTCTATGATGGCGAGAACCGGCTGCTCGACCTCGCCACCAAGGGCTCGGGGCGCACGCCCTGGTCGCGCACCGCCGATGGCCGCCTCACCCTCAAGGGCGGGATCCGCGAGGTGCTGGCGACGCGCATGCTCGAAGCGCTCGGCGTCTACACCTCGAAGAGCTTTGCCCTGTTCGAGACCGGCGAACCGCTCACGCGCGGCGACGAGCCCTCCCCGACGCGCTCATCGGTGCTCACCCGCCTCAGTCATTCGCATATCCGCATCGGCACTTTCCAGCGCTTCGCCGCCTTCGGCGATGCGCTGCGCATCGAGCGGCTGCTGGCGCATAGCGTGCGCCATTATCTGCCGCGAGCGAAACGGCCGACGACTGGAGCGCAAGCCGCGGCGTTCCTCGGTGAGGTCTGCGAAAATGTGGCGCGGCTCTGCGCCCAATGGATGGTGGCCGGCTTCGTGCACGGCGTGCTCAACACCGACAATATCGTCATCACGGGCGAGAGCTTCGATTACGGCCCTTACCGCTTCCTGCCGAATTACGATCCGGGCTTCACGGCCGCTTATTTCGACGAGACGGGGCTTTACGCCTATGGCCGCCAGCCCAATGCCGTGCTGTGGAACCTCTACCGGCTCGCCGAGTGCTTGAGCCTCGTCGCCGAGGTCGAGCCGCTGAAGGAGGCGCTGGCGCGTTTCGATACGGCCTTCACGGAGGCGCTCGGCGCCGCCATCGTCTGGAGGCTCGGCCTCATCCCGCGTTCGGAAGTGGCAGACGGCGAGCTCGCCGATCGGCTCTTCCTGTTCCTGAAGGCCGCGAGCCCGCCTTTCGAGCAGGTCCTATTCGATTGGCGCGGCGGTCTCTTGCGCCGCGCCAAGGCGCTCGCGGGTCCTGCGGCCTCCCTCTATCGGGGCGAGGCCTTTGCGAGCTTCCTCGTGGCGCTCGAAGGCTATGCGGCCGCGCCGACCTCGGCGGCCTCGGACGCCTATTTCGCGGCCGAGCGTCCGGTAACCTTGCTCTACGACGATATCGAGGCGCTCTGGGCGGCGATCGCCGAGCGCGACGAGTGGAGCCTGTTCGAGCAGAAGCTCGCCGAGATCGAGCGGGTTCGCCTCGCCTATGGGGTCGCCTGACGCCTCGAAGCGGCTATGCGATCTTCCTCGTCAACAGCATGCGCGCTGTGAGCACCAGCACCGTGATGGCGATCAGGATGACGGAGATCGCCGCGATGGCGGGATCGATATTGTCGCGCAGCCCCATCCACATCAGGCGCGGCAGCGTCACGGCATTGACGCTGGTGATGAACAGCGTCACGCCGATCTCCTCCCAGGAAAGGACGAAGGACAGGAGCGCCGCCGTCAGCACGGCGAATTTGATATTGGGCAGGATGATCTTGAAGGCGCGTTCGGAGACCGTGGCACCGAGGCCGCGGGCCGCGAGATCGATGCGGCGATCGACCTGGGTGAGCGCCACCAGTATCAGCACCACCGCGAAGGGCACGACCATCACCACATGCGCGATCGCGACGCCGATCCAGCTATCGTAGCCGACGAAATCGTTGACCTTCGACAGCGAGGTCACGAGGAAATAGAGCGTGATCGCCGAGACCACCGGCGGCACCACCATGGGCAGCAGCACGCAGCCGACGAGCAACGCCGCGAAGCGGGGCTGGAACATCCAGATGCCGAGCCCGAACATGACGGCGAAGCCTGTCGCGATGGCGCTGCTCACGACCCCGATGCGCAGGCTGAGCAGGATGCTTCGGCCCCAATCTGGATTCTCGATGAGCTCGCGATAATGGCGTAGCGACAGCGTATCGGTCGGCAGCGACAGGAAGCGAGCTGGCGTCAGCGAGACGGGCACGACCACGATGAGCGGCATGAGCAGGAAGATCGCCACGCAGGCCGCGACGACGAGCGCGACGGGGCCGGGCCAGTAGCTCTTCATCTCAGCCCACCGGGTTCGCGGGCCGGACGAAGCGGAAGAGCAGCGCCAGCAGCGCGCCGACGAACAGCACCAGCACGACGCTGATCGCAGCTCCGAGGCCCCAATCGGGGCTCTGGAAGATGCGCAGATAGACGAGCTCCGCGATCATCACGCTGCGTCCCCCACCCAGGATGGCGGGCGTGATGAAAAAGCCGAGCGCGAACACGAAGACGATCAGGGCGGCGCCGATGATGCCCGCCATGGTCATGGGGACGAAGACCGACCAGAAGACACGTATGCGGCCGGCACCCAGCCCCCGTGCCGCGAGCAGCACGCGCTCGTCGAGGTTGCGCATGGCGGAGGCGAGCGGGAACACCGCGAACGGGATGAGGTAATGCGTCATGCCGATGATGACGCCCAATTCGTTGCGCACCAGGGTCAGCGGCTCGTCGATGAAGCCGAGCGCCTGCAGCCAGGTGTTGACCAAGCCGCGATTGGACAGGAGCGCCACCCAGCCGAAGGCTCGCGTCAGCACCGAGATCCAGAAGGGGACCAGGATACAGAACTCCGCGATCCGGCGCTGGGTGCCGGTTCCGCGGACCCAGACGAAGGCGATCGCATAGGCCGCGGTCACCGACGCACAGGTGACCGCGGCGCAGATGCGGAAGGTGCGCACGAAGACGGACTGGACCAGCGGATCGGTGAGCAGCGTCTCGAACTGGCCGATACCAGGCTTCGGGAGGGTGAAGCTCCAGGTCACCACCCCAAGGAAGGGAATGCCGTAGGCGAGGCCGAGAAATACCAGGAGCGGCGCGATCAGCAGCAGCGTGCTGCGGCCGCTTCCTCGGTCGCGCATCGGATCTCAGCCTCGCCCGGGCGTGGTCAAGCCGCGATGACCTTGGTGTATTCGTCGAGCGCCGCGCCGTAGTTTTCGGAATACCAGTCCATGTTCAAGGGAATCTGCTTGGCCATGTTGGCAGGATCGACGCAGTTGATGCGCTTCTTGTCGGCCGGGATCAGCGCGTCGGTCGCGGGGTTCGCCGGCCCTTGACCCAGCATGTCGAACATCACCAGCTGACGCTGCGGGTCCTGAGTGCTGGCGATGAACTTCATCGCGGCGTCCTTGCCGCCCGGATTGTTCTTGATCACCGCGAGCGCACCAGGCGAGATCAGCCCCTGGTCCCAGATGAACTTGATCTTGCCGCCCGAATCCTGCTCGATGAGGGAAGCGCGCGTCGACCAGATGATGGCCATGGAGGCCTCGCCGCCGAGAAGCACTGACTGGCTTTCGGCGCCGCCGCCCCAATAGGCGACGACATTGTCCTTGAAGGCCTTGATCTTCGCGTGGGCGCGCTTCACATCGAGCGGGTAGAGCTTGTCGGGCGCGACGCCGTCGGCAAGGAGCGCCGCCTCCCACATGCCGGAGCCCCATTTGTACATGGAGCGCTTGCCGGGGAACTTCTTCAGATCGAAGAAATCGGCCATGCCCTTCGGTGCCTGGTCTCCGTATTTCTTCGAGTCGTAGGCGATGACGTAAGAGAAGAAATAGGTCGACGCTGCATAGTCCCAGCCGAATCCCGGCCGCATCTTCGCCTTGGAGACGACGTTGTAGTCGATCTTCTCGATCATGCCTTGTTTGCCGAGCGAGATGGCCGAGAAGGGGTCGGCGTCGACGAGGTCCCAGCTCGGCTTGCCGCTCTTGAACTGCGCCGTGATCGCGCCTTCGGTCGGCCCGGATCCGTCCTCCTTGACGGTGATGCCGGTCTCCTTGAGGAACGGTTGGCCAAAGGCGCGGTCATAGGCCTTGATGGCGTCGCCACCCCAATTGACCAGGACGAGCTCCTTGGTGTCGGCCAAAGCGCCGCGTGCGCGCAGCGCCGGGGCGCCGGCAAGGAGGAGCCCGGCGAGCTGCGCGAAGCGACGCCGCGTGATCTGTCCCCTCGCGACCTTTTCGGCGAGGATCTCGAGGCAGTCCTTCTGGAAAGCGTTGTCCATCGGTCTTCTCCTTTCTGGTGATCGTCAAGTTTGCTTGGCGCGTCTAACGTCCCCCACTGCTCGGAAGAAGAAATCCCTGGTCCGCCGGCCAAGTCACCCAGGCGGGGCTGCCGCGGCTCAGTTCCGCCGAGATCGTATGGGTCGGCACCGAAAGCACGACCTTGGCGTTGCCGCGTGTTTTCAGCTCGAGCCGCGTGGCCGCGCCGAGATAGGTGGACATCTCGACGCTGGCCGGCAGGCTGTTGTCGTCGGCTGGTGGCGCCTGGAGGGAGAGCGACATGTGCTCGGGGCGGATGGCGAGCACTGCCTGTGGTCCAGTGGGCTCCCCGACGCCGCGCACGGTGACGAGCCTGTCCTCGCAACGAGCTGTGGCTCCTCCGTCGGCGCAGCGCACATTCCCGAGCGGCAGCAGATTGATCTCGCCCAGGAATTCCGCGACGAAACGACTCGAAGGCTTCTCATAGACGTCGCGCGGCGCACCCACCTGCAGAAGCTCGCCGTGATCGAAGATCGCGACCCGCGAGGATAGCGCCAAGGCTTCCCCCTGGTCATGCGTGACGAACACGAAGGTGGTGCCAGTCTCTTGATGCAGGCGCTTGACCTCGACCTGCATGAGCTCGCGCAGGCTCTTGTCGAGTGCCGAGAACGGTTCGTCGAGCAGCAGCACGCCAGGCTCGAAAACGAGAGCTCGGGCGAGTGCCACGCGCTGCTGCTGACCGCCGGAGAGCTTGGCCGGCAGCTTCTTCTCATGGCCGATGAGGCCGACCCGCTCGATCATCTCCGCGACACGCCGCCGGATCTCGTGGGAGGGCACGCGCCGGACCTGCAGCGGGAAGGCGATATTGGCCTCGACGCTCATATGCGGGAACAGCGCATAGCCCTGGAAGACCATCCCGTAGGAGCGCTCCTCTGCCGGCTTCGCCGTCACGTCGACGCCGTCGGTGATCAGGCGCCCTTCGCTCGGCGCCTGGAAGCCCGCGAGGATCATCAGGAAGGTCGTCTTCCCGGACCCCGAAGGTCCGAGCAGCGTAAGGAATTCGCCGCTGCCGATCTCGAGCGACACGTTCTTCAATGCTCGGAACGAACCGAAGGTCTTGCCGATTCCGATCGCACGGATCTCGGCGGCTCGGCTGCGTTCCTGGCCGGTTTCTTGGCTGCTGTCTTGGCCACGTCGAGGCATCCGGGCGATCCTCAATCCTCTGCGTAAAGTGGTAGGCATGGTCTCGGCTCGCCGCAATCGAATAATTTTCGTCAAACCGGCAAATGGAATTCACCCCACCTGATCTGAGTGCCGGTACGTCGGTATTCAGCCATACGCGTTTCTTGCGATCGTCTCGCGATGAGCAAGCCGCGAGGTCAGCCAATCGCGGAACGCGATGATCATTGCATTGCCGGCCTTGCCGTGCTCGCTCACCAGGAAATAGGACCGCGTCGACTTGATGGCGAGGTCGAAGGGGCGGACCAGCTGGCCCGCATCCATCGCCTTGCGGCAGGTGAGCTCGTCGCCCATCGCCACTCCCTGCCCGGCGGTCGCAGCCGAGAGCACGAGGTTCATGTCGGAAAAGATGATGCCGCATTGCGGATCGGGGTTGCGGACCTTGGTCAGCGCGAACCAGCGTGTCCAGTCCTCGTAGTCGCCGAGATGCAGGAGGGGAGCGCGCAGCACGTCCTCCGGGCCCGCCAAGCTGCCGATCTTGTTGAGCAGCACCGGGCTGCAAAGCGGGGTGAACTCGACTTCGCTGAGCAGCTCGACGGCGCGGTCCGGCCAATTGCCGTCGCCGAAAGCGATGAAGACGTCGACTTCGGGATTGGAAACTTCATCGAGGCGGCGCGGCGTCACGATGCGCAGCGAAACCTCCGGGAACATCTCCTGGAACTCGGCGATGTGCGTGCACAGCCAGAGCGAGGCGAAGCCCGGCGTCGAGCTCACACTCAGCGACCCGCCGATGCCCTTCTTGCGGTGCTGCACGGCGGCGTCGCCGATCACGGTGAGCGCCTTGCGCACATCATTGGCATAACGCCGGCCGCGATGGGTGAGTGCGACGCCCTTTCCCAGCCTTTCGAGCAGCTCGAAGCCGAGATCACGCTCCAGCAGACGCAGCTGATGGCTGACGGCGCTGCGGGTCAGGTTGAGCTCGTCGGCCGCCCGCCAGACGCTGCCGTGTCGCGCAAAGCTGTCGAGAGCGCGAAGAGCCTGGGTCGAAGGAATACGCACGGTGCCACCAAGGGGTGAATGGAATTTGCAGAAGGCGGAAAAACATATCACTTTTTTGGGACGCGTTTCACGGATTATGCTCCCGGAAACGCGGGAGGCAGCGTGACGACTCCGGCCCAGATGACGACGCTCGCTCATGTCGAGCTGGCCAAGGCTGATCTGTCGGCCTGGACCCGTCGCATCTTCGATTTCGGCGAGACGGCCTGGCGCGAATACGAATCGGCCGCCTGGTATGTCGGGCTGCTGCGCCGGAATGGTTTTTCGGTCGAGGAAGGGTCGGGCGGAATGCCGACCGCGTTCTGCGCCCATTGGTCGAATGGTTCCGGCCCCACGGTCGGCATGTATGCCGAATACGACGCAGTTCCGGGGAACTGTCAGGACGCCGCCACTGCGAAGCGTCCGAGGCCGGGGCTCAGCGAGGCCGCGGGCGGCCATACCGACCCGCATTCGGGGCTCGGGATCGGCAGCCTCGGCGGGCTTTTGGCCTGCAAGGCGGCGATGCAAGCGAATGGAGTTTCGGGCACGCTGCGCTTCACCGGCGAACCGGCCGAGAAGGTGCGCGGGTCTAAGCCCATCCACGCCGCCAAGGGATATTATGACGGCCTCGACGGGATGATCTCGTTTCATCCCTTTTACATGCTGCCGCTGTGCAACACCGTGCGCTGGGACACGCATTGCGGCGCCGCATTTGCGATGATCTACCGCTTCGTCTGCGACGAGCCCGAGGCTTGGTGTAGGGAGGCTTGGTCTAGGGGGGCTTGGGGCCGGGGTGACGGGGCCGCGACCGGGGCGCCTCCGATCCCGCAGGCGCATTCGGATGTGCGGGCGCCCGGAGCCACCGATGCACTGATGCTGATGTATCTCACCTCGAAGAGCTTGCGCGACTCGATGCTGCCGCATCAGGGCGGCTGGTCGATCAGCGAGGCGATCCTGACCGCGGGGCAGGCGACCGCGGACAACCTTCCGGCGGGCCTCGCCGAGATCCAATACATGATCCGCGTGCCGACCATCGCCATGGCCGAGCAGGTCACCGCCGTGCTCGATCGCAACGCCGAGGCGGCGGCGCGCCTGAGCCAATGTCGCGTCGAGCGCCACTGGGTCTCGAAGTCGCGGCCGGGCCTTGCCAATCACGCGATGGCACGCCTCACCTTCGAGGCGTTGACGGCGGTCGGGCCCCCGCGCTGGGACGAAGCTGCTAGAGCAGTGGCGCGCGAGATCCTGGTCAACGCCGGCGGCGCGCCGGAGGAGGAGCCGTTCCTGTCCGAATGCGAGCAACTGATCGCACCTGAGGCCGCCGAGGCGATCCTGCGCCGCGACCTGCCGCCCTCGCAGCTCAATTCGACATCCGACGACTACACCGAGATGACCTGGCACGCGCCGACGGCGCGCCTCTATGTGGCACGCCCGGCGCTCAAGGCGCCGCCGGGCTTCGCCTGTCCGGGCTGGGTGATGAATGCGCTCGGCGGCATTTCGGCGACCATCGATCCCATGGTGCTCTGCGCCGCCAAGAGCGTGGCGCTCGCGGCGCTGCGCCTCATAGAGGATGCCGAAGCCCGCCACGCGGCACGCCGCGAATTCGTCGAGCGCACCGGGGGCGGCATCGGCGGGTCGCGCTGGATCGCGCCCTTGTGCGACTATCCGCCGCCCATCGATTTCCGCTGGCCCGAATACGTCAACACCCATCGCGGTCGGGATTGGTGGATCCCGACCCGCCCGGCAGCCTGAACCCGAGAGGAAGCGATGACACGACACGAACGCATCGAGGCGACCGAGACCTTTTCGCTGCGGCGCCGCAACCCGTCGGGCGGCACGACGCCGCTGACCCAGTGGGGCTTTCGCAACGAGACCGACCCGCTCACCGATGTGCTGCTCGGTTCGCCGGCCTTCCTGCGCCATCTCGCGACGAGCTCGCTGTCGCGCAAATATCTGCGCGAGAACCCCTGCAACATCCAGGCGGCGCAGGCCCAGCACAAGGAGCTGGTCGCCGCCTATGAGCATTTCGGCGTCAAGGTGCACTGGCACTTGCCAGAACCCGAGCTGCCGATGCAGGTCTATTCCCGAGACTCGAGCGTGATGACGCCTTACGGCGCGATCATCACCGCGATGGCCAATTGGTGGCGCCGTGGCGAGAACTACGCGGCGATCCGCACCTATGAGAAGCTCGGCATTCCGATCTACGACATGGTCACGGCCGGGACCTTCGAGGGCGGCGACTTCAACGTTATCGAGGAAGGCTGCGTGCTGATCGGCTGCGGCGCCGCCCGCACCCAGGAGGAGGGCGCACGACAGGTCGAGGCCTGGTTCAAGAAGGAGGGCTGGGAGACGAGGCTCGCCTTCTTCGACGAATACTATGTGCATATCGACCTCATTGTCGTACCGATCGCACCAAAGCTCACCGCCGTCTGCCTTGCCTGCACCGAGCCAGGTATCGTCGATTGGCTCAAGGGAAAGGGCCATGAGATCATCGACGTGCCTTTCCAGGATACGATGGCGCTCGGCTGCAATTTCATGTCGCTCGGCAGGGACCGCGTCATCGCGCCCGAGGTGAGCATGACGCTGATCGCGCAATTGCGTGCGCGCGGCTTCGAGGTCGCAGCCATCGACATGGGCGAAATCTCCAAGACCGGGGGCGGCATCCACTGCATGGCCCAGTCCCTGCGCCGCTCGCCCGCATGACCATGAAGGTCGGCGAATATCTGGTGGGCATGCTGGCCGAGAACGGCGTCGACACCGTCTTCGGCATTCCGGGCGTGCATACGCTCGACCTCTATCGCGGGCTTGCCGGCAACAGGGTGCGCCATGTGCTCACGCGGCACGAGCAGGGCGCAGGCTTCGCGGCGGATGGCTATGCCCGCATCTCCGGCCGGCCCGGCGTCTGCTTCCTCATCTCCGGGCCCGGCGTCGGCAACGCGATGACCGCGATGGGCCAGGCCTACTCCGATTCCGTGCCCATGCTCGTCATCTCCAGCCTGTGCGCCACCGACACTTTGCGCAAAGGGCGCGGCGTCCTGCACGAGGTGACGGATCAACGCGCCATGACGGCTCCCGTAACCGCCTTCAGCGCCACGGCGCTGAGCGCCGCCGATCTGCGCGACCATTTGCGCCAGGCTTTCGCGCAGTTCGCTGCCGGCCGCCCGCGGCCCGTCCATATCGAGGTGCCCATCGACGTGCTCGCCGCGCCGGCCGGGCTGGCACCGGAGGCCTTCGGGGAGCCGCCGGCCCCGCCCGGGCCGGGCGATCTGATCGAGGCTGCAGCCACGCAGCTGCGGCAGGCGAAACGGCCGATGCTGATCATCGGAGGCGGCGCGGCTCGCGCGGGAGCTGCGGTGGCACGCATCGCCGAGGCGAGCGGAGCGCTGGTGGTGACCACTATCGCCGCCAAGGGGGTGTTGCCGGACAAGCATCCGGCGCATCTCGGCGCGACACTGCAATGGCGCGAGGTGCGCCATCTCGTCGCCACGGCCGATCTGGTGCTCGCGGCGGGCACCGAGCTCGCCGAGACCGACAGCTATGTCGACACCGTGCCGCTTTCGGGAACCCTGATCCGCATCGATATCGATCCTGGAAAGCTCGCGGACCGTTATCGCGCCTCGTTGCCGATCCTCGGCGATGCACGGCTCGCGCTCGAGGCCATCGCCGAGCAGCTTGCCCCGGGCACAAGCGCTGCCCAATGGGGCCACAATGCTTCGGCGATCCGCGAACACGCGATGGCCGGGCTCGACCGCAAGACCAGGACGCATGCTCGCCTGCTGCAGGCGTTGCGGCGGGCCCTGCCGGCGGACGGTGCCGTCTTCAGCGACATGACGCAGATCGCCTATGCGGGCAACGCCCTGTTTCCGGTCGACCGCACGCGCTCCTGGTTCCATCCTTGCGGCTATGGCACGCTCGGCTACGCGCTCCCCGCCGCGATCGGCGGCAAGATCGCGGCGCCCGATCGGCCGGTCGTGGCGCTCGCCGGCGATTTCGGTTTCCAGTTCACCCTGCCGGAGCTTGCGACGGCGGTCGACGAGCGGCTGAGCCTGCCCATCATCGTCTGGAACAATGACCGGCTCGGCCAGATCGCCGACGACATGATGGCGGGCGGTATCGCCGAAGTCGGCGTGCGGGCGCGCAATCCCGATTTCGTGGCCCTCGCCAAGGCCTACGGGGCGCATGGCCTGCGCGCCTCGAGCCTCGCGGCTGTGGAGGAGGCGCTCCGCGAGGCGCTGCGCCGAGAGGGACCGACCCTCGTCGAAATACATGAGCGGGACTTCGGCGAGCTTTGATGCCGGTGTGGAGGCTACGGGCCGGGACCGCCCCGCCGGTCTATTCCGCCGCTAGCTTGAGCCCGCCGCCACCGCCGCTCATCGCGTCTCGCACCATGTCCTGGAAGCCCTTCACCGCATGCTCGTATTTCGGTGAGAGCGGGCCGCGCTCGTAGATGCCGGAGTTCAGATTGCGCTGCACGCCCGTGATGATGTCGAGATCCTCGGTGATGATCTGGGCCGACCATTCGGCCGAGCGCTGATTCTCTTCAGCCCTTTGCGGCGAAACGTCCTGGAAGAAATACCAGTTGATGTGCCGGATGCGGCCGGCTCCAAGCGGCTCGACCGTCGCGATCGAGCTGCCCCAATCATAGAGGTTCAGCATCAGATAGGGGAAGCGATAGAAATACAGACCCCGCGTCAGGCCGCCATCTCGCTTGGGCGCATAGAGATGGAAGAAGCCGTGCTCGCGATGCACATCGATCGTGTAGCGTTCGATGTCCATTGCGGCGCAGAGGCCCGGATGCATTGTGCGGCAATGGTAGCATTCGAGATAGTTCTCGCCATAGGTCTTCCAGTCGACATCGGCCTCGCGGTTCTTCGATGTAAAGTATGTCTGCGTTTCGAGCGGATAATCGCGCGCCATCTCGTCGATCGGGCCGAGCCAGGACTTCAGGTCTTCGCCGCCGCGCCGGATGCGCCCGAACACGAGGCCGCGCCATTCCGAGATGTCGATCTCGATCAGGCCCCATTCCTTTTCATCGAAGCCGACATCGCCACCGAAATCGGTCGCCTTGGCGAGGCGACCGTCGCGACGATAGCTCCAGCTGTGATAGGGGCAGACGAGGAGCTTGCTGCAATCGCCGCTCTCCTTGGCGAGGAGCGTGGCGCCGCGATGCCTGCAGACATTGTGGAAGCCGCGCAGCGCCCCGTCATCGCCGCGCATGACGAAGATGGGGTAGCCGGCAAGCACGCCGGACACATAGTCGCCGGGCTTCTCCAGCCGCGCCGACCAGGTGAACAAGCACCAGTTCGCCGCGAAGATGGCCTGCCGTTCGCGCTCGTAATTCTCGCCGTCGCGATAGAGCTGCGCGGGAAGCGTCCATTGCAAGAGGCCGTTTTGGCTTGACGACACATCAACCTCCTCTGGCGCAGGCGCCTTTGTCTAATCGCGATAGGACGGGTCCAGCCTGTTGAGCAGACGCAGATGCGCGGCCCATTCGAGATCGAGCTCGCCATCTTGAAAATTCTGCTGGTCGTACTGAGCCGCGACCTTCTCGCACACCTCGCGCGGCGGCAGCACCAGCGCGGCGCCCGTCGATTGCGCCGCGATCTGCACCTCGCAGGCAAGGTTGAGGTAATACATCAACTGAAAAGCCTCGGCGACGCTGCCTCCGACCGTGAGCAGGCCATGATTGCGCAGCAGCATCGCGTGCTTCTCGCCGAGATCGGCGACGATGCGCTCCCGCTCGTCGAGGTCGAGCGCGATGCCGTCATAGCCATGGATGGCGAGGCGGCCATAAAATTGCAGGGCGATCTGATTGAGCGGCAGCAAGCCTTCCTTGAGCGCCGCGACCGCCATGCCGGCCTTGGTATGGGTGTGGATGACGCAAGCCGCATCATGGCGCGAGAGGTGCACGGCGCTGTGGATGGTGAAGCCCGCCGGGTTCACCGGATGCGGCGAGTGGCCGACCTTCTCGCCCTTCACGTCGATCTTCACCAGCGAGGACGCGGTGATCTCGTCGAAGCGCCAGCCATAAGGGTTGATCAGGAAGTGGCCGGGCTCCCCCGGAATGCCGACGGTCGAATGGGTGTAGATGAGATCAGCCATCCGATAATGGGCGATGAGCCGGTAGCAGGCGGCGAGCTCGACGCGTCGCTGCCACTCGGCGCTTGCGATGGATGACGGTTTCTCGACGATGTTCATGTCGTGCCTCGTCGCGGTTTCGGGTCTCGCGTCATTTGCCAAGGATGACTTGTGTCAAGATTCACTTGCGAAGATCCTTGAGGATCTCGCGCGCGGCGTTGTGGCCCGGCACGGCACCGACCCCGCCGCCCGGATGCGCCGACGAGCCGCATTGATAGAGGCCTTTGATCGGGCTGCGGTAGTCCGCAAAATGCGGTGCCGGCCGCGCGAAGAATAGCTGATCGGTCTGCAATTCTCCATGGAAGATATGGCCGTGCGGCGAGCCGATCTTGGCCTCGATATCGGGCGGGGTGAGGACCTGCATGCCGATGATGCCGTCCGAGAAGCCGGGCGCATGCTGGTCGAGCACGCGCAGCACATTCTTGGCGAACTCGTCCTTGCGGCTCGGCCAATCGCCCTCCCGCAGCGTATAGGGTGCGTGGCCGCCGAACAGGTTCACCACATGTTTGCCGGGCGGCGAGATGCTGTCGTCGACATAGCTCGGGGCCACCGGGGTGATAAAGGGCTCGCGGGACCAGTCGCCGTATTTGGCGTCGTCATAGGCCCGCTCCAGATATTCGATCGAGGGGCCGATATGAGTGTAGGTCGGATAGGGGAAACCGCATTTGCCGGCGTCGAAGGCGGTGTAGACCGGCAGGCGCTCGCAGGCGATGTTGATCTTGAAGGCCGTCGAATAGGTGCGGTAGCTCGCGATCTCGCGCAGGAACTCCGCCGGCAGCTTGTCGGCCGGAAGGAATTTCAGGAAGGTCAGCTTGGCGCTGACATTGCTGGCGATAGTCGACGCCTCGATGCGCGTGCCGTCCGCGAGGGTGACGCCTGTCGCCCGGCCGTTCGCCGTGTCGATCGAGGCAACCTCGGCGCTGGTGCGGATCTCGAGGCCCTTCGCCTTGCCGGAGGCGGCGATCGCCTGCGTGATCGCGCCCATGCCGCCGCGCACGAAGCCCCAGCCGCCGGCGCCCGCATGCTCGCCCATCACGTGATGCATGATGACATAGGCCGAGCCTGGGCTTTTCGGTCCGGCGAAGGTGCCGATGCCGCAATAATAGGCGAGCACGGCCTTTACATAAGTGTTCTCGAACCATTCCGAGAGATAGTCGTCGGCGCTCATCGTCATCAGGTCGATCAGGCGGTAGAGCTTGCCGCCGATCTTGCGGTATTTCCACAGGAAGGCGGCGCTCTGCCTGAATGCCTTCCAGTCCCGGCAGCTTGGATCGGGCGGCGTCTCGAGCAAGAGCTTCCTGACGATCTCGACCGATTCCATCAGGTATCGGTCGAACAGCGGGTAGTTCTCGGCATCCTTCTTGGAGAAGCGTGCGAAATGCGCTTGCGTCTTGGCGATGGAATCGCTGAAGACCATGTAGTCGCCGCCCGGCAGGGGACTGAACATGTCGGAGGCGGGCAGCACCTTGAAGCCGTATTTGGCGAGCTCGAGCTCGGCGATCACCTTCGGGTGCAGCAGGCTCATCAGATAGCTGAAGACCGAGAATTTGAAGCCCGGCACCACCTCCTCGGTGACGGCGGCTCCGCCGATCACCTCGCGCCGCTCCAGCACGAGGGTCTTGAGCCCGGCGCGCGCCAGATAGGTCCCGCAAGTGAGCCCGTTATGCCCACCTCCGATGATCACGGCATCGTATCGCTCGGCCATGCCTTACCCTCGCGGTGCTTCCGCTATTAAAAAAATCTGCTATAATTTTTGTCAAGCAAAAATTTTTGGGCGCGCGTTTAATGTTGAAGAGCGACGATCCTGTCACGAAGCGCTCCAGTACGGCCGTTGACCGGGACCGGCCCGCCGCCGCGCAAGCCGAAAGCGCGCGCCGGATCGGCCGCGAGATTCGCGGGCTGCGCAAGGCGCGCGGCTTCACCCTGGCGGTGCTCGCCGAGCGCAGCGCCTTGTCGATTGGCTATCTCAGCCTCGTCGAGCGTGACCTCGCGACACCCTCGGTCGACGCACTCCTCGCCATCAGTCGGGCGCTCGGCGTGACTGTGGGCTGGTTCTTCGAAGCCGGCGAATCTCCGGCCGAGGAGCGCGATTTCGTCGTCAGGCGGGCGCGGCGCCGGCGCCTCGACTATTCGGCAGGTATCGCCGACGAGCTGCTCTCGCCGACGCTCTCAGGCGCACTGGAGCTGCTCTCCTGCCGCCTGCCGCCGGGTGCGACTTCGGGCGAGCACGCTTACACCCATCAAGGCGAGGAGGCCGGGGTGGTGCTGCGCGGCAAGCTCGAGCTGTGGGTCGACGGCAAGACCTTCCGACTCGAAGCCGGCGACAGTTTCGGCTTCCCGAGCTCTTTGCCGCACCGTTATCGCAATCCCGGCAGTGACGAGACAGAGATCATCTGGGCGATGACGCCGCCGAGCTTCTGAGCGCCCCCGCGATCGGCCGCGCCGGGCGACCGACCCTCAGCTATCGCCGAGCTCGCGATACATCCCCGCGACCGCCTCGATCACATGCTGCTCGGTGAAGCCCGACAACACCCGGGCGCGCGCCGCCTCGCCCATGCGGGCCATGCGTTGCGGATCTTGCGCCAGCGCCAGCATGGCGCGCGCCAGCGCCGGCACGTCGCCAGGGGGCACGAGCAGGCCTTCGACGCCGTCGCGTACCAAAGCACGGCAGCCCGGAACATCCGAGGTCAACACGGCGCGGCCGCAGCTCGCCCCTTCGAGGAGGGTGCGCGGCAGCCCTTCGCCGCCGCGCGAGGGCAGGCAACAGACATGATGCTCGCGCCAGACCCGCGCCGCATCGCTGGTGCGGCCGCGCCAGGCGATGCCGGGCTCGGCGTTCCAGGCTTCGAGCTGCGCTTGCGGGATGGTTTTCGGGTTGGTCGGGTCGGGCTCGCCATAGAGCGACAAGGTGATGTCGGCGCCTTGCTGTCGCGCGAGCCGCAGCGCCGCGACCGCGACGTCGATGCCCTTCGACCAGAGCATGCGCGCCACGACCGCGATCTTGAGCGGCGGCAGCGGCGGCAAAGGGCTCGGTCCATAGGCCAACGGATCGACGCCGGCGCCACCGACGATGACGACGCGTCGAGCCGTGTCGGGATCGAGGCCGAGCAGCTTCGCATCATCGGGGTTCTCCAGCAGGAAGCGCACCCGTTTGCCGTCGAGAGGCAAGCGCAGCGCGAGCCTCGTCGCCATTCTGGCCAGGTGCGCACGCAGCGAAGGGGAGGCCCCGAGGAAGCCGAGCCCGGTCACCGCATAGACGCGCCGGCGGACACCGGCGAGGATCGCCGCGAAGCCGCCGAGCGCGATCGGCCAGAGCGCGATCAGATGCACGATAGCCGGCCGCTCCGCCCGCAGGATGCGCCGAATCTGGCCGATGGTCGCGAGCGCCGAGCCGATCTCGCGGCGGCCGCGATCGGCCTCGAGCGCGATGACGCGCCCGCCGGCCGCCTCGATCACTTGGCGATGGGCGCGCACCCGGCAGATCACCGCGGGCGCAAAGCCGGCCTCACGCGCCGAGCGCAGCATCGGCAGGAAATGCGAGGCGAAGAACCAGTCTTCGGTGACAATGAAGATGAGGGTTGCGGCTTGTGGCTGCGTCAAGGACGAGGAACCTCGTGATGGCGTGGCATGCCGAGAGGGGACGCGGCGGTCCCGGCTTTCATCATAGTCGCACCTATAGCGAAAGTCAGAATGACAGTGGGCCCAACGCGAACGAGCTTCCAAGGTGACGCGCCCGCTCGCCGCGGTATAAGAACGCACCGAGGAGGACAACATGGACCCGATCCCCTATCGCCGAGAGACGCCCGGAACGCAGCCGCCGGCGCTATGGCCGGATTACCGCAGCACGGTGCTGCGCTCGCCGCGCAAGCCCCTGATCACGCTGCCGCACACGCTTTCCGAGGTGACGGGTCCGATCTTCGGCCATGACCGGCTGCAGGCGAACGACGCCGATCTCACGGCGCAGCACAAGGACCGCCCGATCGGCGACCGCATGATCGTTGCGGGCCGGGTGATCGACGAGAATGACCGCCCGGTCGTCGGCACCTTGGTCGAGATCTGGCAGGCGAACTCCGCAGGGCGCTATTTCCATCCGCGCGATTCGCGCGACGCGCCGCTCGACCCGAACTTCACGGGCGGCGGGCGCACCATCACGGATGCGCAGGGCAATTACCGCTTCATCACCGTCAAGCCCGGTTATTACCCTTGGGAGAACCATCCCAATGCCTGGCGCCCGGCGCATATCCATTTCTCGGTGTTCGGGCCGAGCTTCGTCACGAGGCTGATCTGCCAGATGTATTTCGAGGACGACCCGATGCTGCCTTTCGACCCGATCTATATGAGCGTGCCGAGCGAAGAGGGCCGCAAGCAGCTGCTCGCCAAATTCGATTACGCCTTGACCGTGCCGGGCTTCGGCCTCGGCTATCGCTTCGACATCGTGCTGCGCGGCCGCAACGCCACCCCCTTCGAGGCGGATGACCATGCCCATTGAGAGCGGTTGGGCAACGGTCGGTCCGTTCTTTCATGCGGTGCTGCCCTGGAAGGGCGGCGGCGAGATGGCGAAGCCCGAAACCAAGGGCGAGCGCATCCGCATCCTCGGGCGCGTGCTCGACGCCGAGGGCAAGCCGATCAACGACGCCATGATCGAGCTGTGGCAGGCGAATGCCGCCGGCAAATACGACCATCCCGAGGACAAGCAGCCGGGCGAGCTCGACGCCTCCTTCCAGGGTTTTGGGCGGGTGACGGCCGACGCCGAGGGCTATTTCAAGGTCGAGACCATCAAGCCGGGATCGGTGCGCGGCCTCGGCAACACCATGCAGGCGCCTCATATCGAGATCTCGATCTTCGCGCGCGGCGTCCTCAAGCGCCTGGTGACCAGGCTCTATTTCGCGGGCGATCCGGCCAATGATTCGGACCCCGTGCTCGGCTTGATCGACGACGTCGAGCGCCGCCGCACCATCATGGCGACGCCGGACGCGACCGAGACCGGTCGCTGGCTCTTCACCGTGCATCTCGGCGGCCCGCAAGAGACGGTGTTCTTCGACGTGTGAATTGGCGGTTGGCAAGAGTGCCAAACGCCCTGGGACCGCGACCGTCTCGGTCGCTCTTCACCTTGTCGTTGGCGCCAGCCTCGCCGCTCCCAAGAGCGGGCGAGGACGCCCGCGGTCCCAGAATGGCGCTGATCGCCCCGACGCCGTGAGGCCAAGCCGCGGCTTCACCCCGCGGGCGGCTTCGGCCAGGGGTGCTGCGCCGGACGCGCCTCCTCGTACCAGCGGGCGATCTGCAGCACGCCGACATCGTCGAAGCGGTGCCCGGCGATCTGCAGGCCGATCGGCAAGCCGTCTTCGGTGTAGCCGCAATTGATCGAGGCGGCCGGCTGTTCCGACATATTGTAGGGGACCGTGAAGGCGATGTGGTCGAGCGGATGCTCCGGATCGTTGGTCGGACAGGGCAGCTCGGCCGAATAGGTCGGCACCGGTGATACCGGCGACAGCACATAATCGTAAGGCTGGCAGGCAGCGACCGCGGCCTGGCGCGTCGCGACGGTCTGGCTGAAATCCTTGAAGGTCTTGGTGCCGCTGAAGGGCGCGGCCGACATCGCCCATTGGACGATGAAGGGCAGCGCCTTGGCGCGCCTCACCTCGGGCAAAGCTGAGACGTCGAGATATGCGCGCATGCGCCAGAAATGATCGAGCCCGTCGAGCATCTCGCGGGTGAAGAAGGGCTGCATGGGCTCGACGATGGCGCCGGCGAGCGCGAAGGTCCGGGCCGCGGCCTCGATGGCGGCGCGCACGCGCGGCTCGACCGGCATGCCGCAACCCGCATCGAGGAGGAGCCCGATGCGCAGGCCCTTCGGGGCGCGTGCCGGCGCCTCCCAGTCGAGACGCTGGGGCGGCAAGCTCATATGGTCGCGCGCATCGGGCTTGGACAGCACGCTCATCAACAGCGCCGAATCCGCCACCTTGCGCGTCATCGGCCCCGCCACGCGCCCGATATAGGGCGGGTCGATGGGGATACGTCCGAGGCTCGGCTTCAGCGTGAAAATGCCGCACCATGAGGCCGGCAGCCGCACCGAACCGCCGATATCGGTGCCGATATGCAGAGGTCCGTAGCCGGCCGCCGCCGCGGCGCCGGCGCCCGCCGAGGAGCCGCCCGGATTCTTGGCGAGGTTCCAGGGGTTGCGCGTCAGCGGATGGAAGCTCGACAGGCCCGAGGAGAGCATGCCGTAATCCGGCATGGTGGTCTTGCCGAGGATGATGGCGCCGGCCTCGCGGACGCGCGCGGCTGGCGGTGCGTCGGCGGGGGCGGGGGAATGGTCGGAGGCCATGGTGCCGAGCGGCACCGGCACGCCTTTGGTCGCGATATTCTCCTTGATGGTGATCGGCACGCCGTCGAGCGCACCTTTCGGCTCAGCATGCCGCCAGCGCGCCTCCGATTCGGATGCGCCCGCAAGCGCCCCTTCCGGATCGAGGCGATAGGTCGCCTTGAGATGCGGTTCCCAGCGCTCGATATGGTCGAGCACGGCGCGCGTCACCTCGACGGGAGACAGCGTTTTCGCCCGATAGCCGGCGAGAAGGTCAAGGGCGGAAAGCTCGTGAAGCGACATGGATCTAAGGCTCGGATCTAAGGCTCGAAATGGCTGCGGAACAGCGCGTCGGCGCAGGCGGGAACGCCCATCCTGCCACGGCTGATGCCGATCTGCCACTCTTGAAACCGCATCAGCCGCCCCCAAGATTCAGGCGCGGCTGAGCAATTATATGCTCGCTGAGACTGCCATCCGAGAGGAGATTTCGATGGTCAATTGTTCGTATGCCGGAGATCGGGGCTTTCGCGGCTTTCGACCTCTCGAGCTTGTGGCGATGATCCTCGGCTTCGTGTTCTTCTGGCCGATCGGCCTCGCAATCCTGGTGTTCAAGCTGTGCGGCGGCCGGTTCCCGCGTTTCGCGGGCTCGGCATGGCACAACGAGCCATCGATGAACGGTCCCTGGAGCCATGCGAGCTCGGCCTGGTCGGGCTGGCAAGGTGGCTGGCAGGGCGGCTGGCAAGGATCGCGCAGCCAGAACTCGGCTTTCGACGAGTATAAGCGCTCGACGCTCGAGCGGCTCGAGGCCGAAAGGCGCAAGCTCGCCGAGGAAGAGCGCGCCTTCGCCGATTTCCTGCGCGAATTGCGCAGCGCCCGCGATCGCGAGGAGTTCGACCGCTTCATGCAGTCGCGCCGCCAGCAGAGTCCGGGCCCGACGCAAGGCTGATCTACGCCTCCTTCCCTTCTCCCGCCCTTTCGCGGGAGAAGGTGCCGAGGCGAAGCCGAGGCGGATGAGAGACGGAGGTGAAGCGCAAAAGCTTAAAGCGAAGACCTTGCGCCCTCATCCGCCCTCACTACGCAAAGTCTTTCTATTCAGGACTCGCACCTTCTCCCGCGAAAGAGCGGGAGAAGGAAAATCAGTTCAGCGCCCGGCTTCGGTAACCGCTTCGGCCTGGAATTTCAGCCGCCGGTAATGCGCCTTGGCCTTGGCGCGATTGCCGCAGACGCTCATCTCGCACCAGCGGCGCGAACGGTTCTTGGTCATGTCGAAGAACACCCAGCCGCAATGCTCGCCCGGGCATTGCTTGAGCCGTGCCGGATCTCCCTCGCGCAACACACCGACCGCCGATAGCGTGATCGGGCCGAGGATCGTCTCGGGGATCGGCTCGGCCGTCGGCCAGCGCCAGCGCGCGCCTTCGCTCTTCATCTCGATCGACGCCTTGGCGAGCGTTGCGGCGCAACGCGCCGACAGCAAGGCGAGGTCGGCCTGATCCGGCTCCCGGCGCCGCGCGACCGCGCAGGCGATGCGGTGCACCGCCTCCCGCAGCGACAGCGCATCGCGCAGCAGCCCGGTGAAGGCCCGGTCGCTGGCCGCAACCCTCTCCCTCAGCCGTGCCTGCGTCGCCTGGTCCACGATGCCGGCATGGCCCGCCCAGGTCACGACATCGGCGGGGGTGCGTAGATGATCGAGATGGCGTTCTCCGCCTCGCCCGCTCGACGTGTTGGCGAAGTCGAGCGCCAGCCCGCCGGCCACAAGCACCAGCGACCCCGCCCGGGACGATCCTTCCCGCGAAGATCCTTCCCGTGGAGATCCCTCGCGTGGAGATTTGGCGACGATCTCGTTCGCATCGGATGAGGTCGCCATCTGGACACGCTCCGTAATCTAACCACCTAAAACAGCTTTACCGAGAATGTATCTTGCGCTTAGATCAAACTGTCAAACCATATTTTGGAGGTTAGGATGAGCAGAACTGGATGGATGGCCGCCATGGTCGCCGCGTCGGTCGCGGTGATGACGGGCTCGGCCATGGCCGATGTGACGATCGCCGTGAACGGGCCGATCACGGGTCCCTATGCGGTGTTTGGCGACCAGATGAAGCGCGGTGCAGAATTCGCCACGGCCGAGATCAACGCCAAGGGCGGCCTGCTCGGCCAGCAGATCAAGGTGCTGGTGGGCGACGATGCCTGCGACCCGAAGCAGGCTGTCTCGGTTGCCAACAAGGACGTCACGGAGGGCGTGAAGGTCGTCATCGGCCATTATTGCTCGGGCTCGTCGATCCCGGCCTCGGCCGTCTATCAGGAATCCAATCTGCTGCAGATCACCCCAGCCTCGACCAACCCGAAATTCACCGACGAGGCCGCCGCCAAGGGGTGGTGGAATGTGTTTCGCACCTGCGGCCGCGACGACACCCAGGGCATCACCGATGCGCGCTTCCTCGTCTCGCATTACAAGGGCAAGCGCATCGCCGTCCTGCACGACAAGTCGCCCTATGGCAAAGGGCTCGCCGACGAGACCGTCAAGGGCCTGGAGAAGGCGAGCGTGAAGCCGGCTATGTACGAGGCCTATAATCCCGGCGAGAAGGACTACACGGCCATCATCACGCGCCTGAAATCCGAGAAGATCGATGCCGTCTTCGTCGGCGGCTATCACACCGAAGTGGGCCTGATGCTGCGCGAGTCGCAGGATGCCGGTTTCAAGGGGCAGTGGATGTCGGGCGACGCCAATGCCACCGATGAGCTGCGCGCCATTGCGGGCGCCTCGAGCGACGGCTTCCTGATGACCTTCGGGCCGGATCAGCGCAACAACCCGGCCGCCAAGGACATCGTCGCGGCAATGCGCAAGACGGGCTTCGATCCGGAGGGCTATACGCTCTACACGGTCGCGGCCGTGCAGGTCTGGGCGGCGGCCGTCAAGACCGCCGGCACCTACGACGCCAAGAAGGTCGCCGAGCAGATCCGCGGCAAGAGCTTTGACACCGTGATCGGCAAGCTCACCTATGACAATAAGGGCGACATCCTCGATCCGAAATATGTCGTCTATGGCTGGAAGGACGGCAAATACACCGAATACACGCAGTGATTTGAGGGGCTACTCCGTCGCCGTTGCGAGGCCTATTCGCCGCGCCGAAAGGCGCGGCGAATAGCACTCTCCGGCGATCATGCTGCGAATTGCAGGCTGCGAATTGCGAGCTGAGAATTCCTGGCGCGCAGTTTCCCGAGCCGTGCTAGGAAACATCCCGACGTCGCAACCGGGCCGTGCCGACGAGCAGCTTCGTCGGTTACGCGTCGGGTCCGACTCAGCGCCGCGCCGGGACGACCGTTCCGGCGTGTCGCAGTCGCAGCATTGCAGTCGTATCAGTGACGGAGAACGATGCCATGACTTCATCGATCAGGCGCCTTCTCGGGGTGATGGCGCTCGCCGCCGTCGCGGCGCTGGCTTCCCTGACGCCGGCCGCCGCGCAATCGCGGGTCGGAACGTTGAGTTGTGACACTTCGGGTGGAATAGGCTTGATCATCACCTCGCAGGAGCGCCTGAATTGCACCTTCGAGGGCATTGGCGGGCGCATCGAGGGATATTACGGCTCGATCAGCAAGTTCGGCATCGATCTCGGTGCGACGAGCCAGGGCGTGATCGTCTGGCAGGTCGTGGCACCGACGAGCGATTTCGGTCCCTGGGCGCTCGAGGGCGATTATGTCGGTGCCTCGGCACAGGCGACGGCCGGTGTCGGCGCCAGCGCCAATGCGTTGGTCGGCGGCTTCAATCGCGCCTTCAGCCTGCAGCCCCTCTCCATCGGAGCCCAGACCGGCCTGAACCTCGCGGTCGGCGTCGCCAATCTCACTCTCATCGGCCGGCGCGGGCGATGACGTTTTCGGATCGCGCCTGATTTCCGAATCGATGAAGGGCTCGGCGCAAGCCGGGCTTTTTCGTGATGCTCCCGGCTGGGAGATGCTCGGCAGATCTTCGGCGGCTTTCGTCCCATTCTGAGGATTTCGGGCCTTTGTGCCGACGCGGCCATGGGCTACAAATTGGCATTCCTGGTCGCCGGCGGAGTGTGGTGGCGTCGGACGGCTTCAAAGACGTACCCAGGAGGCTGCGATGAGCATGAAGGCAATCCTCGTTCCGCTCGAACAGAATGATTACACCCAGTCGGTCCTGACTTGCTCTCATCTGCTCGCCGGTCGGTTCGGCGGTCACATCCAGGGCTTCGCCTTCTTCCCGATGTATGAGGTCTATGGCTTCGGCGACATGACCCCCCTCTGGGTCACCGAAGGGCGACCCTCGGAGGAGCTCGCCGGCGAGGCCCGCAAGGTCTTCGATCGCTTCATGCGCCAAGACTTCCCGCAACAGGATCAGCCGACCGAAGCCACCAATGCCGGCCAGGTCTCGTTCAGCTGGCTGACCGAGGCCGATCCCGGAGATATCTTCGTTGCCAGCCATGCACGTGTCTTCGACCTCACCGTCCTCGGACGACCGGGCTATGATCCCTCGGGCCCACGATCCTCCACGCTCGAGGCCGTGCTGTTCGAGAGCGGGCGGCCTTGCCTGATCGCACCGCCGACACCACCGCGCCAGCTCGGCGAGAATATCCTCATCGCCTGGAACCGCAGCACCGAGACGGCGGTCGCGGTCGCCCACGCCATGCCGCTCTTGCATGACGCCAAACGCGTGACCGTGCTGACGGTCGAAGGCGGCTCGGTGCCGGGCCCCAGCGGCGAGCAGCTGGCCGCCGGCCTCAAGCTCAACGGCATCGATTCGCAAGCCGTCACGATCGGCCCCGGCAAGCGCTCGAGCGGCGAGATGATCCTGGATTACGCGACTTCGATCGGCGCCGACCTCCTGATCAAGGGCGCCTATACGCAAAGCCGACTACGGCAGATGATCTTCGGGGGTGCCACCAGCCATATCCTGGCCAAGGCCGGGCTTCCGGTCTTCATGGCGCGCTGATACAACGATAGCGGAGGTCGCTCCGCGAGACCTCGAACCCAGTCCGCTGTTTCTCTGTCTCACTTTTGGGGTGCACTCCAGGTCGTCTCCGCTGTAAATTCCCTGTTATTAACAGCGGGCGCCATGCAGCATCGCCTGGGCATCGGCCGCTTGGCCCGTCACTTCGCCCCACGCCAGGCGACCCGCCACAGCGAATCATTGCCATCCTCGCTGACCAGCAAGGCGCCGTCTCGGGCGACGACGACCCCGACCGGCCGGCCCCAGACGCTCGCCTGGTCGGCGACGAAGCCGGTCAGGAAGTCCTGATATTCGCCGCGCGGCACGCCACGGTCGAGCTTGATGCGCACGACCTTGTAGCCGGTGCGCCGCGAGCGGTTCCAGGAGCCGTGCAGGGCGATGAAGGCATCCCCTTCATAGTCCTTGGGGAAGGCGGCCGGACCTGTCTGCCCGGCCTCGTAGAAGGTCATAGCGAGCGGGGCCGAATGCGCCTGCAGCAGCACATCAGGCAGCGCGACCTTCTCGGCGAGGTCGCGCCGCTCGCCCCTGTGGCGCGGATCCTCATTGGCGCCGAGATAGTACCATGGCCAGCCATAGAAGCCGCCCTCCTTGACCCTGGTCACATAGTCAGGCGGCAAATCATCGCCGAGCCCGTCGCGCTCATTGGTCGAGCACCACAGATCGCCGCTCTGCGGATGCAGCGCGAGGCCGACGCAGTTGCGCAATCCAGTTGCGAAGACACGTTCGTCGCGCCCCTGCGGGTCAAAGACGAGGACATCGGCGCGGTTCTCCTCCTCGCCCCAGGCGGCGCCGAGCGCGTGCCCGGACAGGAAGCGGGCTTGCTGCTTCCTCGAGCCTGGCCGCATATCCTCCGCGGCGTCCGACTGCGAACCGATCGAGACATACAGGCGCTGACCGTCGGGCGAAAAGACGAGATCGCGAGTCCAGTGGCCGCCCTCCGAAATCGGCAGCCTGACGACGGGCTCAGGCTGCCCGCGCGCCACGAGATCTCCATTGCCATATGGAAAGCGCAAGATCGCGTCCGTGTCGGCCACATAGACCCATTTCGGGTCGGGCCCCGGTGGATAGAAGCCGATGCCGAAGGGCTGCGCGAGGCCCTTGGCGAAGACCTCGACCTTTTCAGGCGCTGGAGCAGCGTCTGCGGTCCGAATCACCTTGATGCGGCCAGCGGCGCCTTCGGCGAGAAAGATGTCCCCATTCGGCGCGCGGCGCATGAGGCGCGGCCCCGAAAGACCGGTGAGGAACGGCTCCACCGAAAAGCCGGGCGGCACCTTCAGTCGCGCGCCAGATGGCGCCTTCACCATCGCAGGGCCGTTGCCGGCCGAGCGCGTCGCATAAGGTGCGGGCAGATCGGAGGTGGTGATCTTGCGCCGAAGACCCGGCCTGTCTTTCGTCCAATCGCCGAAGGCCGCAGACCCTGTGAGAAGCGGCTCAGCCTCGCCCGCAGCGGGAGCGGCTTGTTGCGCGGAAACTGCCCCAAGCTGGACGGCCAGCGCCAGCGCGACGACGGCAAGCTGAGAGCGCATCGGCGATCTCCGAGAGGATGTCGTGCTTCAAATAAGCCCGATTGCGGCAGGCGCCAGCCGATCACGGACGACATTGCAAGCCTGGACGCATTGCTCCCTCGCCATGCCCAAGCTAAAAGAGCGCGCCGTTTCATCAGAGTTCATACCCATGCGCGCCATTCTCGACGTCGTTTTCGCGGTTCTGGACATCTATTGGTTCATCATCATCGCTGCTGCCGTGGTGAGCTGGCTCGTCGCCTTCAATGTGATCAACACACGTAACGAATTCGTGCGCACGATCTGGGACACCTTGAACCGGCTCACCGAACCGGTTCTGCGGCCGATCCGGGAGCGGCTGCCGAATATGGGCGGCGTCGATGTTTCCCCCATCATCGTGCTCCTGATCATCTATTTTCTCGAGCGCTTCATCGCCTACTACATCTATCCTCACGTTTTCTGACGACCCGGTTATGTCGGACGCGCATCTGCGCCTCGAGGTGCGCCTGACGCCCCGCGCGGCGCGCGACGCCATCGAGGGCGAGACGCTGCTCTCCGATGGCCGCCTCGTGCTGGCCGCACGGGTGCGGGCACTTCCGCAGGACGGGGCCGCCAACGAAGCGCTCATCCGGCTGGTCGCCAAGACCTGCGGCGTGCCCCGCGCCCGCGTCTCGCTCGTGACGGGCGCGAGCTCACGCCTGAAAACGCTGCGCATCGACGGCGATCCCGTCAGCCTCGCCGCTTCTCTCGGACTCCGGGCCCGGCAAGGCCAGGCCGGCGAGCCGGCGCAGGGGCGGCGCGCGTGAACGCTCGCATCATCGACGGCAAGGCGATCGCCGAGGGCTTGCGGGACAAGGTTGCCCAGCGGGTCACGGCCATGCGCGCGCGGCACGGCACCCAGCCCGGATTGGCCGTGGTGCTGGTCGGCGAGGATCCGGCGAGCCAGATTTATGTGGCGAGCAAGGCGCGGTTGACGGTCGTCGCCGGAATGCGCTCCTTCGAGCACAGACTGCCCGCCACGACCAGCGAGGCCGAGCTCATCGCGCTCGTGGCGCGCCTCAATGCAGATGACGCGGTCGACGGCATCCTGGTGCAGATGCCGCTTCCTCCCCAGATCGACGCCGGCCGCGTGATCGAGGCGATCGATCCGGAGAAGGATGTGGACGGCCTGCATCCGGTCAATGCCGGGCGGCTGCTGGCGGGGACGCCCGGCCTCGTGCCCTGCACGCCGCTCGGCTGTGTCGAGCTGATCAAGACGGAGCGGCCGGATATCGCCGGGCTCGAGGCCGTGGTGGTCGGCCGCTCGATCCTGGTCGGCAAACCGGTGGCGCAACTCCTCCTGGCCCAGAGCGCCACGGTGACCATCGCGCATTCCAGGACGCGCGACCTGCCCTCGGTCTGCCGTCGCGCCGATATCCTGGTGGCCGCGGTCGGCAAGCCGCAGATGATCTGCGGCGACTGGATCAAGCCCGGCGCCATCGTCATCGATGTCGGCATCAACCGCGTGCCGAACCCGCAAGCCGGGGAAGGACGCACCAGGCTGGTCGGCGATGTCGCCTATGCGCAAGCCGCCGAGCTGGCGCAGGCGATCACGCCGGTGCCGGGCGGTGTCGGCCCGATGACAATCGCCTGCCTGCTCGCCAACACGCTCGAGGCAGCCTTGCGCCGGCGACATATCGACGGTTGAGGCAGGCCAAAGGTCGTCGGCTACTGTCCGATCACGTCGCGGATTTCACTGGTCGCTCGGTCGAGATGGCGCCGGAATTTCGGGTCGGCAAGCAACGCATCCGCCAGCGCCTTGCCGGCCTTGCGCCCGGCCTCGACATCGCTCGGATAGTGAAAGCCGCACACGACGCGGCTATAGCCGAAATCCTCCCCGCGGCGTTCGAGCGTGTCCTTCAGCTTGGGGAACTCTTCCTCGAGCAGCAGGGCAAACAGCGTTCCGGTGCCGGCATGGGATGAGGGAAAGGAGCCCTTGCTTCTCGGTTCCGGCTCGCAGGGCTGAAGCCCCGGATTGTCCACGAAGGGGCGTGGCCGGTGGAACATGTCCTTGGCCGGTTTCAGGCCTTCCTCCAGCTGGTCCTGGGTGCGCGCGAAGAATTTACGCGCATAATGCGCGCTTTTCTTCGGAAGATGTACGTCCATGCCCTCGAGAAAGCGGGCGATGGTCGCCTCCGCGTCGAGGACCGCCTGTTGTTGACGCTCGGGGCTGCGGCTGGCGACGGCCGCGATCACGGCGGCGCGATCGGCCTCGTCCTGCGGCGAATGCGGGGCCGGAGGCTCGCCGAGAACGGCGGTGAGCGAAATTTCCGGGGCGGCGCTTGCTTCGCGCGCCGAAACACCGTTCGTGCCGGACAGAAGCAGGAGGAAGCAGGCGAAGAGGCACCGCCCCGCAGCCGCGGCTCGGCCCAGAGCCTTGGCTTCTCCCTGGTGATCGCAGGGGCACACCCGGACATCGCAGCTTTGGTCGTTTTGCCGACTCTGCATGATGCTCACGCGAAGGCGCTTCCGCCTCGCCCCTGTTTGCCGCGGCCCGTGAAGCCTGTTGTCGGGCGGGCGAGATCACCACCGGCCAGATCGTCACCGGCCAGATCGTCGCCGGCCAGATCGTCACCGGCTACTTGCCGGTCCAGGCTTCAGAACGGATGATACTGATAGGCCCAGGTTTCCGACAACGTCTTGTCGCCGAGCTTCAGATAGCAGCGCAGCTCGACCGGGTCCGGCCCCTCGACGATCAGGTCGAACTGGGTGCGCCAATGGCCCGGCACATCGTCGGGCACGGATTCGGTGAATTGATACGAGCCGAAGCTGCCACGTGAGGTGGAGAGCACCGGCTCCGGCTTCACCCCATAGGGCAGGTCGCGCAAGGGCGCGCCTTCGAACTCGATCAGGAATTTGCGCACGCCCTTGGGGCGCGGCTGGCCCGGCTGGCCGCCACGTCCGAGCCGCGTGGCGACGACGCGCGCCAGCGGTGTCGGGAAGGGCTCGTCGGCGAGCCAATGCAGACGATAAGCGAAGGACAGGATCTGGCCGGCCGAGGTCGGCTGCCTCGGCACCCAGCTCGCCACGATATTGTCGTGGATCTCGTCATCGGTCGGGAATTCGAGGAGTTGCACGGCGCCCGCTCCCCAATCGCCAAGCGGCTCGACCCAGGTCGATGGGCGCTTCTGGTATTTCACGCCATCCTGGTAGTGATCGAAGACGCGGTCGCGCTGCAGCAGGCCGAAACCGCGCGGATTTTCGTCGAAGAAGCTCGACAAAGTGGTGCGCGGCGGGTTGTTGAGGGGCCGCCAGATATGCTCCCCGGCGCGTGTCCACAGCGCGAGGCCATCCGAATCATGCACTTCGGGCCGCCAATCGATGGCGGTCGGCTTCGCGGTCTCGGAATACCAGTACATCGAGGTGAGCGGCGCGATGCCGAGGCGCTCCACCGGGGCGCGCAGGTTGAGATCGGCCTCGATCTCCATCACCACGCCCTTGCCTCGATGCAGCGCAAATCGATAGGCGCCCGTCAGGCTCGGCGAATCGAGGAGCGAATGCAGGATGACCGGATCGGCATCGGTCGCCGCCGGCTCGATCCAATGGGCCACGAAATCCGGGAACTCTTCCGGTCCCGGCCCGCCTGGCGTGAGCGCGACGCCGCGCGCCGACATTCCGACCTGGCCGAGCTCGCCCACGGCACGGAAATACGAGGCGCCGAGAAAGGTGATCCAGGGCTCGAGCAGCTTCCAATCGGGGCCGTCGCGCGCTTCCATGATCCATAGGCCCGCGAAGGCCGAGGCGTCTTTCGGCAGGGCGGCGGCGGGGCTCGTCGGCGCGACCGTGAAATAGCTCTGGCTGTAGCGGATCTCGCGGGCGTCGCGCTGTTCTGCTTCGCCCTTGGCGACCGCATACATCCGCACCGTCTTCGGGAAATATTTGCCGACATGCTGGAAGGTGACCGGATAGGCCCCTCCAGTTTCGCCCCACAGCGCATAATCGTAGCGGAAGCGCAGCTTGCCATGCGCATCGTAATCGATCTTCTGCACGGTCTGCGGATCGGGCCGCGCCGGCGACTCATAGGGTTTGGCCGCCAGCGCCTTGGCGCGCTGCTTGAGCGCCTCGTGCGAAAACGGCATGGCCGGCCCGAATTCGAGGCTGGCTGGCGCTGCCTGCGCCCGGCCGGCGGCGAGCGCGGACGCCGCCATGGCCTGCAAGATATGCCTGCGATTCAGCATGGAGTGCGGGATCGGGCCGTCGCTCAGACCCGCCGGCCGGTGCTTTCGACGCGCAGCGCGCTGCGCACGAACATCACCAGAAGCGCGATGCCGCCGGCCGCGAAGATCGCCATGAGCGCATAAGTGAAGAGCGGGCCGAACTCCGAGAGGCCGCCGATCGCCCAGCCGGCCGCCAGCGCCGCACCCATGATCTCGGTGCCGACCAGCACGGCGACGCTGATCACCGTGAAGATCCCTCCGCCGACATCATCTCCCGAGGAGACGGACATATTCCGGTTCTGAGCCATGGCGATCGGTTACGACAGGCGAGCGAAATCCGCAAGCCGGGCTTGTATTCAGGCCGCCTCGATGCCTTCGATCGCCGCGACGAGCCGCACCAGATCCTCCTCGCGCGACAGCCGATGGTCGCCATCATTGATCAGGGTGATGACGCCCTGCTCGTCGGCGAGATGCTCCATCAGCGTCAGGGCATGGCGCCAGGGCACGTCCGGATCGCGCATGCCCTGCAGGATATGCACCGGGCAACCGATCTGGATCGGGCCGCCGAGCAGGAGATGGCGACGACCCTCCTCGATCAGTTGGCGCGTGATCGCATAGGGTTCAGGCGAATAGGCCGAAGGGCGCAGCCACAAGCCCTTCTCCTCGATATCGCGTCGCGCCTCGTCGGGAAGCTGCTTCCACATCAGCTCCTCGGTGAAGTCGACGGCGGGCGCAATGAGGACGAGGCCGGCCGGACGCAGCTGCGGATTCACGTTCGCCAAGGGCTCGCTCATCAGGCGCAAGCTCGCCAGCAGGGCGATCCAGCCGCCCATCGAGGATCCGACCAGGATGGGACGGCGCGACACGCAGCTTGTGATCACCGCCAGGGTCTCGTCGAGCCAGCGCCCGATCGTGCCGTCCTCGAAACGTCCCTCGGACTGGCCATGGCCCGAATAGTCGAAGCGCAGGAATGGCCGCCCTTTGCGCTCGGCCCAGGCATCGAGATAGCCGGCCTTGGTCGAGGCCATGTCCGATTTGAAACCGCCGAGCCAGATAACGGGCGAGCCTTCGCCCGGCCGCGACAGCACCGCGATGGCGCGCCGCTCGGCGGCCTCGCCCACATCGAGCCTCGTCCGCTCTGGATCAGACATCAAATCCACCGTCCATAGCCGCTCTCGTTCTCATCATCGTGTTTGGCGCTTCTCGCCTCAACGCCGCACCTCGAACACGGTGCGCGGGCCGATACGGGCCAGAAGCTTGCGCAGATCGGTCCGCGACAGCGCGATGCAGCCCTCCGTCGGGCCGTAATCCGCGGCCGCGACATGCAGGAAGATGGCGCTGCCGCGGCCCTTGCGGATCGGTCCGCGATTCCAGGCGAGATCGACGACGATGTCGTAGAGCCCGTCCTGGCGGCGCATATTCTCGGCGCCTGCCGGATATGGCAGCAGCACCGGCTTGTTGTAATTGCGGTCGCCTGGGTCGTCGCACCAGCCGGCCGCCTCTGCGATCGGGGCGAGAGGCAGAAAACCGCGCGGGCGCATCAGGCGGTCGGCGCGCCAGAAGCCGGCGAGGCCGCGATAGCGTCCGACCGGGGTCGCCCCGTCCCTCTCGCGCTTGATCTGGCGAATTCCCGAGCGTCCGAGCGCGCAGGCAAACATCACGCCGCCCGCCCAGAGCCGGCCTCTATGAGGCGTTCCCGGCACCCATTGCACCGTGACCCGATCGAGGATGAGCCGCTTCAGCGAGGGGGCGTGACGCATGCGCATGCCGGTGGCCGGGCCGAGGGGAATGGAGCGGAGCGACAAGGCTCAGCGCGCATAGCGCAGCACGATGCTCGAGGCGGCAAGCACATGGCCGCGCATCGCCTGGAGGAGCTTGTCGCGCGTCAACCCGGGCTCAAGACTTCCGGGCTCGATGTCGAGCGCATAGACGCCGAACACATAGTGATGCGGCTGGTCGCCGATCGGGGGGCAAGGCCCGGAATAAGCGGTCAGGCCGCGCGTGTTGGTGCCGCCGACGAACGGTCCGGGAGCGGCCGTGCCTTCGCCCTCGGCGAGCGAGTTCGTCGAGGCCGGCAGGTCATAGGCGACCCAATGCACGGAGCCCAACCCCTTGCCGCCATCGGGATCATAGACGATGACCGCATGGCTGCGCGTGCCTTCCGGGGATGGCGACCAGGCGAGCGCCGGCGAGACATTCTCGCCGCCGCAATCGCCCGCGCTCGCCGCATGGCGCCGCGTGAGCAGGGCGCCGTCGGCGAGGCCGGGCGAGGTCACCGTGAAGGATTGCCCTTGGAAAGATCGCGCTTGCGCCGCAGCCATCGCCTCGATCCCCTCATTCGTCGCGAAAAGCGCGAACAGGCATATAGGCGTCACGACGAGTGCGCAAAACGCCGCGAGCCAAAATGCCGCCAGCGAGGTGTTGCGATCTGGATCCCGCGCCGCAATTTTGTGGGATTTCCGGCGTCCTGGCATGGCAAACCCCCAACAACAAGCCCATCTTGGCATGGTTGCCGGCGAAATAGCGCAGCACGTAGCGGTATCGCTGTGATACGAAGGCGCCGGCGGAGATGGCCGCCTCATTTCGGGTCGCGCCGCGTGGGTGGCCTGTGATGGGGTTGCGTCACGATTTGGAAGTCGCGTCAAGAAGCGGAATGCCTATGGCGCTCGATGTCATCGATCTCCAGACCTTCTATGGCAGTCCCGTGGGCCAGGTGGCGCGGCGCATCCTGTCGGCGCGGCTGCGCTCGATCTGGCCCGATCTGCGCGGCCAGGCGCTGGCCGGCATCGGCTACGCGAACGCTTATCTCGCCATTTTCCGCGATGAGGCGGAGCGCACCCTCGCGCTGATGCCGGCGAGCCAGGGAGTGACGATCTGGCCGCGAACCGGCCCGTCCGCGTCGGCCCTCGTCGACCCCTTCCTCTTGCCCCTGAGCGACGATTCGCTCGACCGGGTCATCATCGTGCATGCGCTCGAGGTCTGCGGCAATCCGCGCGAGCTGCTTTCGGAGATCTGGCAGACATTGAAGCCGGGCGGGCGCATCATCGTGATCGCTCCCAACCGGCGCGGCCTTTGGGCGCGGCTCGACACGACGCCGTTCGGCCAGGGCCAGCCTTTCAGCCGGGCGCAGCTCACCGGCCTCTTGCGGGAGGCGTTGTTCACCCCTGAATTGTGGACGGAGGCGCTGTTCGTGCCTCCGCTCAACCGCGCTCTGGTGTTGCGCTCGGCCGTCGCCTTCGAGCGCACCGGGCATGCGCTGTCCTTGCCTTTCGCCGGAATCCACCTGATCGAGGCGGTCAAGCAGGTCTATCGGGTTCTTCCGGTGTCACCGGCCCGGAAAAGCCGGGCGCGCCTCGTGCCGACCTTGGCGCCCACTCGGGTGAGCACCGGTTGAGCGTCCCAACCTTGATGACCCCAGCCTTGACTTGCCCCCCCGATCCGGCTTGTGTCCGCGCGCTGAATGACCCCAATCGCGCGCCCCGGCCCGCGAAAGCAATCTTGGAGCCTGATGCGGGCCTATCTCGACTTTGAAAAGCCGGTTGCGGAACTCGAAGCCAAAATCGACGAGCTGCGTTCCGTCGACATGCCGAAAAGCGGCGATCTCGGCGACGAGATCGGTCGTTTGGAGGGCAGGGCGGCGGACGCTTTGAGGGAGGTGTATGCCCAGCTCTCCGCCTGGCAGAAGATGCAGGTGGCGCGTCATCCGCAGCGGCCCCATTGCCTCGACTTCGTCAAAGGGCTGATCGACGATTTCACGCCGCTCGCCGGCGACCGCAAATTCGGCGAGGACGAGGCCATCATCTGCGGGCTTGGACGATTTCGCGGCGAATCCGTCTGCCTCATCGGCCAGGAGAAGGGGGCGACGACCGATTCGCGGCTCAAGCACAATTTTGGCATGGCCCGGCCCGAGGGCTACCGCAAGGCGGCGCGCGTCATGGAGCTCGCCGACCGCTTCTCGCTGCCGGTGTTGGCCTTCATCGACACGGCCGGAGCCTTTCCGGGGATCGATGCCGAGGAACGCGGCCAGGCCGAGGCCATTGCCCGCTCGACCGACGCTTGCCTCGCGCTCGGCGCGCCGAATATCGCCCTGATTATCGGAGAGGGCGGCTCGGGTGGTGCGGTGGCGCTGGCGACCGCCAACCGCGCCCTGATGCTGGAACATGCGATCTACAGCGTCATTTCGCCCGAAGGGGCGGCCTCGATCCTGTGGCGCGACAGCGGCCGCGCCCAGGAAGCGGCCTCCAGCATGCGAATCACGGCGCAGGACCTGCTCAGGCTCGGCGTCATCGACTCCATCGTGCCCGAGCCGCTCGGCGGAGCCCATCGCGATCCGGATGCCGCGGTGGCGTCCGCAGGAGATGCCCTCGCTTCCGCACTCGAACAGCTGCGCGGACTGGACGGTGCTGCCTTGCGTTCGCAGCGGGCCGACAAGTTCCTGGCGATTGGACGGCGCCTCTGAACCGGGTTAACATTGCCTTCACCATGCCCCAGGTGCCTTTCGCGCGCTGCTAGGGATTGGTAAAGGTTACCGGGGATGATGGGGCGCTGTTTCGGATACGCCTAGCTCCGGCCGTATTGCTGCCGGATGCTTCGCTTGATGTGTCGTCGTGGGATGAGATGATGTTGCGCATGCCCGGTCGCTTCGCTGTCACCGCATTGGCCTTTGGCCTCCTGACCGCCTGCGGCGATCCGGAATACCGCGCTTCGAATGCGCGCCACTGGGTCCCGCTCACGCCCCAGCTCCTCGCCGCCATGCAGGAGAAGGGGATGAAGAAGGACGATCCGGTCCTGATCCGCACCTATAAGCAGGAAGCCGAATTCGAGGTCTGGAAGAAGGATACCAGCGGCCGCTACGCGCTGTTGAAGACCTTCCCGATGTGTCGCTGGTCCGGCCAGCTCGGCCCCAAGCACAAGGAAGGGGACCGGCAGGCGCCCGAGGGCTATTACGCGATCACGCCTGCGCAGATGAATCCCAACTCCAACTACCATCTCTCCTACGATATCGGCTACCCGAACGCCTATGACCGGGCTCATGGCGGCACCGGCTCCTATCTGATGGTGCATGGCGATTGCTCGTCGGCCGGCTGCTATTCGATGACGGACCAACAGATCGAGGAGATCTATGCGCTGGTGCGCGAGGCGCATTCGGGCGGCGAGAAGGCCGTGCAGATGCAGGCCTTCCCGTTCCGCTTCACGCCCGAGAATCTGGCGCGCCATCGCCTCGATCCCAACATGGCCTTCTGGCGAAACCTGAAGGAAGGCGCCGACCGTTTCGCGATCACCGGGCAAGAGCCCAAGGTCAGCGTCTGCAATGCCCGCTACTCCTTCGATCGCACCGCGCGCCCCGGCGAACAGACGGCTTGCGGCGCCGAGGCGGATACCGAGCTCGCCAATCAGGTGGCCGAGAAGGAGCGTGCGGATAGCGCGGAGGTCGCCGCGCTCGTCGCCAAGGGCACGCCGGCGGTCAGGCTCGCCTATGATGATGGCGGCCAGAACCCGGCTTTCCGTTACAAGGTCGCCGAGACCAGCCGCCCCGAGGCGATCTCCGAGGGACCGACCGTCCAGCTCATGGATGCCAAGGGGGCGGTGACCAAGGTCGCGCTCCGTGCCAAGGGCTTCGACGAGACGTCGATCGCCGCGGCCGTGAAGGATGTCGGCTCACCGGTCACCACGACGACCATGGTGGCGACCGCCAGCGGTGGCGAAACCAAGTCCGCCGCCATGACGGTCGCTTCAGTCGGTGCGTCCGCCGTCTCAGGTGGCTCGGCCGCGACCGTCGCCAATGCCGGTGCTGCGCCCTCGAATGCGACCGTCATTGCGCGGCGCGATGCGAACCCGGCAAATGATGCGCGCACCGCCGTCACGGCCTTTGCGGCGGCGCCCGCCACGACGATCGCCGCAACGCCCAACAAGGACGCGCCTCTCTATCAGAGGCTCCTGGCGCGGTTGCCGTTCACCGGCTCCGATTCGTCGCCGGTCCAGAACCAGACCACCGACGCCAACCAGCAGCAGGCGCTCGATCCGGCCGCCCCGCTGCCGCCGGTACGGCCCACCATGCTGAAGAAGGCTTCGGGCCAGCATATCTCCCCGCCGCAGGCCGATACCTCGCCGCAGGCCGGCCTGGTGCCGGGCATCAGCCTGTTCTCGTCGCATGCGATCTTCGCCACGCTGCCCTCCTTCCTGAAGGGCTCGGCCGCCACCGCGCCGACGACGGTGACCGGTTTCGCGCCTCTCGCTCGTTGAGCCGGCGGGCGCCGCTCGCGGGCCTGGCTCTCGCCGCGAGCCTTCTTTTCGACGGCTCGCCGCCGCTGCGGGCCGAGCCGCAGTCCCTGCAGGAAATGGATAAGCTCGCTCAGGGCTTGGTCGCTCAAGACTTGGCGGCCGCAGGGTTCCCGGTGCGCTATCGCCATGGGCGGGCGCTCTATCGGGAGGTGGTGAAGGCGGCCGCCGAACGGGCCGGCCTTCCGGCAGAGATCGTCGATGCCGTGATCAGGACCGAAAGCGGCTATGATCCGAACGTGACGGGCACGGTCGGCGAGGTCGGCCTGATGCAGGTGCGACCCTCGACGGCGCGGCTTCTCGGCTTCACCGGCACGCTCGAGGAGATGCGCGAGCCCCATGCCAATATCGCGCTCGGCGTCGCTTATCTCGCCGGCGCCTGGCGCCTCGCGAACGGCGATATCTGCACCGCGGTGATGAAATATCGCGCCGGCCATGGCGAGACGCGTTTCTCGGCGCGCTCGATCGATTATTGCCTGCGGGTGCGCTCCTATCTGGCGGAAGCCAATTATCCGGTGACCGGCGAGGTGCCGAGCCCGAGCTTCGGCTTCATCGACACGGGGCCGAGATGGGGTTTCGGCACCGGCTCGGTCGCGGCGGCGAGGCGGCTCGCCTCGCATCGCAAGCTTCGGAGCCGGGTCGCCTGGCGGAGCTACGACCAGCAGATGAAGACCCTGGACGCACGGGCCCGGTCCAGCATGTCGATCATCATGCGCTGAGGCCTGGGATCCGCCCTGGGACCGCGACCGTCCCGGTCGCCCTTTTTTCCCAGCGGTGGGGCCATCCCGAGGTCTCAAGGGCGGGCGGGATGCCCGCGATCCCAGGGAAGCCTACGAGGTCAGGCGGCGCTGCTCAGCTATCCGTGAAGGAAGCCGGGCGCTTGGCGACGAAGGCCGCCATGCCTTCCTTCTGGTCCTTCGTCGCGAACATGGCGTGGAAGACGCGCCGCTCGAAGCGGATGCCTTCGGCGAGCGTTGTCTCATAGGCGCGGTTGACGCTTTCCTTGGCCATCATGACGATCGGCAGCGACAGGACCGCAATGGCTTCGGCCGTCTTCATCGCCTCGGTCATCAGCTCGGCCAGCGGCACGATGCGCGCCACGAGGCCCGAGCGCTCGGCCTCGGTCGCATCCATCATCCGACCGGTCAAGACGAGGTCCATGGCTTTCGCCTTGCCGACGATGCGCGTCAGCCTCTGCGTGCCGCCGGATCCCGGCATGACGCCGAGCTTGATCTCGGGCTGGCCGAATTTGGCGTTGTCGGCCGCGATGATGATGTCGCACATCATGGCGAGCTCGCAGCCGCCTCCGAGCGCGAAGCCGGCGACCGCCGCGATGATCGGCTTGCGGCGCGAGGCGACCCGGTCCCATGAGGTGATGAAATCCTCGAGATAGGTTGCCGGATAGGATTTCTCCTGCATCTCCTTGATGTCGGCGCCAGCCGCGAACGCTTTCTCGGAGCCGGTGATGATGCTGCAGCCCAGTTGCGGATCGGCCTCGAAGCGGTCGAGCGCTTCGTTGACCTCGCGCACCAGCTCCGAGTTCAGGGCGTTCAGCGCCTGCGGCCGATTGAGCTTGATCACGCCGACCTTGTCGCCGCTCGCAAGCGTGTGGCTCTCGACGACGATCGTCTCATAGGTCATGTCCGGCTCCCATTGGCTGCGCGTCCAGGATCACTCTACGTCGAAGACCGCTCTTCGCCGGAGATAGCTCCTGGCACGAAATTGCTAGCCGAGGGCAGGCGGGGAGGCAAACTGCAGGAAGGCCGGTCGACCTTTCAATGGGCGATTGCCCGCCGCCAGCGATGGAGCGCCACCAGCGCCCACACCGCCTCGATCAGCCCGAAGGGCCACGCGCCCTGAAGGAAGCCATAGGCCGAGCCGAGCGCGCAGGATCCGGCGAAAGCGAAAATGAACCACGGGCTTCGCTGCTCGAGCGCGTAGGTCACCAGCATGGCGGAGACGGCGAAAAGGCCGAATAAGGTCAGATTGTCCATGGTTGGCCGCTCATGCAGCTGCGATATTCAGGCGCATGCGCCGCCGTGGGCGCGCGCCCTGCGGCATCGCACGACATCGCGCCGGCACGGGCTCTCAGGGTTTCGTGGCCGCAGCGTCGCGCCGCCGGCGCATCAGCGCCTCGAGCTCCTGGTCGTCGGTCGGGATCTGGATGCTGAGGCGCACCAGGAGGTCACCGGTTCCGGATTTGAGTGCCAGCCCCTTGCCCTTCAGGCGCAGCGTCTTGCCGCCTTGCGTGCCGGCCGGGATCTTCATCTCGACCGCCCCGCCGAGCGTCGGCACCCTGAGCGCTCCGCCCAGCACCGCATCCTCGAGCGGCACATCGACGAAGGCGCGAAGATCCTTGCCGTCAACCTCGAAGATCGGGTGAGGATGGTAGCGGACCGTGATCAGGGCGTCGCCCGCCTCGCCTCCGAACTGGCCCGGTTCGCCCAATCCGCGCAGCCTGATTTGCTTGCCGGCCTCGATGCCGGCCGGGATCGTGACCTCGATCTCGCGTCCGGTCGCGAGCGCGACCCGGCGCTTGCCGCCCTTGGCGACCTCATCGAGCGTGACCTCCATGTCGAAGGTGACGTCAGCGCCGCGTGCGCCGCGCCTCTGGGCACGACCGCCCGCCTGGCCGGCGCCTGCGCCCCGCCCGAACAATTCGGCGATGATGTCTTCCATGCCCGAGGCGCCGCCCGGAGCGGAACGCGCTCCCGCGCCGCCGAAATCGAAGGAGAAGTGCTCGGAGCCGTCCGCTCCCTGGCGGAATCCCCCACGGCCTCCGGGCGCGAAGCCCTGGAAGCGGTCCTTGCCCTCGGCGTCGATCTCGCCGCGATCGAACCGGCCGCGCTTATCCTTGTCGCCGACGATCTCATAGGCCGCGTTCAGCTCGGCAAATTTGTCTTTCGCTTTCGGATCTTCCTTGTTCCGATCGGGGTGATGCTGCTTCGCGAGGCGCCGGAACGCCTTCTTGATCTCGGCCTCGCTGGCGGTGCGATTGACGCCCAGGACCTGATAGGGATCGCGCATTGACAAGCCTCTGCTGCCGCCAGCCGCGGCCCTCCGAATGTGGTGGCCTTGTTGCCGATATGCAACATTCCCGCAAGGCTATTGCGGCTGCATTCTCGGGGCAGTGTTGTCTGGGCGCAGTCTTGCTTGGCACGTCCGCGCCAGGCGCGATCGTGAAGAGATAACCGATCGCGAGAAAGGCTTGGCCGATTGCATTCGCGAGGGCAAGGCTTCAAGACGCGTTGGTGACGAATCTCGCGGCGCGGCGGCCGCGCAGCAAGAAAGACGAAAATCGATGGCCGATCCGATCCTGGTCGAAATCACGCGCGGCAACCTGGTCGAGAGCGCCCATCGCGGCGCCCTCGCGGTTGTCGACAGCGAGGGGCGCGAGGTGATGGCGCTCGGCGATGTCGAGCGGGCGATCTTTCCGCGCTCGGCCGTCAAGGCGTTGCAGGCGCTGCCTCTGATCGAGACGGGCGCGGCCGACCGTTACGGCTTGAACGTGGCGGAGCTCGCGCTTGCCTGCTCGTCCCACTCCGGCGAGCCACGCCATGCGGAGACGGCGGCCTCGATGCTCACCAAGGCAGGGCGCGACCTGTCCTGCCTCGAATGCGGCACGCATTGGCCCTCGAACGAGCAGGCAGCGCGCGGCCTCGCCGCCGAGGGGCGCGTGCCGTCGGCGCTGCACAATAATTGCTCGGGCAAGCATTCGGGCTTCATCTGCGTCGCCTGCGCCACCGATGTCGACCCGAAGGGATATGTGGGGCAAGACCATGCCGTGCAGCGGCGCATCAAGACGATCCTCGAAGAGATGATGGGGATCAAGCTGTCGGACGCCTCACGTGCCGTCGATGGATGCTCCATTCCGACCTATGCGACCCCGCTCTCGGCGCTGGCGCGCGCCTTCGCCCGGTTCGGCTCCGGCGCGACCTTGTCGCAGGATCGCGCCGCGGCGGCCAGGCGCCTCAGGGAGGCGGTCGCGGCCGAGCCCTTCATGGTCGCCGGCACCGGCCGCTTCGATGCGGTCGTGATGCAGGCTCTCGGCGCCAAAGCATTCACCAAGACCGGGGCCGAGGGCGTTTATTGCGCCGCTTTGCCGGAGCAAGGGCTCGGCATTGCGGTCAAATGCGACGATGGCGGAGGCCGGGCCGCGGAGGCGGTGATGGCCTCGCTGATCTTGGCCTTCGTCAGCTTTCCGACGAGCAGCGCGCGGTCGTGGCTGCCTTCGCCGACAAGCCGATCGTCAATTGGAACGGCATCGAGACGGGAAGGTTGCGGGCGAGGCGGGACCTTGTGGCGCCGGCCAAAGGTGCAAGCAGCTGAGTTTGTCGCCCTATGGTGAATCCGAGCTTGCCTGGTGATGAATAAGATCGCCAGCGGCCCAAACCCCGGAAGTTCCAGCAAAATTTGATGACCGGCGCCGCCGCCCGCGCTATGTTCCTCATCGCATTTTGCGTGCCGCGCCCGTTTCCCGCAAAGCTCAATCCAAATTCGGCTATCTGCTTCACCGATCATCAACTCGCCTCGTGAAATTCATGGACGGCCTGCGCTGCCCTGCAGCCGACGGGAACGCGCGGCTGCGACACCTTGGCGTCGCATGAGGTGGAGGGATCGTATGTCGTTTGCCGCAATCCGGTCCTGCTGCGTTCGCGCCGTCTCGGGCGACCTGACGGTGTTCGGCGGACCGGCGCTCACCGAAGAGGTCGCGGCCCGCATCCGTGCGGAGCAATTCAACGGGGTCTTGCGCAACACGCCCTGGATCATGCTGGCCATGATCTTCAACGCGGCCGTCCTCGTCGCCTCGCTCTGGCAATCCGACAGCCGCAACATCGTGACCGCCTGGGCCGTGTTCGTCATCATCCCGGCAGCTTTCGTCCTCGCGAAGTCCCTGCGCGCGAGGGCGCAGCCCAAGCGCTCCACCGCCTCGCGCCGCGCGATGCGGATCGCGGCGACCAATGCGGCGGTCCTCGGCGCTTTGTGGGCGTTGGTGCCGATCCTCTTCCTGCAGAGCGCTCCCGACCAGGCAAAGCTCATCATCGCGACCTTGTGCGCCGGCATGATGTGCGCGGGAGCCTTCGCGCTCGGCAGCATGCCGGTCGCCGCTATCATTTTCGCGGATCTGATCCTGGGCGGATCGGCGAGCGCGCTTCTGCGGATGGGAGATCCCTTCTACGCGCTGTTCGCCGCGCTCCTGTTCATCTTTGCCTGCTCGACGGCACGCAGCGCCATCGATCACGCGACGCTTCTGGCGGAACGCGCGATCGCTCAGTTCGAAGGCGACCGCCAAAGGGACGTTATCGGCTCGCTGCTGCTGGAGTTCGAGACCAATGCCACGGATTTTCTGTGGGAGACCGACGCAGCCGGCCGCATCAAGCATGCATCGGCGCGCCTCGCGCAGCTGTCGGGGCATCCGGCCTCGGAGCTCCACGGCCGGAGCTATCAGGAGGTGCTGGTTCCGGGGATGCCCGAGCTCGCCGAAGCCGCGGCGACGCGCGCCGAGCTCGCCCTGCATCTCGCCGAGCGCACGGCCTTCCGCAACATCGTGGCACCGGTCACGCTCGGCGGATGCGTGCATTGGTGGGCTCTCACCGGCAAGCCGGTGCATGGTGCCGACGGGACATTCCTGGGTTTTCGCGGCTTCGGCGCCGACGTCACGGAAGTCAGGGTGGCCGACGCCAAGATCCGGCGCATGGCACTCTATGATTCCCTCACCGACCTGCCCAATCGAGCCTGGTTCGGCAATGAGCTCGAACAGGCGACGAGACGCCTGGCCGAGGGCGGCGCTCCCTTCGCAGTGATGTGCCTCGACCTCGATCACTTCAAATCCGTCAACGACACCCAGGGCCACCCGACCGGCGACGCGCTCCTCGTCGAAGTCGCAAGACGCCTGAGCGCCTGCATCGGCGAGGCCGGCATGATCGCAAGGCTCGGGGGAGACGAGTTCGGCGTCGTGCAGACGCAGGGTGTCTCGCTCGAGGTGACCTCCGAGCTCGCCAAGCGGATGAACGAGGCGCTGTCGACCGAGACGCTGATCGACGGCGTCAATGTCGCGACCGGGGTCAGCATCGGCATCGCCATCGCGCCGACCGACGGCGCCGAGGTCGCGGTGCTCTTGAAGCATGCCGATCTCGCACTCTACCGCGCCAAGGCCGAAGGCCGGGGCGGCTTCCGCTTCTTCGAGCCCGGCATGGACGCCAAGGCCAAGGAGAGGCGGGCGCTCGAGATCGATCTGCGCTCCGCCCTCCCCAATGGCGAGCTGATGCTGGTCTACCAGCCGCTCATCGATCTCGGCGATAACGAGATCAAATGCTGCGAGGCCCTGCTGCGCTGGAACCATCCGGTGCGCGGCCTGGTGCAGCCCATGGATTTCATCCCGCTGGCCGAGGAAACCGGCCTCATCCAGCCGATCGGCGAATGGGTGATCCGCGAAGCCTGCCGGGCGGCCTCGGGTTGGCCCGAGCATATTGGCATCGCAGTGAACCTCTCGGCGGTGCAGTTCCACAGCCCCGGCATCGTGGCGGCCGTGCAAAGAGCCCTCGAGGAGACCGGCCTGAAGCCCGAGCGGCTCGAGCTCGAAGTGACCGAGACGGTCCTGATCGCCGAAATGGACCGGGCGCTCGCCATTCTCAACACCTTGCGGCAGATGAAGGTGCGCATCGCGCTCGACGATTTCGGGACCGGCTATTCGTCGCTCAGCTATTTGCGCAAATTGCCCTTCGACAAGATCAAGATCGATCGCTCCTTCGTGCGCGACCTTGCGACCCATGCGGAGAGCCAGGCTATCGTCGGCGCCCTGATCGGCCTCGCCGGCGATCTCGGCGTCAGTGTCACGGCCGAGGGCGTGGAGACGCAGGACCAGCTCGCCCATCTGCGCGCCTCCGGCTGCGAGGAGGCGCAGGGCTTCCTGATCAGCAAGCCGCAATCGGCCACCGGCATCGCGGCCTTTATCGCCCAATCGCTGGTGCGGCGCCGCAGCGCCGCGTGAGTTCCGATCCGCTCGAGCCTCAGCGCAGCTGATTGCCGGCGATGGTGAGCTGCGGATAGCTTGCGGCTTGCGCCACGAGGTCCGAGGCGGCGATCTTGTCCCAGGCCATGCCGACGATGGCGCCGCGCCGCGCCCGGGCGATGCTGTTGTTGGTGACGACGGCGCTTCCTGCGCCCGGCGCCACCGACACCGCGACGCCGAAGCCGCAATCGCTGAGGATATTGCCGCTGGCGAGGACGTTGCGCAGCCCCGTGCCGTAGCCGATCTGGAGGCCAGGCCCGTCGGCGCGGTCGACCGCATTGCCGCTCACCACCGTGTCGGCCTCGACATGGATGCCGATGCCCGACAGATCCGTTCCCTGGGGCCGCGGACGATCGAGGTTGCGCACCACATTGCCGCTGCAGGCGGCGAGCCTTCCTCCCTGATCGAAATTGGTGATCGAGATCCCGAGCGCTGCACCGTCGACGAGATTGCCTTGCACCACGGCTCCCTCGAAGCCGAACTCGACATAGATCGCCACTTCGCCGATATCGACGCAGTTATTGCCCATGATGCCGGCATCGGAGCCGGCATTGTAGCGGATCGCCGAGAAGGCGCAGTTGCGGATGACATTGCCCTCGCTGACGACGCCGCCGGCGCGGAACACGTTGATCGCATTGCCATAGGGGCCGTCGCCGCCGCGATCCGCCCTGATGCGGCTAAGGCGGTTGCCGCGGATGATGGCGCCGTCATCGCCTTTCGCCGCACGCCAGATCAGGATGCCGTTATTGCCGCACTCCTCGATGCGGTTGTCGACGACCGACAGGCCGGCTCCGTCCATGCAGAAGATGGCGCTCTCGGAGAGCCCTCTGAAATTGCTGCGCTCGATCCTGCCGCCGCAACGCGAGAGCTTCACTCCGTGGCCGGCGAGCCGCTCCAGCGAGCAGTCGAGCATGCGCAGATCCGCCACATCCTGCGCTTCGATCAGCCCGCTCTCGCCGCCCGGCGCGCGCGCCGCGCCGTCGAAGGCGATGTTCTCGAGCGCGACGCTGTCCGATCGCTCGATTGTCAGCATCGGTCCTGGCCCGATGGCGACGAGGCGGCTCGAGCGCCCGGCTCCGACGAGGCGGGCATTCGGCGGCAGGCGCAGCCGCGACACATAGCTGATCCCGGACGGGATGGAGGCGACGCGGCCGAGCTTGGCGGCGGCGTCGATCTCACGTTGCAGCAGCGGACCTGAATCGATGATGGTCTGCGCCTGCGCAAGTGGCGCTGGTGGCACGGCGAGCGCAGCTCCGCTCAGGGCCAGCAATCGCCTGCGGTCGATCATCGGCGCGTGCCTCACACGTATTGCGCGACGCCGTTGCCGAAAGACCAGTTCTCCTTCTTCACCTCGACGAGGTTGATGAAGATATTCGCCGGATCGAGGCCGGGATCGCGCGACAGCTTGCCGGCGATCGCCGCATAGAGCGCCTTTTTCTGTTCGAGATTGCGCGTGTCGTTGGCGGTGATCTGGATCATCACCAGGTCGTCGCTGCGGTGGATGCCGAGATAATCGGGGCCGTAATCGAACTGGGCCTCGTCATATTCGCTGACCGTCATGAAACGGTCCTCCTCGGGCACCGTGAAGGTCTCGCGCATCGCCTCGTACACGCCGCGCATGAGCGCCTTGCGATAGGCAGCGGGCTTGCCCCGCCGCAACGAGATGGATGTGAGCGGCATCATCGCCTCCTTGCTGTCTGCTGATCGTGCTCGCCCGCCGCACGGTGCCCGAGCGTCGTCAAGCGATCTCCCCGCTTCAAGACAGGCTCTCTGGCTCGTGCCTCCCCGGCGACTTCAGGCCGCGAGCGCACCCAGGATGCGTGCCCAGGAGCGCATGCCGTGATGGAAGCTCGACAGGTCGTATTTCTCGTTCGGCGAGTGCACGCGATCATCGTCGAGGCCAAAGCCGACGAGCAGGGAGTCGATGCCGAGCGTGCGCTTGAAATCGCCGACGATCGGCACCGAGCCGCCGCTGCCGATGGTGACCGGCGCCTTGCCCCATTCGCTCAGCAGCGCCTCGCGCGCCTTCATCAGGAGCGGGCTGTCGCCGGGCAACGCGATGGCCTTGGAATTGGTGTGGTGGATGAACTCCGCCTTGCAGTCGGCGGGCAGGCGCTCGCGGATATAGGCCTCGAAAGCGGCCGAGATCTTCTGCGGGTCCTGGTCGCCGACGAGGCGGAAGGAAACCTTGGCCGAAGCCTGAGCCGGGATCACGGTCTTCGAGCCTTCGCCTTCATAGCCGCCCCAGATGCCGTTGATGTCGAAGGTCGGGCGCGACTGCACCATCTCGATCAGCAGGCGCCCTTTTTCGCCCACCGGCACGCTGAGGCCGATCTGGCCCAGGAACTCCTCCGGCGTCAGATTGAGCGCGGCCCAATCGGCCTTGAGCTGGGAGGGCAGCTCATGCACCCCGTCATAGAAGCCGGGCAGCAGGATGCGACCCTCTTCGTTGCGCAGGCCGCCGAGGATCTTGGTGAGGATATTGATCGGGTTGGCGGCGCCACCCCCGAAAATGCCCGAATGCAAATCGCGATCGGCCGCCTTGATGGTGACTTCCTCATAGACCATGCCGCGCAGCGCCGAGGTGATGGCCGGCGTCTTGCGGTCCCACATGCCGGTGTCGCAGACGAGCGCCGCATCGGCTTTGAGCTCGGCCTTGTTGGCCTCGACGAAGGCCGGAAGGTTGATCGAGCCGCATTCCTCCTCGCCCTCGATCAGCAAGGTCAGGTCGATCGGCAGCGAGCCGGTGACGGCCTTCCAGGCCCGGCAGGCCTCGACGAAGGTCATGGCCTGGCCTTTATCGTCGCAGGCGCCGCGCGCCAGGATGACCTTGCGGCCCGGCTCGATCTCGGCGAGGCGCGGCTCGAAGGGCGGGTTGTGCCACAGGTTCAGCGGATCGACCGGCTGCACGTCGTAATGGCCGTAGAACAGCATATGCGGCCGCTTGCCGCCGCCCTGCTTGGCATGTCCCATCACCACCGGGTGGCCCTTGGTCGGGCGCACGCTCGCATCGAAGCCGATCGAGGCGATATCGGCCTTCAGATGCTCGGCGGTCTTGGCGCATTCCTGCTTGTAGGCCGGGTCCGTCGAGATCGAGGGAAGACGCAGGAAAGTGAAGAGCCGCTCCACGGCGGCGTCGAGATTTTTGTCGAGATGAGCAAGAACTTGGTCGAGCTGGGACATGACGGGTTCCGGTTTGAGGCGGCTACGCGCCGCGCGGTCAGCGGCGCAAGCTAGGCGCGGCCTTGCGCGCGATCAAGAAGCTTTGGCGCGTATCGAGCTTATGCATACCGCCATTGCTTTTGGCGACGTCGTTCGAGACCGTGAATTGCCGTAGCGCCAGCCGTTTCAGCTCCCAGGAATCGAAGAAGGTGACGCTGCGTGCGCCGATATGCGTCACGATCGTCCAGTGATTATCGGGGTAGCCGATGCCGATCAGCGCCAGCCGTTTCTCCCCGCGGCGCACCCCGTCCTCGAGCCAGGCACCGAGCTCTCCCCAAAAATCCTGGACGCGGTCGATGCGGCGATTGGCGAAGGGCCGCGTGACCTCGATTGTGCCCTTGAGGTGCTTCGCCTCGAGCGCGTATTGGCTTGCCGCCTTGAACAGAGCGACCATATCCTCGACGCCTGCGCCCTTCCAGATCACGGCCGGGAATTTGGGCGAGATCGCATCGCACAGATTGACCATCAATTCCCAGGCATCCTCGTCCGTGAAGGTGCCGGGGAACATGAGCTGGAAGGCGTTGACGATGGCATAGAGGCCGCACAGCCCGTCGATCTGTCCCTGCAGATAGGGCGTGCGGCGCGAGGCGTTCATCTTGCGATCCGGGACTGCCTTGCGATCCGAGACTGCCTTGAAAGCAACGGCGCTGGTCGCAGCCTTGGGCTCGCGGTGCTTCATCGCCGGGAGACGATCAGCGCTGATCGCATCCCTCCCCCCAAGAAATGTAGACAGCAGTGGTGGGGAGGGTACGGGTGGGGGGCGTTTTCGGAATGCCGCAAAGGTCTCAATTCCTGGTGAAGCCGCCGAGCACGCCGCGGATCAGGTCGCGCGCGATGGTGTTGCCGACGGTGCGCGCCGCGCCGCCGATGACGTTGCGGACGATCAGCTCGCTGGTCGACATGCGCGTCGAGGTCCGTCCGCCAGCCGTGGTGCGCGGCCCCGTGAGGCCGCCGAGCAGCGATCCCAGCACGCCGCCGATGCCGCCGGACTGCGAGGCCTGCTGAGCCGGCGCCTCGGCCATCTGGCGGCGTTTCTGCAAGATCTCATAGGCGCTCTCATTGTCGACGGCCGTGTCGTATTTGCCGCGCACCGGGCTCTGCGCCATCAGGGCTGCGCGCTGCTCGGACGTGATCGGCCCGACCTGCGCCATGGGCGGGGCGATCAAGGTCCGCTGCACGATGGCCGGCACGCCATTGCCTTCGAGCATGGAGACCAGCGCTTCGCCGATATTGAGCTGGGTGATCGCGGTCGCGGTGTCGATCTTCGGGTTCTGGCGGAAGGTGTCGGCGGCCGCTTTCACGGCCCTCTGGTCGCGCGGCGTGAAGGCGCGCAGCGCGTGCTGCACGCGATTGCCGAGCTGGGCCAGCACCCGGTCGGGCAGGTCGAGCGGGTTCTGGGTGACGAAATAGACGCCGACGCCCTTCGAGCGGATGAGGCGCACCACCTGCTCGATCGCGGTGAGCAGGGCGTTGGGCGCATCGGTGAACAGGAGATGGGCCTCGTCGAAGAAGAAGACGAGCTTGGGCTTCTGGGGATCGCCGATCTCTGGGAGCTGCTCGAACAGCTCGGAGAGCATCCAGAGCAGAAAGGTCGCGTAGAGGCGCGGCTTCTGCATCAGCTTGTCGGCCGCCAGGATATTGATGAAGCCGCGTCCATTGGCATCGAGGCGGATGAAATCGGATATCTGCAGGGCCGGCTCGCCGAAGAATTTGGAAGCGCCCTGATTCTCCAGGATCAATAGCTGCCTCTGGATGGCGCCGACGGATTCGTTCGTGACGTTGCCGTATTGCATCTTGATCTGCGACGATTGCTCGGCGACGTAGACGAGCACGGCGCGCAGATCCTTCATGTCGAGCAGCGGCCAATGATTGTCGTCGGCGATGCGGAAGACGATGTTGAGCACGCCTTCCTGCGTGTCGTTGAGGTCGAGCAGGCGCGACAGCAGCAAGGGGCCCATCTCGGAGACCGTGGCGCGGATCGGATGGCCCTCTTCGCCGAACACGTCCCAGAACACCGTCGGGAACTGGTCGGGCGCGTAGGGGATGCCGATCTCCTTGGCCCGCTTGACCAGGGCGTCCTTGCCCTGGCCGCGTACCGAGATGCCCGACAGATCGCCCTTGATGTCGGCCGTGAACACCGGGACGCCGACTTTCGAAAGCCCTTCGGCGATCTCCTGCAAGGTCACCGTCTTGCCTGTGCCGGTGGCACCGGTGACGAGGCCGTGACGATTGGCGAGCGCGAGAGTGAGCACTTCCTCGCCAGCCGCGCTCTTGCCAACCAAGATCGTCTTCTCGTCGGCCATGCTCGCCCTCATCCTCACGGCAGAATTCGCCTATGCGGGTTTATATAGGAGCCGGGGAGGTGGCGGAACTGCGGCGGGCGATGAATGGGCGCCCTGGGACCGCGACCGTCCCGGTCGCCCTCTTTCCGGTGGCGCGCCAGCCCGCTTCGGCAATCAATCGCGGCTCTGAGCCTAGGACCTTGCAAAGGCGATGAGTGGATCAAGATCATGTTCGTCGGCGGCACGCAGCGCATCGATGTAGGCGCGCCTCACATCGCTGATGGTCTGCAGATTGGCTCTGCCCCAGGTGAAGCGCTGGCGGCCCTGCTGGAGCATGAGCAAGTCACCGGCCAGGCGTGACCACCGTCCGTTGCCGTTGGCGAAAGGATGGATCGCGACCAGTCGATGATGAAAGCGGACGGCCATTTCGTCGGGCGCATAGGATGAATGGCCGAGCCAGTAGCGCGCGTCTTCGATGACCTGTCGCAAGTCGGGTTCGATACGATAGCTTGCGACGCCGAGATTGCGCTCCGTCGTACGATACTGTCCGGCCCAACGCCACACGCGATCGAACATCCGGCGATGAAGCCCTCGAAGGAACGGCTCGGAGGCCACATCGCGACGCCTGGAGAAAGCCCAGCGATCGGCCGCGGCGATGTTTTTCTGCTCCAGCTCGTTCAGTTCGCTTCGCAGGGTGATGTGAGTCGGAATCAGGCCTTCCAATTCCCCTGGCGTCAGCGGCGTCGCGTTGTCACTGAAGTCGAATATCACCCGTCATGCATCGTCCCAAAGTCGTGCGGGACGCCGCAGCAGGCTCTCCACCCTTTGCCGATGAAGCTCCTTGCTGGCGTGCTTGTCGGGCACGGCCTGGTTTTCGAGGCGCATGCTGTGCTCGACAGCTCCGGAATGCTGGGCAGCACGCTCCTCCGCCCGCTCGCGCAGGACTGCCGCAAGAGGCCTTTCCGGTACAAGCGCGTAGACGACCCGGCAGCCCAGTGCTTCAGCCGCCCGCTGCAGTGAATGCAGGGTTATGCTGCCGCTGACTTCCGACTGTTCAAGCTCCACGATCCTCGGCTGCGACACACCGACGCGGCGCGCGAGCTGCGCGGTGGTCATGCCGAGCGCATCACGGACAGCCCGAACCCACCCCTTGGGCGGACGGGCGCTCTTGGCGAGGGGACGCAGCACGGCGAATCGCTGGTCGAGATGGCGAATTGCGTCTCTCATGCGATAAGATATAGCCTATAATCCATATAAGCTTCAATAGGAAATATCTTATCATGACTGTGATGCATAATTAGAAATATCCTATCATGAGGCCGGAAAGTTGTTTGCTCCCGGACCTGATTTCACGCGCCGGTGTCCGCTGTTCAATCCGGGACCAGGCCGCCATGCCGGCGCAGCTAGCCTCGAGGCGCTCTCATCGACCCGAGACGAGCCTTCACCAATTGCAGCACTACCTCCACGTCGGCGTCCGGCAGCGCGCGTTGCGGGACGGTGATTGCGGTCCTGTATCCGACCCAGAAGATCAGGAGGCCGCGCTCCTGCGTCAGGTCGGTCATGTCGCGCCAGTCGCAGAACGACCGCGAACTCCGCCAGGCCATGTCGATGCCGCTCGTGCCGATGCTGACGCTGCGCTCGTCCCGGAAGCCCGGTAGGTTCCGCATGGTCGCCGCCAGCCGCCTCGACAAGAGATTGGCGCTGAGCACAGCCGCGTAATAGCCGAGCATATAGGCGATGCCGGTCAGCGTCGCGACAATGGCGCCGAATCGCCGCCCGTCGATGCCGAAGGCGATCGCCGCGAAGCCGCCGAGGAGGCCAACCGGGATCGCCGCGAGATAGAAAGCCCAGGCATAGTCCCAGCCGCCGGCTCGGTCCTGACGCTCTCGCAGGATGCGCCCATAGTCGCGTTCCTCATCCCGGGTGAGCGTGAAACTCACGGTGATCGGGGGTGCTTCGTCGTTGCCCATCCATCGCCCCCTTCATCCTCATCCGAAACGTGGCCCAATTTTCGAGATCATGTCTATTGCCAAGAATCATGGAGGGTCGCGACGCGGATCGTGGGGCGCCAATCACTGAAAGTCGCTCCTACGCGGCCAATATCGATGCCTTCTTGTCGGCGAGCGCTTTCACGAGCTCGGTCAGTTCCGGGTAATCGGTCTTGCCGGTGGCGAGAAGCGGCAGCTTGTCCACCGTGAACACCTCTGCCGGGATCATTAGCTCCGAGGCGCCCTTGTTCCGTGCCTCCCGGATGAGGGCGTCGCGCGCTCCATCTGCCTGCGTCGTCACCAATATCAGGCGCTCGCCCTTGCGCGGATCGGGCAGCGCGATGACGGCTGATTGCGCCTTGGGCCAGAGCTCGTTGGCCAGCACCTCTACGGCCGAAAGCGAGACCATCTCGCCGCCGACCTTGGCGAAGCGCTTGGCCCGGCCGCGAATGGCGATGAAGCCTCGCTCGTCGATGGCGACGATATCTCCGGTGTCATGCCAGCCTTCGGCCGGCGGCTCGATCACGCCGGGCTTGTCGGCGTGCAGATAGCCGAGCATGACGTTCGGGCCGCGCACGAAGAGGCGTCCGCCTTCCTCGACGCCCGGCACCGGCTCGAGGCGCGACTGCATGAGCGGCGACAGGCGCCCGACGCTGCCGTTGCGATTGGCCATCTCGGTATTGATGGCGAGCACCGGAGCCGTCTCGGTGACCCCGTAGCCTTCGAGGATGCGCACGCCGAAGCGCTCCATATAGAGGGCGCGAGTGCGCTCCTTCACGGCTTCGGCCCCAGCCAGCACTAGGCGCAGCGAGTGGAAATCGTACGGATGGGCGGAGCGCGCATAGCCGGCGAGGAAAGTGTCAGTGCCGAACAGCACCGTGGCGTTGGTCTGGTAGATGAGCTCCGGCACGATGCGGTAATGCAAAGGCGAGGGGTACATATAGACCGGCACTCCGGCGACGAGCGGCAGGATCAGCCCGCCGGTGAGGCCGAAGGAGTGGAAGACCGGGAGGACGTTGAACACCTTGTCCTCGCCGCTGACGCCGAAGCGCGCCAGCGCCTGCGCCGCATTGGTCAGGATGTTGCGATGCGAGAGCACCACACCCTTCGGCGTGCCTTCCGAGCCCGAGGTGAACAGAATCACGGCGGGATCGTCCGGGGCGCGCCTCAGGAGCGGGCCGGAACCGGCGAAGAGGCCGCGCAGCTTGTCGAGCCTGCCGATCCCGGCGCGGATGTCTTCGAGATAGACAATCCGCAGTGTCCCCGACAGCGCCTCGACGAGCTTGTCGAGACGGCCTCTCTCGATGAAGGCGCGCGAGGTCAGCACCGTCTCGACCTTGGCGGCCTTGCAGGCGGAGAGGACATTGGCCGGCCCTGAGCTGAAGTTCAGCATGGCCGGCACGCGGCCGCTGCTCTGCAAGGCGAAGAAGGTCACGACCACGCCCGCCGAGTTCGGCAGGAGCACGCCGACGGCCTCGCCCGGCTGCGTCAAGCCCTGCAGCTTGCGGCCGAGGATCTGGGCCGACAGGATCAGCTTGCGATAGCCGAGCTTGGTGCCGAGCGGGTCCTCGACCGCAGGACGCTGCCCGGTGTCGCGCTTGCGCCGCGCTTCGACGAGCGCCTGGAACAGCGTCTGATCCGTGGGCGCGCTCAGCACCGAGGCCTCGGCCATGAGGTCCTGGAGGGCGGCGCCCGCCGCGAGGCGCCGCGCCCGTCCCTTGAGGTTCTGATCGACCGCGAGCTTCTGCGGCGGCAGGATGGTGACGGTGATTTTCGGGAACCAGGATTTACGGGTCTGCGTCTTGCGCAGATAGGAGAAGGGCGAACGCTCGGCTCCGTCGATGCGCAGCGGCACGACCACGGCGTCCGCCTTGTCGGCGATCATCGCGGCCCCGTCATAGACCTTCATCAGGCCCCGCGTCACGGTGATGCGGCCTTCCGGAAAGATCACAATCGGCTCGCCATCGGCGACGGCGCGCGTCAAGGCCCGCGCCGCGAGCGGGCGGGTCGGATCGAGCAGATGGGCGCGGATCAGCGACATGAACGGCTTCGCCCACCAGGCATTGGCGATCGTGGTGTCGACCGCGAAAGCCGCATCGATCGGCAGCACCGCATGCACCAGCGGCCCGTCGAGCAGGCTCACATGGTTCGGCGCGATCACCATGCGGGTGCCGGACGGGGGCATGTTCTCGAGCCCCCTGACCTCGACGCGAAACAGCGTCTTGAAGACGAAGACGCCGAGATCGCGCACGCCCTCCTTGCCCCAGCGGCGCAGGATCAGCACCATGGCGGCGATGTTGCACAGGCCGAGGACCAGGAAGAGAGGGCCGAGTGTGACGCCCAAAAACTGGGCCCCCGCGACGGCGATGCCCGAGACCGTCATATAGCCGGCCGCGATCACGTTAACGGCCGCCACTACGCGGGCTCGCCGCTCGGGCGCCGCCCAGGCTTGCACCTGGGCGAAGGACGGCACGATGTACAGGCCGCCCGCGACCGCGAGGCCGAACAGGCCGACCAGCATATGCCAGCCGCTGGTCGAGAGCAGGAAGGCCATCGGCGTGAGTTCCTCGGCCGCCGGCACCGCGGTCGCGGCGATCCAGGCGATGTCCAGGCAGAAGACCGCCATCAGCAGCGCGCCGAGCGGCACGAGGGCGAGGTTCGGACGCTGGTGGCTCGCCCTGGCGGCCAGCAGCGAGCCGATCGCGATGCCGATCGCGAAGGTCGCGAGGCACAGCGTGATCACATATTCGCCGCCGTTGAAGGCGGCCTTGACCAGCGTCGGCAGAAGCGACAGCGCCACCGCGCCGACGAGCCAGAACCAGGCGACGATCATCGCGCCGACCCAAAGCCGGGCTTCGCCGCGCAAGCTCGCGATGAGAGCCCAGGTGGAGGTCCAGGGGTTGCGCGTGATCTCGAGATGCGGCGCCGCCGGGCCGGTCGGGCGGATCATCAGGGAGGAGAGCCACGAAGCGAGCGAGAAGCTCAGCATCATGGCGGCCACGATGAAGCTCGGCCGCGAGAAGGGCATCCTGAGATACGCGGACGCGATGCTGCCGCCGATCGTGCCGATGAGGATCGCCAGGAAGGTCCCGGCCTCGATCAGCGCATTGCCGCCGGTGAGCTCGCCCTCTCGCAGCTGATCGGGCAGGATTCCATATTTCACCGGCCCGAACAGCGCCGCCAAGGTGCCGAACAGGAAGAGCGCCGCGAACAGCACCGGCACCGAATGCAAGACCATGCCGGCGGCCGCGACCGCGGTCGCGCCGATCTCGGCGAGCTTGACCCTCTGGGCGACTTTTCCCTTGTCGAAACGATCGGCGAGCTCGCCGCCGAGCGCCGAGAGCACGAAGGAGGGCAGGATGAAGATCGCGGCGGCAATCGTCACGAACGCTCCGCCCTTTTCCTCCCCCAATTCGAACAGGACCAGGAGCGCAAGCGCATTCTTGAGGAAATTATCCCCCAAGGCGGCGAAGAACTGGCACCAGAACATCGGTGCGAAACGTCTCGACTTGATGAGGGACGCGATCATGGGAACCACCTCTGCGGGACAGACGATGCGGTGAAGCCGGCTACCAAAACCCTAAGAGGCGCATCCACGCACGAGCTAGTCGTCGCGCGCGAGCCTGTTTCAGGGTTGGGAAGCGGGCCTTGGACCGGCCTCTCGATGAGGCCGGGTTTTGGCCCACTCATGGGCAGAACAGTGTTCAACATCGGAATCGGGCCTTGCGAGCCGGGGTAATGGCGGATATGAACGTTGTTCATGTCACCTTGTAGCGCATCTCTGAACATTGTTCAAGCTCTGTCTCGCAAGTCCTATTTCGATCGGCAACCCAAATGACCGCATCATCCACCCTCGGCCGCCGGGACAAGCTGAAGGAAAAGCTGATCCTGGCGTCCGAAGAGCTCATCGAGACGCAGGGCCTCTCGGGCGTGAAGGCGCGCCCTCTCGCCGAGGCGGCCGGCTGTGCGCTCGGCGCAATCTACACCGTCTTTCCCGATCTCGACGCGCTGATCCTCGCGGTGAGCGCCCGCACGCTGGCGCGCCTCGACGCCCATCTGGCGCCGGCCCTCGAGGGGCCTGCTGCGCTTGGCGCGACGCAGAGGGAAACCGCGAGGCGGCGCCTCGTCGACCTCGCGCTCGCCTATCTGGACTTCGCCCACGCCCATCGGGCGCGCTGGCGGGCCCTGTTCGAGCACCGTCTGCCCGAAGGCAGGAGCGTGCCGGAATGGCTGGTCGCCGACCAGGCCCGGCTGTTCGGCAAGGTCGAGGCCCTGCTCGAGCCGCTGATGCCGCTGACGGCGGCCGCCGACCGGGCCTTGCTGGCGCGCTCGCTGTTCTCGGCCGTGCATGGCGTCGTGCTTCTCGGCCTCGAGGAAAAGCTCACCGCCATGCCGATGGGCATCCTGCTCGACCAGGTGGCGAGCATCGTCGCGGCGCTCGTCAGAGGGCTCGAGGAGCAGGCGCCTTCCCGGGGAGCCGGCGCATGACCGCCCTCGCTCTTGCGGCGACGCGGCTGCTAAGGTCGGTGCGTCGATTCGAGAAGGTCCCCACGCGACGCGAATTGAGATGACCGCCTTCACCTTCCTGCACGCCGCCGATCTGCATCTCGGCAGCCCCTTCCTCGGGCTATCGCTCAAGGATGAGGAGCTGGCGCGCCGCATGGCCTCAGCCGGCCGCGATGCCTTCCATGCCATGGTCGAGGCGGCGATCGCCGAGAAGGTCGCCTTCGTGGTGATCGCCGGCGACATCTATGACGGGGAATGGAAGGACGCTTCGATCGGCCTGTTCTTCAACCGCGAGGTGGCCCGTCTCGACCGGGCCGGCATCCGGGTGTTCCTGGTCAAGGGTAATCACGACGCCGAGAGCGTGGTGACGAAGAGCGTCACCTTGCCGGGCAGCGTCAGCGAGTTCCCGAGCCGCGCACCGGCGAGCTTCCGTCTGGACGAGCTCAAGGTCGTGCTGCATGGCCGCAGCTTCCCCGACCGGGTGGTGGCCGAGAATTATGCGCTGACCTATCCGGCCGCGCAGCCCGGCTGGTTCAATATCGGCGTGCTGCACACCTCCTGCACGGGGCGCCCACCGCATGCGCCCTACGCTCCCTGCACGCTTCAGGACCTCGCGACGCGCGGCTATCAGTACTGGGCGCTCGGCCATGTGCATGATCACGAGATCCTGAGCCAGGATCCCTATGTGGTCTATCCGGGCAATATCCAGGGCCGCAGCATCCGCGAGACGGGAGCTAAGGGCGTGATGCTCGTCGATGTCGAGGACGGGGCCGTGACGGGCCTGCGTCGGCTGATCCTGGACAAGGCGCGCTTCGCTCTTGTGCCGGTCGATCTCGGCGGCGTCGAAAGCGTCGAGGCGGCGCTGGGGCGGATCGAGGAGGCGCTGCGCGAGCCGGTGCGCCAGTCCGAGGGGCGGCTGCTCTTGGCCCGCATCGAGCTCGTGGGCGAGACCGCGCTGCACCGGCGTCTCGCGGCCGAGCGCCAGATGCTGCGTGACGAGGTCCAGGCCGCCGCGCATCGCCTGCATGAGGATGCCTTCATCGAGGATCTGGTGATGCGCACCAGCGAGCCGCGCGGCCCGGCCGGGCGAGCCGAGACGGGACTGGCGGAGACTGGGCTTCTCGATCCGGCGGCCTTGATCGCCGGGCTCGAAGCCGATGCGGGACTGCGCGCCGAGGCTCAGGCGCTGCTCGGCCAGATCGCCGGCAGGCTGCCGGCAAGCGTCGCTGACGGCTCACCGCCGCTTGCGGACGAGCTCGACACCCTTCTCCGTGAGGCGACGGCGCTGGTGCTCGGCCGGCTGACGCTCGAGGACAGCTGAGCCGTGAGATTCCGGCTCCTCGCTCTCGAACGCTACGGCTCGCTGACGGATCGTGAGATCCGTTTCCGGCAAAGCGCGCGCCTGCATGTCGTGCATGGCCGCAACGAAGCCGGCAAGAGCACGGCGCTCGCGGCTATCGCTGATCTGCTGTTCGGCTTCGAGCATCGCACCCGCTTCGATTTCCTGCACGCGGCTCCCGATCTGCGTATCGGCGCCGAGATCGTGGCGAGCGGCGGGGAGCATCTTGCCTTCCGGCGCCGCAAGGGTCGGCGCGACACTTTGCGCGGCGCCGATGAGACCGCCTTGGGCGACGATGCGCTGGCTCCCTTCCTCGGCGGCGTCACGCGCGGGGTCTTCACGCGGGCCTTCGGGCTCTCGACCGAGACCTTGCGCGAAGGCGCGCAGGACATGCTGAAGGCCGATGGCGATATCGGCGCCTCGCTGTTTGCCGCGGCCTCGGGCCTGCATGAGCCGAGCGAGCTGCGTCGGCATCTGGACACCGAGGCCGACGCCATCTTCGCACCGCGCGCCGCAAAGGATCGCCGCTTCTATCAGGCACTCGAACGCTTCGAGGCAGCCCGCAAGGCCATGCGCGAGGACGAGCTGCGCGGTGCCGATTGGAAGGCGCTGAATGCCGGCATCGCGGAGCTGGCCGACAAGCTGCGCGACATCGATCAACAGCGTGCCAAGGCCCTGGCCGAAAAGGCGAGGTTGCTGCGCCTGAAGCGCCTCGCGCCCCTGGCGCGGCTCTTCGACCAGGCCGTTGAGGCGCTCGATGATCTCGGAGCCGTGCTCGACGTGCCGCCGGGCTTCGCCGAGCGGCTGCGCCGGGCGCTCGCCCGTGAGGCTGAAGCAAACGAGCGGCGCGGCGCCACCGCCCATACGGTCGAGCTCCTGCGGCGCGAGCGCGAGGCGCTGTCGGTCGACGATGCGCTCGTGGCGCGGGCGGCCGAGATCGCCGAGCAATTCGCCGAGACCGGGCAATACGCCAAGGCCAAGGAAGACCTGCCGGGCGTCGATCGCGAAGCCGAGGGCTTGCGCCAGGATCTGGAGGCGCTGGCGAGGCGGCTCGGCCTGGTATGCGCAGCCGATATCGACCGGCATTTGCCGTCAGATGCCGACCTCGCGGCGTTGCGCGGTCTCTGCAAGGAAGGTCAGGCGCTCGAGGTCGAACTCGCAGGGCTCAGCGCCAGTCTGGCGCGCGAACGCCAGGCGCATGGCGCCTTGGCGCGCGAGGCGGTCGAGCGCGGCGGCACAGCGCAAGATCCCGAGCCGTTGCGCGAGCGCCTCGCAGCCTTCGAGCCGGGATTGCGGCGCCTGGAGCAGAAGGCCGATCTGCAGCGCGCCATCGAGCAGGAGGCGCGTGCCATCGCTGAGGCGACACTCCGGCTCGACCCATCTGTGGCAGCGCTCGATGCGCTCGCGAGGGTGCCGCTGCCGGCGCCCGAGACCATTGCGCGCTTCCGCCGGGACTTCGACAGGCTCGGCAAGATTCTGGACCGAGCCCGCGAAGAGGTGCAGGCGGCGGCGAGAGCCTGCCTCGAGATCGAGACGGCACTCGGGCGGCTGAGTGCGGGGCGCAAGCTGCCGAGCCCGGAGGCCATTGGGACGGAGCGGAGCGAGCGCGACGCCGAATGGGCGAAGCTGCGCGCAGCGCTTCACGGTGCCGCGCTTGCGCCGGCGGCGCGTTCCTCCTCGGTCGCCGGCTTCGAGCGGCATCTGGCTGAGGCGGACCGCCTCGCCGACGAGGCGCTGGGTGATGCCAAACGCGTCGCCGAGCACGCTTTGCAGCAGCGCAATCTCGGCGCGGCACGCGAGCGGCAGGCGAAGGCGCAGGCAGCGCTCGCCGAGATCGAAGCACAGGAGCGTGAGCTGACCGGGGCTTGGCGCGCCGCCTTCGCGTCCTCGGGCGTATCGCCGCTCACTCCAGCCGAGATGGCACCGTGGTCTGTGGCGGTTGCGGCCTTGCTCGATCGGCGCGCGCAGCTCGAGGAGCGGCGCCAGAAGCTCATTGGGGTCGAACAGGAGGGGCAATCCCTGCTGCCTGGGCTGCGGGAAATGGCCCAAGCCATCGGGCTCCAAGCTGTCGCACTTACTGGGCTCGACGAGGCGCCGGCCTTGATCGCAGGGCGGCTCGAGGCGCGACTGCGCCGTCTCTCGGATGCCTGGCAGGCGGCACGCGGCCTCGCCGCCCGGATCGATGCCTCGCGCGCCAGGATCGAGGAGCTCGAGGCATCGCTGCAAGAAGCCTCGAACCGGTCGTGCCAATGGACGCAGCGCTGGCAGGCGGGCCTGCCCAAGCTCGGCCTTGCGCCCGCCACGACGCTCGCCGCGGCCGAGGCCGCCATCAAGGCCTGGGACGAAGTGCCGGATGCGATGCGCCTCATCGCCAGGGAGGAGCGCCGCATCGCCGGCATGCGACGCGACAATCTCGATTTCGAGCGGCGGACCATGGAACTCATGCGCGCCCTGGCGCCGGACCTCGTCGAGGCGCCGGCGCAAATCGCCACCAAAGCTCTGCATGAACGGGCCGCTGCGGCCGCGCAGGCCGCGGCGCGGCGTCGCGATTGCGACACGAGGCTTAGCTCCGCCATCGAGACGGACAGGCTCGCTGACGAGGGGCTCGCCGAGGCACGGGCGGCGCTGGCCGGGCTCGCCGCCGAGGCCGGGCTTGGGGAGAGCGAGAGCCTGCAGGCGGTGCTGACGCGTCTCGACCGGCACGCGGCTCTGCGGGCCGGGCTGCGCGACCGGCACGAGAACATGCTCTCCCTGGCCGATGGTCTCGACGAAGAATCGATCAAGACCGAACTTGCGGGCTTCGATGCCGACACGCTGGAGCAGAGGCTCTCCGAGCTCGAGCGCGAAACCGAAAGGCTGGAGCTCGAAAGCAAGGAGAGCTTCGCCGAGCACGATCGCGAGGTGAGGCGCAGAGCAGCGCTGGAGCTCGGCGCCGGGGCCGAGCTTGCGGCCCAGAAAAGGCGCAATGCCGAAGGCGAATTGGCGGCGGCGGCGCGCGATTGGGCGGTGCTGAAGCTCGGCGCGCTCCTGCTCGGAAGGGCGATCGAGCGGCACCGGGAAGCGGCTCACAACCCGCTGATGGCGCGGGCCGGCGAGGTGTTCGCCAAGCTGACCGGCGGCGCCTTCTCTGGCCTAGGCTCGCTCTATGACGAAGGCGATCTGCCCCTCCTCGTGGCGCGCCGCGCCAGTGGGGCTGGTCTCAGGATCGAGGCGCTGAGCGAGGGCACGCGCGACCAGCTCTATCTGGCTTTGCGCCTCGCTTATGTGCAGAGCTACGCGTCCCGCCTCGAGCCGCCGCCCTTCATCGCCGACGATATCTTCGTGACCTTCGACGACGAGCGCACCGCCCATGGCGTTGCGGCCCTCGCGGAGATCGGCACCGATCTGCAATGCATCCTGTTCACGCATCATCGCCGTACCGCCGAGATCGCCGCCGAGCGGCTCGGCGACGAGGCCGACATCATCGAGCTTCAGGATTGATCCTGGCAACGCCATGCGACTCAATCGGCGGCTTGCAGCATCTTGTTGACCCCGGCCCCGTCGGCGCGCCCGCGGATGCCGGCCGGCATTGCCGCGCCATGGGCTTCGATCAGCTCATCGGTCATGGCGCGGATTTCCTTCAACGAGAGAACGCTGGCCGCATGACGGTCGAGCATGGCGGCGCGATGGACGCGCTGCCGATCTCCTTCGAGAGCCGCGCGCACGGTCAGGTCCTGCACGAAGACATGCGGCGCGCAATGCGCGGCGAGCTCAGGTGGCAGCGCGCCGACATGCACCGGACGTAGCCCGTTGCGATCGACCACGACCGGCACTTCGACGCAGCATCCTTCCGGCAGGTTGTCGATCAGGCGGGTATTCTCGACGTTGCCATAGATCAGCGCCGTCTTGCCCGTGACCATCGCGTGGATGATGGTCGCGCCATATTCGGCGCTGCGCTCCAGCGGGAAGCTCTCCTCCGCCAGGAGCTTGCGGCGGGTCTCAGCATAGCGCTGAAGATTGCGCTCGCTGCGACGGATATACTCGTCGACGGGCACGTCGAACTCGGCGATCTGGTCGTCCCGGCGCAGGAAATAGGGCGTGTATTCGGCGCTATGCTCGCTCGACTCGCTGACGAAGCGGCCGAGCTGGTACATCAGCTCGAAGCGTATCTTGTCCTTGGCATAGATATCAGGATCCCTTCCCGCCTCGAACAGGCGCGGATACGCATCCTCTCCGTCGATCATCAGGCGCAGGAACCACGTCATGTGATTGATGCCGGCGCAGTCATAGGAGAGACGGCTCAAATCGACATTCAAGTATTCGGCCAGGTCCTGCGATGTGTGCTGCACGTTGTGGCAGAGGCCGACAACGCGCTGTTGCGGGAAGGCCTTGTAGACAGCCCAAGTCAGGATGCTCATCGGGTTGGTGTAGTTCAGCAATGTCGCGCCCGGACAGACGGCCTGCATGTCGGCGACCAGGTCGAGCATGAATGGGATGGTGCGCAGGCCGCGGAAGATGCCGCCGATGCCGACCGTGTCGGCGATGGTCTGCTTCAGCCCGTATTTGGTCGGAATTTCGAAATCGAGCAGCGTCGCCTCGTGCATGCCGATCTGCACCATGTTGATGACGAAGTCGGCCCCGTCGAGAGAGGCGCGTCGGCTCCTGTGTTCCTCGATCACCGAAGAGGCGCCGAATTGCCTCGCGGTCCAGCGCGCCATCATGCCGGCCGTCTCCAGCCGCTCCTCGTCGATGTCGTGCAGCGCGATCGTGCAGTCCTTGAGCTCGGGCAGGCTCAATATGTCGGTCAAGAGGTTCTTGACGAACACCACGCTGCCGGCGCCGATCATGGCGATTTTGGTCATTCGAAGGCTCCTTATTTCAGGCCGGTGCTGGCGATGCCCTGGATCAGGAATCGCTGGAAGGCGATGAAGATGATCAACATGGGCGCGAGGCTCAAAAGCGCGAGCGCCATCACCTGGCCCCATTCGGGATTGACCTCGCCGCGCAGCAGGTTGAGGCCGAGCGGCAATGTGTAGGCGTCGTGGTCGGTGAGCACGACCAGCGGCCAGGAGAAATCGTTCCAGCGCCACATGAAGGTGAAGATCACCAGCACCGCGATGATGGGCCGCGAGAGCGGCACCACGATGCGCAGGAAAATGCGCAGCTCGCTGGCGCCGTCGAGCCGTGCGGCCTCCAGCAGCTCATCGGGGATTGCCACCATGAATTGCCGGACCATGAAGATCCCGAAGGCTTCCGCGGCCCGCGGCAGGATGACGCCCCAGGGCGTGTTCAACAGGCCGAGCCACGCGGTGATCAGAAATTCCGGCACCAGGATCACCTGGATCGGGATCATCAACGTGCCGAGAATGGCGAAGAACAGTATATTGCGGCCGGCAAACCGGAATTTGGCGAAGGTATAGCCGCAGAGTAGGTTGGCGAACACGGTGATGACGACGCCGACGACGGCGATGAACAAGGAATTTGCCGTCCAGCCGAGCAGCGGATAGTGCTGCCGGATCGCGTGGAAATTGTCGAACGTCATATGTGTGGGCAGGAGCGCGACGAGCGCCGCGAAGATCTCGTCACGTGGCCGCACCGCGGTTGCGAACATCCAATAGATCGGGAAGGCCATCACCACCGCGCCGGCGACGAGCGCCAGCCAGATCATGGCGTTGCCTGGCCGAGCTCTCCTCATAGCGCGCTCTGCGCCTGCCGGCCGGCGCGCCATTGCACGATGGTGAAGACGAGGATCAGTAGGTAGAGCACGACGCCCATCGCGCTCGCATACCCCATCTCCGACGTCACGAACGCCGAGGTGAAGATGTATTGCACCACCATCGTCGTCGAGAAGCCCGGACCGCCACCGGTCATGACGTAAACGAGGTCGAACACCTGGAATGAGTTGATGATGTCGAGGATCAGCAAAAGGAAGGTGGCCGACGACAGCAGCGGCCATGTGACGTGGCGGAACTGCGCCAGGGTCGACGCGCCGTCGATCCGCGCCGCCTCATAGTAGACGGGCGGGATCGACTGCAGCGCCGCAAGATACACGACCATGTTGAATCCGACGCGCACCCACAGCGTTGCGAAGGCGAGCGAGGGCAGCGCCCATTGCGGCTTGGACAGCCAGGCGATCCGGTCGATGCCGAGATGCACCAGCATCGTGTTGATGACGCCGTAATTGTCGTTGAACATCCAGGCGGCGATCGTGCCGGCCGCAACCGACGAGACGACCACAGGCAGGAAGTAGACGCTGCGGATCAGCGCGCGGCCCGGGAAGCGCCGGTTGAGGCCGATCGCCAGCAAAAGGCCGATCGCCATGCTGGTGGGAACGACGCTCAGCGCATAAAGGCCGGTGTTCCTGAGCGCCTGCCAGAACAGCGGATCGCGTGAGATCCGCAGATAATTGCCGAGACCGAGCCATTCGGCATCGCCGATCAGGCTCCAATCATGGAAGCTGATATAGACGGCGTAGAGAAGCGGCAGGAAGCTGAACAGGCCGAACAGGATGAGGTTCGGCGAGATGAAGAGATAGGGCGTCAGCCAGCGCCGCCGCTTTGCCCATCGATGCGCAAGAAGCTCGAGCGGGCGCGGCGCGGCCGAGGCCGAAAGAAGGGCGGGCGAGACCGACATCAGGTGGAGAGCAGGGCCTGGACGCGGGTGTCGATCGCCTTCGCCGTCGCCGTGGCATCCTGGTCGGAGGTGAAGGCGAGATCGAACTGGTCCGTCAGCGCCACATTGATCTTGCTGAACACCGGCATGGTCACCGTACGTACCAGATGGGACGGAATGGTGCTCGACTGCTTGACGAACACCTCCATTGCATCGGGCCGCAGAGCATAAGGCAGTCGCTCCGTCATCAGGGACTTGCGGACCGGGAGGAATTGGGCGCTAGTGACGAAGTCGCGCATCTTCTCCTTGCCCGACAGGAATTTCAGGAAATCCGCAGCGAGCTCCGGATGCTTGCAGTCGCGGGAGATCGCCAGGCAGTTGCCGCCGAGATCGGATGCCATCGCCACGTCGCGGGGCATGTAGGTGACGCCCCAGTCCGCCTTCATGTTCTTGGTCAGGAACGGAATCTGCCAGTCGCCATGGAGCAGCATGCCGATCGTGCCGTTGGCGAACAGATTCTGCGGTTGTTCGCTGCTCTTGATGGACGTGCTCGGCGGCACAAGGCCTTCCTTGAACCAGGACTGCGTCCAGGCGATCGTCTCGATCCCCTTCGGCGTCGCGAGTTGCGATGCGGTCAAATCCTCATTCAGCAGCTCACCACCATGTTGGTAGAGGAAAGGCAGCCACCGATATGCCGCGTTCTGCCAGCCCATCGCAAAGCCATATGGCGCACCGGCTTTTTCCTTCAGGGCGCGCGCAACGCGGATGAAGTCCTGCCATGACCAGCTCGTTTCAAGACTGGTCGGCACCTCGACGCCGATCTTCTGCAACAGATCGCGATTATAGTAGAGCGCGAAAGTATCGGTGTGGTGCGGCATCGCATAAGGCCGCCCCTTATAGGTCACCGCCTGCAGGAACGCCGGCTCGAAATCGGCGGAGTAGCTGGCATCGACATAGGGGCCGAGGTCGATCACGGCGCGTGTGCTCGCATAGCGGCCGATCTGTTGATACTGCACGCGGAAGATGTCGGGCGCCTGCCGCCCCGCAAGCCGCGTGTCCACCTGCTGATAGAGTTGCATCGCGTTGCCATTCACCTCCAGGCGAATGGCGATCTCGGGATGCTGCGTCTGGTATTCCGCGATCGCCGCATTGAATGCGTCTTGTTCCGCCTGCGCGCCCCACACCGTCATGGTCAGCGGCGTGGTTGTCTGCGCGCGCGCCCGGAGGTCTCCGGCGAGCACCATCCCGGCGCCTGCCCCGAGCAGAGCGCGACGGCTGAGCGTGCCTCGACCGGTGGTGAGATCCTTCCGCACCTTGTTCATTTCGCTCCCTCCTGTTTTCGGCTCATGATGTCTTGGTCGACAGTTTCTTGGCCGATAGTTCAGATCGTTGGTTGCCCTCCGCAGGATCGCCGCACGACGAGCCGGACGGGCAAAGTGGGTATGCCCGTCGGGTCGCCCCGTCCTTCGAGAAGGTCGAGCATGGCCTGTGCGGCGAGACGTCCGAGCTCGCGGCGTGGATGATCGATGGTCGTCAACTCAGGGATACTGAACGCGCCGAGCTCGGTGCCGTCGAAGCCGACGATGGCGACGTCTTGCGGTACGCGCATCCCGAGCGCGGAGAGCGCATGCAGACACCCGATTGCCATTTGGTCGTTGAACACGAACACCGCGGTCGGACGCGCATCGGCCATGAGCGATCGCATCGCCGCATCCCCACCCGCGAAGCTGTTGACGCCTGACATGACCAGCGCGGGATCGAATTCGATATCCGCTTCGCTCAGCGCACGCCGATAGCCCGCCAGGCGATCGTTGATCGGCTGCTCGGCCATTCTTTCGTCGGTGATATGCGCGACACGGCGATGTCCGAGCTCCAGCAGGTGCCGGGTGGCGAGAAAGCCCCCCAGCTCGATGTCCACGCGCACGCATGGGATCGTCGCGGCGTCGTTCTCGCCGGCCCCGGAATCCTGGAGCAGCACGCAGGCGAGGCCGCGGCGGCGCAAGCGGAGGATCTCGTCGCTTGTCCAGCGCGCCCCGCCATGCACCACCAGCCCGTCCGAAACCCCGTTCGACAATCGCTCGATCGTGGCGATCTCGTCAGCCTCGGTGTGTGCGGCAACGACGTTCACGACATAGCCGCGGGCGCGGGCGAGCGCCTCGGCAGCGGTCACGACCTCGGCGAAATAGCGGTTCCCCAGATCGGCGGTCATGAAGGTGATGGTGTTGGTGCGCTTGCGCCGCAGGCTGCGCGCCGCATGGTTGGGCACATAGGAAAGCTTGTCGGCAGCCGACCGAACCCGCCGCTGCGTGGCTTCCGACAGCCCGTGATAGGCGCCAGCGCCGTTGAGCACGAGCGAGACGGCAGCCTGTGACACCCCGGCCAGCCGCGCCACGTCCCGGCCGGTTGCCGCCCGCTGATCGTCCCGCGTCTTTTCTGGCGAAGCCGATACCGACACCTTCGCTCCTTATCCTCGCGCCTAATACGATTTAGGGCCTGCACAACATGATGTCAACGAGCTGCCTTAGGGGCCCACTCCATGAAAAGGACCCAAATGAGGCTGTGTCTGTCGAGGCTGCGTCTGTCGAGGAAACGTCCCATCTGCTTCGCGGGTCGCGGCGTGGTCGACCATATCCTGGCTTGACGCTCTGGCTTGGCCACGCGGTCCTTCGACCAGGCCTTACTCCATCGCGTGCACCGCCTCGCTGCTCACCGGCTTGCGGCGCGTCGAGCGCAGCAGGAAGAGCAACGGGAAGGCCGCGAGGCTGACGAAGGTCATCAGCCGGAAGTCATTGGAATAGGCCATGACCTCGGCCTGCTTGGTGACGAGCTGGTCGAGCATGGCGCGCCCGGTATCGCTGGTCATGGACAGGATCCTGGCGACGTCGGGGTTCTGCAGGGCGTTGTTGAAGGGCGTGACGAATTCCACGAGCTGGCTGTGGAACATGGTGGTCTTGGTCGTCAGCTCGGCGAAGACGATCGAGACGCCGACCGAGCTTCCGAGATTGCGGATCAAGGTCCAGAGCGCCGTCGCGTCGGTGCGGAACTGCAGCGGCAGGGTCGAGAAGGCGATGGTGTTCAGCGGCACGAAGATGAAGCCGAGCCCGAGGCCTTGCACGACGCTGTTCCACAGGATGGTCGAGGCCGCGACGTCCGGCGTGAAATAGACCATCTGGTTGAGCGAGAAGGTCGAGGCGATGAGCCCGACGAAGACGAGATGCCGGGCATCGATGTATTTCAGCAGGCGCCCGACCAGCATCATGGCGAAGAAGGTGCCGATGCCGCGCCCCCCGAGCAGGAAGCCCGAGGTGAGCACCGGATAGCCCATCAGGTTCTGGATATAGGGGGTGATCAGCGCGATGGTGGCGAGCAGGATGATGCCGACCAGGAACATCATCGCCACCGAGACCGCGAAATTGCGGTCCTTGAAGATGCTGAGCGGGATGAAGGAACGTTCCGCCGTCAGCGCATGCGCGAAGAAGAAGTAGAAGCCGGCGATCGACAGGAACAGCTCCGTCCAGATCTCGTTCGATTCGAACCAGCCCTGGTCCTGGCCGCGATCGAGCAGCATCTGCATGGCCCCGATGCCGAGGCTGAGCGACAGGAAGCCGAACCAGTCGAAGGGGATGTCGCGCCGCGAGCGCGCCTCGTCCATGACGAACATGATGCCGAGCGTCGTCAGGATGCCGAAGGGCAGATTGACGAAAAACACCCAGCGCCAGTCGAAGGAATCGGTGAGCCAGCCGCCGAGCGTCGGCCCCATGATCGGGCCGAGCATCACGCCCATGCCCCATAGCGCCATGGCCTGGCCGCGCTGCTCGACCGGATAGATATCGAGCAGGACCGATTGCGACAGCGGCACGAGCGCCGCGCCGAACACGCCCTGCAGCAGGCGAAACAGCACCATCTGCTCGATGTTCTGGGCGATGCCGCACAGCATGGAAGCGACCGTGAAGCCGACCACGCAGACGAGGAACAGCTTCTTGCGGCCGAAGCGCGTCGACATCCAGCCGAGCGGCGCCGTCATGATGGCGGCCGCCACGATATAGGAGGTGAGGACCCAGCTCACCTGGTCCTGCGTCGTGCCGAGGCTGCCCTGCATATAGGGCAGCGCCACATTGGCGATGGTGGTGTCGAGCGCCTGCATGATGGTCGCCATCATGACGCAGACGGTCAGGAGGGCGCGCTTGGTGGACCCGATCTCCGGCGTGGCGAGAACGGTCGGCATCAGGGGGAAGCGGCTGGCGTCGCCCCGAAGGCCTTGAGGCCGAGCGCCCCGAGCAAGGTCGAGACGGAGCGCCGCCGTCCGGTATCGATCTCGACCACGGTGCTCATGCCTGAGCGCAGCGCGCTCGTGTCCTCGCCTGGCGCGAATTCGATGCGCAAGGGCACGCGCTGCACCACCTTCACCCAGTTGCCGCTGGCATTCTGGGGCGGCAGGATCGAAAATTGCGCGCCGGTGCCGGGGCTGATCGCGGCGACAGTGCCGTGCCAGACACGGTCCGGATAGGCATCGACGCTGACCGTGACCTTCTGGCCCTCGCGCACATAGGTGAGGTCGGTTTCCTTCGGGTTGGCGTCGACCCAGGGCTGGTCATCGGCGACGACCGAGAAGATCGGGTTGCCGGCCGAGATATAGCGGCCCATCTGGATGCTGGTGACTTGCGTGGCGATGCCCTTGATCGGGGCTTTCAGCACGGTGTTGGCGAGATCGCGCCTGGCGCTGTCGAGGGCGGCTTGCGCCTGCTGGCCCGGCGGGAATTCGGCGAAGGGCAGATCCGGCCGGCCGAGCAGCTGGTTGCGCAGGCCGGCCAATTGCTGCTCGAGCTGCTCGAGCCCGGTGCGGGCGGCCGCGACCGTGATGGCCGAATTGTCGAGATCGGCCTTCGAGCCGGCATTATTGCCGAGCAGGTCCGATTTGCGCTTGAGGTCCGCCTGGCGCAGGGCGAGCGTCTGGCGCGAGAGATCGATCTGGCGCGCGAAGCTGTCCGACAGCGTGCGCAGATTGTCGTATTCGGTCCTGGCGAGGGCGAGCCGCGCCTCCGCCTGCGTCACCGCGATGCGATAGGGCACGGGGTCGATCTCGAACAGCACGTCGCCGACCGACAGGTGCTGGCCCTCCTGCACCGCGATCCGGATCACCTTGCCGGAGACGTCGGGCGTGATCAGCACGCGCTGCGAGCCCACATAGGCGTTGTCGGTCGAGACGTAGCGGCCGGTGCTCAGATAGTAGAAAAGGCCGAGGCCGAGAACCGCGAGCGGCACCAGCACCAGGAGCACGAAGCGCACCAGCAGGCGCTTGAAACGGGCCCTGTTCCGCGGATGCGCGACCGTCTTCGGCCGCTCGGCCGTTTCCTTGAAGGCGACCGCAGTCATAGGGGCATCCTTGGCGACAGCCTTTCGGCGCCGCTCATTTGGATTCGCATAGCAGCAGGTCTTTCAGTCTGTCCTTGATGGCGTCCATGTCGGCGATCAGCCGCATCACAGTCTCGTCGCCGACTCCGGCGAGCGCCTTGGCCATGATGTCCTCACCGAGCTCGTGCAGTCGCGCCAGGATCGGCTCGGCGGCCGGCAGCAGGAACAGGCGGCGCAGGCGCCGGTCATCGGCGTCCGAGCGCCGCTCCACCAGGCCCTGGTCGCAGAGCTTGTCCACGATGCGCCCGAGCGTGATCGGCTCGATATCGAGGAGACCGGCGAGATCCGATTGCTTGAGCCCTTGATGGCGCTCGATCCTCGAGAGCACGGACCATTGCGCCCGGGTCACCGAGACCTCGCGGGCCCGCTTGTTGGTGTAGGTCTTCAGGAGCCGGGCCACGTCATGCAGCAGGAAGGCGAATTCACGCCTGGCGCTGCGCACCGACCCCGAATGTGCGTTCATAGCGTCCATATTATAAGCGCGCTTATAATAGGCAAGCCTATGGAGCGCGGCCCAGCCTTCCGATTTTGCATGGCCGGGACCGCCGGCGTCTCGCCCGCTCTTGTGACGTTGAAGTCGGTGGATCGCCGAGAGGAAGGGCGGCCGAGACGGTCGCGATACCGGTCAGCCTCTTGCCGCGAGAGCTCCCGAACGCCTCTGCGCCCAATGCACCATGTCCTCGAACAGGCGGTCGACCAGGATCGCCAGCAAGGCCACGACGACCGCGCCTTCCACCACATAGGCCGGGTTCGAGGCCGACAGGCCTTCGATGATCGGCGAGCCGAGCGTCAGCGCCCCGATGGTCGAGCCGATGGTCGCCGTGCCGATATTGATGATCACCGCGATGCGGATGCCGGACAGGATGATGGGCGAGGCGAGCGGCAGCTCGACATCGAGGAGCCGCCGCAGCTTGGAGAAACCGAGGCCTTCGGCCGCGTCCTTGGCGTCGCGCGGCACGGCATGCAGCCCGGCGATGGTGCCTTCCGTGATGGGGAGCGCCGCATAGACGGCGAGCGCCACCAAGGTCGGAGCGCCGCCATAGCCGAGCAGCGGCACCGAAAGCGCCAGCACCGCGACCGGCGGGAAGGTCTGGCCGATGGCCGTGACGGCGTTGATCAGCGGCTCGAATTCGGCGCCGCTCTCGCGCGTCGCGAAGATGCCGGCTGCGACCCCGACGAGCATCGCGGCGGCGCTCGAGGCGAGGACGAGGCCGAGATGCGAAACGATCAGTTCCACAAAGCTGGCGCGTTGATAGACCGGTCGCTCCACTTCCGGAAACAGCCAATGCATCGGCCCCTGGAGATGCGGCAAAGCGAGCACCAGCGCGACGAGCAGCACGGCGAGCCCGATGGTGAGCGGCGAGGGCAGCGCCGCTTTTGCCTCGGTGCTCACAGCCGCGCCAGATCCGCAAGATGCAGGACGCCCAGACGGCGCCCATCCGCCTCGGCGACGGGCAGCGCTTGCCGTCCGCTCATCATCATCAAGGTCAGCGCCTCCTTCAGCGAGGCGCCCGCCGAAATCGCTTCGCCGGAGGCTTCGCCATCGCGGCGCATGCGTTCGGCGACCCGGGCGACCGCGAGCACGCGTATCGACATATCGGCGCCGCCGACGAATTGGCGCACGAAGTCGTTTGCCGGGTTCGCCAGGATCTCTGCAGGCGCTGCATATTGCACGAGCTTGCCGGCCTGCATCACCGCGACGCTGTCGCCGAGCCGCAAGGCCTCGTCCATGTCATGAGTGACGAAGACGATGGTCTTGCGCGTTTCGGCCTGGATGCGGCGGATCTCCACCTGCAGGGCCTCGCGGGTCGGCGGGTCGAGCGCACCGAAAGGCTCGTCCATCAGCACGATGTTCGGGTCGGCGGCGAGCGCCCTCGCGACGCCGACACGCTGCTGCTGGCCGCCGGAAAGCTGGTGGGGGAATTTCGTCCGGAACTGCCCCGGATCGAGGCGCAACAGATGCAGAAGCTCGTCGATGCGCGCTTCGATTTTCGGGGCCGGCCAACCCAGCAAGCGAGGCACCGTCGCGATATTGTCGGCGACGTTCCAATGCGGGAACAGCCCGATCGACTGGATCACATAGCCGATGCCGCGCCGCAGCGTCTCGGGCCGGATGGCCGCGATATCCTGCCCGTCGATGCGGATCGCTCCCTCATCGGGACGGATCAGCGCATTGATCAGGCGTAGCGTCGTCGACTTGCCGCAGCCCGAAGGGCCGACGAAGGCGCAAAGCGTGCGCGCCTCGATTTTGAGCGACAGGCCGTCGACCGCGCCATGGCCGCCATAACGCTTCACCACATGGTCGAGCTCGATCATGGCGACCTCCTCGCCGCGCTGAGCAGCAACTGGAAAATGAAATCGACGCCGAGCGCCATGAAGATGGTCGGGATGGCGCCGAGCAGCATGAGATCCAGCGCTCGTTGGCCGAGGCCGAGGAAGACGAAGCTCCCGAGACCGCCTGCGCCGATCAGCGCCGCCACGACCGCGAGGCCGATCGCCTGCACGGTGACGATGCGCAGGCCTGAGAGCAGCACCGGCAGGGCGATGGGCGCCTCGACCTGCACCAGGATCTGGCCCCCCGTCATGCCCATGCCGCGCGCCGTCTCGATCACCGAGGCCGGCACGCTGGCGAGCCCCGCATAGGCGCCGCGCGCCATCGGCAGGAGCGAATAGAGCACGAGCGCGATGACGGCGGGCGCCACCCCGATGCCGGAGATCCCCAGGCTGCGCAGGGCGGGGACCTCGGTGGAGAGCGCCGCGAGCGGTCCGATCAACAGGCCGAACAGCGCGATCGACGGAATGGTCTGGATGATGTCGAGCACGCCGAAGATGGCGTTGTGCCAGCGCGGGCGGCGCTGCGCCGCGATGCCGAGCGGCACGCCGAGCAGGAGGGCGAGCAGGACCGAAAGCGCCACGAGGAAGCCGTGGCGTTCGGTCTCGCCGAGGAAGGCCTCGCGCCGGTTCGCAGCCTCCTTGGCGAGCGAGAGCTGGTCGAAGCTGCCGCTCCAGCCGGCGATCGCCAGCACGGCGACGATGCCGATGACCAGCGCCGCCTTGGCAGGAAGGCCGGCCTGCAGACGTCGCAGCGCATCGCCGATGGCGAGCGCGGCCGCGAGCTCCATGATCCAGAAGCCACCGGCGAGCGAGGTGCGTGCGATCGGGGTCGCCATTGCGACGAGCGTGTCGGCGGCCCGCCCGGCGATGAACGGCAAGAGCAGCAGGAGGACGAGCGCGGCCGCGAGCGCCGCCAGATGCACGAGCCGGCCTTGCCTTGCGAAACAGGCACCCGCCAGCAGCGTGGCGCAGGCGAAGATGAGCGTCAGTCCCGCCGGCCCCGACGCCTCTGCGAGCCCGATGGCACGGCCATTCGCCAGCCGGTTGGGCGCGAAGCCGAGGAAGGCGAGGGTCAAGGCCGCGACGGCCGCGGCGAGAACCAGGACGAACAGGACACGGTTGCGGATCATCGCGGCCGCGTCAGAACGCCCGGCGCCCCGGGGAGGGGCGCCGGGCTGATCGCAAAAGAGGCTATCCGCAAGTTCGGGGCTGCCTTATTTCAGGAGGCCCTTCTCGGTCAGATAGGCTTTGGCCACTTGGCCTGCGTCCTGGCCGTCGACGGCGATCTTGGCGTTCAGAGCCTGCAAGGTCTCGAGCGTCAAGGTCGCGAAGGCGGGCTCCAGCGCCTCCTTGATCACCGGCGAGCGCGCCAGCACCTCCTGGCGCACCACCGCGGCCGGCTGATAGACGGGCTGCACATTCTTCGGATCCGTAAGCACGACGAGGTTGAGCGCTGCGATCGCGCCGTCCGTGCCATAGGCCATGGCGGCGTTGACGCCCGATGTGCCGTCGGCCGCCGCCTTCTCGGTCGCGGCCGTGTCGCCGCCCGAGAACACCAGGAGCTGATCGCTCTTCAGGTCGAAGCCATAGGCCTTCTGGAAAGCGGGAAGCGCCGCGGCGCTCTCGACGAACTCGGCGGAGCCCGCAACCTTGACCTTGCCTCCGCCCTTCGTCCAGGCGGCCAGGTCCTCCAGCGTTTTGAGCTTGTTGGCCTGCGCCACATCCTTGCGCACCGCGATCGCCCAGGTGTTGTCGGCGGGCGCCGGCTTCAACCAGACGAGCTTGTTCTTCTCGAGATCGAGATCGCGCGCCTTCTCATAGGCTTTCTGAGGATCCTTCCACAAAGGATCGGAATCCATCGAGAAGAAGAAACCCGCATTGCCTGTATATTCCGGGTAGACGTCGATCTCGCCCGCGATCAGGGCGGTGCGCACGATCTTGGTGTTGCCGAGCTGCACCTTGCTCACGACGTCGAGGCCCTTATTGCGCAGCAACAGCACGACCATATTGCCCAAGAGCGCGCCCTCGGTGTCGATCTTCGAGCCGACCGTGACCTTATCGGCTGCGACGGAGGGAGATGCGGTAAGGGCCGGAAGACTGGCGGCGGCCACGAGGGCCGCGGCGATGAGATGTCTGCGGATGACAGGCATTGCGATCTCCTGTGAATGACAAGATGCCATCTTAGCCGGGCCGGATCGGGGACGCCATGGCGTCCCCCACAGGGAGCAACGCAGTGCAAGGCGCAAGGTTGCGTTTGCGACTCGCTGATCAGCGCAAGGGGCCGCGTGATTCGCAGTCTCAGCGGTGCGCGGCGCGCATCTTGTCGAGCGGTCCCCCGACCTTGACCGAGCCCGGCAGCGGATGACCGACGATATCCTCGGCGAGCTCGGCGGCCGCAATCAGCTTTTCGAGATCGACGCCGGTCTCGATGCCCATCTCCTGCAGCATGAAGACGAGGTCCTCGGTGCAGACATTGCCGGCAGCGCCCTTATGGGCCGCGAAAGGACAACCGCCGAGCCCTGCCACGGCCGCATCGAAGATATCGACGCCCATCTCCAGCCCGGCAAGCGCATTGGCGATGCCCATGCCACGCGTATCGTGGAGATGCAGCGCCAGGCGCAAATCGGGATGACGCTCGCGCACCGCGCCGATCATGCGCTTGATCGAAAGCGGCGTCGCCCAGGCCATGGTGTCGGCGAGCGACATGACCTTGATGTCGAGCTTGTGCTCGGCGGCAAGCGCCAGGATATCTTCGATCAGCGCGAGCACCGTCGCGATCTTGATGTCGCCTTCGAAATTGCAGCCGAAGGCCGCCATGATCGCGCCGCGCTCGATCGGTGTGCCATGCTGACGGTAGAGATCGATGATCTCGCGCTGGGCCTCGAGATTCTGGGCGAGGTTGCGGTTCTGGTTGCGCTTCAGGAAGGTCGCTGAAGCCGTCAGCGTGATCGAGCCCGTGATGTCGAGGCGCTGCGTCGCCGCGGCGCGTTCGAAGCCCTTGGCGTTGAGCCATAACGCCGTGTAGCGCACGCCTGGCTTGCGCTCGAAGCCCGCCACCACGGCCTCGGCATCGGCCCAGCCCGGCACGTTCTTGGGGTTGACGAAAGATGCGACCTGGATCGTCCGCAGCCCGGTCGCCGACAGCGCATCGATCAGCTCGATCTTGCGCGCGGTCGAGATCGCCCCCTTCTCGAACTGGAAGCCTTCGCGCGGGCCCTCTTCGTTGATATGGACGAATTTCGGCAGATCGGACATGTAGTCCCCATCACTTTCCTTCAATTACTTGCCGTAATTCGCCGCGAGATAGCTCGCGATCTCCCTGGCATCCGCATCGTCGATCGGCGCCCCGTATACCTTGATCATCTTGGTCACCTCGGCATCCCAGCCGGTCTTGTCGAGAAAGGGCGAATTCATCTGGATATAGTCGAGGCTGTGGCAGGCCCCGCAATTGTTGAGGACCGCATTGTGCCCGGCTGCTTCCTTCAGCACGATGTCGGTCTCATCGGCGCGCGCGGCGCCGAGGCCGCTGCCGATGAGAGTGGTGAGGAGCGCGGCAAGGAGCCCGATCCGGAGTGCGGCCGTGGCCGGGCTTGACCGGCGTGATGTCGTTGGTGCTGTCGCGGTCATCGGATCAACCCATATCGAGCGCGAGGCGCGCCACGGAATTGTGATGATAGCCTGCCGGATTAGGGATCGCGGTCATGGGCTGGCTCTGGCCGATGGCGTTGGTCGCTTTGGCCATGATGTCGAGGCGGCCGCGCGGTGGTCGGCCGAGCGCTGCCTGCCAGCCGCGGAAGGAATAGCGGCCGAGATCCTGGCCGAGCTCGGCGCTCATCCAGCTCTTGCCGCCATCGGTCGAGATTTCGACCGAGGCGATGCCGTAGCCTGCATCCCAGGCAAGGCCGGCGACGGTGACGGGCTCGTCGGCCTTGGCGGTCGCGCCGCTCGCATGCGAGGTGATCAGCGAATTCACCATGATCTCAGTGATCGGCGTGTTGGCAGGGGCCTCCTGCGACAGGAAGCGCTGCACGGAGGGGAAAAGGCGCGCCGGCACCCGATAGGCACCCTTCATCCAGAAATTGTCGAGCGGCTTCAGCCGCGCCTCGATGCTGGTGAGATGCTTCATCCAATAGGTGGCGGTCCAGCCGGGTGCCACGATGCGCGCCGGAAAGCCGTTGAAATGCGGCAGCGGCTGGCCGTTCATCTCATAAGCGATGATGGTGTCCGGATCGATCGCCTTCCAGACCGGCAGGCTTTTGACGAAGTCGGGTGTCTTGTCGAGCACGGGCCCGTCGGCGCCGTCGAAAGCAATCTCGATCGCCTCGTCCTTGAGCCCGGCCTTGGCCAAGACATCCTTCAGCCTCGCGCCCCTCCAGCTCGCATTGCCCATGGCGCCGATGCCCCATTCCACGCCCGGCACATGCGGCGAGGCGAGGCCGCGCCGGTTGCCGGAGCATTGGCAGACGGCGACGAGCTCGACGGGTTGGTAATCTTTCTTCAGCTCCTCGAAGCCGATCTCGAAGGGCTTGGCGGCACCGTCGCCGCCCACCGCGAGACGCCAGGTCGCAGCGTTGACCTGCGGGATGTCGGCCAGATGATAGCGCACGAAGAAATTGTCGTTCGAGGTGATCGGGTCCTGGAACACGGCGAGCGGCGATTCGTAATTGGGCGGCCGATAGGAGAGCTTGATGAGCGGTGCCTTGCCGGGCAAGGCCTCGAGCCTGGCTTCGGTCGCGACGCCCGAAGGCAAGCCGAGCGCGAGCGGCGGCGCCTGGGGGGCGGCGGTTGCGGCGCGGGCGCTTCCGACCGCGAGCGGCGCCGTCATCGCGGCGCAGGCTGCGAGCGAGAACATGTCGCGGCGGCTCAAGGTAGAACTTTTCAAGGCAGAACTTGGCATCGGGCCGTCCTCCTCAGGGATCGCACCCTCGCTTCTTCGGGGCGCCGGAAGCGTGCATCGCGGTCGTGCCAGGCGATCGGCAGCATTTGGCTCCGATGCTCTCGCGCAGGAAATCTACCGTGCGGTCCTGCGATGTCCAGCGGCGCCGGCGCCTGGCCCAACGACCGCGTCTGCCTGGCCCAGGCGTAACGGCCGAGGCCCTGCATCCCTCACCGTTTCGTTATCGCGCCCCTGGGACCGCGACCGTCTCGGTCGCCCTTCTTCCCAGCGGCGCGCCTGGCCGTTCCCAAGAGCGGGCGAGGACGCCCGTGGTCCCAGCCATGCAGGCCCCCTCACGCGAGCGTCTTGGCCACCTCGGCCGCGGCCGCGAGCGTCTGATCGATGTCGTCCTGGCCATGCGCGAAGGACAGGAACAGGTTCTCATAGGCGCCGGGATGGAAGAGGATGCCGCGGTCGAGCATGCCCTCCCACCATTTGCGGAACATGTCGTGATCGGCGTGACGCGCTGCGTCGCGATAATTGCGGATCGGGTGCTTCGAGAACCACACCTGCAGGACCGGCCCGACCCCGACCACGAAGGCCGGAAGCCGCGCATCCTTCAGGATGCGGCTGAGCCCTTGCATCAGCCTCTCGGCGCGCTGGTAGAGGCCCTGGTAGAGGCCGGGCGTCGACAGCTCGTCGAGCGCCGCATTGGCGGCCGCGACCGCGATCGAATTGGCGCTGTAGGTGCCGGCCATCGACACTTTGCCTTCGGCGACCAGCGCCATGATGTCGCGGCGTCCACCCATGGCCGCGACCGGAAAGCCGCCGCCGATCCCCTTGGCGAACACGGAGAGATCGGGCCTGATGCCGTAATGGCCCTGGGCGCCCGCGAGGCTGAGGCGGAAGCCGGTGATCACCTCGTCGAAGATCAGCACGATGCCGGCTTTCGCCGTGATCTCGCGCATGGCCTCGAGATAGCCGGGCTCCGGCAGGATGCAGCCGGTGTTGCACATGACCGGCTCGGTGAGCACGGCCGCGATTTCGGCGCCGTGCTGCGCGACCGTCTCCTTCAAGGCTTCGATATCGTTCCAGGGCAGGATGATCAGGCTGTCGCCCACGCCCTTGGGCATGCCAGGACCTTGCGGCACCGCGATCGGATGCGCGTCGGGGCCGGCGATCTCGGGGCGCGGATGCTTGCTCCAATACACGCCGTCCGAGAAGCCGTGATACATGCCCTCGAAGCGGATCACCTTGTCGCGGCCCGTGAAGGCCCGTGCGAGACGCAGCGCATAAAGCACCGCCTCCGTGCCGGTATTGCACAGGCGCAACTGCTCGATGCTCGGGATCGCCTCGATGATCTTGCGCGCCAGCTTCGTTTCCGCCGCAGCCGGCAGCGCGAACATGGTGCCCTGCTGTTCGATCGCATCGACGACCGCCTTCGTCACCTTGGGCGGGCGGTGGCCGAGCAGCATCGGTCCGAGCCCGAGCAGATAATCGACATAATCATTGCCGTCGACATCGACCACATGGGCGCCCGTCCCGTGATCGATGAAGATCGGATGCGGGTCCCAGCCGGACCAGGTGGCGCGGGCCGTCGAGTTGACGCCGCCCGGAACGAACTCGCAGGCTTCGGCGAATAATTCGCGGCTACGGGCATAGCGGTGAGCATTGGCATAGGCGAGCGTCAAGCGAAGGTCCTCCGAGGCGATTGGCTTGCATCCGCGCCAAGTAGCGGAAAGTGGCATTGGGCGGATGCGGATTGCGGCCGATGGTCAGGAATGGCGCGATATTGGGCAGCAACAATCGTGCCAGCCATCATCGGCAATGATATCAATGACTTAGGTCTTTCTTGAGGCGACCCGTTACAACAATTTTTGTAGGAAAGTCGCGGCTCTGAAGGTGCTCAGGGCGAGTTGCTGCTGAAGGTGTCGCAGGACGAAATCTGCCCGGTCTTCAGTCCCGTCGAGAACCAGCGCGTGCGTTGTGCCGAGCTGCCATGGGTGAAGCTGTCGGGCACCACATAGCCTTGCGTCTCCTTCTGCAAGGTGTCGTCACCGACCGAAGAGGCGGCCTTCAGCGCATCGTCGACGTCGCCCTGTTCGATGATCTTGAAGCGCTGATCGGCATTCGCCGCCCAGACGCCGGCGAAGCAATCGGCCTGCAGCTCGACGCGCACTTGCAGGCTGTTCGAGTCGCGGCCGGCGAGGCGCTTTTGCGCCGCCTCGACCTTGGGCAATGTGCCGAGCACGTTCTGGATGTGATGGCCGATCTCATGGGCCACCACATAGGCGATGGCGAAGCGGCCCATCTTCAGGCCGAATTGCCGCTGCATATCGTCGAAGAAGCCGAGATCGAGATACACCTTCTGATCGAGCGGGCAATAGAAGGGCCCGGCGGCCCGCTGCCCCGCCCCGCATGCGGTCGGCGTCTGCTGGCTGTAGAGCACGAGCTTCGGCTGCGGGTAGGATTTGCCGGTCTGCTGCGGCAGCACCTCTCCCCACACCTTCTCGGTATTGGCGAGCACGGCCGAGATGAAGCGGCCGGATTCGTCCGCAGGCGGGCCCGAGGCCTGCGGGCCAGGCTGCTGCTGCGGCATCATCTGGCCGCCATTTCCGCCGCCCAGGATCATCTGCGCTCCGCCGATCAGGATGCGCGGATCGATGCCGAGCTGGTAGCCGATCAGGCTGAGAACGACGATGCCGATGATGCCGAGGCCGCCGCGCCCGCCGGGAATCGGCATGCCGCCGCCAAAACCGCCGCCTCCGCCGGAGCCGCGCACATCCTCGAGATTCTCGGATTGCTCATTCTCATCGAGACGCATGGGAAGGCTCCTCGCAAGGCAGACGCGCCGACAGCTTATGTAGCAGCTTCCACGCCGGAATTGAACGCGCCTGCAGCGCCGATGGTTCGGAGACTCTCGCACGAAGCGATGGCGGTCTTGAGGCCACATTGCCGGCAAGCCTTCATTGGGCCATATTGCTGGCCCCAACTGGCCACAACTTTGGAACCAGGGAGGTTTTGTCGTGCACAGGACCGTTCCGTTGGTCGCAGTCCTGATCTCCGTGCCGACGCTTTTGGCGATGCCGACGCTTTTGGCACAGGCGGCGACGAAGACCGTCGACGTCATCGCCGAAGTCGAGACCCCCGTGCAGTTCCATCGCGTCGTGCTGGGTGAAGCCTGCAAATTCGGCCTCGTGCCCCGCATCGTGATCACCAAGCCGCCGGTCAACGGCGCGCTGCTGGTGCAGACCGAGGTGGTGAAGATCCCCGACAGCGATCCGGCCTGCTACGGCAAGGTGGCGCGGGCCGCCGTCATCTATTACAAATCCGTAGTCGGCTATCGTGGATCGGACAGCTTCTCCTATGAGCAGGTGCCCGATACCGGCAAGATCATCGACATCGATCTCAACATCAAATAGGCAGCGCGCCCCGGATTTCCCCTCGCCGCGATCGCATTGAGCGACGGCGCTTGGATGCGCCGGCTGCAGCCGCTAAGCTCGACCCATGCCCTCGCCCCTCGACCCTCATGCCGTTGCGGCCATTCTGCGCTGGCATGTCGATGCCGGCGTCGATTGGGCGGTCGACGATCAGGCCCATGACCGCTTCGCCGAAAGCGCGCTCGCGGCGAGCCGCCGCAGCATCGCGGCCGGCGACGAGCCGCGGCGGCGCGAGCTGCCGCGCCTCGTCGGTGACGCCGAGCCCAATCCTGGCACGGCCATCCCTCGCCCGGCCGTCGCGCCGCAACGCGCCGCCCCGGTGGCGCCGAACGAGGCCGCCGAGAGCGCGCGCACGCTTGCGGCCTCGGCCCGCACGCTCGCCGAGCTGCGCGACCTGGTCGATGGCTTCAATGGCTGCGCCCTGAAGGCGACCGCGACGCGGCTCGCTTTCTCCGACGGCAACCCCGAGGGCGGGCTGATGCTGGTCGGCGAGGCGCCCGGCGCCGACGAGGATCGGCAGGGCAAGCCCTTCGTCGGCAAGGCCGGACGCCTGCTCGACAAGATGCTGGCGGCGATCGGTCTCGACCGCAGCCAGGCCTATATCGCCAATATCGTGCCGTGGCGCCCGCCTGGTAACCGCACCCCGACGCCGCAGGAGACCGCAATCTGCCTGCCCTTCATCCAGCGCCAGATCGAGCTCGCCGCGCCGCGCATCCTGGTGACGCTCGGCGGACCGTCGACGCAGACCCTGCTCGGCGTGAAGGACGGCATCTTGCGAACCCGCGGACGCTGGTCGAGCTGCGTCATCGCCGAGCGCCAGATCCCGACCATGCCGACCTTGCACCCGGCCTATCTGTTGCGCCAGCCGGCGCAGAAACGGCTCGCCTGGCGCGATCTGCAGGCGATCAGGAAGGCCTTCGACGCGCCTTGATGGCGCGGCCTGGCGCGAGGCGCCTATCCCTCCCATGCGGAGCAGGGGAGGGTGGCGAGCGCAGCGAGCCGGGTGGGGTCCGCTGCCGGAGAAGTCCCCCACCCGTCCGCTCGGCAAGGGCCTCGCGTCCACCCTCCCCCACTTCGTGAGGGAGGGATAGGCGAATAGCGATCCACGGATCAGTTTTCTATGATTCTCGGCCCTATCGCGTGACGGCTTCCGAGGGGAGAGCCGGGTCGTCCTCGATCACGTCGCTCTTGCGCGCCTGACGGCGTGTGAGCGAAGCCGCTGCCTTGATCGGAACGACGCTCTTGATCGGAACGATATTGGCGCCGAAGCTCGGTGCGCCCGGCCATTGGCTCCTGTCGGAGCGCGGCACGCTGTTCGGCACCAGCATTCTCGCCACGTCCCGGCTCGGAACGGCCGGGCTGAAGAGATAGCCCTGGACCTCGTCGACGCCGGGCTCCGCCGCGATCAGCTGCAACTGCTCCTCGGTCTCCACGCCTTCCATGACGACCGACATGCCGAGCTCCGAGCTCAGGCGCGCCACGCCGCGCAGCAAGGTGAGGGAGCGTTCGCTCGAGCCGACGCCCTTGAGGAAGGAGCGGTCGATCTTCACCTTGTCCAGCGGGAAGTTGTGCAGATAGCTCAGGCTCGAATACCCCGTGCCGAAATCGTCGAGCGAGATGCGCACGCCCATATTGCGCAGCGTCTCGAGAGTGAGGCGCGTCGATTGCGTGTCCTGGAGCAATATCGTCTCGGTGATCTCGATCTCGAGGCGCGTCGCCGGCAGGCCCGAGATCGAGAGCGCGTTCTGCACCGCCTTTGTGATGTCGCTGCGCTTGAACTGGGTCGAGGAGATGTTGACGGCGACATGGATGTCGCCTGGCCATTTCATGCATTCGAGGCAGGCCTTCTGCAGCACCAGATTGCCGATCTCGACGATGACGCCCATCTCCTCGGCGACCGGGATGAACTCGGCCGGCGAGACCATGCCGCGCTGCGGATGCGACCAGCGCAGCAGGGCCTCGAATCCGGTGATCCTCTGGCTGCGCAGATTGACGAGGGGTTGGTAGTAGACATCGAAGGCCCCGCTCGCCAGCGCATTGCGCAAGTCGAGCTCCAGGCTGCGGCGCGCCTGCGCCTCGATATCCATGTCCTTCTCGAAGAAGCGCCAGGTGCCGCGCCCATCGGCTTTGGCGCGGTAGAGCGCCATGTCGGCATTCTTCAACAGCGTGTCGGCGTCGATGCCGTCGCGCGGCGCGACCGAGATGCCGATGCTGGCTCCGACGATCACCTGATGGCCGTCGATATCGAAGGTCTCGTTGAGCAGGCCGACGACGCGCTTCGCGAGCCCGGCCGCCTGCTCGGAGCGACGCAGCGGGGACTGCACGATGACGAACTCGTCCCCGCCGAGGCGGGCCACGAGATCTGATTCGCGCACCACGGTGCGCAGCCGCTCGGCGACCAGGCACAACAGCTCGTCGCCTCGCGAATGTCCGAGCGTGTCGTTGACCTGCTTGAACTGGTCGAGATCGATGAACAGGATGGCGCAGCGCTCATGCTTCTCGCGGGCCCGCACCAGGATGTGCATGATCTCCTCGCGGAAGAACATGCGGTTCGGCAGCTTGGTCAAGGTGTCGTAGCGCGCCAGATGCTTGATGGCGGCTTCGGCGGCGCGCCGCTCCGTGACGTCCTCGACCAGGACGACCGAGCCGCCCCCGTTCATCGCCTGGAAGGTGAAGGACAGGGAGCGGCCGTCTTCGGTGGTGGTGAAGAGCGGCGTTTCCACACGTCCGGCGAGGCGGTCCTCGAAGCCGGCGGTGAGCCTCTTCACATCGGCCTCGGCGACGCGCTGCGCGCGGGCGGACTCGACCAAAAGGGCCTTGACCGAAGCGCCCCTGCGGGAGGTGTCGGGGGAGGCCCCGAACAGGCCCTGGATGCGGTTGTTGGCGACCACCAGGCTATGGTCGGCGTCGAACATGAACAGGCCGAGCGGCATGTTGTTGAGCGCCGTGTCGAAGCGGTCGGCGAGCAGCGTCACGTCGCGGGCCGAGACCAGCGCGTCGAACAAGGTGCGGCGCAGCCTCGCCGAGATCGAGCTGATGCTCAACAGCAAGGGGACGATGATGACGCCGAGGATCAGCCAATAGGCCCTGCCGGCGATCACCATGGCGATCGAGATCGGGATGGCGGCGCAGACGATCTGCGTATGCACCAAAGTGGGGCTCGAGAAATTCCGGCCCGATATGCCCATCAGATAGGCGAGCGTGGTGGCAAAGCTCAACAGGCGCAGGAAGGGATCGGTCGAGAGCGCGAAGGTGGCGAGGCACCAGGCTCCGATGAGCGCCACCGAGACGGCCGAGCCGATGACGTAGCGCAGCTCCCATTCCCTGGCGGCTTCGGGGGTGTCGATAGCGGCGCGGCGGCGCGCGAATTGGCGTATGTCGAGCACGCGCAGATAGGCGACGGCCGGCATGGCGACGGCGCAGAGGAGCAGCCAGATCTCGTTGCTGACGATCGCCGTGATGAGGGCAGCCGCCGACGACCCGATCGAGCCGATGAACAGCGTGCGGGCGTCCTGGTACAAGGAACCGACCAGGGATATGTAGATGTCCTTGGGAAGCCCATCCTGCCGATGGAGCCGGCCAGTCCAAAATGGAAGTTTCATCGCGCCATCGTCATCTGGAAAGCTGTCCACGACGTTATCCAGATGTCGTTAAGACTTAGTTCGTGCCCACGTTCAAAGGTTGAGGCGTTAGGGTTCCGTTAACGATTGAGATTTCAGGGGGTTAGAGGGGCGCGCCTTCTTCCTTCTCCCGTCACTTGAGACGGGAGAAGGTGCCGAGGCGAAGCCGAGGCGGATGAGGGGCGGTCGAGCGCTTCACCGGCGTCCCTCATCCGCCCTCACTACGCAGAGTCTTTTTTAGTCAAGACTTGCACCTTCTCCCGCCCAAGAGCGGGAGAAGGAAGCGCGCGCCTTCGACCGCCTATTCGATCTTCTGATAGGCCTGCGCGAAATTGGCGAGCTGCAGCGGGACGGTGATGTTTTCCTTGCTGAGGTTCTGGAAGGTGATCTGGAGCTTCTTGCCGGCCTTCAAGGTGCCGAGCATCTCGGGCGAGACCGGCGTCGCCGCATAGCAGCCCTTGGCGTCGCAGGTCTGCAGCGCCAGCGGCACCGCCTTGTTCTCGTCGACCTGCAGGCTCACTCCGGCCGGCAGGAACAGGCCGAGCGGCACCTGCACGGCGAGCGATGGCTGGCGGGTATCGGCCGGCACGCGCAGGCTGACCGCCGCGATGAGCTGGCCCGTCTTTGACAGGAACACGTTCTGCTCGAGCGCGCATTCGAGAGTGCCGCGGCGCCCGTCGCTGGCGCAGCGCGACACCCATTCGGGTTGCGCTGGCGCAGCCGCGGCGTCGCCCGCCGCCGCTGGGGCTGCGCCTGCGGCAGGTGGGGCAGGCGCAGCGGCAGGCAGCGGGGCCTGGGCGGTGGTCGGTTTCGGTGCCGGCGCCGCGGGCTTCGCCGGCTTGACCTGCGCCTGCGCGGCGACCGGGACGGCCAACCCTGCCCCGGCTAAGCCTATTGCCGCCGCAGCCGCCAAAATCGTCCTCAGCTGCGCTCTCATGACGCTGTCCCCGCTTGCTCTCACATTGTCTCGCCGTAACAGGATTTTGGCCTGTAACAGGATTTTGTTCGCCCGCCCACTCCTGCCGCCCACTCCCGCCGACGCATCCTGGGCGCTGCTTCCCGTCGCTCGCCGATGGGTTCGGCTGCGGCTCGGCTGGCGGTCGTCAGGAACAAATGGCCAGGAGAGGATGGCATGGGCATTGCCTTTCCAGGGGAATGTGCCTGAATATGCTCCAAAGAACGGCAGGGGAGGGTGAATGCCGACCTTCGACGAAATGAGATTGCCGGACGGCGAGGCGCGGGAGGCTTATGGCCGCCTGGCGCGCTGGCTCCAGGACGCCCCCTCGGAGCTTCTGTCCTCTCGTCGAAGTCAGGCCGAGCTGCTCTTCCGCCGCATCGGCATCACCTTTGCGGTCTATGGCGACAAGGACGCGACCGAGCGCCTCATCCCCTTCGATCTCGTGCCGCGCATCTTCGAGCGCGCCGAATGGCAGCGGCTCGAGGCGGGGCTGATCCAGCGCGTCAAGGCGCTGAACATGTTCCTCGGCGATGTCTATGGGGCGCGCGAGATCCTGCGGGCCGGCATCGTGCCTTCCGATCTCGTCTACCGGAACCCGGCTTACCGGCCCGAGATGGTCGGCCACAAGACGCCGCACGGCGTCTATGTGCATATCGCCGGCATCGACATCGTGCGCGTCGACGACAAGGACTTCTATGTCCTCGAGGACAATGCCCGCACGCCCTCCGGCGTCTCCTACATGCTGGAGAATCGCGAGGTGATGATGCGGCTCTTCCCCGAGCTGTTCCACGCGCATCGCGTGGCGCCGGTCGAGAATTATCCCGACGCGCTGCTCGCCACCTTGCGCTCGGTGGCGCCGGCGACGGCGAGCGGCGACCCGACCGTGGTGCTGCTGACGCCCGGCCAGTTCAACTCGGCCTATTACGAGCACTCCTTCCTCGCCGACAAGCTCGGCGTCGAACTGGTCGAGGGCCGCGACCTCTTCGTTCGCGACGACATCGTCTATATGCGCACCACCGAAGGGCCGCAGCGCGTCGACATCATCTATCGGCGCATCGACGACGATTTCCTCGATCCCCTGGCCTTCAAGCCGGATTCGGCGCTTGGCGTGCCGGGCCTGTTCGGTGCCTATCTCTCCGGCAATGTCACGCTCGCCAATGCGGTCGGCACCGGCGTCTCCGACGATAAGGCGATCTACACCTATATGCCCGAGATCATCCGCTTCTATCTCGGCGAAGACGCGCTCTTGAAGAACGTGCCGACCTGGCGCTGCCGGGAGCCGCAAGCGCTTTCCTATGTGCTCGATCATCTCGGCGAGCTGGTGGTGAAGGAGGTCAACGGCTCGGGGGGCTACGGCATGCTGGTCGGGCCGCATGCCTCGAAGAGCGAGATCAAGACCTTCGCGGCGAAGCTCAACGACACGCCCGACAATTTCATCGCCCAGCCGACGCTCGCTTTGTCGACCTGCCCGACCTTCTCGGACAGCGGCATCTCGGCCCGCCATGTGGATTTTCGTCCCTTCGTGCTCTCCGGCGCCGACGGGGTGCGGGTCGTGCCCGGCGGCCTGACGCGGGTCGCCATGAAGGAGGGATCGCTGGTGGTCAATTCGAGCCAGGGCGGCGGCACCAAGGACACATGGGTGGTCGATGGCTGATACTCGCAATCGTAGCAGGTGGGGCGAGACGTAGAGATGCTCTCACGCGCCGCCGACAATCTCTACTGGCTCGCCCGCTACCTCGAGCGCGCCGATTATCTCGCCCGCATCATCGATGCGACGCAGCGTCTCTCGGCCCTGCCGCGCGCCTATGGCGGGGCGGGCGCCGAATGGGAGAGCGCCCTCGAATCGGCGGGAGCGGCCGACGCCTTCCACGCCGTCACCGAGACGGCCGCCGAGGAAAGCGTCGTGGAGTTCCTGGTGTTCGATGCCGCGAACCCCTCCTCGATCCGCAACTGCATCGATCTCGCCCGCACCAATGCGCGTGCCGTCCGCACCGCGCTCACCATGGAGATGTGGGAGGGCATCAACAGCGCCTGGCTCGAGCTCAAGCGCTTCGAGGGCACGCGCGCCCAGGGCTGCGCGCTCGATTTCGAGGAGCTCGGCCGCTTCCTCGCCTTCGTCAAGCAGACATCCTTGCATTTCGACGGCTCGTCGAACCGCACCATGCTGCGCAACGATGCCTATTGGTTCTCGCGGCTCGGCCTCTATGTGGAGCGTGCCGACAACACGGCCCGCATCCTCGACGTGAAATACCATGTGCTGCTGCCGGAGACCGAGAAGGTCGGCGGCTCGCTCGACTATTTCCAATGGACCGCGATCTTGCGCGCCGTCTCGGCCCATACCTCCTATCACTGGGTCTATCGGCAAGGCATCAAGCCCTGGCTGGTCGCCGATCTCCTGATCCTGCGGTCCGAGATGCCGCGCTCGCTGATCTCCTGTTACGAGAACATCGTTCGCCATCTCGATTCGCTCGGCACCTCGCATGGCCGCCAGGGCGGCTCGCAGCGCCATGCCCGCTCGATGCTGGGGCGGCTCGAGAATGAGCGGATCGAGACGATCTTCCAGAGCGGCCTGCACGAGTTCATCACGGCCTTCATCGGCGACAACACGCATCTGGGAACCGCCATTGCCGAGCAATATCTCACCTGAGCATCTCGTCTGATTTTGGGCCGGAGGTCCGCCGCACCGCATGCGATTGAGCATCCGCCACGAAACGCTCCACCGCTACGCGCAACCCGTGAAGTCGGTGATCCAGAAATTGCGCCTGACGCCGCGCAACCATCAGGGCCAGCATGTGGTGCATTGGCGCATCGACGTCGATGTCGATTGCCGGCTGAAGGCGGCCGAGGATGCCTTCGGCAATCTGCTCCATGGCTTCACCTCCGATGGTCCGCATGAGACCGTGACCGTGACGGCAATCGGCGAGGTCGACACCTTTGACACGCGCGGCGTGGTGCAAGGCGCGGTCGAGCGCTTCCCGCCGGACCTGTATCTGCGCGCGACGCCGATGACGCAGGCGGGTGCCGAGGCGCGTGGCCTTGCCGAACGCACGATCGCGGCCGAGGCCGGCGAGCTCGACCGGCTGCATGCACTGCTGCGCGCCATGCCCGAGCCCGCCGTGCCGCAAGCGCAATCCGCCGCCGCCGGGGCCTCGCAATCGCAGGCACAACCACAAGGATCGGCGTCACCTCTGGCACCCGGCGAGGCGACTGCCGAGGACCTGGCGCATCTCTTCATCGCCTGCGCCCGCCTCATGGACATCCCGGCGCGCTATGTGGCCGGCTATCGGCTGCCGGATGCGAACGCCACCCGCCAGGGCATCCATGGCTGGGCGGAAGCTTTCGTGCCGAAGCTCGGCTGGGTCGGCTTCGATCCGGCGAACGGCCTATGTCCCGACGAACGCTATGTGCGCGTGGCGATCGGCCTCGATTCGCTCGGAGCCGCCGGGATGCGCGCCGCCCAAGCCGGCGGCATCGAAGCGGCGAGCGAGACGAGGCTCAGCGTCGCCGAGATGCGGCCGCGCGGACACGGGTGAGGGGGCGGCGCTTTGCCGCGTAGCCTCGGATCGACGCGAACCAACTCGTGCCCATCTGCTACGTATGGACAGATCTCCGGCAGTATGGGTTCGCAAAAAGCGGTCGGCCAACCTCTCCCCTTGTGGGAGAGGTCGGATCAGGAGCGCAGCGAGTGATCCGGGTGAGGGGGGCAGCAAACGCCTTCGTAAGTCGGTGCAGGGCAGCCATTCTGGTCCAGGGCGCGCGGGGCCCTCAAGCAGGCGCTGCCCCCCTCACCCGGCTTCTCATCGCTTCGCTCATAGAAGCCGACCTCTCCCACAAGGGGAGAGGTGGGCGCCGTGTGCAGCCCTGATAGATAGGTGACAGAACGGACCGGAAAGATAGGTGACAGTTCTCTGTCGGCTGGGAGGACCAGTCGATGCCTTGGCAAGAGAGCTGTGCGATGGACGAGCGAATTGGCTTCATCAACGATCACTTATCTGGGTGGTGGACGATGACGGAACTTTGCGAGCGCTACGAGATCAGCCGCAAGACGGGTTACAAGTGGCTTGGGCGCTATGCTGAGTTTGGGGCAGCTGGATTGATGGAACGCTCGCGTGCGCCGCTTGTGCATGGTCGCGCGACGCCCCAGCATCTGGTCGAGGCGATTGTGGGTTTGAAGGGCAAGCGCAAGAGCTGGGGGCCGCGCAAGATCATCGCCAGGCTTTCGGCCGGCCAACCGGATGTGGATTGGCCTTCTGCCTCGACAGCAGGTGAGATCTTGAAGCGTGCGGGGGAAGTGAGCAGCCGGCGGTTTCGGCGTCGTGGGCCGCCGCGCCTGGGCGAGCTGACGGTGCCGCAGCATGCCAATCATGTGTGGGGCGTGGACCACAAGGGTTGGGTGCGATTGCGTGATGGCTCGCGCGTTGAACCCTTGACGATGACAGATGGATTCAGCCGCTATCTGATCAGTGTGGCAGCCACCGGCAGCACCGCTCATGATGAAGCCAAGCCCGTGTTCGATCGTGCTTTCAGGGACTACGGCCTGCCTGAGGTGATCCGTTCCGACAATGGCACACCCTTCGTCTCGACCGGCACGATCGGACTGACGGCGCTGTCGGCCTGGTGGATCAAGCTGGGCATCAAGCATGAGCGGATCGATCCCGGCCATCCGCAACAGAACGGCCGGCACGAGCGCTTCCACTTCACCCTCTTGGAGGCCATGCGGCCGCCCGAGCCGAACCGCGCCGCCCAAGCTCGCCGCTTCCAGGCTTTCGCCCGCGACTACAACCACGAACGCCCGCATGAGGCGCTCGGTCAACGCCCCCCGGCCAGCGTCTATCAGCGCTCACCTCGCAAGATGCCCAACCGGCTTCCCGAGCCCGACTATCCGAGCGAGGCGGCGGTCCGCAAAGTGCGATCAAACGGCGAGATCAAGTGGCAGGGCGACCTCATCCATATCTGCAGCGCCTTGGTCGGCGAGGCCGTCGCCGTGGAGGAGAACGAGGCGGGTCAATGGCAGGTCCGCTTCTTCGACGTGCCGATCGGATGGATTGATCCGGACAAGAAAAAATTGCGTCGCCTCGCCGTTCCCGTGCACGGGAACGGCGAGGCGACGCAGGGAACCAAAACATGAACGACTGTCACCCATGTATCCGGTCTATTTTGTAACCTATCTATCCGCTGGACACCGGCGCTCGGGAAGATGTGTGCATCCCGTAGTGCCCATCCGGGAGTTGCGACTGCGCGGCTGATCCTCTAGTCTCGCGCGCCTCACGGGGGCTTCCCGGCTCGCGGGCGTAGTTCAATGGTAGAACGGCAGCTTCCCAAGCTGCATACGAGGGTTCGATTCCCTTCGCCCGCTCCAACTGCCGGGAAAAAATTTGTTTTCGGTGCAGGTGGTTATTGAAGTTGCCGGCATTTAGCTGAATGCTTGAGGTGCATGCGGCCACTAGGCAACAAGGGCGCGGCCCAATCGGGCCGTGGCGATAGCACGACCGAGCAAATTACCGAGGGGCTCGTTTATCTCCCGGAGAATGCGGAGAAGTTGCAAGAGCTCATCCAGAGCGTCAGGCGGCGACACAAAACTAAGATTTTCGAGGCGCCTCGCTAATGTGGAGATCGCCTGTTCGCGGTCGACATTTGCGGCGGAGCATTCAAGCATGATTGTCACGGTGACCAAAAGCTCTTCTTCTCGTTGAAGTGCCGCAACCCGCTCCACGCAGGTCTGGCTGACAAGCTCGCCTAGCTCATTGTCATGCGTTAAAGCTGCAATGCAGGCCGCAAGGCTGAGGGCTCGTTCCACCTCGCCTGCATTCGTCTGCATTGTCTCGGAACGCATGGACTGCACAATAGCGAGGGTAGCTTCGCGTGCCTCCGGCTGGAACCCAAATGCCCACACCACCGGTGTAAGCACGAGGAGGTTTTTGAGCGTGGGTTCGCGGACAAGAGTTTCATACAATTCCGCAATGGGTGTTCCGGGGGCTGGCTTCTCGCCGATAATCGGTGCGGCACCCTGGAGAATTGCTGGATAGGTCGCCGCAATCAGCACGCGCTCGGCGACGGCCCATGCCTTTACCTTGGCAAGCTTTTCAGTCCAGCTTTCGGGCACCATGTTGGTAGCTATGCGGGCCTTTGCGGCCTCCAGCCGTCCATAGGCATCCGCTGCGAGATGGCGCGATTCGATCCAATCTGGCCGCCATCGTGGTTCGGCATAGGCGTCATTAACGACGGATAGGTAATAGCTTCGCCCAGCAAATTGCGAGGCCCAGCCAAGCAAGGACGCGCCTTTCTCGCTGGCTTCGCCGAGCGTTCGCGCTACCAAAGCTGCGTGTGCGGCGGCGGCCAAGCGGCGCCAGTAGACGGGCTGGCGCTGAAAGACCTGATGTTCGGCCAGATGTGCGGTAGCAAATACGAACGCTGCTCCGTACGACACAAAAATGCTGCATAGTCGCGCTGGGTCCGCGAAAAGCTTGTCAAGAATGGCGTCGCCTGCCCCGGCGAATCTTGAGTCCGCTGCCAAGCGCTCGGCACAGATATCGAACGCACCAGTCAGGGCGAATGGGTCGCCCGATTCCGTCAGTCGCAGGACCGCGTTGAAAGCTGTGTCATCATCGAGCTCATTCAATAGCTCTGCAGGTATCAGCTCCGGAGCCGCAAACGATATGGAAATTACATCAAGTGCGCCATGCGGGTCGCGTGCGATTAGATCCTCACGTTCCGCTGCTAATTCGTTCTCGATGAAATCTTTCAGAGTAGCGGACTGCGCGCACGCAGCGGTCAGATTGTTCCAATAGTCGTCCTGCTTCGGGAGAAAGTCGGCCTTCGACAACTGGCCAGCTTTTGCGACCTGAGCCAGATCGGCTGCGAAGGTGTTCGGTGAGGATGCGAGAATTAGGCTAGCAGCGAAGAAATCGGCGGCCTCGAAATCCTTCTTGCCGACAAGGGCCTCAAATGCGCGCCGATTCTTTATTGTCAGAATATGCTGTGTGAGGGAGGTCGCAGCCATCGCCTTTCGCTTCTCCGCATTCGATGTGAACAACGCTGCTTGCGGAAACCGGATGGCATTCTGAGCGAGGGTTACAATCGCAGCATCGCCCTCAATCTCGACGTGAATAGGATGCTTCTCTCCTTTTGTATCTTCGATTGTCGCGGGCAACTCTTGCCCGTCCGCGGCCTTTTGAAACAGCTCGAACAGCCGGGGGCGGTCGAGTATTACCGAGCCTGCAAGCGTGATTGGGTGTGACACCGATAGCTTGAGCTGTTTTGCAATAGCTCCGTCCGAAAGCACATCGCTTTGCAGGGCGGGAGAAAGGCGCTGAAGCGTGAAAAGCGCACGAAAGCGCGCGAGCGACGCGGGATCAATCTTCGGCATCGTCGTCCCATGGAGATTGGATCAATTCTCGGAGATAACCAACAACCTGCTCGTAGGTCTCCGGCGCACGAAGACGCAGGGCCGAGATGATCTCGCCTTCGAGCCACTTCTCATACCCGGCCACTTTGTCGGCATCGGTGATTTCCAAAGGAAGGCAAAGGCTGCCGATCATCCCGCGAGTGACCGCCGGTATCCAACCAGGCGGTGGCCCAGGCACCCATCGGCCGATCCAATCTTCGGCCAAGGGATGCAGCTTCAAGATCGCGCGCGCGATGACGCCGGCCCGATCGGCGTCGGATTCCCAATTCCAGATGCGAGCAATCGCGCCTTTCGCTGCGTGCACGAAGCCTATGTACCAGGGCATTTCGCTGGGGAACTGGGGCATTTCCGCTAGCCGCGCGAGGTCAAGAGTATCCTGAATTGCGCGGAATTCCGGCGATTCATTCTGCTTGTTGCGTCGGGCTGCCGCAGCGATCTCGGAAGCATCGACAGGCATGAGCATCGCGCCCCCCGTTCGGAGGCGATAGCGGAGCCTGCGCCGCTCCTGCTCATCGACAATCCCGCGCGCATGAAGCTCTTCAATAAGGTCGAGCGTGCTTGCTGTCTTGGCGCGACGGTTCTGGGAGTCTGTAGCGAATATCTCCTTGTTGAGGAACCGGTCGTCGAAGAAAACGATGTCGGCGCCGGACAGGTCATTAAGTAGATTGAGCGTGGACCCTGAATTCAGGTCCTGATCTGCTTCGACACCTCCAGCCCGACGTGGCCCAAACGTGACCTTTCCTTCGGCGTTTGCAGCGCGGATCGCGCCACGCACGTCATCAATGACTTTAAAGGCCTCGGCGACGTGTCGATCATATTCAATCAGGACCGCCGCCTTCTCAGCCGTTGAATCATGGATGTAGACGTTCCTGAAAACACGAAAGAATATCTGCAGAAGACCGGTCGTTTGAAGATAGACAACGGTCAGACCGTCGAGAAAGAGGGGCTGCTTAAGACCGGGTGTAGCGGAAGCCGGCCAGGCCTGATCCTGCAGGGCGAAATACTGGCTGGCGGATTTTTCAGTCTCCTCATCAACGGCGTTCAGCTCCACAAGCGCCTTCAGCAAGCCATGCATGTCGCACAGCTGCCCTTGATAAGCAGACATATCGACATTGTTGTCGTCAGCTCCAATTCGCTTGACCGGCGCTGAGCGGATGACGATCCCGTTGGTTGCCTGGGCCTCCCGTAACAGCGCCGCGAGCTCAATGCCGATCGTGGCTGCCAGGTCGTCGCGGATCATGGCGGGCGCATGTAGTACCTTTACTTGTCCGCTCGCGATGGCGTTACGAATTTCCTCGGCCTTGCGAAGCCGCGATCGTTGCGTTTGCCGGATGCGCCTGCGGCCTTCGAAAAGCTCGCTCAGGACCCCGGCCGGCAGGACAATGCGCGGATAGGCATTGAATGCTTTGGGAATCATGCCCAGCCATCCAAGCACGATGAGCGTCGTGATATCGAATGCGGCCGTTGAGTCGTTGCCTAAAGTGGATGGGGCTCTTCGGCCGGTAAAGAGCGGGACCGCCACCCGCCGGCGCGCATCCTGGAGGCCACTGTTCCGGATGAGATTCCTGAGAACGATATCGATGACGGTGGTACTCAAGCCGAGGCTTGCAATGACCATAGGCATATCGCCGCGCGCGACGTTTTCCTGGATCAGGCGGGTATGCTCGCTCCACTCCGTATGCTTTGCGAGCAGTTCCTTGAACTCGAACCGCTGGATCGGTCCGTCCGGGCCAGAAAGTGCCAGGGCCTTTCTGAACCATTCGTGCGCCTCTGGTCGCGTTTCCTCCAAGCCTTCCTCGACCAACAGTGTGTAGCCGCCCAGCAGCACATTGGGATCCGCGTCGTCGCGTTTGATTGCCGCCGCGATGAGGTCCATGAGCGGCCCCTGGCCGGAAGCTTGCGACAGATTTGCCGCGCGGATCAGCGACAACCCATCGCGCTGATCGACGCCTTCAAGAAACGTCCCAAGAGGCTCGGCAAGCGCCTCCCATTCGCCTGTTTCAAGGGCTACCGCGATTTCGAGGTTGAGATCGCGGTGCGTTGGCTGTTTGTGGGCAAGATCGTCCGCGATGTGCTTTGCTTCCCTTAGACGCCCTAGCCGGAAGAGTTGCCACGCATAGGCCCGGGAGAACTCGGGGTCGATGTCCTTGATGAATGGGTATGCTTCATAAACTCGCACAAAATTGGCGCTGTCTCCTGCGTGGAGTAGCGCTTGCGCCGCAAACGCGGCATCGCGCGGTGCGCGTGTATCGGCGTAGAGAAGTTCGGCGTAGCGTGCGATGCCGATGTGGTCGCCCTTTTGCACGAGCACCGCGACAAGTGCGCGGAGGGTCTCTGTGGTCTTGGTGCCCTCATAGAGTTTGAGGTGCTCCGCAACGGGGTCGGCGCCCTCGGCTTTGGCAATCTCGGTTCTGAATGCCGCAAGCAATCCGGCATCGAATTTGTCCGCGTTGGCCTCAAGCACGATCCGGGCGGATGTTGCGTCGCCGATTTTTGCGAGAGCCTGTATTTCCAGCGAGAGCATGCCAACTTGACTGAAGGACTCTTCAGCCAGGGCCCTGTGCTTTGCGACAAGCTCGGCGAGACCGCGCGCATCGTCTTGGTTGAGGCGGATCGAAAGCAATGCGCGCAGTTCCTCGCTGGAGAGCCCACCCAGCGTTTCGCGGCGCGCGAGATAGGCCAGGAGCTCCGTCGCGTCGAATTCACGGTCATAGGCAAACGCAAATTGAATGCGTGACAACGCAGTCGATGGCGTCTTCATGTCGCGCCGCAGTTGCTCAAGAGCGGGTTGCTTGCGACCTGGGTGAAGCAAATCGCACCAGACGAGATAGGCGTCGATAATGCGCGGCGCTTCTTGCAAACCTAGCGCCCTCGCCAATGGTAACGCCTGCCGTAAGTCGTTGGATGCAATATCAAGCTCGGCAGACAGCTCGGAATCGCCAAGAATGGGTCGCGCTCCGCGAACGTCTAACGGAAGGCCTGCTAACGCCAGTGGGCGGTCGGGTGCGGGCAGCACAGAGGCAAAGCGGATCACCCCTCGAAGAAAATAGAGATACGGTCCTTCAAGCAATTGGCGAGCGGTAATCTGGCCAAGGGTTTCCTTTGCCTTATCGAAATCCTCCTGACGAAGATAAATCTGGCAGAGGGTGATGGCGCCTTGTGGCGTCAAGTTTACAACGGTCAAATCCTCCTGCGCGAGCCAATCGAGCGCAGCGGCATCGTTCCGGGTCGTCGCGAGGATATTCAGAAGCGCGGACCGGGAATCCTCGTCGGGTGCGTCCCGGAGTATCCGAATAGCCTCGTCGGAGTTGGCCTCGGCTACAGCCAACCGAGCACGCGCGGGACCGTCCGGATCGGCGCCAGCGAGCTTGAGGGCTGCATCGAGAAAGCGCCGGGCATCTTCCTTGCGATCGCGTATGGCCGCAGCACGCGCTCCGCGCAGCAAAATGCCGCGCCGTGTTGACTGCGATACGGAGAGCCCGTGAGCCAAGACGTCTTCGGCCAGCGGGATGAATTCATCAGCTTTCAGCGCTTCCGGAAACAGGCAGCGCTCTAGCGCGCGCGAGAACCGGTTCCCAAAATCCCGTTGGAGAGCCTCGGCGAGGCCCTCCGCCGCGATAGCCTGCTGGCCAGTCGGCAGAGCCGTACCATCGGAGGCAGCCGCGGCCGGCACCTGCACCGCTTGCAGGCGCTCAACTGCAGCCGCAACGGCGCCGGGAATAGCACGGATTTCCGCGCGCGCCTGCCGCAGCGTATAGATATCGAAGTGCTTTTCATAAAGATCGGGATAATTCTGAATCCGCCGAACAATCTCGCTCCAGCTATAGACGTGAACGCTAAACAGCCCCTTCTTGGCATGCCTCGCGGAAATGGTTTTGACATGATCGATAATCCGCGCATCGTTTGGAGCGGTGGTGGCGATAATGTATTTCTTCAGCTTAAGCCGGAACTTCTTTGCCTCTGCCACTTCCCTGTCGACTTCAGTCTTGGTCAGCGTAGTGGGTGGCCAAATGCCCTTACGTTTGCATTGCGCTCCATTGTCGGAGCCGTTTTCTTTGCCAAGAATATCGACACCGTGCTGGCGTTGTCCCTGGCGACCATAGCGAACTACGTTGGGGTCGTTCCACTCGCGCGAAAACAAGTCGGCACAGATATCCTCGAACTTATCCCAGCTCCCGGGCGGATTTAGCTGAACATCATTAGGGTTTGGCATGGGAGTTCGGGGCTGAAAACACGCGTGCGTGCCCGTCGCAAAGGTGTGCGAAATCAATCGAGGCACTAGGAATCGATATCGGCGCCGAGTCTACGGATGAAAAGCGGCGTCTGCCAGAAAAATCGGCTCGGGGACAGCCACTCGCGGCCAGCTTGCTACCGGGGTTGAGGCGGAACGGCGCGCTTGCGCGGCGGCATTCCCCCACACTTCTTCCTGTCCCTGACGGCGCGCCTGCGGCGCCGCGGCTGATCCTCTAGTCTCGCGCGCCTCACGGGGGCCTCCCGGCTCGCGGGCGTAGTTCAATGGTAGAACGGCAGCTTCCCAAGCTGCATACGATCCGTTCGATTCCCTTCGCCCGCTCCAGTGCCTTCGCTCGCATCGCGCGGCCAGTTGTGTGCAAGAGCGGGCGAGGACGCCCGCGATCCCAGAGCTACGCCTTGCCTCCCGCTGCGGGGGCCGAACCGATGAGCGCCTTGAGAAAGGTGACGATGATCCGGCCGCTTCGGCTGGCTTCGCCATCCCTCGGCTGGAGCGCCATGCCGCGGCCCAGCGCAATGAACCCGGTCGCCAATTCGGCCGGATCACCGGGCACTTTCTTGCCGAGGAGCTCGAACAGCCTGCTGATGAGCCCGCCCAAGGCGCGGCGATGCTTGCGGTTGAGATCGTCATAGCCTTGCGCGAATGACGGGCTGCGCAGGGCCTGAAGCTGCAGCTCGATCGCCAAAACGGCGAAGCCTGGATCGGCATTGAACGTTGCGGCCCATCTCTCGATGCCGGCCATTGCTTTCGCGGCGTCGCCCGTCGCGTTGCCGAGCGCCGCCTCGATCTTGGCGCGTTCTTCGGCCTGGTGGCTTCGCACCAGCTCGAGAAGGATCGCCTCCTTGTCGGGAAAGTTCGAGTAGAACGCGCCTTGTGAAAAGCCGGCCGCATCGGCGATGTCGCGAACCGAGGCCGCAGCGAACCCCTTCTTCACGATCTCGTCACGCGCCGCCTCGATGAGGAGTTGCCTCGTGCGAGCTTGGCTCTCTTCGCGGTTCAACCTCGGCATCGGGCGGGGTCTCTGCATTGCAAATATCAGTTGATATTCAAATAGCACATGCTATTTGTAATCGGGAAGCCCGTTTGCGGCCCGGGAGATATAGCATGGAGACCATGTCCATCACGATCGTGACGATTATCGGCCGCGCCCTTCTCGCATCGCTGTTCATTCTCGCAGGTGTCGTGAAGATCGCCGGTCCTCGACCCTTCCTCGATCACATGGCCGCGCACCATATCCCGGGAGCATTGCTGCCCCTGGTCATCCTGCTGGAGCTCTCCGCGGGGGCGGCGCTTCTGATCGGCTGGCGCCTACCCTTCGCCGCCGGTGCGCTGGCTGTGTTCTGCGTCGCCACCGCCTTCGCTTTTCACCTCGACCTGTCCGACAAGGCCGAGCGAACGCTGTTCATCAAGGACCTCGCGATCGCCGGCGCCCTGATGGTCATCGCGGCCGGTGGATGACGATCGGCGGTCTTGTGGTCCGCAAGAGCGGGCGAGGACGCCCGCGATCCCAGAGCAGCGCCCTGGGACCGCGACCGTCCCGGTCGCCCTTCACCCCGGCGATGGTGAGATGAAGTCCGCGATAGTCACGGCCCGAACGCGACCGCATGCATGATGCGGCCGGGGAGCAAGGTGAACGCACCCGCGATCACCAGGGCGCCGATGAAGATAAAGATCATTGCATTGCGATGCGCCGGCACGCGATGGCGGTGGGCGGCAAGCACGGCAAGCGGCAGGACGACGAGGGTGAAGATCGACACCAGGTGGATCGGGCTCCAGGGCCCCCAGACCCTGGCCTGGTGGATGAAGAATGAGGCGATGGCGACCGTGAGCATGAGCAGCACCCAGGTCCAGCCGACCGCGCGATGGGGAATCGTGCCCTTCGGCGCGGCGAGCTGCACGATCCCGAGCGTGAAGGCGCCGATTGCCGCGAAGGCGTGGATCTGGATGACCGGAGGGGCGTCGAGGAGCGGCGCGAGAGTCATGGCTCACCTGTTCGATCCGGAAGGGGTGCCCATGTGATTTGCGGGCCGGCCTGAACGATAACGATCTTCCCACCGGCTTGGAACCCGAGCTCTTGGATGCCGGACCGGTGGCTACCCGAATTCGGGATCTGGATGCATCTTTGCAATCCGTAGCGTCCCGCCATTCGGCCATGTTGATAGTGCCCCAATGGCGAAGAAGTCGGCTAAAAAGGTGACTACTTGTTCCCTCATCAGCAGGGTGCGTTCAGGATACCAGCACAGGCGTGGTTGCCGACAAGACGGACCCCGGCCCTTAGAGGCGAGCCGGGGTCCTACACAGATTTGGCTCAATTGTTGTCCGGAATGCCATTGATGGCCTTACAGCGCTGCTTAGCGTGGTAATTGCTAAACCTTCGGCAAGTGTGGTCCACCTTCGCAGGCGACGCGAGCGCAGGCGAGGCGAGCGCGATGCTGCCTGTCGACTTCTCGATTTGCGCGCTCTGGGGCACATTCCCCCTGCTGGGTCGGGCCGATGCCGGATTGGCGGCGATCAGGGCGAGCGACGCGATCGCTGCAATAATGATGTGCATTTTCATTGTATTCCATCCTCTGTCCAAGTCACGGTGCGACGAGGCGATTTGGCCTCTACAGATGACTACGCAGGAAAGTCACCATCGGTTACATCGCAATACGCAAGATCCGGGATCACAATCGGGTCCGGCCGGTCGCTATTCCTTGGATGGCTCTGTCGGAGCGTTGCTCGCGCTCTTCATCATGCGGTTGCAGCCATCGATCATCTGCGTCATGTGCTTCATCTGATCGGGGTTCATTTGCCCCATCATGTCCACCATTTTGCCTTGGTCACCCATTTTCCCCTCGGTCTGGGATGATGAAGGCGAAGGAGCGGCCTCCTTTGCAAACACCGTCGTCCCAGCGGCAAGACCGCCGAAAATGGCAGCGGCAGCGAAGAATGCAGTCAGCTTGCGTGTCATGTCTTCCTCTATGTGTTGTGGACGATTGCAAAACCCAGCGACCGAGTGGCATCGTCGCCGCGGCTGTTCTAGTTCCGGGTATCCGTAGCGGTGGGCGTATCTGCGTGAGCCGGGACCTGCCCGAGACCCGCCTGCTGACCCTGGCTCATGCCGCCCCTCATGCACATGAACATCATCGCAGCGCACGGCAGCACGTAGGCCAGCGGCACCAGGTCCGCGATCGCCACCCAATGCTGGCTCAGAGCCAGAGCAACGGCGGCGGCGGTCAGTGCGCCGACAGCAACCGGGCCGCGCCGGCGGCTCAGCCATCCGCGTGAGCCGTCACCGACCAGGCGGCGAGGCGAGTTGGCGTCGCTGGCCTGAGCCGCGACCAAACCGTTCGTTGTTTCCATTGGTGTCTCTCCGTAAAAAGGGGGAAGCGCTGAGGAAGAAGCGGACGTCCTTACTTGGGCGGACGCGGCCCTTTACCCGGCAGCACTGCTGCGGTTGGCAAAGAACAGGTATTTGATGAGAGCAGCGCCAGCCAATGCAAACACTCCGTATGTCACGACAGTACCGGCTATCATGAACCACCCATTGCCGGCGCAGTTCAACACGCGGTCCATGATCCGTTACTCCATTTGCCTTGCTCACAAGACCCGCCATGCGACGAGCCGATTTGGCCTCTACAGGTGACTACGCAGGAAGGCCGCCATCGGTTACATCGCAACCCGCAAGAATAAGGATCGCGATCGGCGCCGTAGCCGGGGGCCCGCCTCAGGCTCAATCCAAGGTATAGGGAGTTCAATGACGACTCCGGGAGCTACGCGGATGCAGCGCGCTCCTGCCGTTTCAGCCTTTAGGAGTTTGCCTCGACGATAGCGAACCAAGGGGTGGGACCTGGCGGATCACCATCGTAGCAGGCGAGGTCCGAGCGTCGCTCCAATGAAGGCACAGAGCACAATCGGCACACTGAACCAGATCGCGATGAACGGCAGAGAATCGTCCGGGCAGTGGAATGCGTAAGCGGCAGCGCCAAGCGCTCCGGCGACCAGTCCAGCAATTGCACCGGTTCGCTGCAAATCGGCGGGCGCTGCCTTGCGCAAAGCCCAGATCAGTGCGCCAAACGGCATGACGGCAAAGAGCGGGATGCAGATTAAGCAGGCTGCCCACTCGGTGCCGACGAGCGTGCTGCTCCAATCCGACGAGTCCGCGCGCGCGAGCGCCACAAGCCCGGCCACAAAGATCGCGACGAAGGGAAGGAAAATGAGGGCGAATGTCTTCCGCCCATCTCGGCCCGGAGACATCGATATGCCCAGAAAAGCTGCACCGGCCGCAACCAAGCCCAACGCAAACAGGAGCTCCACCGCGAGAAAGGGCAAGTGGGCCCGGCCGGCAACGTCCGGCCGCACACTAACAACTGCCAGCATCAGGCAAAAGGCGGCCAGGCCCGCGATGACGAGCGCTCCGGCCAGCGTCTTCCCGAGTTGTCCGCGCTTTACCGGCTCCAGGTTCGTGCTGAGTATGCGAATGAGATGGTCGGTCTTCACGATCGGCCTCCCTTGTTGATGAGGAGCGCCAAGGCCCTCAGGCCGCGATGCACTGACACCTTCACGGCGGACTCCGACATACCCGATCGCGCGGCCGCCTCGCCCACGCTCAACCCGTCCAGCTTTACGTCTTGAATAGCCTGCCTCACTTTGGGCGATATACCAGCCATAAGCCTGTCCAGATCGAAAGAGCTTTCGACGCCCGCGAGATCGTCGCGAGCAACCAACTCCTCTGCCTCTTCGATCGGCACCTCCCTGATCGACGCTTTCGTGCGGCGGAGGTAGTCGACGAATTTGTAGCGCGCGATGGCGTATAGCCAAGGGGTGAAAGGTTCCGATGGAATATAGGTATCCCGCCGCGTGTGGATGGCGATCAAGACCTCCTGCACAAGATCCTCCGCCTCGACCTGATCTCGGCCGATTCGCTTAAGCCGTCCTTTGAAATAGGCACGCAAATGCCCGCTCAGCTTTGACAGCAACACGCTGTGCGCCACCGCATCGCCTTCGAAGCTCGCCAGCATAAGAGCTCGGAGCCCGTGCTCGCTTGACTTGACATCCATTAGTTCGCGAGTCCTGGGCTGTCGGTTACAGAACTACGGTGCATTATTTCGAGTTCGTGATCATGTTTCTGGCCGGTGACTGCACAAACGCTTGCCATGGCAGTTTACGGGCCTTGGGTGTGTGGCGACCCAAATGCCTGATCGTGACGATCCTGTCGAGCGTGCATGTCATCTAGGACGGTCCGTGGTGCCGCCTTAGGCTTCCTTATCACGTGTCCGTCATAGGCACGACCGGAAGCAGCCGCCCGTCCCGCCGCCGTAGCCCGAGCGAAGTAAAGCATTGCGCTCGCGGCGGATCACGCGCGCAATGCCTGCACGCCGCCCCGATGTCGTCGCGACACCATGGCATGATGTCGCACATTGTGCCGGGCTGCCCGCGAAAATGCTGTCGGGCCGATCCAGGTCGTTGGTCCAAAGCCAGACCTAAATCCTATTGAGGTTAGAATTCCATCGTAACCGTCTGTCATTCTTGCTCCTGATGGAGATGATCGTCTTGGGCTGGCAGCTATTCGGTTTTGTGATCGGCGGCGTCTTTGCAAACTTCGTCGATTGTGGCAGAGGTAGAGGCGTGAAACTCTCGGCCACCTTGCGCAGAAGCCTCGCCATCATTGTGATGGTTGGGCTTTTGTTCGCGCCGTTCACCTCGCCAGCCGCAATGGCGTCGATGCCGGCTGATCAGGGCATGAGCATCGGCAGCGATATGCCCTGCTGCCCGGATCCACAGCTGCCGGAGTGCAACAAATCCTGTCCGTTGATGACACTCTGCGCCGCAAAATGCTTCCCGAACGGCCCGTCCCTGACGACCAGCTTGGTTCTGCGGCCATGGGTTTCGGCGCAGCTTGCCGTTGCCAATGACGCGGAGCGCGACGGTCTTCCGACAAGACCGCCTCCTCGGCCACCCAAAGCCTAATTCGAGCCTGGCGCTGACGCGCCAGTTGTCCTCGCGCGGTTGTCGCCGCGCGAGTGGATTCGCGCGCTGATCCAGCGTCGCAGCTCACTGAACTTAGGACTTTGGAGAATCACTGCATGTCTAAATTCGCTCCCGCGCGCGCCCTTCGGGCGGCGCTGACGGGCTTTGCCTTGGCGGCGACCACATCCGTCGCCTTTGCCGACGTCAAGAACTACGAGTTTCAGCTCGTGGACCAGGCCATCAAGGTCGGCCAGAACACCATCACGGTCCGGCTCGTCAACACGCTCACCGGAAAGCCGGTGCCGGACGCCGTCATCTTCGCCACGCGTCTCGATATGGGGCCCGAAGGCATGCAGGAGATGACGACGAAGGTGACAGCGGTACCGGGCGAACAGGACGGAACCTATCAGTTCAAAGCCAATCTCAGCATGGCCGGCGGCTGGGCTTTCTCGCTTGGAGCCAAGGTCCAGGGCGAAACCGGCACCGTCGAGGGCAAGCTCGAACTCAAGGCTCAGAAATGAGCCGTCCCCCCAAGACCTCGACTTGAGAGAAGCGGCCGCCATGCGTGCTCTCATCACTCTCGCCGTTGCAGGAGTTGCTGCTTTGCCAGCGCTTGTGGCGGCCGCTCCCAAACTTACCCCAAAACCTCGCCCGCTCGGCGCAACCGTCGCCGAGTTGCTGGCGGTGGCGCGTCAGACCAGCCCCGAGGTCGCTGCGGCGGCGCTCGACGCGGAAGCTGCCGCGGCGCACATCACCATCGCCGGTGCGTTGCCTGATCCGGTCGCGTCGATCCAGAACGACAATTTCGCGCGACACAGCACATCCGGACAAGGCACGACCTTGACCTACAAGGTGATGCAGGAATTCCCGCTCTGGGGAAAACGCCAGTTGAAGGAGGACATAGCGGAGCTCGATGCGAAAGCGGCAGGGTATCGCCGCAGAAGCGCCGAGCTCGAGCTCGAAACTCGCATCAAGAGCGTGTTCGCCGCCCGCAACGCCACCTTTGTGGCGCTGAGGCTCAATAAGGAAATCCTGACTACGGTGGATGCCGCATTGACCACCGCGCGCGACCGCTTCGCCCAGAACGCGGCCACGCAGGAAGATGTGACCAAGCTCGAGATCGAGGCTGCCGATCTGGAAGCAGAGACGGTCCGCCTCCACGCGCAGACGGTGAAGACGGCGGCTCAGCTCAATGCGCTGTTGAGCCGTCGGCCGGACGCTCCGCTGGCGGTTCCGGCCGGCTTTCGCCGACTGCCACCGGATACATCCATGACAATGAGCGCTCTCGTGGATCGCGCGGTGCGCGCGAATTCGGACATTGCCGAGGGCGAAGCGAAGGCGTCGTCCGCCGCGACCAGCTTCGAGCTCGCCAATCGCAACCGCTATCCCGACATCTCGCTCGGTGCCTCCGTCTCGCAGGAAAACGGCCGCTACGGCAGCTCCGCCATCATGGGCGAGTTCCGCATTCCCTTGCAGTGGGGAGCGAAGGAAGCGGGAGTGCGCGCCGCCGCCGCCGACCAGGCGGCCGCGGAGGCTCGCCTGCGCGCCTTGAAGCAACGCCTGGGCGGCGAGGTCGCCGGAATGGTCGCCGAATACAAATCCAACGCGAAAGCGCTCGTGATCATGCGCCAGCATCATCTTCCAGATGCGCAACTGGCATTGAAATCAGCTCTGGGAATACTGCCGACCCCGTCGGGAAGTCTCGCCGACGTGTTCGCGGCTTCCCAACGGTTGCAAAGGATTCAACTCGACATCCTGAAGCTCGATACCGAGCAGCAGGTTGCCGTCGCCGAAATCGAGAAGATCATCGGAGGCGATCTATGATCCGCAAAATCACTCTTGCGGTGCTCGTCATCGCAGCGGTCGGATCGGGCTATTGGGCGGGGACGCATCGCCCCAGCCTCGATCCGTATATCGTGAAGGCATTCTCCTTGATACCGCAGGGCATCGTGCCGACAGCGCTCTCATCTGCGGCGGCCAAACCCCGTATGGGCGCTGTCATCTACTATCGCGATCCGGATGGAAGACCCTTCTACTCCCCGGTTCCGAAGAAGACCGACGACGGCAAGGATTTCATCGCGGTTCTCGCCAGCGAGGATGTCAGCTTCGACGATCCCTCCGAGCGGGAAGGCGCCGAGGCAAAGACTGCGGCCCAGCCGGGCGGAGCCGCACAGCCTGGAAAGCGCATCCGATTTTATCGCAACCCGATGGGTCTCCCGGACACGTCACCGGCGCCGAAGAAGGATTCGATGGGGATGGCCTACATCCCGGTTTACGAGGGGGACGATGAAGATGGTTCGGCCGTCAAAGTGTCGCCAGGCAAGCTGCAACGGACCGGCGTGCGTTCGGAGCCCGTGGCCATGCGCAGCTTCGCGCCGCTTGTCCGGGCGCCGGCCACCATTCAACTCGACGAACGCCGCCAGTCCGTCGTGGCCCTTCGGTTCGAGGCCTATATCGACAAGGTCGAGGACGTGACGACCGGGATGAGCGTGCGTCAGGGCCAGCCCTTGATGCGGCTTTATGGACCCGACCTTGCCGCCGCGGCCGCTCAATATATTTCGGTGCTCGGATCGGGAAGCAACGCGGTTCAATCCGTCGAGAATGGCGCGCGCCGGCGGTTGGAGAATCTCGGCGTGCCGGACAGCGTCATTGCCGAGATCACGCGCACACGACAGCTGCCATTGACCTTGACCTGGCCGGCCCCGCGCAGCGGCGTCGTTCTCGAGCGCAGTGTGGTCGATGGCATGCGGGCAGCACCCGGCGACACCTTGTTTCGCGTCGCCGATACATCGGTCATGTGGGCGCTGGCCGATATCGCCGACAGCGATCTGCCCGCTATTGCGGTCGGACAATCGGCAACGATCCGACCGCGAGGTCGCTCAGGGCAAGTGTTCAAGGGTCGGATCGCGATCATCTATCCGACGATCAACAAGGCGACGCGCACCGCGCGTATCCGCATCGAGCTTGCAAACGCCGATGGCCTCCTGATGCCGGACATGTATGCCGATGTGGAGATCGCCACGGGCAGCGACAAGCCGGTTCTGGCGGTGCCGGAAAGCTCCGTGCTCGACAGCGGCGACCGGCAAATGGTGATCGTCGACAAGGGCGAGGGGCGTTTCGAGCCGCGCGAAGTCCAACTTGGTCAACGCGGAGGCGGCTTCGTCGCGATCCGCAAGGGGATCCAAGATGGCGACAAGGTCGTCGTCTCGGCGAACTTCCTCATCGACGCGGAGAGCAATTTGAAGGCGGCGCTGCAGGGGCTGGCCAATTCGGGAGAGACGCAATGATCGCCCGCCTCATCGCCTGGTCGGCCCGCAACATCATGCTCGTCATGATCGCGACGGTGTTCGCGGTCGCCGGCGGCGTCTATGCGGTGCGTCATCTGCCGCTCGATGCGATCCCGGATCTCTCGGATACGCAAGTCATCGTCTACACCAACTATCCGGGCCAGGCGCCACAAGTGGTCGAGGACCAGGTGACCTATCCTTTGACCACCGCGATGCTGACCGTGCCGAAATCCAAAGTGGTGCGCGGCTTCTCCTTCTTCGGTGTCTCCTTCGTCTACGTCATCTTCGAGGACGGTACCGACATCTATTGGGCGCGAAGCCGCGTCATCGAATATTTGAACGCCGCGGCGACAAGGCTCCCGGCCGGCATCACCCCGACGCTCGGGCCGGACGCCACCGGCGTCGGCTGGGTCTATCAATATGCGGTCACCTCGCAGGATCGCAGCCTCGCGGAGACGAGATCGATCCAGGATTGGACCTTGCGCTACGGCCTCGCCAAGGCCGAGGGCGTGGCGGAGATTGCGAGCGCCGGCGGCTTCGTCAAGCAATACAATGTGGTCGTCGATCCGCAGCGTATGCGCGATCTCGGCATCTCGCTCGACAAGATCCGCGACGTCATCCGCCAGAGCAACGCCGATGTCGGCGGCCGCACCGTCGAGCTCTCGGAGTTCGAGTTCATCATCCGCGGCAAGGGCTATATCCGCGGCCTCGAGGACCTCGGCGATGTCGTCCTCAAGGTCAATGACGGCACGCCTGTCCTGCTGAGGGATGTTGCGCGGATCGAGCTCGGTCCGGACGAGCGGCGCGGCATCACCGAGCTCAACGGCGAAGGCGAGGTTGCGAGCGGCATCGCGCTGCAACGCTCGGGGTCGAATGCGCTCGACGTGATCGACAACGTGAAGAAGCGCCTCGTCGAGCTCGCCTCGAGCCTGCCCAAGGGCACCGAGATCATCCCGGTCTATGATCGATCGGGCCTGATAAACGCGGCGATCGAGACGCTGAAGCACACGCTTTTCGAAGAGAGCATCGTCGTCGCCCTCGTCTGCGTCATCTTCCTTATGCATGTGAGGAGCGCGCTCGTCGCCATCCTCATGCTGCCGGTCGGCATCCTGATGGCGTTCGGCGCGATGCGGCTGCTCGGGCTCGGCGCCAACATCATGAGTCTGGGCGGCATCGCCATCGCGATCGGCGCCATGGTCGATGCCGCGATCGTCATGATCGAGAATGCGCATAAGCATCTGGAACGCGCCGAACCCGGCAAGCCGCGTATCGATATCCTGATCGAGGCCGCGAGCCAGGTCGGGCCGGCGCTGTTCTTCAGCCTCCTCATCATCACCGTTTCCTTCCTGCCGATCTTCACCTTGGAGTCGCAGGAAGGGCGGCTCTTCGGCCCGCTTGCCTTCACCAAGACCTTCTCGATGGCGGCGGCCGCGATCTTGTCGATCACGCTGGTGCCAGTGCTGATGATCCTGTTCGTGCGCGGCCGCATCGTCCCCGAGCACAAGAATCCGCTGAACCGCGCCTTGATCTTCGTCTACCGGCCGCTGATCCGCGGTGTCCTCAAGGCCAAGACGCCGACAATCATCGCGGCGCTTGCGATCCTGGCCGTCACGATCTGGCCGGCCCAGCAACTCGGCAGCGAGTTCATGCCCAGCCTCGACGAGGGCACCTTGCTCTACATGCCGACCACGCTTCCCGGCATCTCGGTCACCAAGGCGGGCGAGCTGCTGCAGACGCAGGACCGCATCATCAAGACCTTCCCGGAGGTCGCCTCGGTCTATGGCAAGGCCGGGCGCGCCGACACCTCGACCGACCCCGCTCCGACGGAGATGTTCGAGACGGTCATCAACCTGAAGCCGAAGGATGAATGGCGTCCCGGCGTGACGGTCGAAAGCCTCACCGCCGAGATGGACAAGGCCTTGCAGTTCCCCGGCGTCTCCAATGCCTGGACCATGCCGATCAAGGCCCGCATCGACATGCTGGCGACCGGTATCCGCACGCCGATCGGCATCAAGGTGATGGGCAAGGATCTCGGCGAGATGGACCGGCTTGCCCGCAAGATCGAGGCGGTGGTCCGCAACGTGCCGGGCACGACGAGCGCTTATGCGGAGCGCGTCATCGGCGGCTATTATCTCGACATCGTGCCTGATCGCTCGGCACTTGCGCGCTACGGCCTGATGGTCGGCGACTTGCAGAACACCATCGCCATGGCGCTCGGCGGCGAAACCGCGACCACCACCGTGGAAGGGCGCGAGCGCTATACGGTGAATATCCGCTACCCACGTGACCTGAGAAGCAACCCGCAGGCTATCTCGCGCGACGTCCTTATTCCCATGCCCAGCGGCGGCGCGGTGCCGCTCGGCGAAGTCGCAAAGGTGCAGCTCGCCCGCGGCCCGACCTCGATCCGCACCGAGAACGGCCAGCTCGCGCTTTACATCTTCGTCGACATGCATGACCGCGATCTCGGCGGCTATGTCGCCGATGCCCAGAAGGCGGTGGCCGATAATGTGCAATTCCCGCAAGGCACCTATGTGGTCTGGAGCGGCCAGTTCGAATATCTCGAACGTGCCGCCGCGAGGCTCAAGATCGTGGTGCCGGTGACGCTGCTGATCATCTTCCTGCTGCTCTATCTGAACTTCGGGCGCCTCACAGAGACCCTCATCGTGATGCTCTCTCTGCCCTTCTCGCTGGTGGGAGGCCTGTGGCTCATGTGGTGGCTCGGCTTCAACATGTCGGTCGCGGTCGCGGTCGGATTTATCGCGCTTGCCGGCGTCGCCGCCGAGACCGGCGTCGTCATGCTCATCTATCTGGATCAGGCCTTGAAGGAGGTGCGCGCGGAGCGCCGGGCAAATGGCAAGCCATTCACCCGCGCCGACCTGCAAGAGGCGATCATGCTTGGCGCGGTCGAGCGCGTGCGGCCGAAGATGATGACGGTCGTCGCCATCATGGCCGGCCTCTTGCCGATCATGTGGAGCACCGGAACCGGCTCCGAGGTCATGCGGCGCATTGCCGTTCCCATGATCGGCGGCATGGTGTCCTCCACCATCCTCACCTTGATCGTGATCCCGGCCGTCTACGCTCTCATCAAGGGCTATGGCCTGCCGCACGGCGCCGCACTCGCCGACGCAATGGCGCGAACCCCCGAATCCCGTTCGGGCGAGCGAGCGCTTGCGGCGGAGTAGCGGCGGACGGCCGATATGACATAATGCCAATATGACAGCGAAGACCCTGGCATTGGCGATCGACAAGGCGAATGCGCTCCCCGAGGCGGCGCAGGAGCAGATCGGCCGCGAGCTCCTCGAGCGCATCGACTCGCTCGCCGGCTTGCGTGCCGTGATAGAAGACGGCATCCGCGAACTCGACGCGGGGAAAGGCGAGCCGCTCGACATCGAGGATGTTCTCGCGCAAGCGCGCGCGGAGCATGCCAGAGGCTAAGCACGTCGTCTGGGCGCGCCCTCTGTCTTGTGGTTCGCAAGAGCGGGCGAGGACGCCCGCGATCCCAATCAGGATGCGACGATGAACGATCTGCCCAAATCCGCCGACATCAGCCATGCCGACAGCGACGCGGATCTCGAGCGGGTGAAGGCCTGGTTCGGCGAATTGGCGCGCCATGTGCGTGCGGTCGATTTCGCGGCGGCGCGTCATCTCTTCGACCAGGATTTCCTCGCCTTCGGCACCTTCAGCAATTTCGTCATCGGGCGCGAGCCGGCCGAACGGGATCAGTGGCGCAAGGTCTGGCCGACCATCGATGGCTTCACCTGGAGGCTCGAGGAGGTGAAGGCCCTGGTGTCACCCGACCGCCTGTTCGCGGTCGGCCTCGCGGTCTTCGATTCGACCGGCTATCACGCGGATGGCCGTCCCTTCGATCGCGCCGGGCGCGCCACCGTGTCCTTCGCGCGCGCTAGGACCGAGGACCCCTTCGTCGCGACCCATACCCATATGTCGCTGTTCAGGGGCACGCCGGACGTTTCGCACGGCAAGAAGCCGGCGAAGAGCTGAGAGGCGCCGCGCCGACCCCTTACCTCTCCCCTTGTGGGAGAGGTCGGATCACGAGCGTAGCGAATGATCCGGGTGAGGGGGCGGCACTGCCTTCGTAAGCTGGGTCAGGCTGCCATTCCGGCCCGAAGCGAGGGGATCTTCCGAGCCGGCGCTGCCCCCCTCACCCGGCTTCTCTTCGCTTCGCTAATCGAAGCCGACCTCTCCCACAAGGGGAGAGGTGGGCGTTGGCGCTCAAAAATATATGCATCCGTAGCCGCAAGCGGGGCGAGGTGAAGGAGCCGCCTCGCCTCAGCCGCCGCGGGCGATCGCGAGCGCGTTCTTGGCCGCGTCCTTGATGATGGCGAAATCGCCGGAGACAGTGATGAGCTGAAATCCCTGCTTGCCCAATTCGGCGGCTTTCGCGGGCGAGATGCCGAAGGCGCCGCAGAACTTGCCGGCCGCCTTGGCGCGCGCCAGCACGTGTTTGAAGGCCGCATCGACCTCCGCGCTCGCCGGATTGAAGGAGGCGCCGTTCGACAGGGTGATGGACAGGTCCGATGGGCCGACGAACACGCCGTCGAGGCCGGGCACCGCCAGGATGTCGTCGACCGCGGCGATCGCCTCGCGCGTCTCTATCATGGCGATGACGAGCGAGAAGTCGTTCGCCTGCTTGAAATATTCAGGCGGTGAGAGGCCCGTGAGGGCAAGGGCGCGTGCCGGCCCCCAGGAGCGCTCGCCGACCGGCGGGAATTTGGTGAAGGCCACGAACCGGCGGGCATCCTCGACCGAATTGATCATCGGCGCGATGACGCCGGTGGCGCCGAGATCGAGGAAGCGCGCCGCAGCTGCGAAATTGCCGACCGGAATGCGCCCGAGCACCGGCACGCCGATCGAGGAGACGACTGCGAAACCGCGCGCCATGGCGTTGTCGTCGAACATGCCGTGCTGCCCGTCGAACACGACGGCGTCATAGCCTTCGCGCGCGAAGATGTCGGCGAGCACCGGTTCGGCGATGCCGAGCCAGGCCACATAGACCGGTGAGCCGGACGAGATCTTCGCCGCGACGTGATAGGCGCTCGGGATCATGGTGAGCTTCTCTCGAGGGAAAAGGATTGCGGCGGCGGGATCGTGTCGGCAAATTCCAGGGGGCGGTGGCGGAAGGCGCAGGCGTCTAGCGTCCGGCTTCGATATCCGTGATCGCCTTCGCCAGCAAATCCCTCATCTGGCCGAGCACGTCCTGAGGCGATCGCTCGATCCCCTTGGCCTTGAGGTCGGCGACCACCTTGAGCACGAGGCGATCATCCGCCTTGCCGAGATAATCCGGCACCAGCAGCGATTCCGCGTAACTCTCGGCCGGCGACCCCGCCTGGTCCATCAGCCCGGACGCCCAGGCCGCCAGCAGCTTGTTGCGGCGTGCCAGGCACATGAAGTGGAGTTCCTCGTCATGCGCGAATTTCGCTTCGAAGCCTTCTTCGCGTTTGTCGAAGGTGGTCATGCAAGAACCTTTCCGGGACGAATCTCTGGCTTGCGGCCGCACGCCTCGCCAGGACAGATCGGCAACGACCGGGGCCGGCCCAGCCTGGCGCTTCCATCACATGTCGTACGCCACCATATTCATATCAATGAGCGTCGGCCTGCGAAAGCAGGGTTGGGCTCGTGGCCGGCGACCCGGTTTGCCGGGCGCGGGCGTTTGCGCGCCACGCAGGGCCGAATACCGGAGCTTGGCGGCGCAATGTGAAGCCGATTCGATCCGAATTCCTGTCTATCGCCTTGTTTCAGCGCGTGAATCTGTCCAATGGCGACGCGGCGCGCCCGGGCCTCGCGGAGGGCTTTGCGGTAGCCCGGGGGGCGGGGCGCGGCCGGACGGCCTGCTGGCACTTGCGAGCCGCCCGCAGGCCACCAACATTGTGCCTGGAGCCCCGATCGGATAGGTTGAACGCAAGTTTCTAGATTGAGCCGAAGTTCTTGACCGAGTCGAAGTTTCTTGCGGGGGCGCAGCGCCAATGTAAGGAGGCGCGGCCGCGCACCTGTCCGCCAGGGGCCCGGCGCGTCACGTCAAAGGAGACCCATCCTTTCCATGGATTTTCTCAAACCACGGTATGTCCCGATGAATCGCCGCCGCCGCATTTACGAAGGAAAGGCGAAAGTCCTTTTCGAGGGGCCCGAGCCAGGCACATTGATTCAGCATTTCAAGGATGACGCCACCGCCTTCAATGCCAAGAAGCACGAGGTGATCGACGGCAAAGGGGTTCTCAACAACCGCATCAGCGAGTTCCTTTTCCAGAATCTCAACGATATCGGGGTGCCGACGCATTTCATGCGGCGCCTGAACATGCGCGAGCAGCTGATCCGCGAGGTCGAGATCATCCCGCTCGAGGTCGTGGTGCGCAATGTGGCCGCGGGCTCGCTGGCGACCCGGCTCGGCATCGAGGAGGGCACGACGCTGCCGCGCTCGATCATCGAGTTCTACTACAAAAACGACGCGCTCAACGACCCGATGGTCTCGGAAGAGCATGTCACGGCCTTCGGCTGGGCCAATCCCCAGGAGATCGACGACATCATGGCGCTCGCCATCCGCGTCAATGATTTCCTCACCGGCCTCTTCCTTGGCGTCGGTATCCGGCTCGTCGACTTCAAGATGGAGACGGGGCGGCTGTGGGAGAACGACATGATGCGCATCGTCGTCGCCGACGAGATCTCCCCGGATTCCTGCCGGCTCTGGGACATGAAGACCAAGGATAAGCTCGACAAGGACCGCTTCCGCCGCGATCTGGGCGGGGTGATCGAGGCCTATACGGAAGTGGCACGCCGGCTCGGCATCATCGCCGAGAACGAGCCCGTGGTCAGCGCAGGGCCGAAGCTGGTGCAGTGATCCGGCGATATCCTCCGGAAAGTCCCGTAGAACGGGGGCGCTGGCGCCCCCGTTTTCGCGTGGCCCCAAGGATTCGCTTGGTTTTGGGGGCTACAGGCCTGCTGGCGCTCTGCGCGTCCTGCTCGACCTTCGACACCGGTATCGGCGACCTGCCTTCTGGTTCCGGCTGGAGGCGCCTGCCGACCCATAAATGGCTCCTGAACGACGGGTTCGGTAAGGCCAATATCATCTACTGCCCGCCCGCCTCCTGCGCCCACCCGGCCGTGGTCGCGACCTTCGAGGCGCAAGGCGAGATGGCGACGCGCCTGCTGCGGGCTCTCGCCAACCCGAAATCGCTGCTTGCGGCCAAACGCTTCGAGGTCGCGACCGCGCGCGATCCGCGCTTCAAGCGCAAGCCCGAAAAGACGCCGCGCAAGAGCAGCGAGCAGGCCGAGCCCGTCGAGGCGGACGGAATCGCCGGCTATCGCGTGACGCTTTCGCCGAAGGAGGCGGATGGGCATGCGGCTTATGCGGTGGTGCTGGCGAAGCGCGAGGGCGATACCGTCAAGGCCGCGCTCGCGGTCACGGTCGATCCGCAAGCCGCCCTGCAGCAGGCCCGCGCGGCGGCCAAGACCTTCTGAGGCGGAAACTTGGACCGCTGGCGTCCCGCCCGCTCTTGCGCAGGGCGAGTGCTCCACGCCGGGAAGAAGGGCCACCAGGATGGTGGCGGTCCCAGGGCGTTGGGACCGTGGGCGTCCCGCCGGCTCTTGTGCAGGGCGAGCACTCCGCGCCGGGAAGAAGGGCGACCAGGATGGTCGCGGTCCCAGGTGCAACTTCCTGCGATCATGCTATAGGGCGAGGTAAGCTCCAACCCTCGGATTCGCCCAGGATTCGCCCATGAAAGCCCGCGTCACCGTCACCCTCAAGACCGGCGTCCTCGATCCGCAAGGCAAGGCGATCGAAGGGGCGCTGAAATCGCTCGGCGTCGAGGGTGTCGAGAGCGTGCGGCAAGGCAAGATCTTCGATGTCGAGATCGCGAGCCTGGATCGAGCGAGGGCCGAGGCGACGCTGAAAGAGGCTTGCGACAAGCTGCTCGCCAATACGGTGATCGAGAATTACCGCGTCGAGGTCACGAGCTGATGCGCGCCGCGGTCATCCGCTTTCCCGGCATCAACCGCGAGACCGACGCTGCGCGCGCCATCCGGCTCGTCAGCGGGCGCGAGGCCGCCATGGTCTGGCATGCCGACACCGAGCTGCCCCCCGGGACCGACCTCGTCGTCCTGCCCGGCGGCTTCAGCTATGGCGATTATCTGCGCTGCGGGGCGATCGCTGCCCGCGCCCCCATCATGGATGCGGTACGCGCCCATGCGGTGCGCGGCGGCCTGGTGCTCGCCATCTGCAACGGCTTCCAGATCGCCTGCGAGGCGGGGCTGCTGCCCGGCGTGCTGATGCGCAACGCCGCCCTGCATTTCGTCTGCCGCTTCCAGCATCTGCGGGTCGAGCGCAACGACACGCCTTTCGCCAATGCCTATCGGCAGGGCCAGGCCATCAAGGTCTGCATCGCCCATGGCGAGGGCAATTACGTGGCAGACGCCGCGACCTTGGCGCATATCGAGGCGAAAGGGCTGATCGCCTTCCGCTATAGCGATGCCGAAGGGAGAGTGAGCGACGAAGCCAACCCCAACGGCGCCGCCGGCGCAATCGCCGGCATCTATTCGGACAATCTGCGCGTGCTCGGCCTCATGCCGCATGCCGAGAACCTGGTCGATCCGCTGGTCGGCGGCACCGATGGGCGCGGCCTGTTCGAGAGCCTGACGCGGGCGTTGGTCGAGGCGGGCTGAGCGTTTTCGGTAAGCGCCGGCGCCCACCTCTCCCCTCGTGGGAGAGGTCGGCTTCGAAGAGCGAAGCGATGAGGAGCCGGGTGAGGGGGGCAGCGCCGGCCCTCGGAGGCCGTCTCACCTCATGCTGGAATGGCTGCTTTGACCTAGCTTGCGGAAGGAGTAGCTGCCCCCCTCACCCGATCCTCGCCTAGCGGCTCGGATCGACCTCTCCCACAAGGGGAGAGGTGACGCCAATCGCCTTTCCCCAGACAAAAAGCGGCCGCCCGGCGCCCCGTTCCGGGCACCTGAGCCCCTCTGCGTCGGGAGCTGCGCATTGACGAGCAGCCTCGCTTCGCCCAAATGAGCGGTTCAACCCAAGCTGTCAGTTTGAACGAATGAACGAGCGCGCGCCAACCTATCCGCAGGCCGAGACGAATCCGAGCTTCCCGGCGATCGAGAAGGAGATTCTCGAGCGCTGGAAACGCGACCGCGTCTTCGAGGCCTCGCTCGCCAACCGGCCGCGGGTCAAGGACGGCAAGTCGAACGAGTTCGTCTTCTATGACGGCCCGCCCTTCGCCAATGGGCTGCCGCATTACGGGCATCTCGTCACCGGCTTCGTCAAGGATCTGGTGCCGCGCTACCAGACGATGCGCGGCCATCATGTGGAGCGCCGCTTCGGCTGGGATTGTCACGGCCTGCCGGCCGAGCTCGAGGTCGAGAAGGAGACGGGCGTCTCCGGGCGCCACGCCATCCTCGACTGGGGCATCGCCAATTTCAACGCGGCCTGCCGCACCTCGGTGCAACGCTACACCAAGGAATGGGAGTGGTACGTCACGCGCGAGGCCCGCTGGGTCTCCTTCGAGAACGACTACAAGACCATGGACCTCTCCTACATGGAGAGCGTCATGTGGGCCTTCAAAACGCTTTGGGACAAAGGCCTCGTCTATGAGGGCTATCGTGTGGTGCCCTATTCCTGGGCGGTGCAGACACCGCTTTCGAATTTCGAGACCCGGCTCGACAATTCCTATCGCGAGCGCGACGATCCGGCGCTGACCGTCGCCTTCACGCTCAAGCTCGGCAAGGGCGAGACGACACCGCTCCAGCTGCTCGCCTGGACGACGACGCCCTGGACCTTGCCGTCCAATCTCGCGCTCGCCGTCAACCCGGCGCTCGACTACGCCGTGGTCGAGAAGGATGGCGAGCGCCTGGTGCTCGCCGTCGATGCCCTCAAGCGCTATGAGCGGGAGCTGAAGAGCTTCGAGCAGGCGGGCACGCTGAAAGGTGCCGAGCTGGTCGGGCGGAGCTACGAGCCGCTCTTTCCTTATTTCAAGGACACGCCCAACGCCTTCGTGGTGCTGGCGGCCGAATTCGCCAATGCGGAGGACGGCACCGGCATCGTGCATATGGCGCCGGGCTTCGGCGAGGAAGATCTCGAGCTCTGCAAGGCGCATGGCATCCCGACCGTCGTCCCGGTCGATGTCGCGGGCCGCTTCACTTCCGAGGTGCCGGACTATGAGGGCCTCAACGTCATCCACGAGGCCAATCCCAAGATCATCAAGGATCTGAAGGCGAAGGGCGTGGTGCTGCGCCATGAGCAGTATCGCCACACCTATCCGCATTGCTGGCGCACCGACGAGCCCTTGATCTACAAGGCGGTGAATTCCTGGTATCTCAAGGTCACTGCGTTTCGCGACCGCATGGTCGAGCTCAATCGCGGCATCGATTGGGTGCCGTCGCATGTGCGTGACGGCCTGTTCGGCAACTGGCTCGCCAATGCGCGCGACTGGAACATCTCGCGCGACCGCTTCTGGGGCGCGCCGATCCCGGTGTGGACGAGCGACGACCCGAATTATCCGCGCGTCGACGTCTATGGCTCGCTCGACGAGCTCGAGCGCGATTTCGGTATCAGGCCGATGGATCTGCACCGGCCGATGATCGACGAGCTGACGCGGCCCAACCCCGACGACCCGACCGGCAAGTCGACGATGCGCCGCGTGCCGGAGGTGCTCGATTGCTGGTTCGAGTCGGGCTCGATGCCGTTCGCGCAGCTCCATTACCCGTTCGAGAACAAGCAGCGCTTCGACGAGAATTTCCCCGGCGACTTCATCGTCGAATATGTGGCGCAGACGCGCGGCTGGTTCTACACGCTGATGGTGCTCTCGACGGCGCTCTTCGACCGCGCGCCTTTCAAGAACTGCATCTGCCATGGCGTGGTGCTCGGCGACGACCATCAGAAGATGTCGAAGCGCCTGAAGAACTATCCCGACCCGACCGAGGTCTTCGACACTTATGGGGCCGACGCGCTGCGTTGGTATATGCTGTCCTCGCCCGTGATGTCGGGCGGCGATCTCGCCGTCTCGAGGGCCGAGATCGGCAAGGGGATGCGCCAGGCGATCCTGCCGATCTGGAACGCCTATTATTTCTTCACCCTCTACGCCAATATCGACGGCGTGAAAGCGAAGGCGCGCACCGATCAGACCGGCGTGCTCGATCGCTACATCCTGGCGAAGACGCGCGAGATGATCGCCGCCGTCGAGGATCGGCTCGACCATTACGACATCCCGGGCGCCTACAATGCCGTGCCGCCCTTCATCGAAGCCTTGAACAACTGGTATATCCGCCGCAGCCGCCAGCGCTTCTGGGCGGAAGGCACGGGCGCCGACAAGCAGGACGCCTTCGACACGCTCTACACCGCGCTCACCTTGTCGAGCCGGGCGCTGGCGCCGCTGCTGCCCTTCGTAGCCGAGCGTATCTTCACGGCGCTGACCGGCGAGCCGAGCGTGCACCTCGCCGACTGGCCGGATGTCGCCGAGCTGCCGCAAGAGACCAGGCTGGTGCATCAGATGGACCTGGCGCGTGAGGTCTCCTCGGCGACCTTGATGCTGCGCGAGGCGCGGCGCCTCAGGGTGCGCCTGCCGCTGCGCAAACTGACGGTCGCCCATCCGGAGGCCTCGATCCTCGAACCCTTCCGCGACATCATCGCCGACGAGGTCAACGTCAAGGAGGTCGTGCTGTCGGAGGATCCGGCCACGCATGGCAAGCGCGAGCTGAAGGTCAATCCGAAGATCGGCGCCAAGATCGGCGCCAAGATCAAGGATGTGCTGCCGGCCGCGAAGCTCGGAAACTGGTCCGAGCTGCCGGACGGGCGCGTCGAGATCGCCGGCGTGGTGCTGGACAAGGGCGATTTCGAGATGCGGCTGATCACCGCCGAGGGGGTGGCGGCCGAAACCATCGCGCGCGGCCAGGGCCTCGTGGTGCTCGACACGCTGATCGATCCGTCGCTGCAGGACGAGGGCTGGGCCCGCGATTTCGTGAGGCTGGTGCAGAATGCCCGCAAGGATGCTGGACTTTCGGTGACCGACCGCATCGCCCTGACGGCGAAGCTCTCAGGCCCGCTCGCGGACGCGGTGAAGCAGCATGCCGCCTATGTCAGCGGCGAGACCTTGAGTGTCGGGCTCGATTTCGATAGCGAGCCGACCGGCCATCGGGTCGAGGATGAGATCGACGGGCACAAGCTCGTCTTCGCGCTGAAGAAGGCGGCGTAGGCCCTTCCCTCTCCCGCGCCCTTCGCGCGGGAGAGGGTGGCGAGACGCAGTCGAGCCGGGTGAGGGTGGATCACGGCGCCCTCGCGTGTGTGGGCGTGGATGCAGCTCGATCGTCCCTCATCCGCCTCGCAAGAGCTCGGCACCTTCTCCCGCGAAAGGGCGGGAGAAGGTTGGCGCCATGATCACGCGGCCCGCGCCGCCGCGCCTGGGCTGGGCCAGCCGGTGAGCTCGGCGAGATCCGCGGGCAGGCGCGGCTTGCTGATCAGGAAGCCCTGCACCTCGTCGCAACCTTCGCCGCGCAAATGCTCGAGCTGCTCGATCGTCTCGACGCCTTCGGCGGTCGTCGCGATGCCGAGCGCGGTCGCAAGTCCGGTGACGGCCTTGACGATCGACTGGGCGTTGCGGTCATGCAGGTCGCGCACGAAGGAGCGGTCGATCTTGATCTTGTCGAAGGGAAAGTCGCGCAGATAGCCGAGGCTCGAATAGCCCGTGCCGAAATCATCCATGGCGATCAGCACGCCGCATTCGCGCAGCTTGTGCAGCATCTCGATATTGCCGGCGGTGTCGTTCAACAGCACGTTCTCGGTGATCTCGAGCTCCAGGCGATGCGCGGGCAGCCCGGCACTGGCGAGCGCCGAGATCACCACCTGCACCAGGTTGCGGCTGCGGAACTGGACGGGCGAGATGTTGACGGCGAGCTTGACGCTCTCCGGCCAGCGAGCAGCCTCGGCGCAGGCCTGGCGCAACACCCATTCGCCCAAGGGCACGATGATGCCGGTCTCCTCGGCGAGCGCGATGAAATCGCCGGGCGGCACCAGGCCGCGCCGCGGATGGCGCCAGCGGATCAGCGCCTCGCAGCAGCAGATGACGCCGCGCGACAGGTCGAAGAGCGGCTGGTAATGCAGCTCGAAGGCGCCCTCGACCAGCGCCTGGCGCAGATCGATCTCGAGGACCCGCCTCGCCTTCAGCGCCTCGTCCATTCCCGCCTCGAAGAAATGGAAGCCGTTGCGGCCGTCGCTCTTGGTCCGGTAGAGCGCCATATCGGCCTTCTTCAAGAGCTCGTCGGGATCATCGCCATCGCTCGGCGCGATCGCCATGCCGATGCTCGCCCCGATCACGATCTGATGGCCGGCGAGCTCGAAGGGCTCCGACATCGAAGCGACGATGCGGCCCGCGAGCCGCCCCGCATCGGCGGGACCCGCAATGCCCATCTGCACCACGGCGAACTCGTCGCCGCCCAGGCGCGCGATCATGTCGCCGGCGCGCACGCAATGCGTCAACCGCTCGGTCGCCGCCTGCAGCAGCGCATCGCCCGCCGGATGACCCAAAGTGTCGTTGACACTCTTGAAGTTGTCGAGATCGATGCACAACACGCCGACCTTCGCGTCGCTGCGCTTGCGGCGGCGCAGCGCCGCCTCGAGCTCGAGGCGGAAGGCGAGCCGGTTCGGCAGGTCGGTCAGGGCGTCGCGATGCGCCATCCGCTCGATGCGCGCCGCCGCGAGCTTCTGCTCGGTGATGTCCTCGGCGACCGTCAGGATCGCGGTCGAGCCGTCATCCTCGCCGGCGATCGCGACCTTCCGGGTGCGGATCGTCATCGGCGCGCTGCCCCGGCCGAACACGCCGTCGCGCTCCGAGACCTGGATGGCCTTGGATTCCATCAATGCCCGGTCCTGCAAGGCGAAGAACTCGGAGTGCTCGGGCGTCATCAGATCATAGATGCGGGCGCCTGCGACCTCCTCGAGGCCGAGCGTCTCCTTGGCGCTGCGGTTGGCGAGCAGGCAGACGCCGTCCGCCGCGCGCGTCACCGTCACCATGGCGGGCATATGCTCGATGACGGCACCGAGGAAGGCGCGCGCCTGGTCGGCATCGGCATTGGCATGGGCGAGCCGCAAGGCGAGCGCCCCCATCTCGTCGGCGCGGCGCTGATTCTCCTCGCCGATCATGCGCAACAGCACGATCGGCGTGCCGACGCCGAGATAGCGCCCGCCCTCGGTGACGATGAAGCCGCGCAGCAGGTCCGAGGGACGGTCGTTGAGGGCGCGCCGCATGAACTCGGAGGCATCGGCCTCGGCTTCGACGATCAGCGGATCCTTGTCCATGAGCAAAGAGACGGGACGGCGCGCGAACAGCGCGCGCCCGAATTCGGCCGCCATCTTGAGCGTGAAGGAATGGCGCTCGATCAGGCCGACCGGGCGGCCATCCTGGCGCAGGATGGCGACTGCGAGCGTATCGGGCTCGCCGCGGAAGCGTTCATAGAGGGTTTCGCCGATCGCCGTTTCCGGGACGGGCACGCAATCGAGGACAATGCTTCTCAGCTTCGGCATAATAATCGCTGGAATTGAAATGACCCGACGACTTTTAGGTGGCCACAGATTAAGGGCGAGCTAAGAGCATAGTCACATAAGTGTCACGTTGAGATGTAGTTTTGCCGGGAATTGTTCAATACTTTGTGGCTTGGGGAGGGCGCCGGGCTCTCTTCCTTCTCCCGCCACTTGAGGCGGGAGAAGGTGCCCGAACGGAGTGAGGGCGGATGAGGGGCGCCGGTGAAGCGCTCCACCGCCCCTCATCCGCCTCGGCTTCGCCTCGGCACCTTCTCCCGCCCAAGAGCGGGAGAAGGGAAGAACACAGTGGGACGCCGCCCACGAATCCGCTTGCACGCTGGGACAAAATGAAATAAACATATCCTTATGTCATTCTGAGCGGACCGTGATGCGCGCAATCGGATCCCTGGCTTTCGATGCCGTCCTGCCGGTGCTGCGCACGGCGGGCGAAGAGACGCGGCTGCGCATCCTGGCGCTCTTGGCGGAAGGCGAGCTCACGGTCTCCGACCTGACCGAGATCCTCGGCCAGTCGCAGCCCAGAATCTCGCGTCATCTCAAGGTGATGGTGGAGGCTGGCCTGCTGGCCCGGCATCGCGAGGGCTCCTGGGTCTATTACCGCCTCGCAGAAGGCACGCCGGAAGCCGATTTCATGCGCCGCATCGTCGCTTCGCTCGATCGCGCCGATCGCGTGGTCGGGGCGGATCGCGAGCGCTTCGCCACCGTGCGCGCCCAGCGCTCGGCGGCCGCGCAAGCCTTCTTCGCGAAGCTCGCCCCGCAATGGGACGAGCTGCGTTCCCTGCACGCGCCGGAGCATGCGGTCGAGGACGCCATCACGGCCGTAATCGACGAGAAGCCCTTCCGCAGCGTGCTCGATCTCGGCACCGGCACCGGCCAGATCCTGAAGCTCGTGGCGCCGCGCGCCACCCGCGCCGTGGGCGTCGATGCAAGCCATGCCATGCTCTCGGTGGCGCGCGCCAATATGCAGGCGGCAGGCCTCGTCAATGTCGATCTGCGCCAGGGCGACGTCTATGCCTTGTCGCTGCCGCGCGACGGCTTCGACCTCGTGGTCATCCACCAGGTGCTGCATTATCTCGACGATCCGCAACGCGCGGTGCTCGAGGCGGCCCGCCTGGTCGCGCCCGCCGGGCGCCTGCTCGTCGTCGATTTCGCGGCTCATCAGATGGAGCAGCTGCGTGACAGCGCCGGCCATCGCCGGCTCGGCTTCACGCATGAACAGATCACCGGCTGGATGCGGGCCGCCGGCCTCGAGGCGAGCTGCGTGCGCGATCTCGCCCCGCCGGACGGTGATCCCGACAAGCTCACCGTGACGCTGTGGCTCGGGCTCGACCGGCGCTTCGTCGCCGACGCGCCGCCGGCCTTGATGGATGTCGCGTAGGGGTGTGCAGATGACCCAAACCAAGCTGTCCCAAGCCAAGCCGGCGAAACAAGCCAATGTGCCCGTATCGCGCCTGCCCGGCTCGAACGGCGTCAGCGTGTCCTTCGAGTTCTTTCCGCCCAAGACGCCCGAGATGGAAACGGCGCTCTGGGAGGCGATCGATCGCCTGGCGCCCTTGTCGCCGGCCTTCGTCTCGGTCACCTATGGGGCAGGCGGCTCGACGCGCGAGCGCACCCACGCGACCGTCAAGCGCATGATCGACGAGACGCAGCTGAAGCCCGCCGCCCATCTCACTTGCGTCGCGGCCTCACGCAGCGAGGTGAATGCCATCATCCGCGATTATTGGGCGGCAGGCGTCCGCCATATCGTGGCGCTGCGCGGCGATCCGGCCGGCGGCGCGGGCGCCCGCTACGAGCCGCACCCGGAGGGCTATCACTGGTCGACGGATCTCGTCACCGCCGTCAAGGCGATCGGCGATTTCGAGGTCTCGGTCGGCGCTTATCCGGAGCGTCACCCCGAGAGCCCGACGCTGTTTGCCGATGTCGAGATGCTCAAGCGCAAGGTCGATGCCGGCGCCGACCGGGCCATCACCCAGTTCTTCTTCGATAACGATGTGTATTTCCGCTATCTCGACGTGGCGCAGGCGGCCGGCATCACGATCCCGATCGTGCCGGGCATCGTGCCGGTGCAGAACTTCAAGCAGACGGCGAATTTCGCCAAGCGCACCGGGGCGAGCGTCCCCGACTGGTTCGCCGAGCGCTTCGCCGGGCTCGACGACGATGTGGCGACACGTCGCCTGGTCGCCGCCGCAGTCTGCGCCGAGCAGGTCCTCGACCTGATCGACCGGGGCGTGACCCATATCCATTTCTACACCATGAATCGTGCCGATCTCGTCTATGCGATCTGCCATCTGATCGGGCTGCGCCCGGCCTTGGCATCCGATGGGACGATCGAGGTCGCGGCAGCGTAACGAGAGAGTCGATCGATGGCCTTCCTACCCAGTCCCTTCGATCCCGCCAGCATTGCGGCTGCGCTCAAGCGGGCCGCCTCCGAGCGCATCCTGGTGCTCGACGGCGCCATGGGCACCCAGATCCAGGACCTGAAGCTGTCCGAAGAGGATTTCCGTGGCCAGCGCTTCCGCGACTGGGCGCAGGACCTGAAGGGCAACAACGATCTCCTGGTGCTGACCCAGCCGGAGGCCGTCCGCGACATCCATCTGCGCTATTTCCAGGCCGGCGCCGACATCGTCGAGACCAACACCTTCTCCTCCACCGCGATCGCCCAGGCCGATTACGGCATGCAAGCCCTGGTGCATGAGCTGAACCTCGAGGCCGCCCGCATCGCGCGCGAGGCAGCTTGGCTCGCCGAGGCGCAGGACGGGCGCCCGCGCTTCGTCGCCGGCGCGATGGGGCCGACCAACCGCACCGCCTCCATCTCGCCCGACGTCAACAATCCGGGTTACCGCGCCGTCTCCTTCGACGATCTGCGCCTCGCCTATGGCGAGCAGGCGCGTGGGCTCATCGAGGGCGGCGCGCATCTCCTGATCGTCGAGACCATCTTCGACACGCTGAACGCCAAGGCTGCGCTGTTCGCCATCGAGGAGGTGTTCGCCGAGAAGGGCGTGCGTTTGCCGGTGATCATCTCGGGCACCATCACGGATCTCTCGGGGCGCACTTTGTCCGGCCAGACGCCGACCGCCTTCTGGCATTCGCTCTCGCATGCGCAGCCTTTCGCCATCGGGCTCAACTGCGCGCTCGGCGCCAAGGAGATGCGGGCCCATATCCAGGAGATCTCGCGCGTCGCGGACACCTTGGTCTGCGCCTATCCGAATGCCGGCCTGCCGAACGAGTTCGGCCTCTATGACGAGAGCCCGCAGGCGACCGCCGGCATGCTCGGCGAATTCGCCGCCTCCGGCCTCATCAATATCGTGGGCGGCTGCTGCGGCACGACGCCGGACCATATCCGCGCCGTGGCCGAGGCCGTGAGGGACAAGCCGCCGCGCCGCATCCCCGAGATCGCGCCGGCCATGCGGCTTTCGGGTCTCGAGCCCTTCGTGCTCACCAAGGATATTCCCTTCGTCAATGTGGGCGAGCGCACCAATGTCACGGGCTCGGCCCGCTTCCGCAAGCTGATCACCTCCGGCGATTACGCGGCGGCGCTCGACGTGGCGCGCGACCAGGTCGCCAATGGGGCGCAGGTCATCGACATCAACATGGATGAGGGGCTGCTCGATTCGCAAAAGGCGATGGTCGAGTTCATCAACCTCGTCGCCGCCGAGCCCGATATCTCGCGCGTGCCGGTGATGGTCGATTCCTCGAAATTCTCCGTCATCGAGGCCGGGCTGAAATGCCTGCAGGGCAAGGGCATCGTCAACTCGATCTCGCTCAAGGAGGGCGAGGAGAAGTTCATCGCCGAGGCGAGGCTGGTGCGCCGCTACGGGGCGGCCGTCGTGGTCATGGCCTTCGACGAGAAAGGCCAGGCCGACACGGCGGCGCGCAAGATCGCGATTTGCGCGCGCGCCTACAAGATCCTCACCGAGACTGTGGGTTTCCCGCCGCAGGACATCATCTTCGATCCCAATATCTTCGCGGTCGCGACCGGTATCGAGGAGCACGACAATTACGGCGCAGATTTCATCGAGGCGGCGCACGCCATCCGCCGGCAGAACCCGCATTCCCATATCTCGGGCGGCGTCTCGAACCTGTCCTTCTCGTTTCGCGGCAACGAGCCGGTGCGCGAGGCGATGCACGCCGTCTTCCTCTACCACGCCATCAAGGCCGGCATGGATATGGGCATCGTCAATGCCGGTCAGCTCGCCGTCTATGACGAGATCGAGCCGGAGCTGCGCGAGGCCTGCGAGGACGTCGTGCTCAATCGCCGCCGCGAGGGTGACACGACCAGCAACACCGAGCGGCTGCTGGCGCTCGCCGAGCGCTTCCGCGGCAAGGGCAAGGTCGCGACCGAGAAGGACCTGACCTGGCGGCAATGGCCGGTCGACAAGCGGCTGGAGCACGGCCTCGTCAACGGCATCACCGATTTCATCGATGTCGACACCGAGGAGGCGCGCCTCGCCGCGCAGCGTCCCCTGCATGTCATCGAGGGGCCGCTGATGGCCGGCATGAACGTTGTCGGCGACCTGTTCGGATCCGGCAAGATGTTCCTGCCGCAGGTGGTGAAATCGGCCCGGGTGATGAAGCAGGCCGTCGCCTATCTGATGCCGTTCATGGAGCAGGAGAAGAAGGATCTCGGGCTCACCGAGCGCACGACCGCCGGGCGCGTCGTCATGGCGACCGTGAAGGGCGACGTGCACGATATCGGCAAGAACATCGTCGGCGTCGTGCTCCAATGCAATAATTACGAGGTGATCGATCTCGGCGTCATGGTGCCGGCAAGGAAGATCCTCGACACGGCGCGCGAGAAGAAGGCCGACATCATCGGCCTCTCCGGGCTGATCACGCCGTCGCTCGACGAGATGTGCTTCGTCGGCGCCGAGATGGAGCGCGAGGGCTTCGACATCCCGCTGCTGATCGGCGGGGCGACCACGAGCCGCGTGCATACGGCGGTGAAGATCCACCCCAACTACCAGCGCGGCCAGGCGATCTACGTCAATGATGCGAGCCGGGCCGTGGGCGTCGTCTCGGCGCTACTCTCGCCCGAGCAGAAGGCGCCCTATATGGCGACGGTTCGGGCCGAATACGCCAAGGTCGCCGACGCGCATGCGCGCGCCGAGATCGACAAGGCGCGCCTGCCGCTCGTCAAGGCGCGCGCCAATGCGCTGAAAGCCGATTGGGCAGCCTACAGGCCGGTGAAGCCTTCCTTCCTCGGCACCCGAATCTGGCGCAATTTCGACCTCGCCGAGCTGGTGAAGGTGATCGACTGGACGCCCTTCTTCCAGACCTGGGAGCTGCGCGGGCGCTTTCCCGATATCCTCACCGACGAGAAACAGGGGAAGGCTGCGCGCGAGCTCTATGAGGATGCGCAGGCGATGCTCGAGCGCATCGTCGCCGAGCGCTGGTTCAACCCCAAGGCCGTCATCGGCTTCTGGCCGGCGAATGCGGTGGGCGACGACATCGCGCTCTATGCGGGCGAGGCTCGCGACGACGAGATCGCGACGCTGTTCACCTTGCGCCAGCAGCTCGTCAAGCGCGACGGCCGTCCCAATGTGGCGCTCGCCGATTTCGTGGCGCCGCGCCAGACCGGGCTTGCCGATTATGTCGGCGGCTTCGTCGTCACCGCGGGCGCCGAGGAGGCGCGCATCGCCGAGCGCTTCGAGCGCGCCAATGACGATTACGCCTCGATCCTGGTCAAGGCGCTCGCCGACCGCATCGCCGAGGCCTTCGCCGAGCGCCTGCATCAGCTCGTGCGTAAGGAGCTGTGGGGCTATGCGCCTGACGAAGCCTTGTCGGCCGAGGAGCTGATCAAGGAGAGCTATCAGGGCATCCGCCCGGCGCCCGGCTATCCGGCCCAGCCCGACCATACCGAAAAGGCGACGCTGTTCCAGCTGCTCGATGCCGAGCGGCGCATCGGCGTGACGCTCACCGAAAGCTTCGCCATGTGGCCGGGCTCTTCGGTGTCGGGCCTCTATCTCGCCCATCCGCAGGCGCAATATTTCGGCGTCGCCAAGATCGAGCGCGACCAGATCGAGGATTATGCGAGGCGCAAGGGCTGGTCGGTGACGGAGGCCGAGCGCTGGCTGGCGCCGATCCTCAATTACGACCCGGCGGCTTATGTGAGGGTCGCGGCGGAGTAGGGGCCGCTTCCCTTCTCCCGCTCTTCGCGGGAGAAGGTGCCCGAACGTAGTGAGGGCGGATGAGGGACGCCGGTGAAGTGCACGACCGCCCTCACCCGCCTCGACTGCGTCTCGGCGCCTTCTCCCGCAAGAGCGGGCGAGGGTAAGGGGCCGCCTCACTACTCGAGACGCTGCTTGGCCCGCATCGCGGCGTCCCGCGCCGCCGCCAGTACCGCTGCGCGGCGCGAGCGGATATCGCGTGTCAGCTCCTCTCCGACCTTCAATTCGGCGCTTGGTCGTCGATCTCCATCGCGTGAGTGAAGTCGTCAAAATTCTTGCGAGCCGTGGCAAGGCTCGTGGACGCCGATGACACCTTCACCAGCAACGCGCCCACAAAAATGCTCGCGCCGACGACCTGCACAGTCCCGTTGTCGCCTGACAACTCGTTGACATAGCGAAGCGCATGGTAGCCGCGGACCTTGTCGACGCTCGTCGATACGACCTTGGTCGCGGTGATCTTGCCGCCGGCCTCCACCACTTTGGTGCCCTGCGCTTCAAGGGAAACGCGAAACGCCCCCTTCGCGAAATTCGCAAGGGCAACGGGGTCAGGATGGGGCGTCGGGTTCTTGCTCATGGTGATTGAGACGACGCCGTTGTCGGCACAAGCCAGCGGCCTGCACTTCCACTCATCTCGGCCGTCGACTCTCTGAAACGCCCATTTCCCCGGATCCGGGGAATGCGTCCGAATCCCAGTGTGGAAGCCCACCGGCTGATTGGCGCTGACTTGGAGTGAATTGGTGCCGGTTTGCTGGCATGCAGCGACAAACGCAGGCACGATCATGCCTGCCAGAACGCGTGTGAAAAATCTCACGAAATGCCCCCACCCAGAGTTGCCGGCGCCTTCTCGGGCCGATTCAGCGCTGTGTCAAGCTCGATCGGATGATCCTCCATTTCTCATGTTCGAACGGTGCCGCCGCGCTACGGATATCGCAGCCGAGCGCTGGCCGGCGCCGACCTCAATAACGACCCGGCCGCCTATGTGCGGCCCGCGGCGGAGTAACACCGGCGCCCTCCTTCTCCCGCCATTTGAGGCGGGAGAAGGTGCCCGAACGAAGTGAGGGCGGATGAGGGACGGTTGAGCGCTTCACCGACGTCCCTCACCCGCCTCGACCATAGCTGTGAGCGAACGCTCTCAGCGTGCTTCGAGCTATGGTCTCGGCACCCTCTCCCGCAAGAGCGGGCGAGGGTAAGGGGCCGCCTCACTTCTCGAGACGCTGCTTGGCGCGCATCGCGGCGTCCCGCGCCGCCGCCAGTACCGGTGCGCGGCGCGAGCGAATATCGCGCGTCAGCTCCCCTCCGGCCTTCTCGGGCGTGCCGGCCGCAAAGGGCGGCTTCGGGTCGTATTCGAGCACGAGCTGAATGCGTCTCGCTGTCTCCTCATCTCGCAGCCGCGCCGCGAGCGTCAGCCCGAAATCGAGCCCGGCCGTCACCCCGCCGCCCGTGATGCGGTTGCGATCCTCCACCACGCGCGCGCTCTCGGCGCTGGCGCCGAACAGGGGCAATAGGTCGCGCACATACCAATGCGAGGTGGCCCGATAGCCCTTGAGCAGGCCGGCCGCACCGAGCAGGAGCGAGCCGGTGCAGACGGACGTGACGAAGCGCGCCCTGTGGCCGATCTCGGCCAGGAAGGCGCAGGTCGCGGGATCATCCATGCGCTCGATCGTGCCCTTCAGGCCGCCAGGCACGAAGATGACGTCGAGATCGCGCGGGCAGGTCTCGTAGCTGGCGGACGGCTCGATCGGAATGCCGATATCGGTCGCGACCGGTTTGCGATCGCGTCCGACCAGCACGATCTCGGCCATGGCGAGCGACATGACGGTGAGGGGGCCTGCGAGATCGAGAAGGATCATGTCCGGATAGACCAGCATGCCGACCTTCGGCCGTTGCTCTGATGTCGCCGTGCCCTGGATTGCCTGGGCGAAGGCGGCCGGGTCTCGCCCCGCGAAAGCGCCGGCGAATGCGCCGGCGGCCAGGAGCGAAGCGAGATGTCTGCGGTCCAGGGTCATGTCCGATTCCTTTCGTGGCGAAGTTGGCTTCATGAATTGCGGCCCGTTCGGGAAATCCCCGCTGTCACGGCTTGATGTCGATCGCGTCCTCGAGCCGCACCATCTCGAAATCGGAGATCAGGACCTCGACGCGGACGGACCAGCGTCCGGGCAGCGGAACCGTGAGGTCGCCGACCCGCCAGGCACCGTCATCGGCCTTCATCGCCGGACACCGGATCGGCTCGATGCCGGCATCCGGATTGGACAGGATGAGCGTCACCTCCTTGGCGTCGAGCGGCGCGAAATCGCCGGTCATGAGCAGGATCGACGCGCTGACGGGGCCGGCTCGACCGGGAGCGATGCTCAATTCCGCCATCGCCTTCGCGGTGTGGATATGGATCGCGGCGGGGGCGGCGGCGGCCGCAGCCAGTGCGCGCGGCGGCGGCGTGAAGCGCCAGAGCGCGGCGACGCCGAAGATCGCGACCACGAGGACCGTCTCGACCGCGATCATGCGGGCGAGACGACGCATGGCGACACGCTCGCCCTGTCGCGCCGGACCGGTGAGCCGCCAGCGATTGATGGCCGCCAGCACGAGGAGCATGACGACCAGCGCGAGCTTGACCAGGAATACGCGGCCATAGGCCGTGTCGATCAACGCGCTCCAGCCCTCGAGCTGGACGACGGCCAGCACGATGCCGGCGCCGATCAACGGCACGAGCACGACCGGAATGGCGCGCGAGAAACGGCTCAACGCGATCACGCGGTCGGGCGATCGCGATGCGAGAAGCGCGCCGAGCGGCCCGAGCGCACCTGCCCAGAAGGCGACCCCGACAGCATGGAGAAAGACGGCCGGCCGGGTGAGCCATTGCGGGTGGGCGGCGCTGGCGTGGCCACTTGCCGCGAGGGCTATACCGACGCCCACGATTCCGGCGAGGGATAATATCTTGGCCGTGATATCGTTCCGGATGGCGAGCGACACCAATGCGAAGACGAGCGCCAACTCAGCGATCGTCGCCGTGATGCCGTAGCTGGTGTCAAATCCAGCCTTCCAGGCGATCGGCTGAGCGATCCCAGACAGCGGCACACCCAAGGCATCGAGCCCTTGCGGTCCGATCGAGAGCGGGGCGGCGATAAGACCGAGCAGCGTCGCACCGACGACAAATCCTTTGCCGAAGACCGAGCCGGATGCGAGCCAGGCGCGAAAGAACGCACCGCCGACGCCGAGGAACAGGCCGGCATAGAGCGCGAGCTTCCCCGTCCAGATGCCGACGCGCAGCGGCCAGTCGATGGTTTCGGCCGTGTCGGGAAGCGATCCTGTGGTCGGGGCGCCGATCGAGAACAGCACCGATCCGCCGACCGGATGGCCGTCGGCCGAGATGACCCGCCAGCTCAAGACCTGTGTGCCGTTTCCGAGACCGGTCGGGGCTTCGATCTCGAGCGTCGTGTCATGGAGCGTGTAGCGATCGAGCACGAAGGCGGTTCCGTCGGCGTGGATCAGCTTCAGGACGAGCGGCGAGACCGGCTCATTGAAGATCAGCGTCAATCGCTGCGGCGCCGACGGGACAACCGATCTGTCGGCTGGCTCGGCGCGCAGCAGCGATGCGTGGGCGAACGCGGCACTGACGGAAAGGAGCATCGCCGTCAGGGCGAGCGCCAACACTGCGAAGCGTCTCGCCGCGCTCCGGCGCGAGGCCGGCATGGGTTGGTGTTGCGATGTGCTCACGCGCTGCGCCTCGCACCGGATGGGAGCGCGCCCATGCGAGGCGCGCTCCGCGATCATCCTTATTTCTTGGGCAGGAGCTTCACGCTCGGGGCGGGCGTCTCGTAATCCTCGGCGGTCTTGCCCTCGGCCGGGATCTCGATCCAGCGATGGATGCCCTTTTCGCATTCCTGGACCACGGGGAAATAGAGCGTCGTGTCGGGCTTGAGGTCCGGCGTCAGATAGCCGCGCAGCACGAACTCGTCATAGAACTCGTCCGGCAGCTTGCCGGCGCTCCAGACGACTTCCTTCACGCCCTCGCTCGTCGGCGTTCCATAGTAGTCATAGGTCTTCTCGTATTTGCCTTTGACGGTTTCGAGCGTCCAGCCGGGTTTCGGCATTGGCTTGACCGAAATCACGCCGGGCGGGATCTGGACGCGAAGCTTGACGGTGGCCGATCCGTCACAGCCATGCGGCACGCGGAAGACCGCCTTATAGGCGCCACCCGCAGGGGTCTGCTGGGTCTCGAGTGTGACATGCGCCAGCGCGGCGGTTGCCGATAGCGCGAGGATTGCGGAGACGCGCAGCGCCCCGCCGAGAATGCGGTTCATGTGAAAAATCCCGTGTCTGATCGAAAGGAAGTCTGATCGAAGAGAAAAAGCGAGGTCTCGATCAGGCGACGGGTGGTGCTCTTGCTTGGAACGCCGAGGCGGATTGCGAGCGCGGCGACGTATTTTGCGTCGATGCCCAGTCGGCGGCAACAGCCAGGCGCTCGGGCGCCGAAATGGCGGTGGCGGAGCCGGGCGCCGCGGTCGCGAGCTGAACGCAGCAGGCCGCCGTGCAGCACTCATTGCCGTGATGCAGCGGGATGTTCTGCGAGGAGCTGTCCGAGCCGTCATGGCCGCAGATGAGGCCCGCGAGGTCCGGCTGCACTTCGCTCGCCGCATAGGCGGCAAACAGGCTGAGCACCTGGGCGTAGGCCGCGATGAGCGCCAGCACGATCGTGCCGAGCCGCCGCCGCCTGTGATCCCTGCCCATGCTCGACTTGTCGAATAGCCGCATGCGCGTTGCAACGCGGCTCTTTGTCGCGATCGGGTGGTGTCCTATCGCGCCGCCCAGACGAGGCCGCGACGCAGGATGGTGCGCATCTCCGGCACCTCGAATTCCTTGGTCACATGGCCGAGCGAGGAATAGAAAACGCGCCCCTTGCCGTGCCGGCGCTTCCACACCACGGGCATCGCCACGCCCTCGATCCAATCGGCATGCTCGCCCGAGAAGGTCGTGGTGGCGAGCACCTCGTTCGAGGGGTCGACATGCATGTAATATTGCTCGGAGCGGTAGTCGAAATCCTCGAGGCCCTGCGTGATGGGGTCGTCGCGCCGGGTGATGGTGACACGGTAATCGATGATGTTGCCGGGATGGGCGACCCATTGCCCGCCGCACATGAACTGGTAGGCGACCGCCTCGCGGAAGGCGTCACACATGCCGCCATGGAAGCCGCCGAGCCCGACGCCGCCTTGCACGGCGCGGGTGAGGTTGTCGACCTCCTCCTTCTCGATCTTGGACATGGTGTAGATCGGCACGATCAGGCTCATATCGGCGATGGCCGGATCCGCGAAGGCTTCGGTGGTGTTCTCGATATAGACCTTGAAGCCCTCCTCCTCGAGCATGCCGCCGACGATCTTCGCGCCTTGCTCGGGCTCATGGCCGCTCCATCCGCCCCAGACGATCAGTGCTTCGCGCATATCCGGTCTCGCTTCCTTCATCTTCAGTCGAGATGCCCCTGGTCGAGGCGTGTGGGCAACATGGCGGGGCGTTGCGGCCGGCTGGTGATCGCCACATGGCGCCCGCTATCGGAGGATCTCTGGAAGGCCTGCATGACCTCGAGCACATGGAAGGCGAGATCGCCATTGGCGCGATGCGGCCTGCCGCTGCGGAGCGCATGCGCCATGTCGGCGACGCCCATGATGCGGTAATTGCCGTCCGCGTATTTATGCTGCGTCTTGACCTCTTTCCAATCGGTCTTCGCGGTCGCGAGCTCGATCGTGCCGCCGAAATGATTGGGATCGGGCACCGAGAGCGTGGCCTCGCTGCCATAGAGCTCGATCGGCCGATGCCGATGGCGGGCGACGTCGAAGCTCATGGCGATGGTCACGATGGCGCCTGAGGCGAAGACGAGGGAGCCCGCCACATGGGTCGCGGTCTCGACCGGGATCGGCGTGCCGGCGAGCGGCTCGCTGGTGATGAGGCGCTCGCTGCGGATGCGCGAAGCGGTGCCGGCGACCCGCGCCACCGGCCCCAACAGGTTGACGAGCGCGGTGATGTAATAGGGGCCCATATCGAGCATCGGGCCGCCGCCTGCGAGATAATAGAAGGCGGGATTGGGATGCCAGCGCTCATGGCCCGGGCACATGAAGAAGGCGGTGCCGGCGACCGGGGTGCCGATCTTGCCCTCATCGACCAGCTTGCGGCAGGTCTGGTGCGCCCCGCCCAGAAAAGTGTCGGGCGCCGAGCCGAGGCGCAGCTTCTTCTGGGCCGCCTTCTTGACCAGCGGGCGCGCTTCCTCCGTGGTGATGCCGAGCGGTTTCTCCGAATGCACATGCTTGCCGGCCTCGAGCGCCCGCATCGTCACCTCCACATGGGCCTTCGGCACGGTGAGATTGACGACGATCTCGATCGCAGGATCGGCGAGCAGCTCGTCGACCGAGACGGCGCTGAGGCCGAATTCCTTGGCGCGCGCCTTGGCGGGTTTCGGGTCGATATCCGCGACGGCGCGGATGTCGAGGATCGGAAATGTGCTCGCGGCCTTGAGATAGGCGCCGCTGATGAAGCCGCAGCCGATGATGCCGATGCCTACCCGTTCCATCGTCTCTCCCAAAAGCGTCTCTCCCAAAAGTGTTTTTCTACCGAGAGCTATGCCGGCAAGCCGCGCAGTGCCGGACCGGTCGTGTTCCAGGGCGCGCCATAAAGGTCGCGCAAGGTCATGGCTGCGGCGCCGCGCGCCCACATATCGTCGTCCCAGCGATGCACCACGATATCGGCGATGTCGGTGAGGCTCGGCGGCACGAGGGCGATGGCGCGTTCGCGCAGCGAGGCGAGGAGCGGCGTGTCCGCTTCGAGCACGGCGCCCGTCAGGATCACCTTGGGCGGAGCGAAGAGCGCGATCAGGTTGGCGATGGCGAAGCCGAGCGCCGCGCCGGCCTCGGCGAGCACGGACGAGACCCGCTCCTCGCCTTGAGCCGCCAGCGCCAGGACCGTGTCGAGCCCCTTGCCGCTGCGGAAGGCGAGGTCGTGCTCGCTGCCTTGCAGCAGGGCCTGCGCCTCGGCGAGGATCGCGGCCTCCGACGCCACTGCGCCGAGCCGGCTGATGCCGCCATTCACGGGCGGGCGCACCAGGAGGTCGCCGAGATCCGGGCTCAGCCCGTTGGCGCCCCGGAACAGCTCGCCATTATGCATGATGCCGAGGCCGAGATTGGCCTCGACGCTGACCACCAGGAAATTGTCGAGGCCGCGCGCCTGGCCGAACCAATGCTCGGCGAGCGTGACGAGATTGACGTCGCTGTCGATGCTCACCGGCACGCCGAGGCGCTGCCGCAGCGCCTCGGCGAAATCCACGTCGCGCTCGCGGAAGATCGGCGATTGCCGCACCCGCCCGGCCGCGCGTTCGATCACGCCGGGAAGGCCGACACAGACACCACCGATCCGCTCCACCGGCAGGCCGGCATCGGCGGCGCAGCGGCGCACTCCGTCCTCGACGAGATCGGCGATCACCGTGATCGGCTGGCGGTCGACCCGCACCGGCAGGCTGAGGCTACGCAGCACATCGGCGCGGAAATTCGTGACCGCGACCGTGATGGCCGCGGGGCCGAGCTTGACGCCGACCGCGAAGGCCGCATCGGGATTGAGCTCGAGCAGCACGCGCGGCCGCCCGCGCGCCGCATCGCGCACGCCGCCGATCTGATGCGGCACGATCAGCTTGTCATCGAGCAGGGCCGCGGTGATCGCCGACACGGTCGTGGCGCTGAGCTCGGTCAATTCCGAGATCTCGACGCGCGCGATCGGTCCGCGCCGGCGGATCGTGTCCACGACGAGCAGGCGGTTGATGGCACGCATCAACTCGGGATCGGCGGTCTTCATCGTGGTGACGGGCAGCTCCGCGAGGCCCCTCGAAGCGAAGGGGCATATTTAATTCCTTGTCCGCATTAAAGAGCAGTCATATACCCCGTCGTCAAGACGGTCGTCGCCCATATTCGCTATGAAATTCTTAAAACATGAAGCGACGGGCTTGACATCGGCCGTTTCCGCCGCGAGATTTAATCCGCAATCAAAAATTAATATGACCCGACGAGCCGGGTCCAGAAGACATCATCCGGGAGGACCAAGATGGGCCAGCTGCGCCGTTCCGCCTTGCATGCGCACTCCCGCCTGCGTCGCGCGCTCCTCGCCGCGGCCGTGGCGGCCACGGGACTCCTCGGCGGCGGCGCGGCGGCGCTCGCCGACACCACCGTCAAATGGCTCTATATCGAGACCAATCCGGAGATCATCCAGTATTGGAAGGATATCATCGGCAAGTTCGAGCAGGCCCATCCCGGCGTCAAGGTCGAGACGCAGTTCCTGGAGAACGAGGCCTATAAGGCGAAGCTGCCGACGCTCCTGCAATCCTCCAACCCGCCCCATATCTTCTACAGCTGGGCCGGCGGCGTGCTGCATGCGCAGGTCGATAGCGGCGTCCTCAAGGACATCACGGCCGAAATGGGCAAGGGCTGGGGCGAGACCTACAATCCGGCGGCGCTCAAGGCCTTCACCTATAAGGACAAAGTCTGGGGCGTCCCCAACAACCTCTCCGAGGTCGATTTCTACTACAACAAGAAGCTGTTCCAGAAGGCCGGCATCGATGCGACGAAGATCGGCAACTGGAGCGACTTGCTCGGCGCCGTGAAGGCGCTGAAGGGGGCGGGCATCACGCCGATCGCCGTCGGCGGGGCCGATAAATGGCCGGTGCATTTCTACTGGGTGTATCTCGCCATCAGGCAAGGCGGCCTGCCCGCCTTCCAGGATGCGATCGCTGGAAAGAATGGCGGCTTCGCCGGGCAAAATTTCATCAAGGCGGGTGAGGCCTTCAAGCAGCTCGTCGACCTGCAACCCTTCCAGCCCGGATTCCTCGCCGCCAAATGGCCGGCCTTCCTCGGCGCTTTCGGCGATGGCCGTGCCGCCATGGTGCTGAGCTTCAGCGCCACGACCCCGAAATTGCAGCGCCTCAATGCGGCAGACCAGAAGGGCATCGCGCTCGAGGATCTCGGCCTCATGCATTTCCCGGCGCTCGAGGGCGGCGCCGGCAAGCCGACGGACACGATGGGCGGCATCAATGGCTGGCTCATCAGCAAGAACGCGCCGCCCGAGGCGGTGGAATTCCTGCGCTTCCTGACCAATGCCGAGAACCAGCGCGAGCTCGCGGCCCGCAACCTGCAGATCCCGGCCCAGAAGGACGCCCCGCAGGCGGTCACCGATCCGCTCCTCAAGATCGCCGCCCAGTCGCTCGCGGCCTCGACCTACCACCAGAATTTCTACGATCAGGATCTCGGTCCGGCGATCGGCCGGGTGGTCAATGACGCGACCACCGATCTCGCTTCGGGCGCCACCACGCCAGTGGCGGCCGCTCAGCAGATCCAGGACGCCTGGGCGCTGGAGCATTGAGTTGGAGCGCCGGCATGACGGGCGGCTCAACTCCAGATGATCCGGAATTCGCAGCGGACAGGCGTGGATGGCCGGGCCAAGCCCGGCCAAGACGTGGATGGGTCCACTCGCCTGAACAAAATGACCACAGGATCTTGATTGCGTTTGCCATAGCAACTGCGTCTTGGCCGGGCCGATTCCTTGCTGAAGATTTGGCCCGGCCATCCACGCCTAATCTCCGATCGATACTTTCCCCGGACAGCTCTGCGCTTCGCGGAGGAGGGATACAGTGGACACGACTCCCCCTCTAATGACAGTCGGTACTGGCGCCGCATGAGCCCAAATTCTTTCCACGCTTCCCCGGCACCGCGTGCGGCGGCGATCGGCTGGCGCAGCGGCTCGGCGGTCGCGTCGCGCCGCCGCACGGGCGGGGTGGCGCCGGTCGTCATCCTGTTCCTGCCGCCGGCGCTCCTGCTGTTCACCATTTTCGTGGTGCTGCCGATCGGCGAGGCCGGCTGGTACAGTTTCTTCAACTGGAACGGCTATGGCGCGCCGACCGAATTCGTCGGCCTGCGCAATTACGAGCTGCTATGGCGCACGCCCGCCTTCTTCACGGCTCTGACCAACAACCTCCTGATCATCGCGGTCTCGATCCTGGTGCAGATCCCGCTCGCTCTGTGCCTCGCGACGCTGCTGTCGAACCGCATCGCCGGCGCCGTGACCTTCCGCCTCGTCTTCTTCCTGCCCTATGTGCTGGCCGATGTGGCGGCGGGCCTGATCTGGCGCTTCGTCTATGACGGCGATTACGGGCTCGTGGCGGCGGCCGCCAATCTCGTCGGCGTGCAGCCGCCTTATCTGCTCGCCGAGCGAAGCCTCGCCATCTATGCGATCCTCACCGTCGTGGTGTGGAAATATTTCGGCTTCCACATGATGCTGTTCATCGCCGGGCTGCAGACCATCGACCGCTCATTCTATGAGGCGGCCGAGGTCGACGGAGCGACACGCCTGCAGAAATTCCGCTCCATAACCTTGCCGCTCCTGGCGCCGACCATCCGCCTCTCGGTATTCTTCTCGGTGATCGGCTCGCTGCAGCTCTTCGATCTCATCATGCCGATGACCGGAGGCGGTCCCTCGAACAGCACCCAGACCATGGTCACCTTCCTCTATTCCTTCGGCATCACGCGCATGCGGGTCGGCTTCGGCAGCGCCGTCGGCGTCGTGCTGTTCGTGATCTGCGTGCTCTTCGCCTTCGGCTATAAGCGGACCTTGATGCGCAATGACTGACGCGACCCTCAGCGGCAGGATCTGGCATGGCCGGCCCTCATGGCTTCCCGGGCGCCGCCGCCGCAGGCCAGTCGATGGCGCGCGCCTCACCACCTATGCGATCCTCGTCGTCGTCGCCGCCATCATCCTGGTGCCGCTCCTCGCCACGGCGCTCGGCGGCTTCAAGACGCTGGGCGGCCTGCGCGCCAATCCCTTCGGCCTGCCGGAGCAATGGGTGTGGTCGAATTACTGGGATATCCTGTCGAGCTCCCGCTATTGGCGCATGCTCGGCAATTCGCTGGTGATCGCGACGCTGACCGTGTCGCTGGTGCTGGCCACGGCCTCGATGGCGGCCTTCACCTTCGCGCATCTGCGCTTCTTCGGTTCGGGCTTCCTGCTCAACTATTTCCTGCTCGGGCTGATGTTCCCGGCGGCGACCGCCATATTGCCGATCTTCATCCGCATCCGCGATCTCGGCCTGCTCGACACCTATTTCGGCGTGGTGCTGCCGCAAGCGGCTTTCGGCCTCGGCCTCAGCGTCCCGCTGATGCGCAATTACTTCAAGAGCATGCCGCACGAGCTGTTCGACGCGGCCTTCGTCGATGGCTGCGGCTATGCCCAGTATTTCTGGCACGTCACCTTGCCGCTGGCCCGCCCGATCCTGGCGACGGTCGGCACGGTGAGCTTCGTGTCGAGCTGGAACAATTATCTCCTGCCGCTCATCCTCCTCAACACCGAGACCAGATATCCCTGGCCGCTCGGCATCATGGTGTATCAGGGAGAGTTCGGCACCGATTGGCAATTGGTGCTGGCCTTCGTCACCTTGACGATCCTGCCGACCATCATCGTTTTCTTCGCGGCCCAGAAGCACATCGTCGCCGGGCTGACGGCCGGAGCCGTGAAGGGGTGAGGGAAGATCACCCCTTCGCCCGCTCGCTCTCGCCGGCGACCGGGCGCCAGCGCAGCAGCTTGTTCTCGACCTTGGTGACGGCGAGATCGAGGATCAGCGCGAAGACGGTGAGCAGCAGGATGCCGGCCAGCACCGAGTCGATGTCGAATACGCCTTCGGCCTGCAGGATCAGGTAGCCGACGCCGCGCGCCGAGCCCAGATATTCGCCGATGACGCTGCCGACGAAGGCGAGGCCGACGGCGTTGTGCAGGCTCGAGAACACCCAGCTCGTCGCCGAGGGCAGATAGACATAGCGCAGCAATTGCCGCCGGTCGGCGCCCAGCATGCGCGCATTGGCGAGGATCACCGGGCTCACCTCGCGCACGCCCTGGAAGACGTTGAAGAACACCACGAAGAAGACGAGCGTCACGCCGAGCGCCACCTTCGACCAGATGCCGAGGCCGAACCATAAGGCGAAGATCGGCGCGAAGATCAGGCGCGGCATGGAGTTCGCCGCCTTGATGAACGGGTCGAGCACGCGCGCCAGGAAGGGCGTCAGCGCCAGCCACAGCCCGAAGACGAGGCCGAGCACCGTGCCGATCGCGAAGGACAGCAGGGTCTCGATCAGCGTGTTGGCGAGGTGGATCCAGATCGAGCCGGTGGCGAACCAGGCGAAGAGGCGCTGCAGCACCTTGACCGGATCGCCGAAGAAGAACACCGGCAGGATGCCGAAATGCACCAGCGCCCACCAAGCAAGGAAGCTCGCGAGCAGGAGCGCGATCTGGGTGGCGAGCACCAGATAGCGGCTGGCTTCACGCTCAGGCATCGGCTTGCGCGTGGCTTCGCACCACCTCCGCCTTCAACACCTGCCAGATGGCGGTGTGCAGCTCGAGAAAGCGCTGGGTGAGACGGATCTCGGCGACCTCGCGCGGTCGCGGAAGGTCGATCGCAAATTCCGCGATCGGGCGTGCCGCCGGCCCCGCCGAGAGCACCACCACCCGGTCCGAGAGCGCGATCGCCTCTTCGAGATCATGAGTAACGAACAGCACCGATTTGCGGTCAGCCGACCAGAGCCGCAACAGCTCGTCCTCCATCAGCTGGCGTGTCTGCACGTCGAGCGCGCTGAAAGGCTCGTCCATCAAAAGGATCGGTGGATCGAGGATGAGCGCCTGGGCGAGGGCGACGCGCTTGCGCATGCCGCCCGACATCTGATGCGGATAGCGGTGGCCATGGGCCGAAAGACCGACGCGGCCGAGCCAGTCCTTCGCCTGGCCGAGCGCGGTCGCGCGCGGCACCCGGCGGAAAACGAGGCCGGCCGCGATATTGTCGAGCGCGTTGCGCCAGGGCATCAGCGCCTCGGCCTGGAACAGATAGGCGGCCTTGCGGTTGAGGCCGGTGAGCGGCTTGCCGAAGACGCTGACCTTGCCCGAGCTCGGCGCGATCAGCCCTGCCGCCGTGTTGAGCAAGGTCGACTTGCCGCATCCGGTCGGCCCGACGATCGAGACGAACTCGCCCCGGCGCACCGCGAGGTCGACATCCTTGATCGCCGTATAGGCCTCGCGGACACGCTCGCCGCCCGCGAAGCGGCAGCTCACTCTGTCGAGATCGAGCGCAGTCTCCGCCATCATCGGACTCGGGCTCGGGCTCGGACGTCGTGCGGCGGGCGCGGCTGCGTCAGCGGATCGGCGGGGCGTATTGCAGCCCGCCCTTGTTCCACAGATTGTTCAAGCCGCGCGGCACCTTGAGCGGCGAGCCCGCGCCGACATTGCGGTCGAAGGCCTCGCCGTAATTGCCGACCTGCGTCACGATATTGACGACCCAGTCATTGGAGATGCCGAGCCCTTCGCCGAACTTGCCCTCGACGCCGAGCATGCGCTTGATCTCGGGGTTCGTCGATGTCTTCATCTCGCCGACATTCTTCGAGGTCACGCCGTTCTCCTCGGCGTCGAGCATCGCGTAATGCACCCAGCGCACGATCGTCGCCCATTGCGAATCGCCCTTGCGCACCACGGAGGCGAGCGGCTCCTTGGAGATGATCTCCGGCAGGATGATATTGTCCTCGGGCGTGCCGAGCTTCACACGCTGCGAAGCGAGGCCCGAGGCGTCCGTCGTATAGGCATCGCAGCGTCCGGAATCATAGGCTTTGACGGTCTCGTCATTGTCCTTGAAGGCGACGCCTTCGTATTTCATCTTGTTGCTGCGAAAAAAGTCGGCGAGGTTCAGCTCGGTCGTGGTGCCTTGCGCCACGCAGATCGATGCTCCGTTCAGTTCGAGCGCCGAGTTGATGTCCATCTTCTTATGGACCATGAACCCCTGGCCGTCATAATAATTGACGGCTTCGAAATCGAGGCCCTGGCTGGAATCGCGCCCCAATGTCCAGGTGGCGCTGCGCACCAGCACATCGACGGCGCCGGATTTGAGCGCCTCGAAGCGGCTCGCCGCGTCGAGCGGCACATATTTCACCTTGGTCGCATCGCCGAGCACGGCGGCCGCGATCGCCCGGCAATAATCGACGTCGAGACCGGTCCATTTGCCCTGGGCATCCGGCAGCGCGAAGCCGGCGAGCCCGACATTGGTGCCGCACAGGAGCTGGCCGCGCTGCTTCACCTGGGCGAGCGTCTCGGCGCTGGCGCCGGTGGCGGCAAGCGCCAAGGGGATGCCCAAGACGGTCATGGCGATAAGGCGTTTCATCCCGCGGTCTCCGAGGTGCGATTGAGTTGTCCGCATGTTCACCCGGTTCGGCTCCGGCGGCAAGTGTCCCACCGCGCTTGGGACCGCGAGCGTCTCGGTCGCCCTTCTTCCCGGCGTGGAGCGCTCGCCCTGCGCAAGTGCGGGCGGGACGCCCGCGGTCCCAGAGATGCGCTCGCGGTTTGAACCCGCCCTCCACGCATGTATGAAGAGCGCGCCGGCCGGCGTGGTCGCGCGCCCCCCACGCGAACGCATTCGAGCATCACGCATGACGCAAGAAACTGAGCGCGGCCGATCGCGCCTGCGGCGCGAGGATCGACGTTTCCTCGTGGGCGAGGGCCGTTATGTCGACGACGCGGCCGAACCCGAGGCGCTGCACGCCCATGTGCTGCGCTCGCCCTTCGGCCATGCGCATATTCGCGGCATCGACGTCTCGGAAGCCGTGGCGATGCCGGGCGTCGTCGGCGTGCTGACTTCGGCCGATCTCGCCGCGGAAGCGATCGGCGCCTTGCCCTGCTCCCTGCAGCTGCCGATGGTCGAGCCCCTGATCGTGCCGCCCCGCCCGGCGCTTGCCGAGGCGCGGGTGCGCCATGTCGGCGACCCGGTCGTCTGCGTGGTGGCGGCGAGCCGGCAAGAGGCCCGCGACGCGGCCGAACGCATCCGGGTCGATTATGAGGATCTGCCCGCCGTGGTCGATGGCGCGGCGGCGCTCGAGCCGGGCGCGCCGCTCCTCTGGGAAGAGGCGCAAGGCAATCTCGCCTTCCGCTTCCAGAAGGGCGATCGCGGCGCGGTCGCCGCCGCCTTCGCCAAGGCCGCCACGACGGCCGAGGTCGAGCTCGTCAATAATCGCGTCGTCGTGGCGCCGATCGAGCCGCGGGCGGCCATCGGCTATTACGACGCGGCAGAGAATGCCTTCCGCCTGGTGCTGAGCGGGCAGGGCGTGCACGGCATCCGCGACCACCTCGCGCAGAATGTCTTCCGCATGCCGCCCGAGCGCATCCATGTGGTCGCCCCCGATGTCGGCGGCGGCTTCGGCACCAAGAATTTCCTCTATCCGGAATTCGTGCTGGTGCTGTTCGCGGCGAGACGCTTCGGCCGCCCGGTGCGCTGGACCTCGGACCGAGGCGAGGATTTCCTCAGCTCCGCCCAGGGGCGCGACAACCGCACGCGAGCGCGTCTCGCCCTCGATGCGCAAGGACGCTTCCTGGCGCTCGAGGTCGAGACGATCGCCAATATGGGCGCCTATTTGTCGGCCTTCGGACCGGGCCCGTCGACCAGCTCGGCGGCGACCGCCATGGGCGGCGTCTATGCGATTCCGGCGATCCATATGGATGTGCGCGGCGCCTTCACCAACACGGTGCCGACCGATGCCTATCGCGGCGCCGGCAAGCCCGAGGCGAATTACCTGATCGAGAGGCTGGTCGACATCGCGGCCCGCCAGACCAATCGCGATCCGGTAGCGCTGCGTCGCCTCAACATCATCTCCACGCTTCCCTATCGCGGCGCGCTCGGCATGACGATCGAGGATGGCGCCTTCGCGGCGAGCCTCGACACGGCTCTGCGCCGTGCCGACCATGCGGGCTTCCCGGCGCGCCGCGCCGAAGCCGCGAAGCGCGGCCGGCTGCGCGGGCTTGGCCTTGCTTTCTATCTCGAGACCGCCCGCGGCCGGCCGAACGAGATGGCGGCGCTGCGCTTCGAGGTCGGCGGTCAAGAGTCCGATGGCCAAGTGGCGCTCGTGCTCGGCACGCAGTCGAACGGCCAGGGCCATGAGACGAGCTTTCCGCAGATCGCCGCCGATCTCCTCGGGCTGCCGCCGGAGCGCTTCCGGCTGGTCCAGGCCGATACCAGCCTGGTGCCGAGCGGCGGCGGCCATGGCGGGGCGCGCTCGCTGCATCAAGGAGGCGCGGCGCTGGTCAAGGCCATCGAGGCAGTGATCGAGAAGGGCCGCCTTGTCGCGGCGCAGCTCCTGCAATGCCGACCTGAGGAGCTCGGCTTCGCGGACGGTGTCTTCGCCATCGCCGGAAGCCCCGGCCGCAGCGTCGATCTCATGTCGGTGGCGCGCGCCGCCGCCGACCCCGCGCAAGCTCCGCCTGGTCTGGAGGCGGGCCTTGATTCCCATGTGGACAACCCGCTCGACCTCTTCACCTTCCCCAATGGCTGCCATGTGGCCGAGGTCGAGATCGATCCGCAGACCGGTCAGGTCAGGCTCGAGCGCTACACCGCGGTCGACGATTTCGGCCGGCTGATCAATCCGCTCCTGACCGAGGGCCAGGTGCAGGGCGGGCTCGCCCAAGGCATCGGCCAGGCGTTGCATGAGCATGCGGTCTATGAGGAGGGCACCGGCCAGTTTCTGAGTGCCTCCTTCATGGATTATGGCCTGCCGCGCGCCGACGACCTGCCGGGCTTCGACATCAGCTTCAACGAAGTGCCGACCAATGCCAACCCGCTCGGCGTCAAGGGCTCGGGGCAGGCGGGCTGCATCGCGGCGCCGCAGACGGTGATGAACGCCGTCCTCGATGCGCTCGCGCCGCTCGGCATCACCCATCTCGACATGCCGGCGACGCCGCTGCGCATCTGGGAAGCGATCCGCGGGGCCGGTCATCCCGGACGCGGCGCAGCACGCTTGTGATGCGCCGCTGATCCGGGACCCATTCCTTACCTTCTGAACATGGATCCCGTGCCTGCACAGCATCACTGCGTGCTGCAGTGCGCACGGGATGACCCCAATTCTGCGAGGGTCTCGGCTGCTATGGCTCGCGTCGGTCGCGCCAGGCGAGCGCCGCCTGCAGGCCCTCCTCGCGCCGGATCCGGTCGAACTCGGTGCGCCTGGGGCCGCCGGCACACTCGATGAAGATGTCGGTCTCGAGCGCCTGGGCGAGCGCGGCTCTCAGGCCCATCGCCTCGTAGCTGCGGTTGACGGCGCGCTTCGAGAGCTGGACCGCCATCGGATCGGCGGCCGCGATGCTCTCGGCGATCGCCAGCGCCTTGGCGAGCTCCTCGCCCGCCGGCACCACATGGTTGACGATGCCGAGCGCCAGGGCCCGCTCGGCGCTGAGATGGTCGTCGCCGGTGAGCAGGATCTCCTTGGCTGCCTTCGCCCCCGTCACGAAAGGCAGCAGCATGGCGACCGCGCCGGAACCGAACTTCACTTCGGGCGCACCCAGGCGCGTGCCTGAAGCCGCGACCGTGACGTCGCAGGCGAGCGACAATTCGAAGGCGCCGCCGATGCAATAGCCATGGATGGCCGCGATGGTCGGCTTCGGGCAGTCCCAGAATGCCATGATGAAATCGAAATCGGCTTCGAGCATACGACGCCACTCGGCGGGCTTGCGCTCGCCGGCCGTGGCCGCCCCGGCCTTGAGATCGAACCCGGCCGAGAAGGCACGCCCCTCGCCGCGCACCACGATCGCGAGCACATCCTCGTCCGCAGACAGCTCGGCCATCGCCCGCATCGTCGCCTCGACCAGGGGGCCGTCGAAGGCATTGAGCACGCGCGGACGGTTGAAGGACAGAATCGCGACGCGACCGCGCCGTTCGATGCCGATCGTATCGGTGTCCGCCATCTGATGTTCCCCGTTGAATGCTGGACTTAGGAAAGACCCAGCCGGTCGAGCGCCCGCATCGCCGCGACGGTAGCGGCGACACCGACGCGCTTCAGCGGCGAGAAGGGGATCGGCACGATCGGCGAAATGGGCAGCACGGGTCGATAAGCCTCGTCTTGCGTGAGGCGCGCGAGCTCGAAGCCGATCGCCGTCTGCCAGCCGATGCCGCGTCCCTGGCAGCCGATCGCCGCGACCAAGCCCGACTGCGGCCGATGCAGGCGTGGCCAATAGTCGGGATGGATCGCGACGCGACCGCCCCAGCGATGCGTGAAACCGATCCCGCGTAGCGCCGGATAGAGCTTGCCCACCTCGCGCTTGAGATGCGCCCAGTCGCTCTCGGGCCCAGGCTCGCGATAGGGGCCGCGCCCGCCCATCAGCAGGCGCCCCTCGGCATCGAGCCGCCAGTAGCGGATCACCTTGCGCGTATCGGAGAGCACCTCGCCGCCCGGCAGGATCAGCGAACGCAACGTCTCGGGTAGCGGCTCCGTCGCGATTTGCAGCGAGGTGGCGGCGACGATCGAGCGCGGCAGCTCGGGCACGAGCCCGTCCGCGTAGGCATTGGCGCACAGGAGCACCGTGCCCGCCGTGACTTGCGCTCCCGAGGCAGTCGTTGCGATCCAGGCGCCGCCTCGCCGCGCGAGCGACACGACCCGTGACTGGCCATGGAGGCGCGCTCCCGCCGCAATCGCCGCCCGCGCGAGCTCACGCGCATAAGAGAGCGGCTGGATGCAGCCGGCACGGCGATCGACGAAGGCGCCGACATAGATGCCGGTCCCGGTCAATCGCTCCGCTTCCGCCGCCTCGACATAGGCGACATCGGCGCCGCGCCTCTGCCATTGCTCGGCGCGGGAACGTGCGAGCCCCGCTGCCCTCTGCGAATGGATGCCCTGGATCCAAGCCGTGCGACGGGCCTGCGCCTCGAGACCGAGCCGTTCGACGAGGCCGAACACGAAATCCGCCGTACCGCCGGCGAAGCGCCACAGCCGCTCGCCGCGCTCGCGGCCGAACTTGGCTTCGATCGCGTCGGGATCGTATTTGAGGCCCGGGATGAGCTGCCCGCCATTGCGGCCGGAAGCGCCAAAGCCCGGCGTCTCGGCCTCGAGGACGACCACGTCGCCTCCGACTTCGGCGATATGAAGCGCTGCCGACAGGCCGAGATAGCCGGCGCCCACCACCAGCACCGCGGCGCGAACGCTGCCCTCGAGCGGCTCGACCACCGGGGGCGGGACGGCCGTCTCCTCCCAGAGATTAGCCAAGAGACTCACACTCATCGAGTGACGCTCATCGGCTGACGCTCATCGACTGACGCTCATCGATTGGTGTCCACCGGCCCATGCTCAATAGCTCGGCGGGGTGATCGCCCAGATCACTTCGGCCTCGTCGGGCCCCGGATTGCGGTAGCTGTGCGGCAAGGTGCTCTGGAAGCCGAAACTGTCTCCCGCCTCCAGCATCACCGTCCTGCCGTCGACCCATAATTCCAGGCGGCCGCGGATGACGACGCCCGCCTCTTCGCCCGCATGCGTGTAGGGCTCCTCGCCCGACGACGCGCCCGGAGGAAACCGGCAGGACAGGAGCTCGAGGGCGCCGTTGAGGTTGGGGCTCAACAGCTCGTCGACCAGGCCGGCCGAATAATCGAGCCGCCGCCGCCGTGCGCGCCGCACCACGAGGTCGCGCTCCTCCTCCGGCACATCGCTCGCCTGGAAAAACCAGCTGATGGTGACGCCGAGCGCACGCGACACGGCATGCAGGGCCTTGATCGAGGGTGTGGCGCGGTCGCGCTCGAGCAGGCTGAGATAGCCGATCGACAAGCTGCTCGCCTCGGCGAGGCCCGTGAGCGTGAGCCCGCGCGCCTTGCGGAGCCCACGGATTTCGCTGCCGATCAGGCGAGGCTGGCTCTGATCGGGCGCCTCGACAGGGCTCGAGGCACGGTTACGGGGAAGTGAGGAGCTGCGATTCATGGGGCATCACTTTTTCTATTGACAAAAATATCGTACCAAAATTTTAATGCAAGTGAAGCCAGCAAGGATATTTGCGCATGGCGGAACGATTTGATGCCATCATCATCGGGGCTGGCCATAACGGCCTGACCTGCGGCGCCTATCTGGCTCGGGCCGGACTGAAGACCCTCGTCCTCGAGCGCCGCCATATCGTCGGCGGCGCCGCGGTGACCGAAGAGGTGGTGCCGGGCTTCAAGTTCTCGGTGTTCAGCTATCTCATGAGCCTTCTGCATCCGAAGGTGATCGCCGAGCTCGAGCTTGCGAAATACGGCTATGAAGTCCTGCCAGCGACCGACATGTTCGGCCCACTGCAGGGCAAGGACTACATCGTCTTCGCCGACGATGTCGCCAAGACGCAGGCGAGCTTCGCGCGCTTCTCCGCGAAGGACGCGGCGATCTATCCCGAGTTCGACCGCTATCTCATGGATTCGGTCAGGACCATGCGCCAGGTGCTGCTGGACACTCCGCCCGATCCCTCCTGTCGCGACTGGCGATCCTTCAAGGAGACGGCGAAATTCCTCTGGAAATACCGGCGCGTCGGCGGAAAGCTGTTCCGTCTCATCGATCTCATGACGATGAGCGCCGACGATTATCTCTCGGAGTGGTTCGAGCGTTCGGAGGTCAAGGCCGTGCTCGCCTATTACAGCGGCATCGGCACCTTCGTCGGCCCCAAGAGCCCCGGCTCCGCCTATGTGGTGATGCACCACGTCATGGGCGAGCACGCAGGGGCCGGCGGCTGGGGCTTCGTGCGCGGCGGCATGGGTTCGATCACCCAGGCCATTGCCCGCTCGGGGGCCGAGAAGGGCCTGGTCATCAAGACGGAATGCGAGGTCGCCTCGATCGACACGTCGAATGGCCGCGCCACCGGCGTGACCTTGAGCGACGGCACCCGCTACGAGGCCGGCATCATCGCCAGCAATGTCTCGGCCAAGCTGACCTTCCTGAAGTTCCTGGACAAATCGCAACTCCCCGCGGAGCTGGTGCGCGACGTCGAGACCTATCGGACCTATTCCAGCGCCTTCAAGATCAACATCGCCTGCGAGGCGCTGCCAAAATATTCCTCGTTCGATCCGCAGGCCTGCGGCTTTGCCTATCCGACCTATGCGCATATCGGCCCGACCATCGAATATCTCGAGAGGGCCTATGACGACGCAAAATACGGCGACATGTCGCGAGAGCCCTTCGTGACGCCGGTGACGCCGAGCTTCGTCGACGACACCATCGCGCCGCCCGGCAAGCATGTCGTCCATCTCTTCGGCGGTCATGCCCCCCACACCTTGAAGCAGGGCGATTGGACGACCCGCAAGGACGAGCTGGTGCGCAACGTCATGCGCGTCATGGACGAGCACGCGCCGGGCTTCTCGAGCGGCATCATCGACATGCAGGTGCTCACCCCACCCGATATCGAGGCCAAGATCGGCTCGCCGCACGGCCATATCTTCCATGGCGAGTTGCAGATCGACCAGCTCTTCTGGGCAAGGCCCGCTCCGCACTGGGCCGATTACCGCACGCCGATCAAGGGGCTTTACCAATGCGGCTCCTCGGCGCATCCGGGCGGAGGCGTGGGCGCGGTCGTCGGCCACAACGCCGCCCGCGAGATCCTGCGGGACCGCCGCCGGTGAGCGCCGCCGGACGCCGACAGATGCTTCGTGGCCGAGTCCTTGGCGGCGGCATCGCGGCGCTGCTTCTCGCGCCCGCCTTCGTGATCGTCGCCGCGGGCTTCGTCGCGCCGCTCATCCGCCTCGCGGCCTTGAGCGTCTCCGCGCCGGAAGGCCCGCTTGCGGCTTATCGCGAGCTCGCCACGGTCGACGTCTACCGCACGGTGCTGCGCAACACCGTCATCCTCGCGCTCGTGGTGTCGGCCGCGAGCCTCGTCATCGGCTTCGTCCTGGCGCTCGCGCTGACCCGGCTCGAAGCCGGCTGGCGAGCGACGATCTTCGCCTGTGTGGTCCTGCCTCTTTGGGTCAGCGTCCTGGTGCGGACCTTCTCCTGGATGCTGATCCTGGAGAAGAACGGCCCGCTCAACCGCTTCCTCCTGGCCCTCGGGATTATCGATCAACCGCTGCCTCTGCTCTTCGCCTTTCCGGGCGTCGTGATCGGCATGGTGCATGTGCTCCTGCCCTATGCGGTGCTGCCGATCTACGCCGCGCTGACCCGCATCGATCCGGCCTTGTTGCGCGCCAGCGACGGGCTCGGCGCCTCCCGCGCCACGACCTTTCGGCGCGTGCTGTTGCCGCTCTCCGCGCGCGGCCTCGCGACGGCCGCGACCTTCACCTTCCTGCTGTCGCTCGGATTTTTCGTGACGCCGGCTTTGCTCGGCGGACCCTCCGACACGACGATCCCGATGCTGATCGATTCCTTCGTCAACGAGCGCCTCGACTGGCCGCTGGCGGCGGCCGCCTCGATGACGCTGCTCGCCATGGCGCTCGCGGTGATCGGCCTCGCCGGGCGCTTCGTGCCCGTCGGCGCCTTGGCGGAGGTCGGGTGACGCCCGCCGGTGCCTGGACCAAGGCCTTCGCGGCTCTCCTCGCCGCGTTGATCGTCATCCCGGTGCTTGCGGTCGTGCCGCTCGCCTTCAGCGAGCAGAGCTTCGTGCGCCTGCCGCCGCAGGACTGGTCGCTGCGTTGGTGGCGCGGCTTCTTCGCGGATGCCTCCTGGCTGCGATCGCTGCTGACCAGCCTCGAGGTCGCGGCGCTGTCCTGCATCCTGTCGGTGGCGGCCGGAACCTCGGCAGCGCTCGGCCTGGCGCGCCTCGGGCCGCGCCTGAAAGCGCTCGCGAACGGTCTTTTCCTCGGACCGATGGTCGCGCCCGTCATCGTGCTCGCGGTCGGGCTGTACGCGCTGGCGCGCTCGGTCGGCCTCGTCGGGAGCGTGCCGGGCCTCGTGCTCGCCCATACGATGCTGGCGCTGCCTTATGCGATCTTGAATGTCGGCGTGTCGGTCGCGGCGCTCGATCCGCGCCTCGCTCTCGCGGCGAGCGGGCTCGGGGCTGGTCCCTGGCGGGCATTTCGTACGGTGACCTTGCCGTCCATCATGCCCGGCATGCTGGGCGGCGGCATCTTCGCCTTCGTCACCTCCTTCGACGAAGTGGTGCTGGCGGTCTTCCTCGCGGGCCCGAGCGTGAAGACGCTGCCGGTACGCATCTGGGAGGAGGTTCGCGTCGAGTACACGCCCATCGTCGCCGTCGCCGCAACGATCATGATCGTGCTTGCCCTCATCGGCTCGGCCATCGGGCGGCTCGCCGCGCGGAGGACCGCATGAGCGCGGTCGCCTTTCGTGGCGTCGCCAAGCGCTTCGGCGAGATCGAGGCGCTGGCCCCGCTCGATCTCGACATCGCCTCGGGCGAGTTTGTCAGCCTGCTCGGACCATCGGGCTCGGGCAAGACGACGCTCCTCAATATCTGCGCCGGCTATGTCGAGCCGACGGCGGGCTCGCTGATCGTCGCCGGGCGGGACATCACCGCGCTGCCGGCACGCCGGCGCAATATCGGCATGGTGTTCCAGAACTACGCGCTGTTCCCGCATCTCGACGTGTTCGAGAACGTGGCCTACGGGCTACGGGTCCGCAAGGTGACTGACGTCGAGCTGAGGCGTCGCGTCGCGGAGGCGCTGCGCACCGTGCAGCTCGACGGTTTCGGCAAGCGCGCGGTGCGCAGCCTGTCGGGCGGCCAGCAGCAGCGCGTGGCGCTGGCGCGCGCCATGGTCATCGAGCCCGACATCCTCCTGATGGACGAACCGCTCGGCGCGCTCGACAAGCAGTTGCGCAAGGAGGTGCAGATCGAGATCCGGCGTATGCACGTCGCCCGTCCGCGCACGACGCTTTACGTCACGCATGATCAGGAGGAAGCTCTCGTCATGTCGGACCGCATTGCCGTGATGCGCGCCGGCCGCGTCGTCCAGCTCGGCACGGCGCAGCAGCTTTACAGCCGGCCCGCCGACAGCTTCGTTGCGCGCTTCCTCGGCGAATCGAATCTCGTCGGCGGTCGCGTTGCGGGGCTGCGGGAGCGCTGCGCGACGCTCGCAGTCGAGGGGTTCGCCGCGCCGATCGAGGGAGAAGCCGCCCAGGGGTTGCGGATGGCCGATCGCGCTTGCGCGCTCATCCGGCCGGAGAATATCCGGCCGCTCGCCGGCGGCTACCAGGCGCGCATCGTCGAGCGGATATTCCTTGGAGAGATCGTGGCGCTGCGGCTCGCTTTGCCGAGCGGCATCGAGCTCTGGTCGCGGCTCTTCAGTTCGGACGCGCCGGCCGGCGACCAGGTCGAGATCGGCTGGGATCGGGAGCGCGTCTCGATCCTGCCGGAGGCATCGTAACGGAGGAAAGCACCATGCTGACGAGACGATATCTGATCGCCGCCGGGGCCGCCGGCGCGATGACGGGCCTCGCGGGGCGGGCTCTGGCCGATGCGACGAAGCTCACCTTCTGCTCCTGGGGCGGAGCGCTCAGCGATCTCGAGAAATCGGCGCTGCTCGACCCCTTCGGCAAGATCAAGGGATTCGAGGTGGTGCCCGCCTCGCCGACCAATTACGCCAAGCTCAAGGCCATGGTGGAATCGGGCCCGCCCGAATGGGATCTCGTCGATGTCGGCGGGCGCTTCATCTGGCAGGGCGCCGATCTCCTCGAGACGCTCGACATGTCGCTCATCCCGAACGCCAAGGCGCTCGACCCGGGTTGGGTCGCGCCGAAAGGCATCTTCACCTCGACGGGCGCCACGGTCGTCGCCTGGAACACCAAATCCTTCCCGGAAGGTCAGGGGCCAAAATCCTGGAAGGATTTCTGGGACGTCAAAACCTTTCCCGGTCCGCGCGGCCTCTACAAGCCCTTCTACTACAACTACGAGGCGGCGTTGCTCGCTGCCGGCACGCCGCATGCGGACATCTATCCGGTCACGGAAGACAAGGTGAAGGCCGCCATGGACAAGATCCGCGAGCTGAAGCCGAATGTGAAGGTGTGGTGGACGGCCGGCGCGCAACCGCCCCAGCTGCTCTCGACCGGCGAGCTCGCCATGTCCTCGGCCTGGTCGGGGCGCGTCCTTGCCATCATGCGCGAGAATGCCCCCGTCGCCATGACCTATCAGGACGGCATCGCCTGGGGAAATGCCTGGGTCGTCCCGAAGGGCACGCCCAACGCCAAGCTCGCCATGGAGGCGATCAATTACGCGCTCTCGCCGGAAGCACAGGCACGGCTCGTCGAATTCGGCACCTATGGGCCGGTGCTGGAGGCGGCGGCGGCGAAAGGCACGCCCGAGCAGCGCAAGCTCATGGTCACGGCGCCGGAGAACATCAAGACCATGCTCATCCTCAACGAGGAGCAGGCGGCCATCTACTCGGCGAAATACGAGAACGAGTGGAACCGCATGCAGCTCGGCTGAGCGGCGCCGACATGACATCCGCTATGAACGGGCAGCGCCTCGCGCCGCTGCTCGCCCCGCGCAGCATCGCTTTCGTCGGGGCGAGCGCGCGGCCGAACACGCCGGGCAACGACATGATGCGGATGATCCGCCATGGCGGCTTCACGGGCATCGTCCACGCCGTGAACCCGAACGCCGGAGAGATCGAGGGCTACCCTTGCGTCGCGACCCTCGCGGATCTCGCGGGCCCGCCCGATCTTGCCGTTCTGTCGGTCAGGAACGAGCGGCTGGAAGGGGCGCTCGCCGCGGCCATCGCGGCCGGCGCGCGCTCCGCCGTCATTTTCGCCTCCGGCCTCCTGCCGGAGGATGGCGATCCTGCGCTCGCATGGCGGCTCGCTCGCATGGCCCAACAGGCGGGCATTCCGGTTTGCGGTCCGAACTGCATGGGCTTCTACAATGAGCTCGACCGGGTCTGGGTCTGCGGCTTTCCGAGCCCGCGCCGGCCGGAGCCCGGCTCGATCGCTTTCATCGCGCATTCCGGCAGCGTCTTCGGCGCGTTGGCGCATAACGATCCGCGGCTGCGTTTCGCGCTCGCGGTCTCGCCCGGCAGCGAGGCGACGGCGACGGTCGCCGACTATATCGCCTATGCGGTCTCGCGACCTGAGGTGAAGGTGGTCGGGCTGTTCCTCGAGACCGCGCGCGATCCCACCGGCTTCGCGCGGGCGCTCGAGCTCGCGGCCGAGCGCGGTATTCCGGTGGTGGCGCTGAAGGTCGGCCGCACGGTGGCGGCCGCCGCCGCCGCGCTCACCCATACGGGCGCGCTCGCCGGCAGCGACCTTGCCTTTGCGGCGCTCTTCGACCGTTTCGGAGTGATCCGGGTCGAGACTTTGGACGAGCTCGCCGCGACCCTGCTGCTCCTGTCGGCCGGCCGTCGCATTGCGCCCGGCGGCCTTGTCGCGATCGGCGATTCCGGCGGCGAGCGCGAGCTGATCATCGACCTTGCTGACCGCGCCGGTGTCCCCTTTGCGGCGATCTCGGAGACGACCAGGGCTTCGCTCGCTTCGCGGCTGGAGCCCGGACTCGAGGCTGCCAATCCGCTCGATGCCTGGGGCACGGGCGCGGATTTCGTGCCGCTTTTCACCAATTGCCTCGGCGATCTCCTCGCCGATCCCGACGCCGCGATCGGGGTGCTCAACGCCGATATCCGCGACAACTCCTACCTGCATCGGGGCTTCGCCGATGCGGCGCTCGCAGCGGCGCGCGCCTCGGACAAGATCGTCGCGGTCGCGACCAATTACACGCAAGTCCGTCACGACGAGCTAGCGGCCGAGCTGACGCTCGCGGGCGTGCCCGTGCTCGACGGCACGGTGAACGCGCTCGCGGCGGTGCGCGGCGCCTTCGCGCACCGGGATTTTCAGGCGCGGCCCGCCGATCCTCCGCCATTGCCGCCGATCGCGCGCGCATCCGATCGCGAAGCGGCGGGCGCGATGTTGCGCGGGGCTTCCGGTGCGCTCGACGAGGCGGTGAGCCTCCGGCTGCTGGAAGCCTGGGGCGTGCCAACCATCCCGCATATCCTGGTCGCAAGCCTCGGAGAGGCTCGCGCCGCGGCGGCGAAGCTCGGCTACCCCGTCGCCTGCAAGACGGCGGAGCCCGGCATCCTGCACAAATCCGATGTCGGCGGGGTGCGGCTCGACCTTGCAGACGACCACGCCCTCCGCGAAGCCTATGGGGATTTGGTACTGAGGCTCGGCCCGCGCGCCCTGATTGCGTCCATGGCGGGGCGCGGCGTCGAATTGTCGCTCGGCATGATCCGCGATCCGCAATTCGGTCCGATCGTGACCGTCGGCGCGGGCGGCACGCTGGTCGAGCTGTTGGATGATCGGCGCGCCGCGCTCGCGCCGTTCGGAAAGGCGACGGCACGGCGGCTGCTCGATGGCCTCAAGCTCAGGCGATTGCTCGATGGCTATCGCGGCTCGCGCCCTGTCGACATGGACAGGCTCGCCGAGATTGTGGCGCGCTTCTCGGTGCTGGCGGCGGAGCTCGGCGGGCTGATCGCCGAGATCGACGTCAACCCGCTCATTGCCACCGAGGAGATCCTCGCCCTCGACGCCCTCATCGTCGCGAAGCCCGGAGCTGCGTGATGGACCTTGCTCTACCTCCCGAGGCGCAGGCCTGGCAGCGTCGCGCCAAGACCTTCGCCGAAGAGCATTTGTTTCCGCATGAAGTCGAGCTCGAGATGCAGGGCGAGCTACCGGCTGCGACCCTCGATCGCCTGCGCCGCGCCGTGCTGGAGCACGGTCTCAACGGCATCAATCATGCGAAGGATGTCGGGGGGCAGGGCTGCTCGCAGCTCGAATTGACCCTGATCGGCGAGGAACTGGGCAAGGCGACGGGCGCGCTCTGGGCGATCGTTCCCCATCCGGCCGTGGCGCTGAAGCATGGAACGCGCCGGCAGATCGACGCCTATCTGCGGCCGAGCTGCCTGATGGAGCGGCGCGCCTACGTCGCCGTCACCGAGCCCGATGCCGGCTCGGATCCGCGCATGGTCCGCACCCGTGCCGACCGCCGCGACGGCCGCTTCGTGATCAACGGGGAAAAATGGTTCGTGACCTCGGGCGACGTCGCCGACTACATCATCCTCCACGCCAATGTCGACGGCGATGCCGACAAGCCGACCCTGTTCCTGGTCGACAAGGCGCTGCCGGGCATCCGCATCGGGCGCGAGCCCAAATTCACGCACACCTATGTGTTCGGCCATCCGGAATTCGTGTTCGAGAATGTCGAGGTCGGCGAGGATTGCGTTCTCGGCCCGATCGGCGGCGGACTCGAGTTGACGAAGGACTGGTTCGTCGAGGCGCGGCTGCAGATCGCAGCCAGCACCCTTGGCGCCGCGATCCGCGCTTTCGAGCTCGCCAATGCCTGGGCGGGGGAGCGCCGCCAGTTCGGCCGCGCCATTCGCGATTTCCAGGCGATCGAGTTCATGCTCGCCGACATGGCGGTCGAGATCATGGCGACGAAGAGCCTCGCCTATCGCATCTCCTGCGAGATCGACAGCGGCCTCGACCGCAAGCTTGTCCATGCGCGGGCGAGCGCGCTGAAGCTGCAGGCGTCCGAGATGGCCGGCCGCGTGCTCGACAAAGCGGTGCAAATCTTCGGCGGCCGCGGCTATATGCGGGAGAACCCGGTCGAGCGGCTGAACCGCGAGGTGCGCGTCGACCGCATTTGGGAAGGCACCTCGGAGATCCAGCGGGTGATCATCGGCGGCCAGTTGCGCAAGCGCGGAACCGCCATTTTCACCGGCTGGCGCTGAGAATGCCGGGCGATTGCGATGCAGGCTGCGTCGAGCGGCGAACTGATTTACTCTTGCGCCCGAGAATGGGAGCAGCGTTTGGGGGAGCCGATGATGACGCTTGATTTCGCAAGGCAGACGGATCGAATCCCGGCGTCACGGCCGAGGCGGCCCGGTCCTCCGGCGCGATCGGGCCTGGTTCGGCGCGCTTATGGGATCGTCGCGATCCTGGCCGCGACCCTGCTCGGGCTCGTGGGCGCGCGGGCCCAGACTCCGGCCGCTCCCCTGCCGGGCGTCGATGCGGCGCTGCTTGAGGACATCGTGGTCGGCAGCCGCATCCTGGCCGAGCTCGGCGTCCTCGACGCCTTCGGGCATGTCAGCGCGCGTCATCCCACCAATCCCAATCGCTTCATCATGTCGCGCTCGCTCGCGCCCGCCCTCGTCACCGCCGACGACATCATGGAGTTCGATCTCGACGGCAACCCGGTCGATGCGCGCGGGCGCGCCGTGTTCCTGGAACGCTTCATCCATAGCGAAATCTACAAGGCGCGCCCGGACGTGATGTCGGTGGTCCACACGCATTCGCCCGGCGTCATTCCGTTCGGCGTCAGCCGGGTGCCGTTGCGGCCCATGTATCACAACCCTGCCTTCCTCGGAGCCGGCGTGCCGGTGTTCGACATCCGCACCGAATTCGGCGAAACCGACATGCTGGTGCGCAACAAGGTGATCGGCAAGGCCCTGGCGCAGACGCTCGGCGACAAGCCCGTGGCGCTGATGCGCGGCCATGGCGATGTGGCGGTCGGACCATCGGTGCATGTCGCCGTGTTCCGCGCCTATTACACCGACGTCAACGCGCGGCTGCAGGCGCAGGCCATCGCGCTCGGCGGCGAGGTGAACTATCTCACCCCGGAAGAAGCCGCCAAGGCCGACGCGGTCAATCTGCAAGTGCTCGACCGGGTCTGGAACCTGTGGAAGATGCACATCGTCCCGCAGCTCGCGAAGGGAAGCGACCAGCGCTGATCGCCTCCCTCCGCCACGAAGCCGGCTGGAAGCCGGCGGTCCAAGGAAAGATTGGACCGCCGGCTTCCAGCCGGCTTCGTGGCGGGGGAGGGTACGGGTTCGGGTACGGGTGGGGGGCGTTTCGACACATGCACCAGCGAAAGCTGGGTTCCGCAAAGGTCTCGCAAGCGGGTAGAGGCGGGGGTACCTCGGGTTCTCCGACGAAACTCCGAAGACCACGGATGACGAAGTGGCCCGAATCATGCATGATTCTGCTGCGGAGAGATCATGCCCTCACTGACCATCCGGCACGTCACGACCTATCGCTACCGGAAACCGGTGGCCTTTGGCGAGCACCGCATGATGCTTCGCCCACGCGACTCCCATGATCAAAGGGTGATCGAGGCGAGAATCGAGATCAGCCCGGAGCCGGTAAGCCTGCGCTTCGTTCAGGACGCATTCGGCAATCATGTGGGGATCGCACGGTTTTCGCGCCGCTCGAAAGAGCTGTGCTTCGAGAGCGTCGTCTGTCTCGAGCATTCGCCCTCGGACGCCGCCAGCCTCGATCTCGAGGAGGCCGCAAAGTCCTTTCCGGTCAACTATAGCGCCGACGAGATGCCGGACCTCGCCCACTGCATCGAACGCCATCGACCCGATCCGGGCAACGAGGTCGGCCGCTGGGTTCAGCAATTCCTGCCTGTCGGCGGGTCGATCAGCCCATTCGAGCTTCTCACCCGGCTTTCGCAGGGTATCCATCGAGGCTTCGTCTACCGGCGGCGCGAGGCGAAGGGAATCCAGGAGCCGGTGGAGACGCTCCTGCTCGGCCATGGCAGCTGCCGCGATTTCGCTTTGCTGATGATCGAGGCGGCGCGCTCGCTCGGTCTCGCGGCGCGCTTTGCCTCCGGTTATCTCACCATCCCTATCGACGACCCCGACGAGCCCGCAGACAGTTCGGCTCGCGGCTCGACGCATGCCTGGGCGCAAATCTATGTGCCGGGTGCCGGCTGGATCGATTTCGACCCCACCAGCGGCAGTGTCGGCAAGGCGGGTCTCGTCACCGTCGCGGTCGTGCGTGATCCGCACCACGCGACCCCGCTGCATGGCACCTTCATCGGATCTCCGTCGGACCATCTCGGCATGGAGGTGCAAGTGCGCGTCACCTCCGCTGCGCGGGGCCCGATAGGGGTCGCGCGCCAACGTTCCAAATCTCTGCAATTCGCCTGATCGACGTCGCGACGCCGACGCTGTAGGTTGGCGAGACGCATCGACATTCGTCGGATCGAGCATCCGGAGCCGGGACTTCGATGTCGGCACCCTCGCCCAAGCAATCTGCCGCTCGAGGGGCTGATGCCGCCTCGCCGATGGCGCCTCGAACCGTCGCACTGCACCCATTGATGGCGGGGGTTTATTGGCCATCGGGGCTTCGTGAAAACAGGCATGTCGAATGAAGATTCGTGTGGGCTACGAGATGATCTACGATTTCCCGCAACCCACGCCCATGATCATGGTGCTCGGCACGCATTTCACCCGGGCGTCCGATGTCATCGTGCCCGACCACCTGACCACCAGCCCTTCGGTGCCGATCTCTCCTTATCGCGACGTCTTCGGCAATTGGTGCAGCCGCATCGTCGCTCCCGCCGGCCGCATGCGCCTGTCGGGCGATGGCGTCGTTCGCGATAGCGGCCAGCCGGACGTGGTCGTGCCTTCGGCTTCCCAGCATGCGGTGGAGGATTTGCCACCGGACACGCTCAACTACCTCCTCGGCAGTCGCTATTGCGAGACCGACCGCATGTCCGACGTCGCCTGGAGCCTGTTCGAAAAATCGTCACCGGGATGGCCGCGCGTCCAGGCGATCTGCGATTTCGTGCATCGCCATATCGCCTTCGGTTACGAGCATGCGCGCGCCACCATGACGTCCTTCGAGGTCTACAATGAGGGCAAGGGTGTGTGCCGCGACTATGCGCACCTCGCCATCACCTTCTGTCGCTGCATGAACATTCCGGCGCGCTACTGCACCGGCTATCTCGGGGATATCGGCATGCCGCCGCCCTATGGCCCCATGGATTTCGCCGGCTGGTTCGAGGCCTATCTGGGTGGGCGCTGGTACACATTCGACGCGCGCAACAACATGCCGCGCATAGGCCGCGTGCTGATCGCTCAAGGGCGCGATGCAGCGGACGTGCCGATCACCCATACGTTCGGCGCCAACACGCTGGTCAGCTTCAAGGTCTGGACGGACGAGGTGAGCTAGGCCCGTCCGGCCTGGACGCCGGCGGTTCCGTCGGCGGGCCGCGCCGCCCTCGCACTCCTCTGCCGCGATGGACTCGCAACACCTGAGGGCGCATACCTCCATCGTCGGCAAAACAGGAGGACTTCAATGGCTAAGTTCCTCATCGAAGCCAGCTATACTGGCGAGGGCCTGAAGGGCCTGAAGAAAGATACGGCCGTGGGGAGAAAGGCCGCCATCGCCAAGATGGCGAAAGGGTTGGGCGGCAAGCTCGACTCGATGCACTTCGCGCTCGGCGAGCAGGATGTCTACGTCGTCTTCGACCTTCCCGACACCGTCTCTGCCGCGAGCGCGGCGCTTGCGGCATCGTCGTCGGGGCTGGTTCGCACGAAGACGACGGCGCTCCTCACGCCTGAGGAAATCGACGAGGCCTTCGCGAAGAAAGTCTCATACAAGGCACCGGGCGAGACCTAGTCGGCAAGGCCCGCGCCGGGCCCGACTGAGCGCATGATCAGCTTGCAGCGCCTGCCCTTCGAGCGGAGGGCGGGAACGACACGTTGGTGTCCGGGCACGATGCTGACCAAGCGTGTCATGCCCAGCAAGGCGAGCCAAGTGGGGAATTCGTTCGTCGCGAATCTTCGCAGGATGGGACGAATGAATTCGCTCAAAATATTCGGCACTCGATTTGCTTATCGGATGGGTAGGCGAAGCGTTTAATTCTTCATTCAATGCTTTGGCCTAGTCTTGGCAGTCCAGGGATTGGGGAAGCATCGACAAGCTGCCTGGAAGCACCGTGTTGCGGACAAGCAAGCTTGAGCATGCCGATGATCACGACGGGCAAAGCCTTCTCTCTCGACAATCTGAGGATCAGTCGCAAGCTCGCCATTGCCTTCGCTCTGCTCGTGGCGATTGCAAGCGCGGCTGGCCTGGCGACCTGGTCGGGCATGGCCTCGATCAGCAGGGCAACCGGGCAGAACGAAGCGGCCTATGCCCGGCTTGACGCCCTGAACCGCACGCTCTCGGCCCTGGTGGAGGAGCAGAACGCGGTGCGCGGCTTTGTGGCGACGCTCGATCCGTCGTTCCTCACGCGCATCAAGGACTTTCACGACAACTACGCCAGCACGCTGACCGGCCTGAAGTCGATCATCGACAATGCGGAAGAACGGAACTTGGCGAACTCCCTCGCCGGTGCGGTCGAACAGTTCGAGGCCGGCTGCCGGCAACAGGTCGCCGACGCCAGCGCGCCGGCCACGCTCGACAAGGCTCGTGGTGAGATCGACTCCATCGGCCGGCTGACCGACACGCGCAAATTCGTGAAGGCTATCTCCGATCTCGAGCATGCGCAGCTCGCGAGCCGTTCGGCGGCGCAGCGCCAGGCCTTCGAAGCGGGCACCATCATGCTCGCTCTGGGCGGGGCGACGACGATCGGCTTGGCCATATTCATGTGCTGGCTGCTGACGGGCATGATTGCCAAGCCGGTTGCGACGATGACGCGGGTCATGCAGCGCCTGGCCGGCGGCGACCATTCGGTGGAGGTCCCGGCTCAGAACCGGCGCGACGAGGTCGGCGAGATGGCCCATGCCGTCGCCCTCTTCCGCGAAGCCGCCATAGAGAAGCTTCGCCTGGAGAACGAGTCGGCGGAGCTGCGCGAGTTGAGCGAGGGCGAGCGCCGCCAGACCGAACTCGCGCGCCAGGAGGCCGCCCGCGAGCAGAGCGAGGTGGTCGCCTCCCTGGCGACAGGCCTTGAACGGTTGTCGGGAGGCGACCTGACCTATCGGCTGCGTGGTGATTTCGCTCCGGCCTACCGCAAGCTTCAGGACGACTTCAACGCCGCCATGAGCCGGTTGCAGGAGACCATGTCGGTGATCGTCGCCAATGCCGGTGGCATCCGCACCGGGACCGGCGAGATTACCCAGGCGTCCGACAATCTCTCGCGCCGCACCGAGCAGCAAGCCGCGAGTCTCGAAGAGACGGCAGCCGCGCTGGACGAGATCACCGCGACGGTGAAGAAGGCGGCCGAAGGCGCGCATCACGCCAACAAGATTGTCGCAGCCGCCAAGGGCGATGCGGGCAAGAGCAGCCTCGTGGTGCGTCAGGCCGTCGAGGCCATGTCCGAAATCGAGGCGTCCTCGCGCCAGATCGGCCAGATCATCGGCGTGATCGACGAGATCGCCTTCCAGACCAATCTGCTCGCGCTGAACGCCGGCGTCGAGGCGGCGCGCGCCGGCGAGACAGGGCGCGGCTTCGCGGTCGTCGCCTCTGAAGTGCGGGCGCTGGCCCAGCGCTCGGCCGAAGCCGCCAAGGAGATCAAGGGCCTGATCTCGACTTCCAGCGAGCAGGTCGGCCGTGGGGTCGATCTCGTGGGGGAGACCGGCAAGTCGCTCGACAGGATCCTGGTCCAGGTGAGCGATATCGACAATGTCGTGTCCGAGATCGCAGCGGGCGCCAAGGAGCAGGCCGGCGGGCTGCAGGAGGTCAACACGGCCGTGAATCAAATGGACCAGATAACCCAGCAGAACGCCGCCATGGTCGAGGAAGCGACGGCAGCCGCCCATTCGCTGGCCAAGGAAGCCGAGGAGCTGGCACGCCTCGTCGGGCGCTTCACGATCGAGGTGAAGAATGAGCCGATCCGGCATCTACCGGCGACGACCGGGCCTCGTCCGCAGCCGAAGCTCAAGGCGGCCGCCTCCCGTGGCGCGGCTTAGCCTCCCCGATAGCTCCATGCGTGCGTTTCTTCGCCCATGCGCTCTGGTTCAACTGAGGGCGGTCCAGGACGCGGCCTTCACGCCTTTTGTGCTGCACGGACGTGCCGCTTAGGGGAGCAGTAAGGCCTTGATCGACAAGGAACTTATGTCTCGCGGCGATTTTCGGGGGCCTTGGTGGAGCTGAGGGGAGTCGAACCCCTGACCTCTGCAGTGCGATTGCAGCGCTCTCCCAACTGAGCTACAGCCCCGACGGCGGCGCTGTGTAGGCGCTGGCGGCGGCACCTGTCAACTTCATCATGCGGCCCGGTATGAAGCCGAAGCGCGAGCGAGGTCGCATGAGCGCCCCCGTCACCGTGGCCGAACGGCCCCGCGCATGAGCGCCTCGCTCACCATCCTCATTCTCGGCGGCTATGGCACCTTCGGTGGGCGCCTGGCGCAGCTTCTGGCGGATGAAGAGCGCCTGCATCTGATCATCGCGGGCCGTTCGGAGGCAGCCGCGCGCGCCTTCTGCGCCGGCCTTGCGTCGAAAGCGCGCCTTTCGCCGCGGCGTTTCGACCGCGCCGGCGATGTCGAGGCAGAGCTCGCCGCCATCAAGCCCGATATCGTGGTCGATGCCTCCGGACCCTTCCAGGCTTATGGCCAAGATCCACATGGCGACCCGTATCGCCTGGTGCGCGCCGCGATCGCGCTCGGCATCGATTATCTCGACCTTGCCGACGGATCGGGCTTCGTCGCCGGCATCGGCGCATTCGACGAGGCGGCGCGCAGCCGCGGCGTCTTCGTGCTCACGGGCGTGTCGAGCTTCCCGGTGCTGACCGTCGCGGTGCTGCGCCGCCTGTCGCAAGGCCTGACACGGCTCGACAGCGTCGCCGGCGGCATCGCGCCCTCGCCCTATGCGGGCGTCGGCCTCAACGTCATCCGCGCCGTCGCCTCCTATGCGGGCCAGCGCGTCCGCCTGCGCCGCGATGGGGCAGAGATGTGCGGCTATCCGCTGACGGAGACACGCCGGTTCACCGTCGCGCCGCCCGGCCTCCTGCCGCTCAGATCCACCCTGTTCTCGCTGGTCGACGTGCCGGACCTGCAGGTCGTCCCGGCTTTATGGCCGCAGCTGCGCTCGGTGTGGATCGGCGTCGGACCGGTGCCGGAAACCCTGCATCGCGTCCTGATCCAGCTGGCGCGCCTGGTGCGGCTCGGCATTCTCCCGACGCTTTCGCCGCTCGCGCCGCTCATGGCCCGCGCCGTCAACATCCTGCGCTTCGGCGAGCATCGCGGCGGCATGTTCGTCAGCCTCGCCGGGCTTGACCGCGAGGGCAAGCCGATCGAGCGCTCCTGGCATCTCTTGGCCGAAGGCGATGACGGGCCGCTCATCCCCTCGATGGCGGCGGAAGCCGTCATCCGCCATTGCCTCGCCGGCCATCGCCCTGAGATCGGCGCTCGCGCCGCCACCCACGAGCTGGAGCTCGCCGATTACGAGGCGCTGTTTGCGCGCCGGCGCCTGTTCACCGGCCTTCGCGACAGTCGCGCCGGCGATGCCGATCTCCCGCTCTATCGCCGCCTTCTGGGCGACAGCTTCGCCTCTTTGCCGGCGCCGCTGCAGGCCCTGCACGATCCGGATCCGATATCGCGCATCGCCCTGACGGGAGAAGCCGAGGTCGAGCGCGGCTCGAGCCTCCTCTCGCGCCTCGTCGGCGCCGTGTTCGGCTTTCCGCGGGCGGGGCGCGGCGTCTCGGTGACGGTGCGCATCGAGCGCCACGGTCCGGTGGAGCAGTGGCGGCGGAATTTCGCGGGCAAATCCTTCGCGAGCCGACAGAGCGCCGGGAGCGGCCGCACCGACAAGCTGCTGCGCGAAAGCTTCGGGCCCTTCGGCTTCGATCTCGCGCTCGTCGTCGATGGCGGGCGCCTCAGGCTCATCCCGCGCGGCTGGAGCCTCCTCGGCATGCCGCTGCCCTCGGGTCTCGCGCCGCGCGGCGAGGCCTATGAATTCGCGGAAGGCCGCAAATTCCATTTCCATGTGGAGATCGTATTGCCGCTCATCGGGCTCGTGGTGCGGTATCGTGGTTGGTTGGAGCGAGTAGTGAGTAGTGAGGAGTGAGGAGTGAGGCGACATCGAATCGACTATTCACTATTCACTATTCACTCCACTGTTCACTACTCACTATTCACTACTCACCCTCACCTGCGCGTGAGGAAGGCGAGCCGCTCGAAGAGATGCACGTCCTGCTCGTTCTTCAAGAGCGCGCCGTGCAGCGGCGGGATGATCTTGCGCGGGTCGCGCTCGCGCAGCGTCTCGGGGCCGATATCCTCGTTGAGCAGCAGCTTCAGCCAATCGAGGAGCTCGGAGGTCGAGGGCTTCTTCTTCAGGCCCGGCACATCGCGGACCTCGAAGAAGATGCGCAGCGCCTCTTCCACCAGCCGCTTCTTGATGCCGGGGAAATGCACCTCGACGATCTCGCGCATGGTCTCGGCGTCGGGGAACTTGATGTAGTGGAAGAAGCAGCGGCGCAGGAAGGCGTCCGGCAGCTCCTTCTCGTTATTCGAGGTGATGAGCACGATCGGCCGCTTCTCGGCGCGCACCGTCTCGCCCGTCTCGTAGACATGGAATTCCATGCGGTCGAGCTCGAGCAAAAGGTCGTTCGGAAACTCGATATCGGCCTTGTCGATCTCGTCGATCAGCAGCACCGGCCGCACCGGATGGGTGAAGGCCTCCCAGAGCTTGCCGCGCTTGATGTAATGGGCGATGTCGGTGACGCGGGCATCGCCGAGCTGGCTGTCGCGCAGCCGCGAGACGGCGTCATATTCGTAGAGGCCCTGCTGCGCCTTGGTGGTCGATTTGATATGCCAGGTCAGAAGCGGCGCGGCGATCGCCTTGGCGATCTCCTCGGCCAGCACCGTCTTGCCGGTCCCCGGCTCGCCCTTCACCAGCAGCGGACGTTCGAGCACGATCGCCGCATTGACCGCGACCTTCAGGTCTTCGGTGGCGATGTAGGATTTGGTGCCGGAAAAGCGCATCTAACGGTCCTTGCTGCCGCCCGGATGTCGTCTGGCATGAGCCGTGCCGGGCTGCAAGGGGAGGGGTGGAGGGGTGCCAAGCGCCATGATGGCGGCGACCACCTCGCGCAGGCCGCGGTCGAGGTGCTTGTCGCGGCGCAGCACCAGGGCGAGCTGGCGGTAGAGGCGCGGCGTCAGCTGGCGCACCAGGAGCTCCCCGCGCATGCGGGCATCGGCCACCGCCATCAGCGGCAGCACCCCGTAGCCGAGCCCGGCGCCGACCAGCTCCTTGATGGCCTCGACGCTGCCGAGCTCCATGACCGGCTTCAGCGACACGCCCGAGCGCGCACACCATTGGTCGACGATGCGCCGGGTATGGGCGCCGGGCTTGTAGAGGACGATCGGCCGCTCGGCGAGGCAGGTTGGCGTCACCCGGGCCGGCAGCTGGGCCGCTTCCAGCGAGGCGATCGCCACGAACTCATCGTCGAGCACCGGCGTCACCGACAGGTTCCGGCCGCGCGCCGGCATGGTCACGAGCCCGATATCGAGCGCATTGTCCTCGATCAGCTTGAGGATATGGGCCGTGTTGCCGGTCGACACCGCGATGTCGAGCGAGGGCAGGCGCCGGCGCAGCTCGCGCAGCATGGGCGGCAAGAGATGGATGCAGGCCGTGGCGCCGGTGCCGATGCGCACCCGCCCGAGCGCGCCCGTGGCATGGCACGCCATGGCGTCGAGCGCCGAAGCGACGCTCGAATCGATGCGCTGCACATGCGCCAGGAGCTCGGCGCCAGCCGCCGTCGGCCTCGCCCGGCGCCCGACCCGCTCGATCAGCTTGAGCCTGAGCCGCAGCTCCAATTGCCGGATTTGCTGGCTGACTGCCGGCTGCGTCAGATTGAGGCGCTCGGCTGCGGCCGAGAAGCTGCCGAGCTCGACGACGTCGGCGAAAGCCCGCAACTGATCGAGATTGAGGCCGCGCATCTCAAATAATCCCTTATGCAATCGATAATGAAACAAGATTTTGCTTATGCCAAGCCAGGATCCATAATGACGATGACAATCTCGAGGCTCGAAGTTTCGGCCGCGCCTAGCTACGATCTGGAGGTGCTGTCGTGGATAGACGGGACGATGATCGGCATGACCAAGGAAGCGGCCAAGGAAACCACGAGGAAAGCGGCACAACGCGCACCGAAGCTCACTTTCGTGGTCCGCGATTGCGCCGATGTCGACATGGTCGAGATCCGCGACATCTATGCGCATCACGTGCGGACGGGCCTCGCCTCCTTCGAGGAGGAAGCGCCGGGCCTCGAGGAGATGCGCCGGCGGCGCGGCGAAGTGCTCAAGCTCGGTTTGCCTTATCTCGTGGCCGAGAGCGAAGATGGCCAAATCTTGGGCTATGCCTATGCGACGCCCTACCGGGCACGATCGGCTTATCGCTTCGCGATCGAGAACTCGGTCTATGTGCAGGGCGGCATGGCGGGGCGCGGCATCGGCTCGGCCCTCCTTTCGGCCCTGATCGCGCGTTGCGAATCCGGGCCCTGGCGGCAGATGATCGCCATCATCGGCAATAGCGGCAATGCGGCCTCGATCGCGCTGCACTCGGCCCACGGCTTCCGCATGGTCGGCACCTTGCGCGGCGTCGGCTTCAAGCATGGGGACTGGGTCGACACGGTGCTGATGCAGCGCGAGCTCGGCGTCGGCGCCGGCGCTCTGCCGGACAATCCTGCCTCATGAGCTCGCTGCCTCTCGCCGGGCCGCAAAAGACTGTTGAAGGCGAGGCCCGCGAAGGCCAGCCTCTCCCCCGGCCCGTGATCACGCGCCGGCTCGTCAACTGCCTCGGCCTGTCGCAACTCGTCGGCTGGGGCATCTCCTATTATCTGATCGGCGGCTTCGGTGATCTGATGGTCGCCGATCTCGGCTGGAGCCGCTCCCTCATCTATGGCGGCTTCTCGGCCTCGCTGGTGGTGATGGGCCTGACCTCGCAGCTGACGGGGCGGCTCATCGACCGCCATGGCGGACGCCCCGTGATGGTCGCCGGCTCCTGCCTGATCGCGCTCGGCTGCCTTGCCTTGAGCCTTGCCCATAATGTGGTCGCCTATTACGCGGCCTGGCTGGTGCTCGGCCTCGCCATGCGGCTGTCGCTCTACGAGGCGGCCTTCGCGGCGCTGGCGCGCATCGGCGGCCCGGAAGCGAGACGCCCGATCTCGCAGATCACCTTGCTGGGTGGGCTCGCCTCGACCGCCTTCTGGCCGATCGGCGACCAGCTCGCGGCGCATTTCGGGTGGCGCGGCGCCGTCATGGCCTATGCGGCGATCGCCCTCGCGACCATCCCGCTGCACCTCGCCATTCCGGCGACCCGCCACCTCTACGCCAAGCCGCAGGCTGGCCCGGCCGGCGAGCCGCGCCGCGTCAATGGAGGGCGCGATCGGCTGCTGGCGGGCATCCTCTATGCGACGAGCGCGGCGCTCGCCAATTTCCTCAATTCCGGCATGTCGGCGCATATGATCGGCATCCTGGCAGGCCTCGGCCTCGCGAGCGGCCTCGCGGTCTGGATCGCCACCTTGCGCGGCATCGGGCAATCGGCGGCCAGGCTCTGCGAGATCCTGTTCGGCCGGCGCCTCGATCCGCTCGACCTCAATGTCGGGGCCAGCCTTGCCTTGCCGGTCTGTTTCGTCGCGAGCTTCTATGCCGGCACCTCGATCCCGGCCGCCATCATCTTCGCGCTCGTCTATGGGGCGGGCAACGGGCTGATGACGATCACCCGCGGCACCTTGCCGCTCGTCCTGTTCGAGCCGCATGAATATGGCAGCGTGGTCGGCCGGCTGCTGGCGCCGAGCTTCCTGCTCTCGGCGGCGGCTCCGCTCGCCTATGCGTCGCTGGTCGAGAGCTTCGGCGAGCGCGCGGCGCTTTATCTGTCGCTTGGCCTCGCCTCCGCCGTGTTCGCCTGCGCACTCGCCTTGCGGCTGCGCTTCGCGCGGCGGCGTTGAGGGCGCGGCGGCGGCGCTTTCTGTGGCTAGTGGGGTGAATTCGAAGTTCCGCGCGGATTAACGCTGGCAGGTTCACGCCTCGCTCCGCTATGGAGGGCGCCATGAAGCGCAATCCAACCTCGCGACCGGGCGAGCGCGACGCGGAGCCGCGCCAGCTCCTGCTCGACCTGCCGACCGAGCCGCGCTTCCTCGCAGAGGATTTCGTGGTCGGGCCGTCCAATGAGCGCGCCTATGCGATGATCGAGGCCTGGCCTGCCTGGCCCGGCGAGGCGCTGCTGCTGGTCGGACCGCGCGGCTCCGGCAAGACCCATCTCGGCGCCATCTGGGCGAAGCGCGCCCATGCCTGGACGGCGCGCCGCGCCGATCTCGACATCGAGGGCACGTCGCGCCTGATGGCGCCCCACGCGCTCCTGATCGAGGATGCGCATGAGCCGGGCGATGAGGCGGCGCTGTTCCACCTCATCAACGCCGCGAAGCTGCGGCGCTCGCATCTCCTGATCACCGCGGTCAGCGAGCCCGCCTTGTGGAACCTCGCGACGCCGGATCTCTTGTCGCGGCTGCGCCTCGCTCCCGCCATCCATATCGAGGAGCCCGACGAGGCGCTGCTGCGCATGGTGATCGTCAAGCTCTTCGTCGACCGCCAGCTCGTGGTCGATGGCGGCGTCATCGAGACGGTGCTGACCCATGCGGAGCGCTCCTTCGCGGGCGCGCGCGCCGCCGTCGAGATGCTCGACCAGCATTCGCTGGCGACGCAGCGGCGCATCACCCGGGCCCTGGCGCGCCAGGTGCTGTCGCGTGAAGTCCCGACGCAAGAAGATGGGGCGCCGGCCGAGGAGGGTTGAAGGCCCAGGCCCTCGTCTGTCGGCGCGGCGGGCGACGTGATAGCGTGCCGGCTCAGGATGGACAGCTATCGCGTCTTCGTCTCCTCCCCCGGCGATGCGCTGCGCGAGCGCCAGCGCCTCGACCTTGTGGTGCGGCGCCTGAATGGGGAGTTCGCCGGGCAGGCGCAGCTCGTCGCCGTGCGCTGGGAGAGCTCCTTCTACCAGGCGCATGCGACCTTCCAGGCGCAAATCCCTGAGGCCGGCGCCTGCGACCTCGTGGTCGCCATCTTCCGTGGCCGGCTCGGCACCGAGCTGCCGCCCGATTTCGAGAGGATGGCGGATGGCGAGCCCTATCCGAGCGGCACCGCCTATGAGGTGCTGACCGCGATCGACAAGCGCCAGCACGGCGCCGAGCTGCCCGACGTCTACGTGTTCCGCTGCCCCGAGCCGCCGAGCATCAAGCTCGACGATGCCGCGGGCGAAGCTGCGACCCGCGCCCAATGGGAGAGGCTGAAGAGCTTCTTCGCACGCTTCTTTGTGACGCCGGAGGGGCGCTTCAAGGCGGCCTTCCAGACCTTCGCCGACACCGATGATTTCGAGCGGCAGATCGAGCGCCTGCTGCGGGAATGGCTGTCGCGCAAGCTGCTGCGCGGGCGCGAAGCCGTCTGGCCGATCGCCATCAAGGGCTCGCCCTTTCCGGGATTGCGCGCCTATGAGGCTAAGCATGCGGCGGTGTTCTTCGGGCGCTCGCGCGACACCACGCGGGCGCTGGACGCCTGGTGCGCGGCGGCCTCACATGGCACACCTTTCCTGCTGATCGTCGGGGCAAGCGGCAGCGGCAAATCCTCGCTGCTGCGGGCCGGCATCGCGCCGCGCCTCGTGACGCCAGGCGTGGTCGAGGCGGTCGATGCCTGGTGCCTCGCCGAAATGCGACCCGGTGAAGGCATGCAAGGCCCGATCGCGGCGCTGGCCTCGGCCCTGATGCGCAAGCCCGCCGAAGCCGCGGCCGATGCCGGATTGCCGCCCGCTTTGCCGGAGATCGCCGAAGGCGCCTATGCGAGCGATGCCGAGCTCGCGGGGCTGCTGGCTCATGCCGATGCGGCCGCCGTGAAGCCCATTATCGAGGCGCTCGGGCGCGTCTCCACGAGGCTGGCGCAGCAGGAACGCTTGGCGCGCGAGGCACGCTGTGACCTCGTCCTCCTGATCGACCAACTCGATGAACTATTCGCTGCCTCGGTGTCGGAAGACGAGCGGGCCCGCTTCGCGCGGCTGCTGGCGGCGCTCGCAGCCACGCGCCGCGTCTGGATCGGCGTCACCTTGCGGGCCGATCTCTACGAGCTGATGCTGCGCGAGCCCTCGCTCTTCGCCTTGAAGGAACAGGGCTCAGCCTTCGATCTGAGCCCTCCCGGCCTCGCCGAGCTCGCCGAGATCGTCCGCAAGCCCGCCGAGCTCGCGGGCCTCGTCTATGAGCGCGATGCGACGAGCGGAGAAGGCCTCGACGAACGCCTGCTGCGCGATGCGGACCGGCCCGATATGCTGCCCTTGCTGCAGCTGGCGCTCGCTCGGTTGTTCGAGGCGCGCGAAACCCGCGGCGAGGAGACGTTGCTGACGCTCCGCGCCTATGAGGCGCAAGGCGGCCTTTCCGGCATCATCGACAGGGCCGGCGAAGAGGCGATCGCGACGCTCGATGCGCCAGCGGTCGCTTGCCTGCCGCGCCTGTTGCGCCATCTCGCCGAGCCATCGCATGGGCGCGAAGGGGCGGCCTCGCTCACGACCCGCGATGCCAGGCTCGCCGAGGCCGCGCCCGATGCGCCCTCGGGCACCCTGGTCGCGGTGCTGGTCGAGGCAAGGCTGTTGCAATCGCGCGGGGAGGGCGGCGAGACGGTGATCCGCCTCTCGCATCAGCGCGTGCTCACCGATTGGGCCCGCAGCAGGGCCAGCGTCGAGGACAGCGCCGATTTCTACCGCATCCGCGAGGAGACCGAGGCTCGCCGCGCAGCCTATGAGGCAGCGGGGAGGCGTGCCGAGCTGCTGCTGCCGCGCGGCCTGCCGCTCGCCCAGGCCGAGAGCATGCTGCGCCGCTATGGCGAGGAGCTGTCGCCGCAAGCCCGCGCCTACGTCGCGGCATCACGCCGGCGCGCCCATCGGGCCCAGGCGCTCACCGGGCTCGCCGCCTGCCTGTTCGCGCTGCTCGCGGTCGGGGCCGGCATCTTCGCCAAGGTTGCGGCCGACCAGCGCCAGGCGGCGCGGCTCGCGGAGCGCGAGGCACAGGCCCAAAGAGCCATCGCCGAGCGTAATCTCGCGGCCGCCGAGACCGCCATTCATGGCCTCACCTTCGACGTGGCCCAGGGCTTGCGCGATGTTGCCGGCATGCGGGTCGAGACGGTGCATAATGTGCTCGAGCGCGTTCGCCGCTCCATCGACACGCTCGGCGAGGTCGCCACGAAGGATCCGGTCTTGCTGCGCGACCGCGCCGCCATGCTGCAGGAATTCGTCACCACCTATCGCCAGGCCGGCGATCTCGGTGCCGCCGAGGCCGCCGCTCGCGAGAGTCTGGGCAATTTCCGCCGCCTCGCCGATCTCGATCCCGACAACCCCAAGTACCAGCACGACCTGATGGTGGCGGAGAACGCGCTCAGCGGCATCGAGGCTGCGACCGGCAAGCGGCCCGCGGCGCTTGCTGCCGCCGAGCGCGGCCTCGGCCTGGCGCGCGCCGTCGCGGCGAAGCACCCCGACGCTCCGGACGCCGAGCTCGATATCGCCTCCGCCCTCAACGCGATCGGCGGGCTGAAGCTCGCCGCCGCCGATCGCGGCGGCGCCCTGGCGGCTTATGACGAGGCGCTCGCCATCATGCGCAAGCTCGCGGCGCGCGATCCTGACAATTCCGAATGGCTGATCGATCTCTCGGTCAGCCTCGACACGCGCGCCGAGCTGCTGCTCGCCGACAAGGATGCCGCAGGCGCGCTCGCGGCGCATCGCGAAGCGCTCGCCATCGACAGGAAGTTCGTGAGCCTGCGCCCTGATGACGGCAAATGGAGCGTCAGGCTTGTCTCGACCTTGAATGGTCTCGCCGATGCTGAGCTCGCCGTCGGTGACGTTCCGGCAGCGCTCATCGCCGACACGGAGGCGCTCGCGATCAGCCGCGCCCTCGTGGCGCGCGACCCCGGCAATCTCGAATGGCAGCGCAATCTGGCAGTGGCGCTCGGCAAGCTCGCCGATGCCAAGCTCGCGGCGGGCGATCGCGATGCGGCGATCGCTGCCTATCAGCAGGCGCTCGATACCGTCCGCGCCGTGGCGGCGCATGATCCCGACAATGCCGAATGGCAACGCGGCATCTCGGTCGGCCTCGAGCGGCTCACCGATCTCAAGCTCAAGGCAGGTGATTTCGCCGGCGCCAAGGCCGGCTTCGACGAGATTCTGGCGATCCGCCGCGCATTGTCGCGGCGCGACCCCGGCAACGCCGATTGGAGCTATGATTTGGCGCTCGCTCTCGATCGGGTGGCCGCGGTCGCGATGGGGCAGGGCGACCGCGACGGTGCCTTGGCGATTGTGCGAGAAAATATTGCTGTGATGCAGGGCGTGGTGGCGCGTGATCCCGCCAACGCCGCCTTTGCCCAGCATCTGGCGCGCAGTCTCGAGGAGGTCGCGGGCTGGCGTGCGCAGGGCGACGATCCTGCGGCGGCGGCTTCGGCCTGGGACGAGGCCGCAGCGATGCGCCGCAACTTGCTGGCGGAGCAGCCCGACGATCCAGCGCGCCTCGACGCCCTCATTCTCGATCTCGATATCCTGGGCGGCATGCGATATCTGTCCAACGACTATCCGAAGGCCGCCGACGCCTATGGCGAGGAAGTCGCCCTGCTGCGCCGTCGCCTGGCGCTCGGACGCGGTGCGCAGGCGCCGGATGCGGGGTTCGCCGACGCGCTCGACCACCTCGCCGCCACGCGGGACATGCTCAAGGATCCGTCGGGCGAGCTCGCGGCGAGGCGTGAAAGCCTGGCGATCAGGCGCGCCCTTCTCGAAAAGGGAGGGCGCGATGCGAAAGCCCTCGCGGCGCTCGGCACGGATTTCGGCTATGTGATCGACCTCATCGGCACGGCGTCGGGGCCCGAAGAGGCTGGCGCCATCGCGCAGGAGGCGCTGTCCGCTGCGAAGGTGCTGACGGGAGCCGAGCCGGCCGATGTGCAGCGCCTCGGCGATGTGGCGCAGCGCCTCGCCGGCCTCGCTAACCTGCGCGCGGCAGCCGGCGCCAAGGCGGAAGCGATCCTTTTCGACGAGGAGGCCGCCGCGGTCGCGCGCCGGCTCCAGGCCATGGCCCCAACCGATGAGCGTCCGATCATGGGGCTCGCCCTCCTGCTCGACCGGATCGGCGACTGGAAGGCCGAGCTCGGGGATCGGCAGGGCGCGCTGGCGGCGAGCCGCGAATTGCTCGCCACGGAGCGGAGCCTCCTCGCCCTGCATCCGGGAATGCCTCTTTGGCGGGTCGGCCTCGCCTATGCGCTCGTCAAGACGGCCGAGCAGTCGGATGATGGCGCAGAGGCGCTCGGCGAGGCGCGCGCTATCCTCAAGGATCTCGATGGGGCGACCCTGGAGCCGCCGCTGCGCAACTTCATGGAGATGGTGAACAAGCGCGTCGCCAGTGCGGATGGCCCGAGGGCAAAGGGCGCAAAACCGTGACGGAAGCCAAGCTTAGTCTAGTCGAGCTCGGAGAGGTAATGGAATTCCTGCGTGAGGCAGAGGCTCACGCGCCATTCGACCGGTCGCCCTGAGAGGGACCGCGCCAGGCGGTCGATGTGCAGGGCCGGCGTGCCCGGCTTGACGCCGAGCAGCGCCGCATCGCCAGCGTCGAGAGCCACTGCCTTCAGCTTCTCCTCGGCGCGCGCGATGGCGAGGCCGTAGCGCGTCGCATAGAGGCCGTAGAGATTATTCGGGATCTCGCCTTGCGTCAGGCGCGGGAACAGGGAAGCCGGCAGGGCGATGCGCTCGGCGATTGCCGTCTTGCCGGCGAGCGAGCGGACCCTGCGGATGCGGATGACGCGGGCCCCGGCGCGCAGGCCGAGGTTGTGTCGCTCGGCCTCGCTCGCCTTCTCGGTCTGCGTCGCCACGATCCGGCTCTCCGGGAAGGCGGCCTCGCCCGCATCGGGGGCAAGCTTGAAGAACTGGAAGAGGATGCGCGCCTCGTCATGGATGGCGACGAAAGTGCCGCGTCCTTGCTGGCGCACCAGCAGCTTGTCGGCCGCCATGGAAGCGAGCGCCTTGCGCACCGTGCCCTGGCTGACATCGAGCTCGCCCGCGAGCTCGATCTCGCTCGGCAGGCCCTCTCCCGGCGCCCAGACGCCATCGACCAGGCGCTTGACGAAGACGTCGCGCACCTGGGCGTAGAGCGGGTGCGGGCCAAGCCGCATGGTCCTGCGCTCGATCGTGGGGTTGCGCCGGTTTCTCATGATTGACATGCTATCTCGTCTTATATCTTATACAAGAGTGCTCGCGCCGCTGGCCGGCGGGGCCCCCCATCGAGGTCATTCTTCAAGGTAACGATCCGCATGAGCATCCCCCATTGCCTCGCGCATGACCATAAGGACACCGTCGCCGTGGTCGTGGTCGAAGGCCTCAAGGCCGGCACCGATATGCTCGGTGTCGTCACCCATGACAATTCCGATTTCCGCGTGCGCGCGCGCCAGGATATCCCGATCGGCCACAAGGTGGCGCTCGCGGATATCAAATCCGGCGACACCATCTGGAAATACGGTCAGGACATCGGCAAGGCCGTCGCCCCGATCCGCAAGGGCGAGCATGTGCATGTCCATAATGTGAAGACGAAGCGCTGGTGAGGAGACCGTCATGAGCATCGTTGCCGATTTCAGCCGGGTGCAGCGCAAGCTCGCGACGGTCAAGGGGCGCAAGATCGAGGCGCCCGCCTTCAAGGTGCCGGTCGTCAAGCGCCCGACGGGCGCGACCCTCGATTGGGTGATGGGGTGGAGGCGCGAGAATGGCCGGGTCGGCGTGCGCAACCATGTGCTGCTGCTGCCGCTCGACGACCTGTCGAACTCGGCCTGCGAGGCGGTCGCCAATTCCATCAAGGGCACGCTCGCCATCCCGCATGCCTATGGCCGGTTGCAATTCGGTGAGGACCTCGACCTGTTCTTCCGCACCGTGATCGGCACGGGCGCCAATCCCAATGTCGCGGCGGTCGTCGTCATCGGTATCGAGGAAGGCTGGACGAAGCGCGTCGTCGACGGCATCGCCACGACCGGCAAGCCGGTGGTCGGCTTCGGCATCGAGACGCATGGCGACATCTCGACCATCGCGCGCGCCAGCTATGTGGCGAAGGAATATGTGCAATGGGCGAGCGAGCTGGCGCGCGAGAAATGCCCGCTGAGCGACATCTGGGTGTCGACCAAATGCGGCGAGAGCGACACCACCACCGGGCTCTCCTCCTGCCCGACGGTCGGCAACATGTATGACAAGTTGATCCCGCGCGGCATCTACGGGGTGTTCGGCGAGACCTCGGAGATCACTGGTGGCGAGCATCTGTGCCAGGCGCGCGCCGCCACCAAGGAGCTGGGCAAGCGCTGGTACAAGATGTGGAAGGCCTATCAGGACGAGGTGATCGAGGCGCACAAGACCGATGATCTCTCCGACAGCCAGCCGACCAAGGGCAACATCGCGGGCGGCCTCACCACCATTGAGGAGAAGGCGCTCGGCAATCTCGAGAAGATCGGGCGCGAGTGCAAGTTCATCGACATCCTGCGGCCGGCCGAGGCGCCGGCCAAAGGGCCCGGCCTCTACTATATGGACACCTCCTCGGCGGCCGCCGAATGCGTGACCCTGATGGCGGCGGGCGGCTATGTGGTGCACACCTTCCCGACCGGCCAGGGCAATGTCATCGGCAATCCGATCCTGCCCGTCATCAAGATCTCCGGCAATCCGAAGACCGTGCGCACCATGCCCGAGCATATCGACCTCGACGTCTCGGGCGTGCTGAAGCGGACCATGACCATCCCCGAGGCGGGTGACGCCCTGATCTCGATGATCGTGCGCACCGCCAATGGCCGCCTGACGGCCGCAGAGGCGCTCGGCCATCGGGAATTCTCGATGACCAAGCTCTACCGCAGCGCCTGAGGGCAGGCGTTCGGTCCGCAGTTTTTGGCCCCGATATTCGGTTGCGTTACGTCATCACGCTGAGGGACCGCATGTGATGGCCGAGCGCTTATCCGTGCCGGATCTCGAAGAGCGTATCGCGGCCGCGTTCAGGCGCGCCGGCGCCGGCTCGGTCGCAGCGCGCTCGGTGGCCCGCGCCCTCGTCGCTGCCGAAGCGGACGGCCTCAAGGGCCATGGCTTGTCGCGCCTCGCGAGCTATCTCGACATGTTGCGCAGCGGCAAGGTGGACGGCAAGGCGGTGCCGGTCGCCAGCCGTCCGCGCCCCGCCATCCTGGCGATCGACGCCGCGAATGGGTTCGCCTACCCGGCGCTCGATCTCGCCATCGCCGAGCTTCCGGCCATCGCCAGGACGCAGGGCATCGCCACGGCGCCGATCCGGCGCTCGAACCATTGCGGCGTCGCCGGACACCATGCCGAGCGCCTGGCGGAGGCCGGCTTCGTCGCGCTCGTCTTCGCCAACACGCCGAGCGCCATCGCGCCCTGGGGCGGGCATGAGCCGGCCTTCGGCACCAATCCGGTCGCCTTCGCGGCGCCGCTCGCCGGCCGGGCGCCGGTCGTGGTCGATCTTTCGGTATCGAAGGTGGCGCGCGGCAACGTCATCGCGGCGAAGCAGAAGGGCGAGCGCATCCCGGAAGGCTGGGCGCTCGATGCGCAGGGCCGCCCCACCACCGATCCGGAGGCGGCGCTCGCCGGCACCATGGTGCCGATGGGTGGTGCCAAGGGTGCCGCGCTCGCTTTCATGGTCGAGACGCTCGTGGCTTGCCTGGTCGGCGCCAACCTCGCCTTCGAGGCCTCGACCTTCTTCGACGGCAAGGGGTTGCCGCCTGAGACCGGACAGCTCGTCATCGCCTTCGATCCGATGTCGTTCGGCCATGACCGCTTCGCCGAGCGGCTCACGACGCTCTGCGCCATGATCGAGGGGCAGGCGGGCGCAAGGCTCCCCGGCGCCAGGCGCCTGGCATTGCGCGAGGCAGCTGCGCGCGAGGGCATCGCGGTTAGCGCCGACATCGCCGGATTGCTCGCAGGTTGAGGTGGGATCGCGGGCGTCCGGCCCGCCCTGCGAACGGCGAGGCCTCCACGCCGGGAGGAAGGGCGACCGAGACGGTCGCGGTCCCAGGGAGAGGTGACGCGGGCGGCTTTTCCCCTCTGGACGCTTGAGGCTTCGGGCCTCTCATGCGAGACATCGCCGGACGTCTCCTGGAAGGGCATCATGAGCAGCTACGAACTCGCGCGCACACCTCACATCACTTCCGGTCCCGGCAGCCGCGCCGGGCTCGGCGCCCTTGCGGCCGCGGCCTGCGGCGAGACGCGCCGGGCGCTGCTCGTGGCCGATCCCGGCCTCGGGCCGACCGGGCTGATCGAGGAGGTGCGGTCGGCGATCGAGAAGGCTGTGCCGGTCGCCGGCGTATTCCAGGCTTTCGCCAGCGATCCGGGCATCGCCGAGACGGATGCCGCAGCTTCCGCGGCGCGCGCGGCCGGCGCCGGCGTGATCGTGGCGCTCGGGGGTGGCTCGGCGCTCGATCTCGGCAAGGCTGTCGCCGCCATCGCGGCCGAAGATCGCTCGGCCATCGAATATGAATTATGCGGCCGCGATTTCCCCTTGCGCCGGCTTGCCGCGATCTGCGTGCCCACCACGTCCGGCACCGGCTCCGAGGCGACCCGTACCGCCGTGCTGACGCGACCCGACGGCGCCAAGACCTGGCTGTGGGGCGACGCCGTCAAGCCGACCGAGGTGCTGCTCGATCCCGAGCTCACCGTCAGCCTGCCGGCTCCACTTACGGCCGCGACCGGCATCGACGCGCTGGTGCATGCGGTCGAGGCTGCGACCAATCGCAACGCCAATGCGGCGAATAACCTCTACGCCCATGAGGCCATCCGCCTGGTCGCTGCCCATCTCGAACGGGCCGTGGCGCAGCCTGCGGACCTTGAGGCGCGCGCCGCGCTGCAACGCGCCGCCATGCTCGCCGGCATCGCCATCGACAATGCCGGCACGGGGATCGCCCATAATATCGGCCATGCCATGGGATCCTTGCGCAAGATCCATCATGGCCGGGCCGTCGGCGTTGCCATGCTCGCTTCCTTGCCCTGGAATATCGAGGGCGATGACGGGCGCTTCGCGGCTTGCGCGGCCGCCATGGGGGTCGAGCCCTCGGCCAAGGCCTTCATCGCGGCCTATGAGCGGTTGTTGCGCGCCTGCGGCATCACGGTCTCGGTCTCCGAGGAGTTCTCAGGCATCTCGCCCGACCGGTTGGCGCGCCAGATGGCGCGTCCGGAGAACGCCTCGATGCGCGCCTCCAACGCCCGCGAAACGAGCGAGGCCGACCTTGCCATGCTGGCCGAGCGCGTGCTGGCATTGGCGTAAAGGAAAACGAGATGAGCAACGCTCCCGTCCCCAAGGTCACCATCACCGGCATCGAGATCAGCCAGCACCGGCTCGCCTTCGATCCGCCTTTCCATGCGAGCTGGGACACCAAGCCACGCCGCCACTGGGACGCGACCATCGTCAAGGTGCATTCCAATACCGGGCTCACCGGCATCGGCTCGGGCGATCTGATGCTCGGCTTTGCGGGCCATGAGCATCTGTTCATCGGCCAGGACGCGCTCGCCATCGAGCGTCATTGGCGGGTGCTCAACAATATCAGCTTCCATTACGGGCGTTGCTGGCCGCTTGATCTCGCGCTCTGGGACCTCGCCGGCAAGATCACGGGGCAGCCCTGCTGGAAGCTGCTCGGCGGTCTCTCCGATCGGGTGCGCGCCTATGCGTCCTCGGGCACGTTGCGGGAGCCGCAGGCGCTGGCCGATGCGGCCGAGGCCTATCTGGCGCGCGGCTTCTCGGCCATGAAGATCCGCTTCCATCGCGGCGATTGGCGCAAGGACGTCAAGGCGCTCGAGGCGGTGCGCACCCGGGTCGGCACGCGCCTGGAGCTGATGGTCGATTGCAATCAGGGCTGGCGCCTGCCGCAGGACACTTACGCGCCCTGGTCGCTCAAGGACGCGGTGACCGTGGCGCGCGAGCTCGAGAAGCTCGGCATCTACTGGATGGAGGAGCCGCTGCATCGCGGCGACCGCGAGGGCATGCGTCGCCTGCGCGACATGACCGATATCCGCATCGCCGGCGGGGAGATGACGCGCGAGCTCTACGAGTTCCGCGACCTCATCGCCGAAGGCGCGCTCGATGTGCTGCAGCCCGATGCGGCGCTGGTCGGCGGCATCACCGGGCTGCGGCGAGTCGGCCAGATGGCGGCCGATCACAACCTCATCTTCACGCCCCATACCTGGACGAACGGCATGGGCGTGATGGCCAATGCCCAGCTCGCCGCCGGCATGGCGGACGTGCCCTTCGTCGAGTTTCCCTATGACCCGCCCGAATGGGGGCTGGAGCGGCGCGACTATATGATGGCCTCTCCGCTCGATGTCGATCGGAACGGCTTTATGCTCATGCCGGACCGGCCCGGATTGGGCTATGACCTCGCCGAGGATGTGCTGGCCAAGACGCGGATCGGGTGAGGTTCTCCGACAGGAGATCGCCGGTCATGTCGGATGAGGATGTGCCGAAGCCCGGTCCTGATGCCGCCCTGCCGATCGAGGAGCGCCTGCCGGAGTTGCTTGCGGCGCTGCGCCGGCGCCCCAATGCGGTGCTGGTGGCGCCGCCCGGCGCCGGCAAGACGACGCGCGTGCCGCTCGCCCTCCTCGACGAGCCTTGGGCCGAAGGCCGGCGTATCCTTTTGCTCGAGCCCCGCCGGCTTGCGGCCCGCGCCGCCGCCGAAAGAATGGCGCTGACGCTCGGCGAGGAGGTCGGCGCCAGCGTCGGGCTGCGCATGCGCCTCGGCTCTCGCATCTCGCGCAAGACCCGCATCGAGGTGGTGACCGAGGGCGTGTTCACCCGCCTCATCCTCGACGATCCGGCGCTCGAGGGCGTGGCGGCCGTGATCTTCGACGAGTTCCATGAGCGCTCGCTCGATGCCGATTTCGGCCTGGCGCTGGCGCTCGATGCGCAATCGGGGTTGCGCGAGGATTTGCGGCTCCTCGTCATGTCGGCGACGCTCGACGGCGCCGCCGTCGCTTCGCTGCTCGGCGATGCTCCGTTGATTGCGAGCGAAGGCCGAGCCTTCCCGATCGAGACCCGCTATCTTGGGCGCGACCCGAGCGAGCGCCTCGATGAGGCCGTGTGCCGCGCGGTGTTGCGCGCCTTGCGCGAGGCGGCAGGGGGCATCCTCGTCTTCCTGCCCGGACAGAGCGAGATCATGCGGGTCAAGACGCGGCTCGAGCAGCATCTCGGCACTGGATCCGAGGCGATCGATCTGCGGCCGCTGCATGGCGGGCTCGAGCCTGCCGAGCAGGATCGCGCCATCCGCCCTTCGCCCGCGGGGCGGCGCAAGGTGGTGCTCTCGACCTCGATCGCCGAGACCAGCCTGACGCTCGCCGATATCCGCATCGTGATCGATTGCGGGCTGGCGCGGCTGCCGGTCTACGAGCCCGATATCGGCATCACCCGGCTCGAGACGGTGCGCGTCTCGCGTGCCGCCGCCGATCAGCGACGCGGGCGCGCCGGGCGCGTTGCGCCCGGCATCGCCTATCGCCTCTGGGAGGAAGCCGCGACCTTGTCGCTGCCGGCCTATGCGGCGCCCGAGATCCTCAATGCGGATCTCTCGGGGCTGTTGCTCGACTGCGCGGCCTGGGGCCTCGCCGATCCGGCACGGCTCTCCTTCCTCGACGCGCCGCCCTCGGGCTCACTGATCGAGGCGCGCAAGCTGCTCGCCGATCTTCAGGCGCTCGACGCAGATGGCCGCCTGACCGAGGAGGGGCGGGCCATCCGCGCCTTGCCGCTACCGCCGCGCCTCGCCCGCATGGCGATCGATGCCGCACGGCTCGGCGGCGCCAAAACTACGGTGTCGATCGCCGCATCATCCATCGCCGCGGTGATCGTCGAGCGCGGCCTCGGCGGTACCTCGGCCGATCTCGTCGAGCGCCTGGAGCAATTCGGGCGCGAGCGCTCGCCGCGTGCCCAGGCCATGCGCTCGCTCGCCGCCGCCTGGGCCAAGGCTGCGCGTGCGGCCGCAGGAGAGGCCGGGCCCGATCCGGCAGCTTCCCCCTCGCCCGGCCTGCTGGTGGCGCTCGCTTATCCCGACCGCATCGCCAAGGCGCGCGGCAAGAACGGCGAATATCTGCTGGCCAATGGCCGGGCCGCGGCGCTCGATCCGGCCGACCGGCTGGCGCGCGCGCCATACCTTGCGGTCGCCGAGATCGCCGGCCGCGCCGCCGCCTCGCGTATCCGGCTCGCAGCGCCGATCGAGGTGGCCGAGATCGAAACCTGGTTCGGGCCACGGATCGAGGAGCGCGACAGCCTCGTCTTCGACAAGGCGGCACGCGCTGTGAGGCGACGCCGCCGGCGCCGGCTCGGCGCCATCCTGCTCGAGGATGCACCTCTGCCGGCGATCGCCGATGAGGAGGCCGCCCTGTCACTCGCGCAAGGCATCGCTGCGCTCGGCATCGACAAGCTGCCCTGGACCAAGGAGCTGCGCTTCTGGCAAGGCCGGGTGCTGTTCCTGCGCAAGGCCGAAGGCGATAGGTCGCGTGACGATCTTTCCTCGGACGATCTTTGGCCCGATATCTCCGATGCGGCGCTGGCGGCGGGCGTCGACGATTGGCTCGCCCCTCGGCTCCTCGGCAAGACGAGCCTCGCAGAAATCACCGCGGAAGATCTGCGCCAGGCGCTCGAAGCGCTCTTGCCCTTCGCGTTGCGACGCCGGCTCGACAAGGAAGCGCCTGCCCTGTTCGCGGCGCCCTCGGGTTCGCTTCTGCCGATCGCCTATGGCGAGGAGGGGGCTTCGCTCGCGGTGCGGGTGCAGGAGCTGTTCGGCTTAAGCGAGCATCCGCGCATTGCCGGCGGCCGGGCACCGCTCGTGCTGCATCTGCTGTCGCCCGCGCAGCGGCCGATCCAGATCACCACCGATCTGCCGGGCTTCTGGCGCGGATCCTGGAGCGAGGTCAGGGCGGAGATGCGGGGGCGCTATCCGAAACATCCCTGGCCCGAGGACCCGCTGGCGGCGCCGGCCACCAGCCGGGCGAAGCCGCGCGGGACCTAGTCTAGGAGCTACCCGCCCTCAAGGCGGCGTCGTGACTGAGGATGAGGTGGCGCGCATCCGGTCGAGGTCGGTGCGCAGCCGCTCCACGTCGCGCCGATGCATGCGCGCCGCACGGCGGTAGCGGCCCTGGCCGATCCAGGTGGCGATGCCGCCGATCATCACGCCGAGGATCAGCGCTGCGAACACCACCATGAACAGCGGCACATCGAACCTGAAGTCGGGCGTATCGGCGATCGGATCGAAGGAGACGCTCACCGGCTTGTCATTGCCGACCGCGAAGGCAACCGCCAGGAGCGCCAGCGGAACGAGGATGATGGCCTTGGCGAAGCCGCGCATGCGTCAATCGCCGCCCGGGCTTTCCACCTCGACGCCATGCGCGGAGGCGGGCTCAGCCTTGCGGGCGCGGGGTGCCTTGACGCTGTCGCCATTCAGCGCCTCGCGGATTTCCTTGCTGGCCTTGAACATCGGCACGCGCTTGGCGGCCACCGGCACGCGCTGGCCGGTGCGCGGATTGCGCCCGACGCGCGAGCGTCGCTCCTTGGCCGAGAAGGCGCCGAAGCCGCGGATCTCGACGCGGTTGCCGTTCGCGAGCGCATCGGCGATCGCGTCGAGCACAGCGTCGACAGCCGTCTCCGCGTCCCGCTGATACAGGCCGGGATAGTTGCGCATCACGCTCTCAACAAGCTCAGACTTGATCATCTAGGCCCCCACACCTGCCATTATTGGTCTATCGGTTGCCATAAAACGAGCAGCCCGCTCGTTACTTGCGCACGTACGGGTCCGCTCGCGGCGGAAATAAGCTTGGATGCGTCGGCCAGGCCCAATTGCGAGAGCGCACCCATCATGGCGTCTCCCGTCAAACGCCGCAGCCAGCCGCCTCGTTCCGCAGTCCAGTTGCGGATCGGCAGATCGGTGTCAATTCCCTTCTCGCTCTTGAGCCAGGCAAGCGCTTCGTCCTCGCCGCCGATGCCGTCGATGAGCTTGAGGCTCAGCGCCTGCGCGCCGGCGAAGACGCGCCCATCCGCGACCTTGGCGAGCGCCTGCTCGTCGAGATGGCGGCGCTCGCGCACCAGATTCTTGAACCAGGCGAAAGTGTCTCCGACCAGCGCCGCCATGGCGGCGGTGGCTTCGGGCGGGGTGGCCTCGAACGGGTTCGGCGACGCCTTCAACGGACTCGACTTGATCACTTCCATCTTCACGCCGACGGTCGTGAGCAGTTGCGTCACATTGGGATTCTGGAAGATGACGCCGATCGACCCGACGGCCGAGGAGTTGCGCGCGAAGATATGATCGGCCGCGAGCGACACGATATAGCCGCCCGAGGCCGCGAGCGAACCGTCGACCGCCACGATCGGGCGCTTCTCGCCCACCTTGCGCAGATGCTCGTAGATCTCCTCGGACGCCGCAGCGCCGCCGCCGGGGCTGTCGATATCGAGGATCACCGCCTTGGCGTTCGATTTCGCCAGCCGGTCGAGCATGCGGGTGAACTCGGCGTCGTCGAGGATCAGGCCGCTCACCTTCACCCGCGCGATATGCGCAGCCGTTTCGCCGCCGAAGCCGCCCGCGAGGCGTGAGGCCCCGACCAAAATGGCAATGATTGCCAGCAAAGCAGTGGCAATGCGCCAGAAGGTGACCCGCCTGCGCAGATATCTGCGTTCGACCACCGCGTCGGAACTCATGCTCATGAAGCTACTTTAATCCCGCAAGAGCGTGGAGGGCAAGGAAGGGATCGGCCTTCGGTGACAGGCAACAAGCGCTGCTCGCATTTCGCTCAATTGCAGGCCCGCAAATAAAAAATCCCCGCCCCGCAAGCGGGGAGAGGAGCTTTTTTGTCGAGTTACGCGTCGAGTGGCGCGTTATTTCTTCTCATTGGCGCGGCGCAGCGCCGCACCGAGAATGTCGCCGAGCGAAGCGCCGGAATCGGTCGAGCCGAACTGGGCGATCGCTTCCTTCTCCTCATGCATCTCGAGCGCCTTGATGGAGACGGAGACCTTGCGCGCCTTGCGGTCGAACTGCGTGACGCGCGCATCGACCTTCTCGCCGGCCGCGAAGCGCTCCGGCCGCTGATCGCCGCGCTCGCGGGCGAGCTCTGCACGGCGAATGAAAGCCGTCAGATCTGTGCCCACAATCTTCACCTCGAGGCCGGATTCCTTGACCTCGATGATCTCGCAGGTGACGACGGCGCCCTTCTTCAGGTCGCCGGCTTCCGCGAAGGGGTCGCCCTCGAGCTGCTTGACGCCGAGCGAAACGCGCTCCTTCTCGGTGTCGACATCGAGCACCACGGCCTTGACCATGTCGCCCTTCTTGTACTGCTCGATGACCTCTTCGCCCGGACGGTGCCAGTCGAGGTCGGAAAGGTGCACCATGCCGTCGACATCGCCCGGCAGGCCGATGAACAGGCCGAATTCGGTCTTGTTCTTGACCTCGCCCTCGATGGTCGAGCCGATCGGGTGCGTCTCCTGGAATTCCTCCCAGGGGTTGCGCAATGCCTGCTTGAGGCCGAGCGAAATGCGGCGCTTGACCGAATCGATCTCGAGCACCACCACCTCGACTTCCTGAGAGGTCGAGACGATCTTGCCGGGATGGACGTTCTTCTTGGTCCAGGACATTTCGGAGACGTGGATCAGCCCCTCGATGCCCGGCTCCAATTCGACGAAGGCGCCGTAATCGGTGATGTTGGTGACGCGGCCCTTCAGCTTCATGCCGATCGGGTATTTGGCCTCGACGCCCTGCCACGGATCGCCCTGCAGCTGCTTGATGCCGAGCGAAATGCGCTGCGTCTCGTGGTTGATGCGGATGATCTTGACCTTGACGGTCTGACCGATCGCCACGACCTCGGATGGGTGGTTGACGCGCCTCCACGCCATGTCGGTGACGTGCAACAGGCCGTCGATGCCGCCGAGATCGACGAACGCGCCGTATTCGGTGACGTTCTTGACCACGCCCTCGATGATCTGCCCTTCTTCGAGATTGGCGACGATCTGCGAGCGGCTCTCGGCGCGCGTCTCCTCGAGCACGGTGCGGCGCGAGACGACGATATTGCCGCGGCGGCGATCCATTTTCAGGATCTGGAAGGGCTGCGGCTGGTTCATCAGCGGGCCGACATCGCGCACCGGGCGGATATCGACCTGGCTCCGGGGCAAGAAGGCCATGGCGCCATCGAGGTCGACGGTGTAGCCGCCCTTGACCGAGGCGAAGATCACGCCCGTCACCTTCTCATTGGCCTCGAAGGCCTTTTCGAGCTTGCCCCAGCTCTCCTCGCGGCGCGCCTTCTCGCGCGAGATCACCGCCTCGCCGAGTGCATTCTCGATGCGGTCGAGATAGACCTCGACCTTGTCGCCGACCTTGAGCCCACCATCTTTGCCGGGGGCCAGGAATTCCTTCAAAGGCACACGGCCTTCGGTCTTGAGGCCGATATCGATGACGGCCACATCCTTCTCGATCGCAACGACCGTCCCCTCGACGACGCCTCCCTCGATCGCATTCGACTGCTGAAAGGACTCTTCAAGCAGCGCCGCAAAATCTTCGCGCACAGGCGCGCGGTCAAAAGCAACTGACATTCTGTCTCCCAAAAAGCCCGTTAGGGCCAACGCCGGCGGGTTCGAGTGATCGGGCTCCGTTCCACCGACATTCGTCGAGGCCGGCCCTTCGGGCTCGGTTCGACGAAATCACCGCTTGCGAGCGGGCCGGCGCAGGCCGGCGGGCAGGAGCGTGGTTCAAGCAGATAGTTCAATGCCTATCGGGCCGCAGCGGTTTCATCCGCTACGGCCCGGCACGCCTGTGATACATAGCAATGGCGCGCCCGAAGAGCAATACTGCGAATTCTTCCGCGATGTCGCAAGAGGTTCACATGGAGCTCGAGGGCAAGACGGTACTCATCACAGGCTCGACCGACGGCGTCGGCCGCGTCGTGGCACGGCGGCTCGCGGCTTCCGGCGCCCGCGTGCTGGTGCATGGCCGCGATCTCGAGCGCGGCCGCGGCCTCGTCGCCGAGATCCATGCGGCCGGGCGGCAGGCGGATTTCCTGCAGGCCGATCTCGCTTCGCTCGCCGAGGTGCGCCGGCTGGCGGCCGCGGTCGAGAGCAGCGAAGAGCGCCTCGACGTCCTGATCAACAATGCCGGCATCGGCTCGGGGGGCGCCGCCGGGCAGCGGGCCACCAGCCATGACGGCTTCGAGCTGCGCTTCGCCGTCAATTACCTTGCGGGTTTCCTGCTCACCCATCTGCTCCTGCCGAAGATCCTGGCCAGCGCCCCTGCGCGCATCGTCAATGTCGCCTCGCTCGGCCAGGCGCCGCTCGATTTCGAGGACGTCATGATCACGCGCGGCTATACGGGCTCACGCGCCTATTCGCAGAGCAAGCTCGCCCAGGTCATGTTCACCATCGATCTCGCCGAGGCGCTCGCCGGCAAGGGTGTGACGGTGAACTCGCTGCATCCCGCGACCTATATGAACACCACCATGGTGCGCCAGTCCGGAACCACGCCGATCAGCAGCGTCGATGACGGGGCGGACGCGATTCTGAACCTCGTCCGGTCGCCGTCGCTCGAAGGGCGCGGCGGTCTGTTCTTCGACCGGCGGCGGGAGGTGCGTGCCAATGCCCAGGCTTATGACACGGCAGCGCGCGCCAGATTGCGCGGCCTCAGTCGGCGCCTCGTCGGCCTCGATGCCGAAGCCCAAGGATGAGCAGTGAAGGGTGAGCCGTAAGGCCCCGGCTCTCAAGCAGGCGAGGCTGCCTTGGCGCGGATGATCCCGAGCGCGGCGGCAAGCGCACCCTGCGCGTCGAGTCGAGTCGTGTCGAGCACCATCGCGTCCGCCGCCTGGCGCAGCGGCGCGTTCTTGCGGCCGCTGTCGCGCTCGTCGCGACGGCGGATATCGGCCAGCACCGCGTCATAATCGAGCGGCGCGCCGCCGAGCACCAGCTCTCGCCAGCGCCGCCTGGCGCGTTCCTCGGGCGAGGCGGTGACGAACAGCTTCACATCGGCATCCGGGCAGATGACCGTGCCGATATCGCGGCCGTCGAGCACGGCCCCGCCATCCTGGGCCGCGAAGCCGCGCTGCAGCGCGACGAGCGCCTCCCGCACCGACGGATAGGCCGCGACCCGCGAGGCCGCTTCTCCCATCTCGGCGCCACGCAGCGCCGTGGCTTCGAGGCCGGCGATGTCGAGCTTCAGCGCTGCCTCATGGGCTGCCGCCTCGTCGTCGAGCGGCAGGCCAGCCGCAATCAGCCGCTGCGCCACGGCCCGGTAGAGCAGGCCGGTGTCGAGATGCGGCAAGCGCAGCTCGGCCGCGATGCCGCGTGCCAGCATGCCCTTGCCCGAGGCGGCCGGGCCGTCGATGGCGATGATCACGGCGTCGTCACCCAATATCTGCGCCGAGACCCGCCATCATCTCGGCGAAAGCCGGGAAGCTCGTCGCGATCATGGCCCCGTCATCGACCGTGACCGGCTGGCGCGAGCCGAGGCCCAAGGTGAGGAAGCTCATGGCGATGCGGTGATCGAGATGGGTCAGGACCGTGCCGCCGCCTTCGGCCTCGCCCTTGCCGCCCTCGACGATCAGGTCGTCGCCCTCGATCGCATGGGCGACGTCGCAGGCCGAAAGCCCGGCCGCGACGGCCGCCAGACGGTCGCTCTCCTTGACCCGCAATTCGTTGAGGCCGCGCATGCGCGTCTCGCCATGGGCGAAGGCGGCAGCGACCGCGAGCACCGGATATTCGTCGATCATCGAGGGCGCGCGCGCCGCCGGCACCTCGACGCCGCGCAATTCGCCGGCCCGCACCCGCAGATCGGCCACCTCCTCGCCGCCCTCCTGGCGCTGGTTGCCGGCCTCGATGCTGGCCCCCATCTCGATAAGCGTGGTGATCAGCCCGGTGCGCAGCGCGTTCATCATCACGCCTTCGACCAGGATGTCGGAACCGGGAGTGATCAGCGCCGCGACGATCGGGAAGGCGGCCGAGGAGGGATCACCCGGCACGACCACGGGCGCTGCGCGCAGTTCCGGCTGGCCCGTGAGCGTGACGCGCCGCCCGGCATCGCCATGCGGCGTGACCACGACCTCGGCGCCGAAATGGCGCAGCATGCGCTCCGTATGGTCGCGCGAGGCCTCCGCCTCGATCACCGTGGTCAGGCCCGGCGCATTGAGGCCGGCGAGCAGCACGGCGGATTTGATCTGCGCCGAGGCGACCGGCGTCCGGTACTCGATCGGGGCGGTGTGGCGCGCGCCCTGCAGGGTGATCGGGCAGCGGCCGCCTTCGGCCTGCGTCTTCACCTGCGCGCCCATCAGCGCCAGCGGATCGAGGATGCGGCGCATCGGCCGCTTGCGCAGCGAGGCATCGCCGTCGAAGGTCGCGGTGATCGGATGGCCGCCGACCACGCCCATCATCAGCCGCACCCCGGTGCCGGCATTGCCGAAATCGAGCACGGCTTGCGGTTCGGCGAGACCACCTATGCCGACGCCGCGCACGCTCCAGATTCCAGACCCATGGTGCTCGACCGTGGCGCCGAGCTGGCGGCAGGCTTGCGCGGTGCGCAGCACGTCCTCGCCCTCGAGCAGGCCTTCGATGTTCGTCTCGCCGATCGACAGGAGGCCGAGGATCAGCGCCCGGTGCGAGGTCGACTTGTCGCCGGGCACGCGCACCTTGCCCTTGAGCGCCGCGCCACGTCGCGCCGTGAGCGGCTGCTGCTCCATCGTCTCAGCTGCGGACATGAGCCTTCCTCGATCTCGATGTGGCGGCGAAACCCTTCGGGGACCTGCCGCGCCGGCTTGTCGCGCGGGCGCGACGGGGCGTCAAGGCATGACGGCAGTTCGGCGGGGCCGGCCGAGGAGGATGATCGCGGCACCCGCGATGTCGATTGCGCCGCACAGGAAAAAAGCTGGCCCATAGCTCCCCGTCACATCGCGCATGAGGCCGACGAGGCCGGGGCCCGCCGCGTAGACGACCTGTCATCCCTGCGCGGCATTCCGTCGCCTGCACGGCAAACGCCGGCATGCTAGACGGGATTCGCCGCCCGACCGCAGCGAGGACGCATGACCCAGACGCAATGGACCCAGGCCCAATGGACCGAGGTCGATGACTATTTCACCGACCTCCTGGTGGCGTCGGATCCCGCCCTCGAGGCGGCGCTGGCGGCGAGCGATGCCGCCGGCCTGCCGCCGATCAATGTCGCGCCCAACCAGGGCAAGCTGCTCATGCTGCTTGCCCGCATCCAGGGCGCGCGCCGCATCCTCGAGATCGGCACGCTCGGCGGCTACAGCACCATCTGGCTGGCGCGCGCGCTCCCCGATGACGGGCAACTGGTGACGCTCGAAGCCGATGCCAAGCATGCCGAGGTGGCGCGCGCCAATATCGCGCGTGCCGGCCTCGCGGACCGCGTGGAGATCCGCGTCGGGCCGGCGCTCGAGACCTTGCCGCTGCTGGTCGCCGAGGGGAAGGGGCCGTACGACCTGGTCTTCATCGATGCCGACAAACCGAGCAATCCGCACTATCTCGCCTTCGCGCTCGAGCTGACGCGGCGCGGCAGCTTGATCATCGCCGATAATGTGGTGCGGAACGGCGCCGTGGTGCAGGCCGCGAGCCGCGATCCCAATGTGCGGGGCATACGCCGCTTCAACGAGCTCGTCGCCGCCGAGCCGCGCCTGACGGCGACCGCGGTGCAGACCGTCGGCAGCAAGGGCTATGACGGCTTCGCGATCGCGCTCGTGACCGCCGATCGGTAGGGGCGAGGCGGCACAGGCTTCGCGCCAGCGCACTCCCTCTCCCCGCAAGGCGCGGGGAGAGGTGAAAGCGCCGACCGACACCATTGCTTAACCCTAATCATTCCTTGCAAAGAGCTTTTAACGACCAATAAAGGTTAAAAACAAAACCTAACAAGAAATGTATTCCCTAATAGAGCATTCGCATATCCGTTCATCATTTAGCGGCCTGTTCCAAGGCACACTCCTTGATAAGCGGCAGGCCGGCCGGTCATCTTCGGCCGCTTGCGGTTGTGTGTTTCTCGTCGAGTGAGTTCCATGCGAAACCTGATGGCGTTACCTCTCCTGCTCATGGCGTCCTTGCCGTTGCTGGCCTCGCGGGCGCAGGCGCAGATCTATCATGGCGGGCCGAAAGTGATTCCGGCGCCGGATTACGATTATGGCGATCCGCCCGCGCCGTCGCCGAATTGGCAGCCGGCGCAGCAATATCAGACCGCCAATATGGGTGGCGGCCTGATCGAGTTCCTGGCGACCGGTGGCAAATCCGGCTATCCGCAACCGGGCTATGCGCCGCCGCCTTCCCCTTACGGCCAGCCTCAAGGCGCCTATAACGCCCCTGGCGGCTTCGCCGGGCAGGGCGGGCCAGATCGCGCATCCCGCATGGCCTATGCGGTGCCGCCCGCCCAGCCGAACGCCTATCAGCGCCCGGTGATGTCGGAGCCCGAACCGCAATATCGCCGCCAGGAGGTCGCCTATGACGGCCCGCAGGCGCCGGGCACGCTGGTGATCGATACGCCCAACAAATTCCTCTATTTCGTCGAGCCCGGCCGTCGCGCCATACGCTACGGCATCGGCGTCGGCCGTCCCGGCTTCGAATGGGCCGGCATGAAGACCGTCACCCGCAAGGCCGAGTGGCCGGGCTGGACGCCGCCGCCCGAAATGCTGAAGCGCCGCCCCGATTTGCCGGCCCATATGGATGGCGGGCCCGCCAATCCCCTGGGCGCGCGCGCCATGTATCTCGGCTCGAGCCTCTATCGCATCCACGGCACCAACGAGCCCGAGACCATCGGCAAGGCGGTGTCGTCAGGCTGCATCCGCATGCTCAATGACGACGTCGTCGACCTCTATGGGCGCGTCAAGGTGGGGACGCGGGTGCTGGTAATTTAGGAACGCCTCGCGCGCTCAGGTTGCGACGCGCGACGCAAGAAGGCCCGCCCCAGGGCTCCGGGGCGGGCCTTTTCATGTCCGGCCACCGCTATCCGGCGCCGACTGTGTGAACTTGCCAGCGCTGGCCGCGAGAGGGAGCCGAAAGCCGCCTCAGACGTCGCCCGAGAAGCCCCCATCGTCGGAGAAGCCGGAATCGTCGTCGAAGCCGCCCGAATCATCGTCGGACGAGCCGTTATCGCTCGAACCGTCATGTGACGAGCTGTCCGAGCGATCATAGGCGGCATCGACCGGCCGATCGCGATCCGAAGAGGACGAGCCCGAAAAGGACGATCCCGAAGAGGCCGAATTGGCGTTACTGTCCTGCGAGGAGCCGTCCGTCCGCTCATTCGTCTGCGTGCCGCCAAAGCCTTGCGCCGCGGTCGGGGTCGATCCGAACGAGCCCAGCGACCCCAAGCCTGATCCCAGGCCCGAGCCCGCCTGATGCGAGAACGCATTGGTCAGCACATTGGCAAGCACCATGCCGCCGGCAACGCCTGCCGCCGTGGTCATGGCGCTCTGCAGGAAGCCGCCGCCTTGCGGCTGCCCGCCCCAGCCGCCGCCCTGCGGCTGGCCTCCCCCAGGCTGCCCTCCCCAAGGCCCGGCCGGCGGGTAGCCTGGCTGAGCGGGCGCATAGCCCTGCCGGGGATCGCCATAACGTGGATCCTGAAGGCGGGCATCTTGCCAACGAGGGTCTTGCCCGCGCGGGTCTTGGCGCGGATCTTGGCGCGGCGGCTCGGCCTTCGGCCCGCCGAACAGGCTCGACAGGAAGCCGCCCGATTGCGGCCGCGACTGCGCTTCCTGCAATTGCTGCTCCAGCTCCTCGACGCGTCGGTTGAGATTGGCGAGCGCCTGCTCGCCGACGTAGACCGACTGGGCCATCGCATAGGGCGCATAGGGCTGCTTCGCCACGAGCTCGGCGATGAGCTTCTCGGCCTCGGGATCGCGCGGATGGCTCTCGGCGGCCTGCAGCCGCTCGAAGATGCCGGTGATGACTTGGCGCTCTTCGGGGGTCATGGGCTTGCGCTCCTCTGGAATGCCCGCACCGCGACAGGGCGCGACAGCAGGCTGCCGGCAAAGGCAGGCCTTGCGGCCTCGACCCGCGGCGGCCAAGACGTAGGGAGCGATCGTGACAAGCGCAAGGCGGATGCTCGCCCAATGCTTGCCCATGCTTGCCTCCAAATGCTTGCCTCCAATGCTTGCCCCTTCGGCCGCGGCTTGCTAGCGGTGGGGGAGCGCCGGTTTAGCTCAGTTGGTAGAGCAACCGCCTTGTAAGCGGTAGGTCGGGGGTTCGACTCCCTCAACCGGCACCATAGATCAATGGTTTTGCGCATCCGGCCGCTCATCGCAGTTGGGACTAGACGGACGAATTCCAAACCTTTAGCCGCGCTTTCTGCTTCCGCGTGAGCGCCGACGGGGCACTTTCTCCGCCGGCGAGGAAGGCAGATCGAATCGATCGAGGCGCGGCGCAGTCTGGATATTGGTGGCTCGGTTCGTAATCGCCACTTCGCCGGATTGTTCACGGTGTCGGTGCTTCACAGATTCGCCTTGAAAACGGCGTTCAATCGGTGCCGGCGGACGCACGGGCCGGAGACGGAGTGGAACTTGCGTCCTTGCCCGGACGTGCGCAGCGACGCGCGCCGGTTCGCTGCCAGACGAGGAACCTGCCCTCGGCGGGTCCGTTGCCCGTTATGTCTCTTTCCAGGCACAAATGACAGGAGATGAGCATGCGTATCGTGATACCGATGATCGCCTCGCTTGCCCTCGTGGTCGCGGCCCCGTCCTCGGCGCAGATATTTCCGCGCTATGGGTATGACGAGCAGGGAGGGGGCGGTGCCGGTCCTTATGACCTCCGCTGCCAAAACTTCCGGAACTACAATCAACGACAACGCTGCACACAGATGTTGCAGACAGGCCATTATGGATACGGGTTTTACGCTCCTCACTACTCTTATTATGCCCCTGGCTACGGGTTTTACGCTCCTCGCGGTGGCTATTACGGTCCTCCCCCAGGCTGGTGACGGGAATCGGCAGCCTTATTGGTTCGCGGGTGAAGCTGCGCACCGAGCGCGGAGTTGAGGAGGAGCGCCGAGCCCAGGGTATGGCCGCTTTTCCGCCATTGCGCCGGCTCTCGGGAACGCCATTCGGTCGCGCCGCGTTGTTCAACTGGAGTCGCCCATCAGGAGGCAACGATGATCGACAAGGAGCGCATGGCTCACGAAGCGAACACAGTGCGGCGGGAACTGACGAAAGAGACCGGAAAGCGCTGGCGTAGCATGCAAATGCAGCCCAAGCGGCGTGATGAGATCGCGGAATCCGTCGCACACAAGTTGCAGGATACACCGCGCGACATCCGCGACGCCGATCGCGGCCCGTGATCCCATGTCTTGGCTGAGACCGACTCTTGGCCGGGCACCCTGCGTCGATCGCGGGCGGCTGGCGCGCGTCGGCGGCAACCCTTCAGCTCGCCGGGCGTCTATACGGAAAGGTCCAGGTTTCGGTGAGTGGGCGCTTGCGCGCCCTCAGATAGGCGCGGACTTCGCCCGATTGCCCCGCCTCGAGCGCCACGTCGACCGTCGCCCGAAATCCTTTGATGGCCGGGTTGACGGTCAGCGAAGTGCGGGTCACCCGTCCCGCCGACACCGAGGCCACGACCTCGACCATCTCTTGCGCCTTGAGATAATAGGGAAGATCGCCGCCCGCGAAATCGATGAGAAAGCGCCGCTTGCCGGGATCGTCGGGCTCCGGAGCCCCGCTGGCCTTCGGCGGCATCTGGAAGGTCGCCTGGACCTGGCCGACCGCAAGCAGCGCGCCTGCATCGAGCTTCGCGTAGATGCGGTAGCCATAGGCGAGGCTCTGGGCGGGCTCGAGCCCGGATTTGGGCCGCCACGCCGCCACGATGTTGTCGGCGTACTCGTTTTGCGTCGCGATCTCGGTCAGTTCCAGCGCGCCTTCGCCCCAGGGCGCCAGGGGCTCGACCCAATAGCTGGGACGGCGCTCGTAATGCACCTCGATGTCCTGGTAATGCTCATAAGCGCGGTCGCGCTGCAGCAGTCCGAAGCCCCCTATATCCTTGTCGACGAAGGTCGAGGTCGTGGTCTCGGCCGGGTTGCGCAAGGGGCGCCATATCCATTCGCCCGATCCCGCCCGCATCAGCAGGCCGTCCGAATCATGCACTTCGCGCCGGTAATTGTCGGGGACGCGGCGGTCATTCTCGGCCGTCAGGAACATCGACGTCAGCGGCGCGAGCCCGAGATTGTCGATGCGGCGGCGCGCGAACAAGGTCACTTGCGTCTCGATCATCGTCTCGATGCCCGGATAGATCGCGAAGCGATAGGCGCCGGTGACCGATTCCCCGTCGAGCAGGGCGTGGATGATCACCATGTCGGCGTCGGCAGCTGGCTCCTCGATCCAAAATTCGCGAAAGAAAGGGAACTCTTCCTTGCGGCCGACGCCGGCATTCACCGCGAGGCCGCGCGCCGACAGGCCATAGAGCTGATCGCGCCCCAGGAAGCGGAAATAGCTGGCGCCGAGAAAGGCGATGAGCTCGTCCATCAGCTTCGGTTGGTTGAGCGGGTAGTGCAGGCGCAATCCCCCGAAACCCGTATTCGCCGGCAGCGGCTTCTCGGCCACGGTGCGGCCGAAATCGAAGAGGTCCTGCGAATAGGCAATCGGCGCAGGCGCGCCGTTGCGCATGATGTTCACCGTGACGGCGCGCTTGAAGTTGAAGCCGAGATGGAAGAGCTGCAGCCGGAACAGACCGCCCGGCGACTGGAAAAACGCTTTCTCCGGCCGGAAGCGCAAATCGCGCCAGCCGTCATAATCGAGATCGGCGAGCCAGCCCGGAAGTTGGGCGGGAGTGGAATCGAAGGGGACCGAGGCTATTTCCTTCGCCCGCGCCACAACCTCGTCATAGCCGAAGCGCCTCGGTGGAGCCGGTCCGCCCGCCGGCGTTTGGGCGAATGCCGCCTCGAAAGAGCCTGACGTAAGAAGGGGGCCGGACGCAAGAATAGAGGCCGGCGCCAGATCGGCGATGGCCCCGGGCGCTGCCGCAAGGCCGAGCCCGCTCAGCACCATTCCGCGGCGCGTCATGGCGCGATTCATGCCTGCCCTCTCCTGGTTCGCTGGTCTTCCTCGACCTCCGCTGCAAAAGACGGCGCGCGAGCTTAACTCCGGCTGAATGGCTTCGTTCCCAGCGCCATTCCGGGGCCTCCAGCAGAGGCGATCAACCGATGCTTGCTGTCAGAGCTGCCGTCCGCAAGCGCCGGCGAAACTGAGCTCCATCAGCCATGAGCCGAGGGCCCGGCCATTCAGGTTGTAGAATGGCCGCTCGAACCAGATGCGCGTGCCGTCCTCGCTCCAGCGCAGCTTGGTGACGATCGAGCCGCCGGGCCCATCCTTGGCGTCCGGATGGTCGCGATCGTTGAAATGCGTGAGGCGGCGGGTCCAGGCGCGGTCGCGCGTCGTCAGATAGAGCTCGCTGCGCAGCGTCTTGCGATCGTCTGTCGGCCGATAGGCGCAGCATTCCGAGGACATGAATGCGATCAGCTTGCCGTCGGGCGAGAAGTCGCCGAACTCCTCCCAGCTCTGCGGCGTGCGCGTGAGATTCTGGTTCTCGCCCGTTACGAGATCATGCACCCACAGATCCATGCCGAGCGGGGTCGTGAGGCCAGCGTCACTCGCGAACATCACGAAGCGCCCGTCATGAGACCAGCTCTGCGTCTCATACCAAGTCGTATCCGGCGTCGTGATCGTTTGCGGCACGCCAAGATGCGGCTCACCTGATGCGTCGAAGGTGAGATCGGCGATCCGAATGCGCCACTGGCCCCAGGATGTCGCGCCAGTGATGGTCCGGCCGCCATCGGCAAAGAGCTCGGACCACATCAGGCGGCGTCCGTCGGGAGATCCCTCCGGGATCAGCACGCCATACCGGTCCTTCGCGCCGTGCGGATAGTGCGTCAGGTTCCACCAGCGATCGCCGCGCAGATCGGTGACCCACAGATCGCTGAACCAGCCGTCGCCGGGCTTGCCGACCAGACCTTCGAAAGGATGCGCTTCCATCTCGACTTCGAGCACGATGTGCTCGCCATCGGCCAGGAAGGACGCCGAGCCCTTGTTCCGATCGACCGCCGGACCTGACGGCACGGCGGTGCAAGTCAGGCAGCGCTCCTGCCTATCGCGCCGGTCATGGATGAACACCTGCATGGTGCGCCCCACCGGCTTCGAGAGCACGAAGAGCGATTGCTCCCGGCGTGAGACGCCAAAGCCCGCGGTGGCGGGCGTGACCGTGGTGAGCGAGCGCACCTCGCAGGCGGAGGGCGGCATTTCGGCTGCCTCCGAAAATGACGGCAGGCTCAGGATCGCTGTCAGCAGGGCGAGGCTTTTGCGTCGCATCGTTCAAGCCTTCTTGGATGGCGGCGCTTGCGAGAAGGCGATCGATCACGGAGGCAGCGGCGCTCGGATTGTCTTTCGCGATCCATGCATAAATCCGTTCGAGGTCATCATAGGCCTCGTCCCGAACTATGACCTTCATGCGCGACGGCGCGCGAACCGCTGGCGTGTTTCTTCAAGCGTGTGGAATTTTGGATACAGCTTTGCGCGGCGGCGCTCCACCTCCTCTACCTGTTCGTCGGTGAGGCGATAGGAGCTCGCATCCTGCTCTTCCATGGCCAGGAGGAGGCGCGCGGCATCTTCCTGGCGATCTTCGGGCCAGCTCTCGACGCGCTCGATAATCGCTTTGAGAATTTTGCTTGCCATGCCGGCATGATGGCAAATTGGGCTCCGCAAAGCGTCACCTGTTTGCGTCGAGCGAATGAGAAGCGAATCCGACATCACCTCGCCTCGGTTCGATCCAGTAAGGACGCCTCTATCGTTGGACACCCACGACTCGCGCAGAATGCGACGGCGAGGCGCCGCAGGTTGTGGCAACACCTGATATTAACGGTTGCTCCCTATCGTCCCCGGGCGAGGGAGAGGTGTTTTATGCTAGCCTTGTCGTGCCTTGAGGAAGAGCGCCTTTCCGCAATTCATAATTTGGGCATATTGGACAGCCTTCCCGAGCCGCATTTCGACGCCATCGTCGACCTGGCGCGCGGCATGTTCGGCGTGCCGATCTCCGTCATTTCGGTGCTCGATCGCGACCGGCAATGGTTCAAGGCGCGCAGCGGTCTCGATACGCAAGAGACGGAGCGCCAGGCGGCCTTCTGCAACTTCACCGTGCTCGGCGACACGGCCTTCGTGGTCGAGGATGCGCATCGCGATCCGCGCTTTTCGGCGAGCAAGCTCGTTACCGAGGCGCCGAATATCCGCTTCTATGCCGGCTATCCGCTGGCTCTCGAAGACGGGGTGGCGGTCGGATCGCTATGCCTTCTCGATACCAGCCCGCGCGATTTCAGCGGGCCCGACCGGGCCAAGCTGCAGCAGCTCGGCGCGGTCGCGGTGGGGCTCGTCAGGCAATTCCGCGACGCGCGCCGGGCAAACCGGATGCTGGCCGAACAGGAATTGCAAAAGCAGGTCCTCGACACCCACATCACCGCCATCGCCAAGCAGAACCGCATGTTCTCCACGGCCTCGAAGCTCGCAGCCCTCGGCGCCTGGGAATATGACCGGCTCAACGATGTCATCACCTGGAGCGAGGGCACTTACGAGATCTGCAAGCTCGATCGCGACGAGAGGCTGAACTTCGCCAAGATCTACGACATGTACACGCCGGAGTGCCAGAAGCAGCTCCTGCGCACCATGGACAAGGCGACGCGCGACGGCACCGGATACACTTTCGAAGGCGAGATCATCACGCCCGAGGGCAAGCGCCGCTGGCTGCGGCTGTTCGCCGAATCGGAGATCGTCGACGGCGTCGTGGTGCGCCGCTGCGGCGTCGTCCAGGACATCACCGACCAGCATCTCCTGTTCAAGCGGCTCAAATTCCTGGCGACGCACGACACCTTGACCCGGCTCCTCAATCGCGCCGCGATCCGTGACCGGCTGCAGGCGATCGCCAATGTCCCGTCCGGCCCCGGCCTGACGCGCGCCTTCCTGCTCGTCGATGTCGACGGCTTCAAATTCGTCAATGATGCCTTCGGCCACCGGGCCGGCGATGCCTGCCTCAAGGAATTGGCGCGCCGTCTCAAGCGGCTCTGCCGGCCGGCGGAGATCGCGAGGCTCGGCAGCGACGAGTTCGCGGTCTTCTACGGCGAGCTTGATGCCGGCCAGGCCGTCGATGAGATCGGGCAACGCATCCTCGAGGCCTTCCGCGAGCCGATCGAATGGAAGGGCCAGTCCTTCCGCCTCAGCGCCTCGATCGGCGCGACGAGCTGGAGCGACTGCAAGTCGGACGGCGCGGAGGTGATCATGGAGACGGATCTCGCGCTCCATGACGCCAAGACGAGCGGGCGCAACACCATTCGCCTGTTCTCTTCCGCGCTCAAGGCATCCGCCGACCGGCGCGCCAAGGTGATCCACTCCATGGCCGATGCCTTGGAGAACAATGAGCTCGAGCTGTTCTATCAGCCGAAATTCCGCCTCGCCGACCGCAGCCTCGCCGGCTTCGAGGCGCTGCTGCGGCGGCGCCGGCCGGATGGCAGCGTCGCCACCCCCGGCGAATTCGCGGCGGCCTTCGAGGATCCGGAGCTGGCGCGCAAGATCGACGAGATCGTGCTCTTCCAGTCGATCTCGCAAGCCAAGACCTGGCAGGCCGCCGGCCTCGACTTCGGCCATATCGCGGTCAATCTCAGCCCGCACCAGTTCCGCAACCCGGCTCTCGGCGATCAACTCGCCCATACGATCGCTTCGGCCAACCTGCCCGCCAGCTCCATCGAGATCGAGGTCACGGAAGGCGTCTTCCTGGAGGAGCAGTCCTACAGCATCCTGCAGCAATTGAAGCGTTCGGGGATCAAGATCGCGCTCGACGATTTCGGCACCGGCTACGCCTCCTTGACGCATATCCGGCGCTATCCGGTCGACACCATCAAGATCGACCAGAGCTTCGTGCAGCGCTTCCTGACGCATATCGAGGACAAGGCCATCATCCGCTCGATCCTGTTCCTCGCCCGCAGCCTGCGCATCAATGTCGTGGCCGAGGGCATCGAGACGCAAGAGCAGGCCGAGGCCCTGAAGACGCTCGGATGCCAGGTCGGACAAGGCTATCATTTCGCCCGGCCTCTGTCGGTCGGCGACACCACGAATTTCCTGGCGGCGGCCGCACGCGGCGGCGCGCCGACCGATCAGCCGCGCTGCGCGCAAGCCTGACGATCGCAGCACCCGCGAGCGCTCACGCCTAGCCTGGGCGACGTGGCTTCGAACCCTAAAGGCTATATGACTAGCCTTTAGGCCAAAGTCTTGCTAAGGAGAGCTTCCAGAAGCATGGATTTGGAGCCCGGACGTGCTCCCAGCACCTTGTGATGTCTCCGGAGCCGATGATGAAGCTGCACTGGTCGCCTCGCTCGCCCTTCGTGCGCAAGGTCATGGTTTGCGCCCATGAGCTCGGATTGGCCGAGCGCATCGACAAGGTGCGAACCGTGGTGCGTATGGGGCAGCCCAACGAAACCCTCCTGCATGACAACCCGCTGAGCAAGATCCCGACCCTGGTGCTCGATGACGGCACGGTGCTCTTCGATTCCCTGACCATCTGCGAATTTCTCGATGACCTGGCCGGAGGCGGGCGCCTGTTCCCGTGCGATCCCGACGCGCGCTTTCGCGCCTTGACCCGCCATGCTCTCGGCAACGGCCTCCTCGATATGCTGATCCTATGGCGCAACGAGCGCGACAAGCCCGAGGCCCGGCGCACACCGGAATGGCTCGACAGCTTCGCCGTCAAGCTTCGCGCCTCCCTCGCCCAACTGGAGGCGGGAGCGGCGGCGCGCCGTGGCGCGAGCTTCGACATCGGCGATGTCGCGGCCGGCTGCGCGCTCTCTTATCTCGATTTCCGCTTCCCCGACCTCGCTTGGCGCCAAGGGCACCAGGGGCTCGCGGCCTGGCATGAGGAATTCGCGGCGCGGCCCTCGGCGCGCGCCACGGAGATCGTCGATGCCTGAGGCGACAGAGCGCGGCGCGGCGCAGGCGCCGTCCCGCGGCGGACCGCTCGCCCATATCCGGGTGCTCGATCTCAGCCGCATCATGGCGGCGCCCTGGGCGACGCAGATCTTCGCCGATCTCGGCGCCGACGTCGTCAAGGTCGAACGGCCGGGCAGCGGCGACGATACGCGCGCCTGGGGACCGCCCTTCCTTAAGGACAAGGACGGCAACCCGACCCGCGAGGCCGGCTATTATCTTTCGGTCAATCGCGGCAAGCGCTCGGTCACGATCGACATGGCGAAGCCCGAGGGGCGCGAGATCATCCGCGCGCTGGCGCTGCGCGCCGACGTCGTGATCGAGAATTTCAAGGCAGGGGCTCTTGCGCGCTACGGGCTCGATGCCGCCTCGCTGCGCGCCGACAATCCGCGCCTCGTCTATTGCTCGGTCACCGGCTTCGGCCAGGACGGGCCGCGCCGCGACCAGGCCGCCTACGACTTCGCCATCCAGGCCATGGGCGGCCTGATGAGCGTCACCGGCGAGCGCGACGACCTGCCGGGCGGCGGCCCGCAAAAGGTCGGCGTGCCGATCGTCGACATCATGACCGGCATGTATGCGGCCGTCGCCATCCTGGCGGCGTTGGCGCGCCGGGCCGAGACCGGGGAGGGGGAGGTCATCGATCTCGCCATGCTCGACGTGCAGGCGGCCTTCCTCGCCAATCAGGCGATGAACTTCCTGGTCTCGGGCCGCCCTCCGCGGCGCGGCGGCAATCGCCACCCGAATATCCAGCCGCAGGACGTGTTTCCCTGCGCCGACGGTCATCTCGTGCTCGCGGTCGGCAATGACGCCCAGTTCGCCAAATTATGCGAGGCCATCTCGCGCCCCGGCTGGGCGACGGACGAGCGTTTCGCCACCAATGCGGCACGGGTGCGCAACAATGCGGCGCTGACGCCGCTCCTCGCCGAACGCTTCCGCGACTTCGCGCGGGCCGATCTCGCGGCGGCGCTCGACAAAGCCGGCGTGCCTTGCGCGCCGATCAACGACATCCCGCAGATGCTCGACGATCCGCAGCTCAAGCATCGCGAGATGCTGCGCCATCTGCCCCATCCTCAGGCCGGCAGCGTGCCGCAGGTCGTGAGCCCGCTGCGTTTCGCCAATGCGCCTCTGCGCTTCGAGCGTGCCCCGCCGCTGCTGGGCGAGCACACCGCCGAGATCCTCGCCGAGCTCGGTTTCGACGCGCCGGCGCTCGCCGGTCTGACGGCGCGCGGCGTGGTCTGACGCGCAGGAGAGATCCCCATGGCCCGCATTCCGCTGCCCTCGCCCGCCGAGATGTCGCCCGAGCAGCTGCGCGTGCATGAGGCGGTGCTGGCCGGCCCGCGCGGCGCGATCATTGGCCCGCTGCGCGCCGTGATCCACTCCCCCGACCTCGCCGAGCGCTGGTCGCAGCTCGGCGAGTTCCTGCGCTATCGCACCTCACTGCCGCCGCGCCTCAACGAGCTCGCCATCATCGTCACGGCACGCCGCTGGACGAGCCAGGTCGAATGGCTGGTGCATGCGCGCGCCGCCGCCGCGGCCGGGTTGCCGGAGAAGGTGATCGCGGCGATCCGCCAAGGCGAGGCGCCGTGCTTCGCCGATGCCGACGACGCAACGATCTACGAATATGCGCGTGAGCTGCAGCAGGCCGGCCAGGTTTCGGACAAGGCCTATGCCCGTGTCCTCGAGCGCTTCGGGGCGCGCGGCGTGGTCGAGCTCACCGCAGTCATCGGCTACTACACCATGGTCTCGATGACCTTGAACGCCCATGAGATCCCGCTGCCCGATGGCACCGCCCCGCAGCTCTCGGCGCTGCCGGGCGCGGCAGGCGGGCTGACGCCCATGCCTCCAGCCCTAGATCGGCCGCCGGCATACGAGCCCGCGAACGCGACCGGATAGGCCCCCATGCTTGCCGTCGAGTCTGTTCCGGCCCCGGCCGTATCCCCGCCCAAGCAATCGCTCCCGCACGGTGCCTGCGACGCGCATAGCCATGTGTTCGGGTCCTTCGACCGTTTCGCACCGAGCCAGGCTTCGGTCTATGCGTTGCCGGAGGCGTCTCCCGAAGCGCATGAGGCGATGCGCGCCAAGCTCGGCAGCAGCTTCGGCGTCCTCACCCAGCCGGCGCCCTATGGCAGCGACCCTGCTGCCATGCTGCACGCCTTGCGCGCCGCGAAGGGCCGCTTGCGCGGCATCGCGGCGACCGGGCCCGATATCGACGACGAGACGCTCGCGGACTGGCACGCGGCCAGCATTCGTGGCCTGCGCTTCGTCGAGATGCGGGCGCCCGGCGGCGGCCGCTATCCGGGCAGCGTCGGCGTCGATGCCTTGCGTGAGCTCGCGCCGCGCCTGCGTGAGCTCGGCTGGCATGCGCAGCTCTGGGCCAATGCGGCCGACCATGCGGCGCTCCTGCCCGGGCTGTTGCGGCTCGGCCTGCCTTTGGTGCTCGACCATATGGGCTGTCCCGATCCGGCGCGCGGGCGGTCCGATTCCGCCTTCGCCGCCATCCTCGACCTGATGCGCAGCGGTCAGATCTGGGTGAAGATCGCGATCTGCCGCGTCTCGCGCGCCGCGCCCTTTTATGAGGATGCGCGCCCTCTGCATGAGGCGCTGCTGGAAGCGGCTCCCGAGCGCCTGCTCTGGGGCTCCGACTGGCCTTATGTGCGCCTGCAGCCGATACCTGATGCGGGGCGGCTCCTCGATCTGTTCCACGACTGGACCCCTGACGAGACGCTGCGCCGGCGCATCCTCGTCGACAACCCGTCGAAGCTCTATGGCTTCGGCGCTGCAAGCGGAGAGGCAGCATGACCGGCTTAGACGGGCTCGAGCGCTTCGGCGTCGCGATCGAAGATCACGTCGCCATGGTCACCATGCGGGCCCCGCCGGTGAACGCCCAGGATCGCCGTTTCCGCGAGGAGATCGTGCGCATCTTCGAGGTGCTGCACGATATGGACCAGGTGCGCGCCGTTGTGCTCACCGGGGAGGGTCGCGCCTTCTCGGCCGGCGCCGATCTGCGTGAGCGGCCGAACCTTGCCGCGGAGGCCGGCGCCTATCCGCGCCATAACCGGCTGGTGCGCTCAGCCTTCGATGCGGTGATGGATTGCGGCAAGCCGGTCATCGCGGCGATCAACGGCCCGGCCATCGGAGCGGGCTGCGTGCTGGCGCTGTGCTGCGACATCCTGGTGGCGGCCGAAGAGGCTTTCCTCGCCATGACGGAAGTAGATGTCGGGCTCGCCGGCGGCGTGCGCCATGTGCTGCGCTTCTTCGGCCAGTCGGATGCGCGCCTCATGATCTACACGGCTCGCCGCATCAGCGGGCCCGAGCTCTACCGCATGAACGTGGTCTCGGCCTGCGTGCCGCGCGCCAGGCTGATGGAGGAAGCGATGGGCATTGCGCGCGACATCGCGGCGAAGAGCCCGCTCGCCGTGCAGGCCGCCAAGCGCTCCTTCGGCCTCACCGAGGAGATGCCGCTGCGCGACGGCTATCGCTATGAGCAGAGCCAGACCGTGGCGCTGTCGCGCAGCGAGGACACCAAGGAGGCGCAGCGCGCCTTCGCCGAAAAGCGCAAGCCCGTCTTCAAGGGGCGCTGAGCCGACCCCGCACGAGCGGCCGCAGCGCTCCGACGAGATGGAGTGAGCCGGTGACCAGGAGGAAGCTGCCGAGCGTCGCCGCGAGCGTGATTCCGCGCTCGAGAGCGAGGCGCGGCTCGGTCTCGACCTCGCTCGACAGGCCGAGCGAGGCGGCGATCCCGGCGAGCTCGGCAGCCTTATGGCCACGCCCGCCCGGCATCTCGGTGCAGATCGCGACCGCCGCCTGCCGGCCCAAAACCTCGATCAGGCCTTTCGCATCCTTGTCGGCCGCGAAACCGATCACCGCGACGCAGGCGCCCTTGAGATCGGGCTGCAGGCGCAGATCGCGCAGCACGGTCTCGAGATTGAAGGGCACATGCGCCCCGTCGAGCACCACCGGCAGCAGGCGCGCCGACGAGCCCACGGTCCTCTCGACGCCTGGCCACGGGATGTCGAAACGCTCGGCGCGCCCGGGAAGCCGCGCCGCCGCCAAGGTGGTCGCGTCGAGCAGCCAGGCGCCGATCGACCTTGGGACGGCATCGGCGCGGCGTGTCGTGAGCCCGAGCTCGCCGAGTCGATCGAGGACGAGGCCGGCAAGCGCCGCGTTCTGCGCCTCGATCGACGCTTCTTTCGGCAGGCTCGCGCGCAACAGCGTCGCGCCGAGCCGGGCCGCGGTCTCCACCATGACTTGTCCTGCTTCGTCATCGGCAGCGAGCGGCGTCACCAGCGTGGTTCCGGCTTTCAGGATGCCGGCCTTCTCGCGGGCGATGGCGGCGCGCGTATGGCCCAGCACCTCGGTATGCTCGAGCTCGATATTGGTCACGACGGCAATCTCGGACGCGACCACATTGGTCGAGTCGAGCCGCCCGCCGAGTCCGACCTCGACCACCGCCCAGTCGAGCTTTGCCTCCTTGAACATCAGGAAGGCGGCGGCCGTCAGGATGTCGAACCAGCTCGCCTGCGCGCCCGGCGTGCCGGCAGCGGTCGCGGCCTCATAGGCGTCGAGGGCTAGCGTGATGGCGCGGCTGAGCCCGCACTCTTGCGCCTCCTGCCCCATGATGCTGATGCGCTCGGTGACACGCTCGACATGCGGGGAGGCATAGCGCCCCACGCGCCAGCCGGCCGCCAGCAGCGCCGCCTCGAGCAGGGCGCAGACCGAGCCCTTGCCCTTGGTGCCGGCGACATGCAGCGAGCGGAAAGCGCGATGCGGATCGCCGAGCCGCGCCATGAGGTCGAGCATGGGATCGAGCTCGACACGCATGCCGCCGCGCGGACGCAGCTCCCAATTGGTCAGGGCATCGAGCCGCCTCAGCGTGGCGGCGAGGTCGGGCGCGCCCGGCGTGTCGGATGGGGTGTCTTGCGTAAGGTTCGGCATCGGCGTGTTCGTCATGGACAGGGCGAAGCCCATACCACCTCGTCCGACAACACCATAGCGGCGCCCGCTGGGACCGCGGGCGTCCCGCCCGCCCTTGAGACGGTGTGGCTGGGGCGCCGGTGGGAAGAAGGGGCGACCGAGACGGTCGCGCTCCCACCGGGAATGGCACTCGCTGGGACCGCGGGCGTCCCGCCCGCCCTTGAGACGGTGTGGCTGGGCGCCGGTCGGAAGAAGGGGCGACCGTGACGGTCGAGGCTCCACGGGGAATGGCGCCTGCTGGGACCACGGGCGTCCCGCCCGCCCTTGAGACGGTGTGGCTGGGGCGCCGGTAGGAAGAAGGGCGACCGAGACGGTCGCGGTCCCACCGGGAATGGCGTCTGCTGGGACCGCCGGCGTCCCGCCGGCCCTTGAGACGGTGTGGCTGGGCGCCGGTCGGAAGAAAGGGCGACCGAGACGGTCGCGGTCCCACGGGGAATGGCGTCTGCTGGGACCGCGGGCGTCCGAGCTTGTGAGTTTTTGAAACAGCGGGAAAAACTTGCCGGGACCCGCCTGTTTTGCTGTGAGTAAATAGCGTAAATGGTCGGAAAAGGCCTTCAAGAACTTGCTCTGTCGATGCCGGCCCCGTTCTCCGCGACGTTCTCGACACCGCCCTTCGTGATCATTTCAAAAACTCACAGCCTCTCCCGCCCGCCCTTGAAACGGTGTGGCTGGGGCGCCGGTAGGAAGAAGGGCGACCGAGACGGTCGCGGTCCCACTGCTCGAGCCCCCGCGCCAAAGCTACTCCGCGATGCGAACCGGGGTGAGGTAGGGCGCGAAGCGTTGCGGCTTCGGGATGACCGCCACGATCTTCAGCCGCGCGATATTGCGCTGCGTGGCCATCTTGAGATGGTCGCGCCAGAATTCCGCGGCGGCACGCACGGAATTGTTGAGAAGCAGGTCGAGGACGATCCGAACCTCCGAGATCGCCGTCCTGTCGAGCGGCAGCCCCAGCTGGCCGAGCAGCCGGCGCGCGGCGTTGAGCGGCATCAAGTTCTGACGGATCGTCTCGACCAGCTGGCCGTTCGGCGCCTTCAAGATGCATTCCTCGACGCAAGCCATCTCGATATCCTCGCGATGATCGGCGCCAGCCGAATTTTCCGCCTCGGCGGCCGCGGCGCGGTCGCGCAACTCGACCAGGCGGTCGCGATCGATATGGGCGGCGGCGCATAAAAGGGCGGCCGGCTCGAGGATGCCGCGCAACTCGTAGCGCTCCTTGATGGATTGCGCGGTGAGCGGCCCGGCGATCCAGTGGGAGCTCTGGTTCTTGCGCAGCAGCCCGCGCTCCTGCAAGCGGCCGAGCACATCGCGCACGATGGTGCGGCTCACGCGGAAATGATGCGCGAGCTCGGCCTCGACGATGCGGAACTCGCCGAATATGAGACAGGCGCCGATCGCCTCCTCCACCGCGACCGCGATGCGCTCCCAGGAGCCCCTGGCCTGCAGCGCCTCGTCCACCTCGTCGGGCACCGTCAGGCCGAGCTGACGGATATCGGAGCGCAGCGGCGATCGCCCGGCTTCGACGCCGCCGACCACATAGCCCCTGCCGTCGAAGCGCTCGATGAGCCTGTCCCGCTCGAGGTTTTGCAGGGCTTTCTGCACCGGCGCGCGGCTCGTCTGCAGGATCTCGGCAATCGGCGCTTCGAGGAGCACCAGCCCGCGCGGCAAGCGCCCGTCCCCGATATTGGCGCGCAACACCCTTTCGACGAGCGCGTAACGCTTTCCTTGGGCGTGCTGACGCAGCGGCTTTGCCGAATTGCTCGACTTGGGATGGGTGCGCATCGCCATCACGAGAGTGTTCGACCCAAGATTTGTCAACCGAAGACCGATCCTCGCCGCGGCGCGGCGAAGTGTCGATTGCATACCCGAATATCGAATCGCCCGCCAGCGAATACTTCTTAATCGTTGATTCTCTGGCCAAATCCTCACTTCGTGTGCAACGAGCTTCCTCGCGATCGCGCCAATGAACCACGCTTGCGTACAAAAGACGCTTGGTCTACGACTAGCTGCCCTGCCGTTACAGACGCCGACACGCATCGCGTCCGAACCGAGGGCCGGAGGAGAGATGGCGCTGAGGTCGGAACACCGGCTTGCGGACGGGCTCGAGCGCGATCCGGCAATGCCCGGCGAGGCTGCGCGGTCAAGCGACGTGCTGCGCCTCGACGGCGTGCGGAAGCGCTATGGCGAGAGGCTGGCGCTCGACGATGTCTCGCTCTCGATCCGCGACGACGAATACATCTCGCTTCTGGGGCCGAGCGGCTCGGGCAAGACCGTGCTGTTGCGCAACATCGCCGGCTTCGAGGAGCCCGACAGAGGCGGCGTGTTCCTGCAGGGGAGGCGCGCCAATGGCGTCCCGGCGCATCGCCGCGGCGTCGGCTTCGTGTTCCAGAATTTCGCGCTCTTTCCGCATCTGAGCGTGCGCGACAACGTGGCCTATGGCCTCGCCAACCGGACGAGCGAGCCGATCGTCGAGCCTGCGAGGCTTCGGGCAAAGGCCGGCGCGATGCTCGATCTCGTGGGTCTTGCCGGGCTCGAAGACCGCGGCGTTCATGAGATTTCCGGTGGGCAACGCCAAAGAGTGGCGCTGGCGCGCACCCTCATCACCGAGCCGCGGCTGGTGCTGCTCGACGAGCCTTTGGGCTCGCTCGATGCCAATTTACGCGCCCGCATGCGCGGCGAGCTGCGTCGCATCCGCAGCCGGCTCGGCGTGACCTTCCTGCACGTGACCGGCAGCGAGACCGAGGCGCTGGCAATGGGCGACCGCGTGATCGTGCTCGATCAGGGACGCATCGAGCAATTCGATGAGCCAAACATCGTCTACAATCAACCGGCGAGCGCCCGGGTCGCCCGCTTCCTCAATTGCTACAACCTGTTTTCGGGCAAGCTGGTCGAGGGCAGCTTCGAGACGCAGGGCGGCGTGTTTCCGGTCGTGCGCCCGCATGGCCGGTCGAATGACCCGACCTACGCGATCCGCCAGGACCTGATCGCCATCCGTGCGGCCGACGCCAATCCCGGCCCGGGCGAAACGCGCCTCGAAGCGATGTTCGTCACCAGCGAATACTCGGGCGCCGCGGCGATGTATTTCTTCAGGCTGCCGGACGGGCGGATCGTCGAGGTGGAATATCATTTCAGCCATCGCTCGCCTCAGAATCTCGAACCCCATCGCAACTATTCGCTGATCTGGAAAGCCGACGATGCGATCGTCTTTTGATGACGCGCAGCGGCGGCTTCGCTGAGCAACCGACGCCGCCATGACCACAATCTCGCGCATGAAGGCGCCAGTCGAGACGGTGGAGCGCGAGGCGGTCCGCAGCCGCGCCGCCTATTGGCTGATCGCGCCCGGCGTCGCCTGGATGCTGCTGTTCCTGGTCTTGCCCATCGCGATGATGATCTACGTCTCGTTCTGGACCCAGACCACCTTCAAGATCGAGCCCGTCCTGACGACGCGGAGCTGGGAGACCTTCTTCACCAGCGAGACCTATCTCGACGCGCTGTGGACGACGCTGCGCATCTGGCTGATCGTGCTCGCGGCGACGTTGGTCGTCGGCTACCCGACCGCGCTTTTCGTCGGGCTGTTCGTCAAGAACAAGACGCTTGCGAGCGTCCTCCTCATCTTGTGCATCATCCCGTTCTGGACCTCGTTCCTGATCCGCGTCCTCGCCTGGCGCCCGATGCTCGGCAAGGAGGGAGCGATCAACATCATCCTGCAGAGCCTGCACATCACCCCGGCGCCGATCGATGCGCTGCTGTTCACCGAATTATCGGTGATCATCGGCATGACCCAGATCTACTGCGTGTTCATGGTCGGCCCGATCGCCTTCATGCTCGGGCGCATCGACCCGAACGTCATCGAGGCGGCACGCGACCTGGGCGCCGGCTTCTGGCGCATCTTCCGGACCATCATCCTGCCGTTGAGCATGCCGGGCGTGGTGGTCGGCGCCATCTTCGTGTCGGTGATGGTGCTCGGCGAGTTCGCGACCTCGGCTGCCCTGTCGGGGCGCAAGGTCAACCTCCTCGGCAACATCATCGTCACGCAGGTCGGCTCCTTGAAATGGGCCTTCGCGGCCGTGGTCGGGGTGGTGCTGACCTTGGTGATGGGCATCGTGGTCGCAGGCCTCCTGCGCGTCGTCGACCTGAAGCGGGAGCTGTGACCGTGCAGGCTTCCGTCATCAAGCCTGTCCTGGCCCTCTATACCGGCCTGTTCCTGATCTTCCTCTACGGCCCGTTGATCGTGCTCGCGATCCTGTCCTTCCAGACCGGTCCTGAAGGTGGACCGCAATTTCCGATCGTCGAGTGGTCGAGCTATTGGTACCGCCACATCTTCGGGCTGACGCCGCCATCGCGCATCGCGCCGCTGCCGATCGAATCCGCCCTCATCCGCTCGCTCGCTCTCGCCTTTCTGACCATGGTGGTCTCGACCGTGCTCGGTGTGACCTCGGCGCAGGCCTTTCGGCGTCGCTTCACGGGCTCGGGCGTGGTCTTCTACCTGATCGTGCTCGGAATGATGGTGCCGGGCGTCCTCGTCGGCCTCGGCACGGCGCTCGTCGCCAATGCGCTCGGCATCGACCGGCATTGGTGGGGCACGGCCTTCGTGCTGCATGTGGTCTATACGTTTCCCTTCGCCTTCCTGGTGATGCTGGCGATCTTCAACCGCTTCGATGCTTCGGTCGAAGAGGCGTCCTGGTCGCTCGGCGTGGCGCCGGTGCGGACCTTTCGCAAGATCACTTTCCCGCTGATCTTTCCGGGCGTGCTGTCGGCGATGCTCTTCGCCTTCACGCTCTCCTATGACGAGTTCTCCCGCACCCTCTTCGCTGCCGGGCCGGACCTGACGCTGCCGCTCGCGATCTACGGCACGTTCTCGGTCGAGATCCATCCGAATATCTTCGCCTTCGGCGTGCTCACCACCCTGTTCTCGCTGGCGCTGCTCGCCGTCTACGCGATCTTGATGACGCTCTCGATCCGGCGCGCCGACCGCGTCGCGATCCAGGAGGAGACATGATGGCGGCAAAGCTCGCCATCGTCACGGGCGCAGGCTCCGGGATCGGCCTCGCTGTCGCGCGGCGCCTGGCGCGCGACGGCTACGCGGTCGCCGTGAACGACCTCTTGCCGGAGCGGGCCGACATGGCCGCTGCGAGTATCGCGTCAGAAGGCGGCACGGCCATCGCGATCGCGGGGGATGTCGCGCGCGAGGAGGACGTGGCGGCGCTGGTGCAGGGCGCCGAACGGGCATTCGGCGGCTGCACTCTCCTCGTCAACAATGCCGGACATGTGCATCAGGCAAGCTTCGTCGATCTCGAGCCCGCCGATTTCGACCGCATGTTCGCGGTGCATGTTCGCGGCACCTATCTCTGCACCCGCGCCGTGCTGCCCGGCATGCTGGCGCGCCGGACGGGGGCGATCGTCAACATGGCCTCGCAACTCGGCCAGATCGGCGGCGTCGAGCTCGTCCATTACAGCGCCGCGAAGGCCGCGATCATCGGCATGACCAAGGCGCTGGCGCGCGAGGTCAGCGCCAAGGGGCTTCGCGTCAACGCGGTCGCGCCCGGGCCGATCAACACGCCGCTGGTGATGGCGCTGTCGCCGGCGTGGAGGCAGGCGAAGACGGCCGGGCTGCCGCTCGGCCGCTTCGGCGAGCCGGACGAGGTGGCCGAAACCGTCGCTTTCCTGGCATCGCCGCAAGCGAGCCTGTTCGTCGGCCAGACGCTCGGGCCGAATTCCGGCGATGTGATGTTGTGAGCTTGGGTCAGGACATGAAACCGACGGTTCTGATCACGGGCGGCGGCATCGGCATCGGCAGGGCGACCGGGCTCGCTTTCGCGCGGGCCGGCTACCTTGTGATCGTCACCGACGTGCTCGAAAGTGAGGGCGCGGCCGCGGCCGCCGCGATCATCGCTGGCGGCGGCGAGGCCGAGTTCTTTCCGCTCGACGTCCGGTCGACGCCCGATGCCGAGCGCATCGTCAAGGATGTCGAAAGCCGCCACGGCGCGCTCGCTTGCGTCGTCGCCAATGCGGGCATTGCCCATAAGGTGCCGCTCGACCAGCTCACCGACGCGAAATGGGACCAGACTTTCGATATCGACCTCAAGGGCATGCTGCGCGTCATCCGGCCGGCCGCGGCGGCCATGCAGGCGGCCCGCAAGGGCGCCATCATCTGCATCTCCTCCATCATGGGCATCGCCTATGGTTGGGACGAGCATGTGCATTATTCGTCGGCGAAGGCCGGCGTCGTGGGCCTGGTGCGCGGGCTCGCCGTCGAGCTCGCCAAAAGCAATATTCGCGTCAACGGCGTCGCGCCCGGCTATGTCCGCACCGCGCAGCTCCTGTCGGAGGAGCATTCGCTCGGCGCCAAGGGCGCCGAGGCGGCGGGCGCCTTCATTCCCATGGGACGTATCGGCGAGCCTGAGGAGATCGCCGACGTCGTCGTGTTCCTGGCATCCTCGGCCGCCCGTTACGTGACGGGTCAGGTCCTGGTGGTCGACGGAGGCCTGCTGGTCGGCAGGTATTAGCTCTCCGGTCGATCTTCTTTGGTTCGTGGTAGCGGGAGGTGACTAGCATGATCGATAAGCTCGAGCTCGACCGCCGGCTTCTGTTCAAGGAGACGGCCGGCGCCATCGCCCTGATCCTGGGCGGGGGAACGCCTTTCCTGACTTCGCAGCGCGCTTATGCGGCCGCGAAGGACCTGTCGAAGCAGACGCTGCGGACCATCGGACTGTCGGTGACGGTCCAGGAGCGCGTCCTCGCCGACTTCAAGACATCTTCCGGCGTCGGCACGACGCAGGGCACGGCGGCGACCTTCCCGGACGCCCAGACCAAGATCCTGTCCGGATCCAAGGACTATGATTGCTGGGAAACCATCGGCGAAAGGCTGCCGGCGGTTGTTCAGACCAAGAATGTCGAACCTATACCGGCCTCGTCGCTGCAGAACTGGGCCAATATTCGCGACACTTTCATCAAGCCGGCCTCCAAATGGGACAAGAAGTCCCAGATCGTCGGACAGATCTGGGCCGATGATGCGCTCACCAAGCTGTGGATGGTTCCTGCCGTCTACAACTACGATTCGATCGGCTACAACCCCGACGTCGTCAGCGCCGAGGAAGCCAATACCTGGACGGCGATCTTCGACAAGAAATGGAAGGGCAAGTCCGGCCTGAATACGGACCCCTTGATCGCGCTTGGGCAGGCCGTGATGGCGATGAACTCGCTTGGCCTGTCGAACGTCAAGAACCCAGGCAACCCCAACAAGGCGGAGATCGGGGAGGCGATGAAGTTCCTCATCTCCAAGAAGAAGGATGGCCAGTTCCGGGCCCTCTGGGGCGATTTCGGCGAGCTCGTGAACCTCCTGGCTTCGGGCGAAATGGTGGTCTGCGATGCCTGGCAGCCCGCCGTGATGGCGGTGAAAGCGCAGGGCAAATCCTGCAAATACGCGATCCCGAAGGAAGGCTATCGCGCCTGGTCGATCGGTCCCTCGCTGATCGCGGGCTCGAGCAACAAGGACGCGGTCTACGCCTATGCCGATTACTGGCTGTCGGGCCCTCCCGGCATCATCGTGTCGGAACAGGGCTATTACTCGCCCACGACCAACATCAAGAATGTCATGCCGCCCGACAAATACGGTTTCTGGTACGAGGCGAAGCCGTGGAAAGGCGCGCCCGAGCGCGGCATCAAGGAGGGCGATCTTCGCGACGGCGGATCGCTGGAGACGCGTGCGGCCAACGTTGCCTACTGGCATCAATGGCCGGATGAATACGATCTCGTCATCCAGAAATGGGACGAGTTCCTCAATGCTTGAGCGGCCCAAAATGCGCTCCAAGATGCGCCTTTGGGCCCGCCCATGACCGATGCGCTTCTTCCTGCGAAAGCCGGAACACGGCTCGGGCGCTCTCGACCCAAGAGTGCCCGACCGGACAGCGCACGGCCGCAGGGCAATCGCTCCGTCGCCCCCGCGGCGGAGAAGCCGGCCGACGATGCCGGCAGAAACGGAGTAGCGGTGCCGTATGACCTGCAGCTCATCAAGGTCGGCAAGGTCTATGACAACGGCACGCCCGCCGTCATCGACTTCGACCTCGATGTCGAGAAAGGCGAGTTCATCGCCTTTCTCGGCCCCTCCGGCTGCGGCAAGACCACGACGCTGCGCATGATCGGGGGCTTCGAGACCATCACCAGCGGCGATGTGCGCATTCGCGGGAGGCGCGTCAACGAGCTGCCCCCCGAGCGTCGCCCGACCTCGATGATCTTTCAGAACTATGCGCTCTTCCCGCATCTCGACGTGCGCCGCAACGTCGCCTATGGGCTCGAGGTCAAGGGCATGCCGAAGGCTGAGCGCGACGCCAAGGTCGACCGCATGCTCGCGACACTCGGCATCGCCGATGTGGCGGCCGAACGACCCGATCGGCTGTCCGGCGGTCAGCGCCAGCGCATTGCGCTCGCGCGCAGTCTTGTCGTCGAGCCCGACATCCTGCTGCTCGACGAACCGCTCGGCGCACTCGACGCCAATCTGCGCAAGACCATCCAGGCCGAGCTCAGGCTGCTGCAGCGCAATCTCGGCATCACCTTCGTGTTCGTGACGCACGCCCAGTCGGAGGCGCTGACGCTCTCCGATCGCATCGTCGTCATGAATGAGGGCCGCATCGAGCAGGTCTCGCCACCGCATCAGCTCTACACGCGGCCGAAGACGCGCTTCGTCGCCCAGTTCATCGGGCGCAACACGATCTTCTCAGGGACCCTCGATGCGATCGAGCAGGGCCTCGGCAGCGTCGCGACGCAGCTCGGCCGCTTCACCGGCACGCTCGAGCATCCGGCGGTAGCCGGAGAGGCCGCCGAGATCGTCGTGCCCTCGGAAGCCTTCGGCATCTATCCATGCCTGGAAGCCTCGCACTCGGCGCTCGTCGAGAGCTATCGAGGCAATGTCCTGCAGGGCGTCATCACCGAGCGCGAGGTCGTCGGCCATATCGTGCAGCTCGCGGTGAAGCTCGCTGGCGACCGCGTCGTCGCGATCGAGGGGCATGTGGAGAAATACCTCAATGATGGCCTGGCGCCCGGCTCCGCCGTCTGGATCGCCTGGGCCGCCAAGGAAGCGACCGTGATCAGAGGCTGACGAAGCGACAGGGGTGCTCAGGGCCCCGCGTAGAGAGGAAGGAAGACCGATAATGGCCAAGGAAATTCTTTGCGGATTTGGCGTCGACGTCGATGCCGTGGCGGGCTGGCTCGGCTCCTATGGGGGCGAAGATTCACCAGACGACATCTCGCGCGGATTATTCGCAGGCGAAGTCGGCAGTCCGCGCATCCTCAAGCTGTTCGAGCGGTTCGGCATCAAGACCACATGGTTCATTCCCGGCCATTCGATCGAGACCTTCCCCAAGGAGATGAAGGCGGTGGCCGAGGCCGGCCATGAGATCGGCATTCACGGCTATACGCATGAGAACCCGATCGCCATGACCCGCGAGCAGGAGACCGAGATCCTCGACAAATGCATCGACCTCGTCACCAAGCTCTCGGGCAAGCGGCCGACCGGTTATGTGGCGCCGTGGTGGGAGTTCTCGCCGGTGACCAATGAGCTCCTGCTCGAGCGCGGCATCAAATACGACCACTCGCTGATGCATCACGACCATCAACCTTATTACGTGCGCGTCGGCGATAGCTGGACCAAGATCGACTATGCGAAAAGACCGTCGGAATGGATGGTGCCGCTGAAGCGCGGCCACGAAACGGACCTGATCGAAATCCCGGCGAGCTGGTACCTCGACGACCTGCCGCCCATGATGTTCATCAAGAAGGCCCCCAACAGCCACGGCTTCGTCAACCCGCGCGATATCGAGCAGATGTGGCGCGATCAGTTCGACTGGGTGTATCGGGAATATGATTATGCGGTCTTCCCCATGACCATCCACCCTGACGTATCGGGCCGGCCGCATGTGCTGATGATGCTGGAGCGGCTCTACAACCACATGATCGGCCATCCGGGGGTGAAATTCGTGACCATGAACGACATGGCGGACGATTTCGCGCGGCGCTCCCCGCGCAAGAAGTAGATGCCACTTCACAGGCGTCAGGCCGCGTTCGACCGAGGATAAGGGCATGTGCGCATTATGTGGCGTCCTGGGCGGCGCCGAGCACTGGACCGATGCGGTCGCGCGGCAAGGCGTGTTCACGCGCAATACCGGCTCGCCGGAGCGGCGGCGCGAGCGGCTGCGGCGCGTGGCGCTCGCGAACCGCATCCTGTCGCAGTACGGCCTGGCGCTCGCTGACTGGCAAGGCACATCGTACCTGCTCTCGACCGCGACCGGGAAGACCGAGCTCATCGACAATCTCGCGCATCTGTGGGCGACGGCCGAGCGTCTCACCGGCCGCGCCTGCGATCCGCTCGCCGAGGGGCTGGTGGCGAAGCTGGAGACGCTGCATGCTTGAGGCCGTCGCAGGGTTCACGCCGGTCAATCTGATCACCGGCTTCCTGGGATCGGGCAAGACGACATTGCTCGGAAGGCTGCTGCGCGATCCCGCGCTCGCCGACACGGCCGTGCTGATCAACGAGTTCGGGGAGGTGGGGCTCGATCATCACCTCATCGAGCGCATCGACGACACCGTGGTGCTGCTGCAATCGGGCTGCCTGTGCTGCACGATCCGCGGCGAGCTTTCGGAAGCCATCAAGGCGCTGCATTCGAAACGCGAGCGTGGGGTGGTGCCGCCATTTCGGCGCCTCGTCATCGAGAGCACGGGGCTTGCCGACCCGTTCCCGATCCTGTCGACGGTGCATGCCGATCCGGTGCTCAAGCACCATTTCCGCCTGGGCGCCGTGATCGCCACGGTCGACGCAGTGAACGGCATGGCCGAGCTCGATGCCCAGCCGGAAAGCGTCAAGCAGGTGGCGGTCGCCGACCGCCTGGTGCTGACCAAGACCGATCTCGCCGAGCCGCGCGCGGCGCTCGCTTTGACGGAGCGCTTGCGCGCCCTCAACCCGACGGCGCCGCTGTGGCGTGCCGCCGAGGAGGAGATCGATGCGCGCACGCTTCTCGCGGACGATGCCTTCAACATGTCCGGCAAGAGCGAGGCTGCGCAGCATTGGTTTGCGCTCGAGCTTCCGGATGCGATCCCAGGCGACGCCTCTCACGCGGGCCATGGCCATGACGGCTCTCACCATGCCCATGACGTGAATCGCCACGGAGACGATATCAGGGCCTTCGCGTTGGTGTTCGACGAGCCGCTCGATTGGACGATGTTCGGCCTTTGGTTGACCATGCTGCTCAACCGCCACGGCGCCGAGGTGCTGCGCGTCAAGGGCATCTTGAATGTCGCCGGCTCGCCGACCCCGGTTGCGGTGCACGGCGTGCAGCATCTGGTGCACGCGCCCCGGCATATGCCGGCTTGGCCGAGCGAAGATCGCCGCTCGCGCATCGTGTTCATCATGAAGGGCCTCGATCCCGCCTCGGTCACCCGCTCGCTGCGGGCTTTCGCTGCGCTCGCCTCGCCCATACGCGTTGCCGAGCCCGCATGAAGCGGATCATCGGCAAGCCGGGCAAAGCGATGAGCAACAAAGGCGGGAAGCGCGCCAAAAAAGGCTTGGGCGCTGAAAAAGATTTGCCTTCGCCTGCGGTCCACACGGCCTTGCGTCCGCATCTGCGGGTGCTCGGCACCGAGATCACGCTGCTCGAGCAGTTGCGCGTCCGGGCCGAGCGGGATCTCGGCATCGACATCACCTTCGAGATGCTCGACTTCCTCAGTGCGCAATGCAAGGCGGCGACCGAGCCCGATGCCTTCGACATCTATGATCAGTGCTTCCACAATGTGGACATCGTCTGGTTCTGGCGAGCCATCCAGCCCATCGACACGCAGCGGATCTCGCTCTGGGGCGAGGTGAACGAGCTCACCAAATCGGGACGGATCAGCGCCTACGCGCCGATGGGGCGAGGTGATGCTCCGGTGAACAAGCTTTATGTGCAGCCGGGCTTGTCGCTCGGCCCGCTGCAGTCGGGACGCATCAGCATGCTGCCGACGGTCCACAACTTCGATTCCTTCGCCTACCTTCCGGAACTCTTTCCCGGTGCCGATCCCGGCGATGCGAGCTGGAGCTGGCTGTTGGACGAACGCGCCAAGGGGCGTCTCGCGCTCGTCGACGAGCCGGCGATCGGCGTCTTCGACGCAGCCTTGGCTTGCGAGGCGCGCGGCGACATCCGGTTCGCCGATATCGGCAATATGACGGCCCCCGAAATCGACAAGCTCATGACGCTGCTCTCGGCGCGCAGGCGAGAGGGCTATTTCTGCGGATTGTGGAAGACGGCCGCGGAATCCGCCGAGCTCATGGCCGATGGCAGAGCCGCGATCCAGAGCATGTGGTCGCCCGGAACGAGCGCCTTGATGCGGGCCGGCGTCCCGATCCGGGAAGCCGTGCCGAGGGAGGGCTACCGCGCCTGGCATGGCGGCATGTGCCTCTCGGCGCGCCTGTCGGGTCGCCTGTTGGACGTGGCCTATGAGTATCTGAACTGGTGGCTCTCAGGCTGGCCGGGCGCCGTCATGGCGCGGCAAGGCTATTACATGTCGGTGCCCGAACGCGTCCGCGACGCCTTGCCGCCAGAGGAGTGGGGCTATTGGTACGAGGGCGCTCCTGCGAGCCGCGATCTTCCGGGAACCGATGGCGAGATCACGGTGCGGGCAGGCTCGCTGCGGCCGGGCGGCTCCTATCGCGAACGGGCGAGCCATATCGCGGTCTGGAACACCACCATGGACGAGCACAATTATCTCGTCCGCCGCTGGTCGCAATTCGCAGCGGCCTGCGCTCGTTGAGGGCTCCGGCGCTCTTCCTTCTCCCGTCACTTGAGACGGGAGAAGGTGGTCGAGCGAAGCGAGATCGGATGAGGGGCGGTCGAGCGCCTCACCGGCGTCCCTCATCCGCCCTCACTGCGTTCGGGCACCTTCTCCCGCGAAAGAGCGGGAGAAGGTCGGGCAGGCCCTAAATCCGCACGAAGGTGATGTTGCCCTCGGCGTCGACGCTGCGGCGCGCCGTGCCGAGCGTCTCGGCGTAATGGAGATGGGCGAGCGTCTCGGCGAAGGCGAAGCGTCCCTGGCCCTCCTGCATGGCGCGATCGAAGATCAGGGAGGCGAGCGCGAAGGTCGAGCGCGGCTCGCGCATATGCGACAACAGCTGGTCGAGCCGCTCCTGGTGATGGCCGCGCAGCTGCTCCAGGCGCGCCTGCAGCCCGTAGAAGGGCAGGCCGTGCGAGGGCAGCACCAGCGTGTCGGCCGGCAGATCCTCGAAGCGCGGCAGCGAGTCGAGATAATCGCTCAAGGGGTCGCTCTCGGGCTCATAGCCGAACACGCCGATCACCGGGGTGATGCGCTGCAGGATCTGGTCGCCGGCGATCAGCAGATGGCCCTCGGGCGCGTAGAAGGAGGCGTGCTCATCCGCATGGCCGCGGCCGACGATGACCCTGAATTCGCGCCCGCCGAATCGCGGCCGGTCTCCGTGGCGCAGCCGCAGCAGCTGCTCCGGAACCGGGAATTCGCCCCTTTCGATCGCCGCATCTTGCGCCGCGAAGCTCTGCACGATCTCGGCGCTGCCGCCATGGGCGATGAAGAAACGCTGCATCCTCGCGCCGAAGCCGCGCCCATATTGAGCCTGCCGCCAATTGGCGAACAGCCATTCGGTGCGCGTGGCCGAAAAGGAGCAGTCGAAGCGCTCGGTGAGCCAGCCGGCGAGGCCGACATGATCGGGGTGCCCATGCGTCAGCACCAGGCGGCGGATCGGTCGCCCCGCCAAGGGGCCCGCGAGCAGCTTCTCCCAGGCGTCGCGGCACATCTGCGTGTCGAGCCCGGCATCGACCACCACCCAGCCGTCGTCTTCGCGCATGAACCACAGATTCACATGGTTGAGGCGCATCGGCAGCGGCAGCCTCGCCCAGAGGAGGTTCGGCGCGACCTCGCGCAGCTCGCCGGGAGCGGGCGGCGTTTCGGTGAGAAGCTCGATATCGCGGCTCGTGGTCAAATCCATATGACTCAAAATTCCGTGGCCAAAAATCCGTGCGGCAAATCCGCATCGCAGCTGCCATGTTGCAGCGCAAGAACCCTTGGTAACCCCTGCCGGCGTCGCTGTCGATGCATCGGCGGACGAATGGCTGGGCTGCGATGGCGGCAGGGCAGCGATGGTCAAGCCGGGGCGAAATCGCTATGAGGGAACCCCGATGGTAAGGCTTCCGCGAGCATGGATCGACCGGCGATGAATATTGCGGCGACGAATATCGCCTCATCCCCCGCCGCTGGCGGCGTGCTCGATGCCGTGGCGCGCAAGATCGCCTTCGTGGCGACCGACACGGAGCCCGCCCAGGCGGCCAGGCGCAAGCTCGCCGCGACTTATGGGGATTGCCCGATCGAGGACGCCGCCGTGGTGGTGGCGCTCGGCGGGGACGGCCTCATGCTGCAGACCCTGGAGCGTCTCCGAGGCACCACGAAGCCCGTCTACGGCATGCATCGCGGCTCGGTCGGCTTCCTGATGAACGATTACCGCGAGACGCAACTGCTCGAGCGCCTGGCGGCTGCGCAGCGCAGCATCGTGCATCCCTTGCTGATGACGGTGACGACGCTGAACGGCCCGCAGACCGCGCATGCGATCAACGAGGTGTTCGTGACGCGCCAGACTTATCAGGCGGCGCGCCTGCGCATCCGGGTCGACGGCACCGTGCGGCTCGACGAATTGATCGCCGATGGCGTGCTGGTGGCGACGCCGGCGGGCTCGACCGCCTACAACCTCTCCTGCAACGGGCCGATCATCCCGCTCGCCGCGCCGCTCCTGGCGCTGACCCCGATCTCGCCCTTCCGGCCGCGGCGCTGGCGCGGCGCGCTCTTGCCCGATCGCGTCAAATTCGCCGTCGAGATATTGGAGCCCGAGAAGCGGCCGGTGGCGGCGGTCGCCGACCATATCGAGATCCGCGACGCCAGGCACGTGGCGATCGAGATGGACAGGTCGATCGACCTCGTGATGCTGCACGATCCCGACCACAGCCTGGACGAGCGCATCATCCGCGAGCAGTTCGGGCCCTGAACGCGCCTGGGACCGCGACCGTCTCGGTCGCCCTTCCTGACCAACGGCGCGCCTCACCATCGCAAGTGCGGGCGAGGACGCCCGCGGTCCCAGGAAGCCGCGTTTCAGCCCCGTCAGGCTCCGAGGACCACGACTTCGGTTCCGATCGCGGTCCGCGGGTAGAGATGCGCGATGTCCTGGTTGACCATCCGGATGCAGCCGGACGACACATTGGTGCCGATCGTCTCAGGCTCGGTCGTTCCATGAATGCGATAGCCGAGATCGCGTCCGCCGCCGAAGAGATACATGGCCCGCGCGCCGAGAGGATTATGCGGGCCGCCCAGCACGCCTCGGCCGCGTGGCGTCTCCTGCAGCTCGGCGACGATTTCCGGAGAGCGCGCCACCATTTCGGCGGGCGGAACCCAGTCCGGCCAATCCCGTTTCATGTTGATCTGGGCATCGCCCGACCAGGCAAAGCCCTCCCGCCCGACACCCACGCCGTAGCGGGTCGCGCGGCCCGGGACCTCGACGAAATAGAGATGTCGCGACGGGGGATCGACCACGATGGTGCCGGGCTTTTCCGGCCCGGAATATTGCACCATCTGGCGCAGGAAGCGCTGATCCACCTGCCGGTAATCGAAGGCGCCGATGGGGAAGCGCTCGCCATGATAATCGCCATAGACCTTGTCATAGTCGGGGCGCTCCAGCGTGCGGCCCGAATTCCGCCCGAGCGACGCCTGTCGCGGCGCGGCGCGCTGGCCCATCATCCCCGGCCGCGAGAACTCCGGCTGGAAGCCGAGATCCGAGCATCCCGTCAGGGCCGAAGCCGCCGCCATTGCGGCGCCTGAACAAAACCAGCGTCGATCACCCATAGCCAATACGCGCGAACGCAATGTCCCAGCCCTCCATCGATGCGTTTCGAATATCGCTCGAAAAGCAACTTTCAAATTTGTGACCACAACTAGATCGTGTCGTCGTCTCTACACGACATATAGTTGGCGTCATGAATAAAGAGCTAATGTGTTTCACTCGGCGGCAGTTGAGCGCGCCTCTTCCCTCTCCCGCGCTCTTCGCGCGGGAGAGGGTGCCGAGACGAAGTCGAGGCGGGTGAGGGTGGATCGGAGGAGCGATGATTATGAGGGCACACGGACACGCCGGATAAGCGAGCGTCCAGGAAGCTCAACCGTCCCTCATCCGCCTCGACTTCGTCTCGGCACCTTCTCCCGCGAAAGAGCGGGAGAAGGTAAGGAGCGCTCAGGCCGCGCGTGCCACCGCAATGGCGTCGAGATCGACCGCGACCGGTAGCGTGTCCAGCGGCTGGAGCTCGAGCTCGTGTTTCGGGACCGCGTTGGCAGCTAACGCGAGATCATGCGGCTCGGTGGCCAAAGCCTCTTCATCCAGCGCGATCATGGCCTCGGCGAGGGCGCGTGCCTCGCCGCGCGCCGTCTCGGCTTCGAGCGTGCGCAGATAGGCGATGAGGCGGCCCGTTTCGCGCTCAGCCCTGCCGGCGAGCTGCGCCAGGATGCGCCGCAGCGCCACGCGCAGCGGCGTCGAGGCCGTGGCGCCGGCGCCCGCGATCGCGGCCGCCCGCAACTCGACGAGTGCGATCGGGAAGACCGGGGCGAGCCAATCCGGGATGCCGGCGCGTTTCAGCACGGCCCTCAAGGGAGCCTGCCTGTCTTCGCGCAGGAAGGCCGCCACCTTGGCGGGCGGCGTGTCGCCGAGATCGGCGAGCGAGGCCGCCACCAGGTCGAGCTGACCGGCCAGAAGCGCATGCACCACGAAGGCCGGCGTCAGGCGCCCACCCTCCTTCAGGCAGGCGACGACGTCGCCGAGGTCGAGGCGCTCGTCGCAGGCAAGCGTCAGGGCGCCGCGATGCTCGGCGTCGCGGGCAAGCCTCTCGGCCCGCTCGGCGCTGAGCCAGCCGCGCTCGACGACGAAACTCTTCAGGACATCGCTCACCATGGCCATCAGCCGCTCGCGCAGCCTGGCCGGCAGATCGGGCCTGGCGAGCAGCGCCTCGCGCAGGGAGGCCTCGGTGCCGAAGCGCTCCAGCATGCGCAGCAGCGCGGCTTCGGCCACTATCGCCGACGGGTTTCGGACGAGGGCCGTGCAGGCCGCGAGCGAGCCGATTTCGGCGAGCGCCGCCGCCACGGTCGCCGGCAGGGCGTCGCGGCGCGCGATGGCGATCTGCGCCTTCTCGGCGCCGAGCGCCGCGGCATCGACGAGCTCTGCTTCCGAGAGCAGGCGGGTGCGCCCGAGCACGAGTGCCGCCGCTTCGCCGCCTTGCGCCACGAGGCCGGTGAGCAGATGGCGCGGCGCCTCGGCCGCGCTGGCGATCGCCTCGGCCAGCGCGCGGTGCACCAGCGGGGAGGGGTCGTCCAACATGACGGTCAGCGCGATCTCGGCCTCGTAACGCTCGGCTTCGTCCATATTGGCGAACAAATAGGCACGCGCCAGCGCGCTCGTGGCGTCGGCGCGCGCGCAGGCAGGCGCGATGCGCGCCCAGCTCAGGAAGCGGCGGACGATCACGAGGCCGCGGCTCCGCCGTCATCATGCAGGTCGCCGCAGCCTTGCCGGCGCGCTTCGCAGGCGGCCCCGTCGAGACGGTCCGGCTCGGCCAAGCGGGCGCGCCTGACGCCGGCCGGGGCCGGCAGCATGGCGATCAGGGATAACGGCTTGCCAAAACCCTCGCCTGGCGAGGGCCGCAGCGTCGAGGGATGTCCCCAAGGGATGATCGTAGCGCGCAACGCCGGCCTCTTCTCGCGTTCGAGTGTCCCATGCGCCGCAGCTTGCGCCGTTGCGCCGCGTCGAGCATGGCGCTTTATGGTAAAGTAAGCTTTAAGCGACCCTGTTTTCGCGGATCGGTCGCGTCAGCGTCCGGTTCGCGTCCGCTGGCGAATTCGATCCATGATGTCAAAGGCTTGCGGTCAGGTTGCAGGCAACGGATGGGCACCATCTGTTCGAACGGGATCGCCGGCGCTATGCGATGAAACTCTAGAACCGCATTTGGCGGCCCCTCGCGGCCGTCGGACGCGAGAAAGGTGCCCCGCCATGGCTAAAGCGACGCAAGCGAGCCCCGGAGAGGCCGGGCGCCATCCGCGCGGAGGGCTCTATTTCGAGGATTTCGTCGAGGGCCATGTGTTCGCCCACCGGCTGACGCGCACCGTCACGCAGATGGACAATATGCTGTTCTCGAACATGACGCTGAACCCGCAGCCTCTGCATATCGATGCGCATTTCTGCGCCACCGAGACCGAATGGGGCCGCCCCATCGTCAATTCGCTGTTCACGCTCGGGCTGATGATCGGCATCTCGGTCAACGACACGACGGTCGGCACCACCATCGCCAATCTCGGCATGACGGATGTACGCTTCCCGGCCCCGGTGTTCGAGGGCGACACCTTGCGCTGCGAGACCACGGTGCTGTCGAAGCGCGCCTCGAAGTCGCGCCCCACCGCCGGCCTCGTCGAGATGCATCACCGCGCCTATAAGCAGGACGGCACCCTCGTCGCCGAATGCAAGCGCCAGGCCTTCATGCTCAGGCGGCCGGGGTGAGGCCTTGGGACCGCGGGCGTCCCGCCCATATGCGCTAAGTTAAGAGCATTCCAAAGTTGTCGGCCTGTTTCTTTCTCTTTCTTGGGGGTTCGTAGAGTGCGTTTGGGAGGCCGTGTCTGCGGATATTGCGAATCTGCGCGGCGAGGTCACCCAGTAGATGGGCGACGATGACTATGCGGCACAGGACGAGGAGCCGGATTTTGCAAGGGCTTCGATAGGCGGCGGCGGTGGTTTGAGGGGGGAATGGCGCGCTCGAGGGCGCTTGCGAGGAGATTGGCGAGGAGGGCGGCGGCGAGATTGGCCAGGATCCAGGTTCGCGCGAGCGCAGGATCTTTGGCGGGGACGGCTCGCATCGCGAAGATGGATTTGAGTACCTTGAAGGCCAGCTCAATCTGCCATCGCAGCCGGTAGAGGGGGATGAGCCGTTCGATCGGCCAATCCTTAGCCAACAGGTTCGTGGCGAACATGATCAGGCCGGCCATGGCCTTGGTGTCCTCGCGGGGCGTCACCCCGTGCTTGGAACGCGAGCGTTCGATGCGGGCGCGCTCGCGGGCGGCGACCGCTTCGCTGGCGCGCACAATGACGATTCGGGTCTTCAGCGGCTTGGACAAAGGCCGGGGGTTTGCCCGGTCCTTTTTGGGCTTGGCCTCTTGCAATGTGACTGCGATCTCGACGGCTTCGGCCTCGCCGAGGGCGGCGATGACATCCTGCGCGGTCAGGCGTTCGCCAGTCTTGTCATAAATCATCTTCATCGCGCTGATCCCGGCGCGGACGAGGAAAAACGCCATGTTGTCGGCCAGTTCCCGCAAGGCTTTGGTTTTGGCGTAATTGCGGTCGGCGACAGCAATGGCCCCCGGCTCGATCCGAGCCAGGCTCAGTGTTTCGCCGACCTTCACGTCGGTCAGATTCAGGAGATCAAATCTTCCGGTCCCGGGATCGTAGCTGGCGTGCAGCCGATGCTGCCCACCGCGTTTGCCAGGGCCGGCGAACATGCTGCCATCGACAAGACGGATCGGCGGGCCTCGCCAAAGCGTCGAAGGCGCGGCCCATTCGCTGGACAGGCTCAGAAGCCGACCTACCACCGAAGACAGCAGATCGCCGCAGTCGCGCAGTCGCTGCAGCACGGCAACGTCGCTCAGCGGGACGCCCAACGCCGAATGGCTCCATGCCGCTGTCGAGCGCAGAGACTGTCCGGTTGCCGCATAGCCAAGCGCTAGGCGAAGGAGTTGCGATCCATTGCAAATACGACGACGACGAACCAGCGCGCCAGTCTCGCGCGCCAGCGCGTCCAGCTCACTCGCGCCTCCCAGAAGACCCTCGACCGCGGGCCAGTCACCTTCAAATGAGAACACCGAATCATCTTGCATCCGCAGCTTGAATCACAAGCTGCCGGCAGTGTGAATCCCAAAGTTAGCGCATATGGGCGGGACGCCCGTCCTTGAACCGCTGAGGCTGGCGCGCCGCCGGGAGGAAGGGCGACCGGGACGGTCGCGATCCCAGGGCGCCCGAGACGCAGGCGATTGGAGCGGGTGAAGGGAATCGAACCCTCGTCATCAGCTTGGAAGGCTGTTGCTCTACCATTGAGCTACACCCGCGAGGCTCGGCGCCGCGGCGGCGCCTGTTTGCCATAATCGGGATCGGCAAGTCAAAGAGGCGTTGCGTAGTGCTGGCGCAACCCCACCCATTGGAGCGCGGCCGGATCCGTGCGAAGCTGATCGGCGGGACATGGGCAGCGAGACTTCCCCGAACGCTGCGGCACGGGGCATGGCGGTAGCACGGGGGAGCCCCATGAGCGCTGTTCGTTCCGGCTTCCCGGTCCTGGGCAAGGCGCCGTCCTTCTGGCTGCTCGGTTATGCGTTCCTGATGCTGTTCGTCGGCACCACCATCCCGACGCCGCTCTATCGCGTCTATCAGGAGGAGCTGCACTTCTCCTCGGGCGTCCTGACCTTGATCTTCGCGATCTATGTGCTGACGCTGGTGCCCTCGCTCCTCGCCTTCGGCCAGATCTCGGACCGGATCGGGCGGCGCAGCGTGCTGCTCATCGGCTTCAGCCTTGCGGCGCTGGCGGCCATCACCTTCGCGAGCGCCCAGGGCCTCGCTGCCCTGTTCCTCGCCCGGGCCATGCAGGGCGTCGCCACGGGGATCGTGGCGGGCGCCGGCAGCGCGGCGCTCGCCGAGCTCGAGCCCTCGGGCAACAGCCGCAAGGCCTCCTTCGTGGTCACGGCCGCCAATGCCTCAGGCGCGGCGCTCGGCCCGCTCTTCGCGGGAGCGCTCGCCGAATACGGTCCCTGGCCGACGCGGTTGCCTTATCTGGTGCTGCTCGTGCTGATGCTGCCGATCGCTGGGCTCGTCGGCATGCGCGAGACCGTCGCCAAGCGCCGCCCCCTGGCGTTGGAGTTCCGCCTGCCGGCGGTGCCGGCCGGCATCGTCAAGGAATTCGCCTTCGCGTCGGCCGCATCCTTCACGGTCTGGGCGTCGGCCGCGATGTACCTGACGCTGGCGCCAGGCTATGTGGCGATGCTGCTGCAACTCGACAACCTGGCGGTCGGCGGCGTCTTCGTCTCGCTCATGCTCATTGCGTCGGCCGCCGCCCAGTTCCTCGGCCGCCCCCTGCCTTTCCGCACCGCCATGACGGCCGGCCTTGCGCTCCTGCCGCTCGGACTCGGAAGTCTCATCCTCGCAAGTCCGCTGCATTCGGCGGCGCTGCTGCTGGTCGGAACGCTGGTGGTCGGCGCCGGTCATGGCCTCGGCTTCCTCGGCGCCATGGTGCTCGTCAACAAGATCGCGCCCGAGACGCAGCGCGCCGAGGTGACGTCGAGCTTCTACATCGTCTCCTATCTCGGCGTGGCGCTGCCGGCGGTCGCCATCGGCTTCGGCGCCCAGCTGGTCGGGCTGTTCGCCGCCGTGGCCATCTTCTCGGCGCTCGTCAGCCTGCTGGCGATTGTGCTGCTCGCAGCATCGCGGCGGATGGTGTCGGTGGGTTAGCGCGGGCCTTCTTGGGACCGCGGGCGTCCCGCCCGCCCTTGAGACCGCCAGGCTGGCGCGCCGCCGGGAGGAAGGGCGACCAGGATGGTCGCGGTCCCAGGCCCCCCTTACTTCGGCAGGTTGAGCGCGGTCGCCTCGACATAGCCCTTGAGCAGGGCATCGGCACTGGCCTGGGCCGCCTTGACGGCATCGGCCGGTGTCTTCTTGCCCGAGATCACGGCCTGCACCTCGTCCTCGAGCGCCTTGCGCACCGCGACCGTGTTGTAGGTCGCAAACCAGGGCCGCGCATAGGGGAGCTGCTCGAGCGCCACTTTGGCGTCGGGGTTCTTGTCGAGGAACTCCTTCATCTCCGGCAGGTCGTAGGCGGCCTTGGGCGGCGCGAAATAGCCGGTGAAGCGGCTCCAGCCTCCTGAGATCTCCAGGCTCGTCAGCCATTTGATCAGCTTCCAGGCCGCCTGCTTGCGCTCCTCCGAATTGCCCTTCGGGATGATCAGCGAGGCGCCGCCGATCGGCACCGCGTTGCGCACATTCCTCGGGATGAAGGCGACACGGAAGGGCGTCTTCATGTTCTGGCGGATGAAGGACAAGGAACCGGTCGAAGAGATGATCATCGAGACCTGGCCGCCGAAGAAGGCGTTGTTCATGGCCGGCGTCTGGATGATGCCTTCGGGCATGACCTTGTGCTTGTGCACGAGGTCGTCGATCAGGCTGACGGCGCCGAGCGTCGAGGGCGTGTCGTAATAGATCTCCCCGCCATATTCGGGGTTGTAATAAAGCCCGCCATTCGACATCACGAGCGAGGACACCACCCAGCCGAGAATGTCGTAGGTGCCCGAGATCATCAGGCCGTAGCGGCTGGTCTTGTCGCCGTCGCGCTTGGTCAGCTTCTTGGCGTCCTCGACCCAATCGGCCCAGGTCACCGGCGGCTTGTCTGGATCGAGCCCCGCCTCCTTGAAATGCTCGACATTGTAATAGAGGAGCGGCGTCGAATTATGGAACGGCACGCCGTAGATCTTGCCGTCGACGCGCGCATTGCCGGAAAGCGCCGGCCAGAACTGGTTCATGAAGGCGTCGGGCGTCTTGCCTTCGGCCACGACCAGCGGGTCGAACGGCTCGGCGAGATCGTCGATATGGTATTGCGTGATGAAGTTCGCGCTCATCAGCGACACGGCCGGCGGCTTGCCGGCCTTGATGGCGGCGCGCGTCTTGAGGTCGGTATCGTCATATGTGCCGGTGTAAGCTGCCGTCACCTCGATATCCGGGTTCTCCTTGTTGAAGCGCGCCACGAGGTTCTGCATCTCCTTGGCGAGCGCCCCGTCGACGGGCACCGGAAAGAAGAAGTCGATCTTGGTCGCCGCCAGGGCGCCGCTCGCCGCCATCATGCTGATGGAGCCGGCAAGCGCCATCGATCTCAAGAGTTTCATGCGCAATCTCCTATTTGACGCCGGTGAACAGGAAGGAATTGACGAATTGGCGCTGGAACAGTGCGAAGGCGAGCAGCAGCGGGCCCGCGACCAGAAGTGTCGCTGCGGCGACCAGGCCCCAATCGGCCGCCTGCTCGGCGGAGCGCACGAAGGAGGTGAGGCCGACCGTCAGCACCATCTTGTCGGGGCTGTCGGTGACCATCAGCGGCCAGAGGAACTCGTTCCAATGCGAGGTCACCGAGACGATCGAGAAAGCGACGAGGCCCGGGCGCGCCAGCGGCACCAGCACGAGGCGGACCATCTGCAGGAAGCTCGCCCCGTCGAGGGTTGCGGCCTCCTCGAAATCGCGCGGAATGGTCTTGAAGGTCTGGCGCATCAGGAACACCCCGAAGGCCGAGGCGAAATAGGGCGCCATCACGCCGGGCAGCGTGTCGTAGATGCCGAGCCGCACCACCATCAACGTGTTGGGGACGATCAGGATCGGGGCAGCGAGCGTCAGCTGCAACAGGAACAGGTAGAAGACGAGGTTCTTGCCGCGAAATTCCAGCCGCGCGAACGCATAGCCGGCGAGCGTGATGGTGACGAGCTGCACCACGAGAATGCCGAGGGTGACGATCAGCGTGTTGAGATACCAGCGCGCGAAATCGCCTTGCGACCAGGCATCGGCGAAATGCTCCGCGGTCGGCTTGAGATCGGGCACCAGCGAAGCCGCCGACATCGCCCCATAGGGAATGTCGCGCACCGAGGCGGTGAGCATCCACAGGAGCGGCGTCGACCAAGTGAGCGCGAAGCCTGCGAGCAGCGCCACCGCGATCAAGCGGGCGCTGCGCCGGCGTGCCATGATGAGAGGGGCCCGCATGTTCACGATTCGTAATGCATGCCGCGCTCCAGTGTCTTCAAGGAGGCGACGGAGAGCGCGAGGAGCCCCGCGACCGAGACGATGGTGGCGGCGGCGGCGCGCCCGGTATCGGCCTGCTCATGGGCGGCCTGGAAGATGTAGTTGAGCAAGATGTTGGTCGATTCCGAAGGGCCGCCGCCTGTGAGCACGATCACATGGTCGATCTGCGTCACCACATTGATGATGGCGATCACCGCGATGAAGGCGAGCGTCGGCTTCAACAGCGGCAAGGTGATGCGCCAGAAGCGCGTCAGCGCGCCCGCCCCGTCGAGCTTCGCGGCCTCGTGCAGCTCAGGCGCGACACCCTGCAGGCCAGCGAGCACGAACAGCATGTAATAGCCGGCATTCTTCCAGATGCTGAGCCCGATGATGGCATAGAGCGCCGTGTCCGGATTGCCGAGCCAGTTGCTCGAGGCGATGCCGAGCTTCGCCAGGTGATAGTCGAGGAGCCCGACACCGGGCATCAGCACGAAGGCGAACAAGGTCGCGACCGCGACCAGCGGCAGCACCACCGGGAACACGATCACGGTGCGAAACAGCGCGTTGAGGCGCGTCGTCTCCTGCAGCACGACGCCGAGCACGACCGCGAGCGCGATCGACGGCGCGACCGTGCCGACGCCGTAGACGACATTGTTGGACAAAGCCTTCCAGAATGCGTGATCGGCGAACAGACGGCGGAAATTGCCGATGCCGTAGCCGGCGAATTTGCCGCCGAAGCCCTCCAGCGTCACGGCCTGCAGCAGCGCCTGCAGGATCGGCACATAGGTGAAGAGGAACAGGAAGAACAAGGACGGCGCCAGCAGCCAGAACGCGGTCAGCCGCAAGCCGCGACCGGTCGCAAGGCGCGTGGGCGCACTGCTCCGCAGGCGCGGATTGAGGATCGCCGCGTCGGTGAGCGCCTGTGCCATCGGCGCGGACCATTCCCGCCATATGCGACGCGACGATGACACTTTTGGCCTTCCTCGCCTTCTTCGCCCTATCCTCAGTTCAGAGACTGCCAGAAGGCGAGCATGCGAGCGCGCTCGGCCTCGTCCGGCAGGCGGCCGCGTCCGGCGCCGAGGTCATCCGTCATGTGCTCGGTCTTGTTGGTGCCCGGGATGACGGCGCTGATCGCCTTGTTGCCCAGAAGGAATTTGAGGAAGAATTGCGCGAAGCTCTGCGCCCCGAACTCCTTGGCCCAATCGGGCAGCGCCTTGCCCCGCACCGCCGCGAACAAGCTGGCGCGGCCGAATGGGAGCGCGGTGATCACGCCGGCGCCGGCCTCGACCGAGGCCGGGATGATGCGCTCTTCCGCCTCACGCTCGCCTAGCGAATATTCGACCTGGACGAAATCCGGCTTCTCACGGCGGATGATCGCCTCCATGGCCGGATAATCGCGCCGGTAGGTCGAGGTGACGCCGGTATAGCGGCAGAGCTTGGCGGCCTGCCAGTCCCGCAGCTGGGCGAGGCTCTGATGGGGATCAGCGACATTGTGGAGCTGCAGGAGATCGACACGGTCGGTCCTGAGCCGCTTCAGGGAGCGTTCGAACTCCTGCTGGGCCGTCCTGGCATCCGTGCCGCTGCGGATCTTGGTCGCGATGAACAGACGAGGCCTCAAGGCCAGCTCAGCCACAAGGTCGCCCACCACCTCCTCGGCACGGCCATAGTCGGTGGACGTGTCGATCACGGTGCCGCCGCCGGCCGCGAGAGCCGAGACCACACGCTTGAGATCGGCACGCTTGCCCGGATCCGCATCGACGTCGAAATTGACGGCCGTGCCGAGGCCGACAACGGGAAGCATCTCGCCCGAATGCGGGATGGGCCGGGCGAGGATCGTTTCGTCGGCAAGCGCCGCGCCCCCGAAGCCCTGGGCGCAGGCGAGCGCGCCGGCGCCGAGCAAGGCGTCGCGTCGCGACAGGCGAAGAGCATCGAGGGTCGGGCATCGTTCGGCCATATCCGCCTCCATCGATCAAGCCCCATTGTGTCTCGGATTATGCCGCGATCGTGCCGGCAGCGCGATAGGGCGCGCCTGGGATCGCGGGCGTCCCGCCCGCCCTTGAAACCGCGAGGCTGGCGCGCCGCCGGGAAGAAAGAGCGATCGAGACGGTCGCGGTCCCAGGCCTCGCGAGCTTTCCAAAGACTTTACGTCCTCGGCGTAGACTGCACCCGATGTCGGCGATTCGCACAACCCATGACTCCCCTTCGAGCTGGCGCGAGGAGCGCAACCGGCGCTCGCTAGCGCGCCTCATGAAAGCCTTGCCGGCCGTGTTCCCGGCTCCGGTGCTGGCGCGTGCCGTGAGCCGCCCCTTCGTGCCGCCCATGCCGAGGCTCGCCATCGACGGCTATTGGCGCGCCCATCCGCTGCGCGCCGACCGCCTGGCGCGGGCGCTGGCGGCGAAGAGCGGCGCGCCGCAAGGTTGGAGCTGGCGTATCGGCGAGACGGCCGCGCCCGGTCTGCCGCAGAGCTTCCGTGCCCCGCCGGCACCGTATCGCGAGGCGGGATTCGCGCTCGGCAAAGGGCATTGCTGCGTCTGCGGGCAGAAGGTCTACCGCTTCGGCTGGCATGACGACCTCTGGGGCGCGGGCCCGAACCGCAATGCCGAATGGCATGCCGCCTGCGTGGTGGCCTGGCGCTTCTGGAACGCGCCGAGCGACCAGGCACAGCTGCTCAAGCGGCTGCAGAAAAGGCGTTGTGCTGAGAGCGGCAAGCGGCTCTGGCGCAGCGCCGAGGTCGACCACAAGCTGCCGCTCTTCCAGGTCTGGCGCGAGCATCGCGACACGCCATGGCCGCAGCTCTTAGGCTTCTGGGGCGTGCCTAATCTGCAGGTGATCAACCGCGACGCGCATGCGCAGAAATGCGCCGCCGAGGCGAAATCCCGCCGCAAGCCCGCCAAGACTCGCGAAGCTTTCAAGACTCCCGAGGCCTTCTTGCCGCAAGATGCTTTCTGGCCAACCGTCCGCCACCTCATCGAATCACTGGAGCAGGCGCAGGTCGAGGCGCCGTCCTGAGCCGGATCGCTCAAGCGGGGCACGGTGTTTGCGAGCCCGCTCTAAGAGTCTGACTCATAAAGGCTGGCAGCATTTCACGCTCTCCCCAGCCTTCTTGTAAGGCGGCGGATGTGGGCGATGAGGATCCAAGCGACGGCGCTCTCGATGCTGGCTTCGAAGTCCTTCGCGAGCCGCCGGCATCGGCCGAGCCAAGCGAAGGTTCGTTCGACTACCCATCGACGCGGCAGGAGTTCGAACCCCTTGGCGGTGTCGGAGCGTTTGATGATCTCGAAAGTCCATTGGCCGAGCGTGGTCATGGCGTCGCGCAGCTTGTCTCCGGCATAGCCGCCGTCGGCGAAGACATGGCGCAGCCACGGATAGAGCGAGCGGATCGACGCCAGCAGGTCCGGTGTGCCGTCGCGGTCTTGGATATCGGCGGGGTGAACCTGCACGCCGACCAGATGGCCCTCGGTGTCGGTGACGATATGGCGTTTGCGGCCTTTGAGCTTCTTGCCCGCATCGAAGCCTCTGGGGCCGCCGCATTCGGCGGTCTTCACCGACTGGCTATCGATGACGCCCGCCGTGGGGCTGGCCTCTCGCCCGACCATCTCGCGCAGGGCCATGACCAGCATGTGGTTGATGTGCGCCAACAAACCCTTGTGCGACCAAGCGTAGAAGTAGCCTTGCACTGTCGAGTAGGGCGGAAAATCCTTGGGGATCGCGCGCCATTGGCAGCCGGTCGACGCCATATAAAGGATCGCCTCCACCACCGAGCGCAAGTCCGTCTTTCTCGGCCGCCCAACCTTCGAAGCCGTCGGCAGAAACGGCTCGATCAACGTCCATTCCGCGTCGGTAAGATCGCTTGCGTAGCGCAACGCATCGCGCCGATAGTGCGCGCGGGTGGTTTCAGTCCAAGCCATCGTGATCTCCTTTGAGCTTCGCAACCCAACGGAATCACAACAGATTGAAATCACCCAACTTTCTTTTTTCAGTCAGCCTCTAAGGCTCGCTTTGCCTTTGGGGGCAACTCGATCATTCAGGGGATCAATGATGAAGCGTTCTTTGCTTGCCGTCGCATTCGCCGTCGCTCTGACTATGCCTGCGCTGGCCCGGGATTTCTCGGTGCCGAAGAAAGATCCGGCGATCGCCATCAGTATCCCCGACAATTGGAAGATTCGCGACATCGACTACGGATTTTCGGCGGCATCGCCCGGTGACGACGTCTATTTCTATGTCGAGTCCACGCAGGCGAAGAGCGTCGACAAGATGATGGCCCTCAACGACGCCTGGATGAAGGATCAGAAGATCACGCCCGAGGGCGAAGCGAAGATCACCAGCGTCGACCAAGGTCCGGTCAAGGCGACGATCTACAATTACAAGGCCAAGGACGAGAACGGGCCGACCAATGTCAGCTTCACGCTGATTCCCGCGGGCGATCGGCTGATCATGCTCACCCTCTGGGGCTCGCTCGACGAGCAGAAGAAGCATGATGCCGAGATCGACTCGATCCTCGGCAGCATTCGCCCGGCGAAGTAGGCCGACCTTCAATACGCCGGCGCCCCCTTCACCTCGCCCCGTTCTTACGGGGAGAGGTCGATCCCGAGGCCCTGGCCGAGGGAGCGGGTGAGGGGCTGGGTGATTAGCTGCAGCGCTGGCTCGCACTCACCAGGCCCCTTATCCCCCCGCCTTCTCCCCGCGAAGTGGCGGGGAGAAGGCGCCGCGCCGGCGATCCCCCGAAGGTCGACAATCGCTGCACGGCAGCGTAAGCTCGGATCATCGTCAACAATCGAAAGGAGGTGGTCCAGTGTCTCATTGTCATTTGCCGCGTCGGTCGCCGAATCGCGCCTGGATCCTCGCCTCTCGCGAGTTCCTGGCTGCGTGACACTTTGAGGTCCGACGGCCGGACCGCGGTTCGACACTGGAAGGGCCGCCCCGCGGGGCGGCCCTTCTTGTTGCTGCGAGACCGTGCAATACCATGGCACCGCGCCTGACATCTGCTTGCACCGTCATGACCACGCGCATCTTCATCGACGCCGATGCCTGTCCCGTGAAGGAGGAGGTGTATCGGGTCGCGGCCCGCTACGCGCTCAAGGTGTTCGTTGTCGCCAACAGCTTCATCCGCACGCCGCGGGATCCTTCGATCGAGCTCGTCGGCGTCGGCTCGGGCTTCGATGCGGCCGATGACTGGATCGCCGAGCGCGCGGGGCCGGTTGACATCGTGATCACCACCGACATCCCGCTCGCCGGCCGCTGCCTGAAGGCGGGTGCTGCGGTGATCGCGCCCACCGGCAAAGTGTTCACGGAGAATTCGATCGGCATGGCGCTCGCCATGCGCGAGCTGATGACGGATCTGCGCGCCATGGGCGAGGTCGGGGGCGGCCCGCGCCCCTTTTCGCCGCGCGACCGCTCGGCCTTCCTGTCGGCGCTCGACGCGGCGGTGATGCGCTTGCGGCGAGGCGAAGCGACGCGGCCGCGAACCGGCTGAGCCTCTCACTGGCGCCGACCGCCGCCGACCGCTAAGACCCGCTGGCCATGGCCGCCCCTCTCATCCAGCTCACCGATATCGCGCTCACCTTCGGGAGGGCGCCGCTGCTCGCGGGCGTCGAATTGTCGGTCTCGGCCGGCGAGCGCATCTGCCTCGTCGGCCGCAACGGCTCGGGCAAGTCGACATTGCTCAAGATCGCGGCGGGCCTCGTTGAGCCCGATCGCGGCTCGCGCTTCGTGCAGCCCGGCGTCACCATGCGCTATCTGCCGCAAGAGCCCGATTTCGGCGATGCCGCGACGGTCGGCGCCTATGTGGAGCAAGGCCTCGGCCCGACCGATGATCCCTTCGAGGCGCGCCGCCTGCTCGAGGAGCTCGGCCTGACGGGCGAGGAGCAGCCGGGCAATCTGTCGGGCGGTGAAGCGCGGCGCGCCGCCATCGCCCGCACGCTCGCTCCCGCCCCCGACATCCTGCTCCTCGACGAGCCCACCAACCATCTCGACCTCGCCGTCATCGAATGGTTGGAGCGCGAGCTCGCGGCAAGGCGCTCGGCCCTTGTGCTGATCAGCCATGACCGGCGCTTCCTCGCCAATCTGTCGCGCTCGACCGTCTGGCTCGACCGCGGCACGACGCGCCGCATCGACCGCGGGTTCTCGGCCTTCGAGGCCTGGCGCGACGAGGTTTTCGCCGAAGAAGAGCGCGAGCAGCACAAGCTCGACCGCAAGCTCGTCGCCGAGGCCGATTGGCTGCGCTATGGCGTGACGGCGCGCCGCAAGCGCAATGTGCGCCGGCTCGAGGCGCTCTATGCGCTGCGCCAGGCGCGCCGCGAGCATAGAGGCCCGGCCGGCGCAGTCGCGATGACGGTCGCGGAGGCGACGCGTTCGGGCACGCTCGCCATCGAGGCCGAGGGCATCGGCAAGGCCTATGACGGCAAGACCATCGTGCAGGATTTCTCGATCCGCGTGGCGCGTGGCGATCGCATCGGCATCGTCGGCCCGAATGGCTCAGGCAAGACGACGCTGATCAACATGCTCACCGGCGTGCTCGCCCCGGATGGCGGCAGCGCCAAGCTCGCCGCCAATCTCGAATTTGCGAGGCTCGAGCAGCAGCGCTCGACGCTCGATCCGGAGACGCGGCTCGCCGATGCGCTGACCGGCGGCAGCTCCGACACCGTCATGGTGGGCGGCCAGCCCAAGCACGTCATCGGCTATCTGCAGGATTTCCTGTTCACGCCCGAACAGGCGCGCACGCCGCTCAGGGCCCTGTCGGGCGGCGAGCGTGGCCGGCTGCTGCTGGCGCGCATTTTCGCCAGGCCCTCGAACATCCTGGTGCTCGATGAGCCGACCAATGATCTCGATCTCGAGACGCTCGACGTGTTGCAGGATCGCCTCGGCGATTATGCGGGCGTGGTGCTGCTGGTGAGCCATGATCGCGATTTCCTCGATCGCGTCGTGAACGCCGTGATCGCGCCCGAGGGCAAGGGCAAATGGGTCGAATATGCGGGCGGCTACACGGATATGCTGGCCCAGCGCGGCGAAGGATTCGTTGCCCCTTCGGCGGCCCGCACACCCGTGGCCAAGGCTGCCGCTCAAACGTCACCCAAGGCGCAAGCCAGGCCGTCCAAGCGGCGCCTGAGCTTCAACGACACGCATGCGCTCGCGACCTTGCCGAAGCGCATCGCCGATCTCGAACGGCAGATCGAGACGCTGCGCCGGAGGCTCGACGATCCGGCCCTCTATGCGCAGAACCCCGGCGCCTTCGCGGCGACCGCCGAGGCGATGACGGCAGCTCAGTCCGAGCTCACCGACGCCGAGGGAAGATGGCTCGAATTGGAGATCCTGCGCGAGGAAATCGAGCAGGGGTGAGGCGCCTTCCCTCTCCCGCGCTCTTCGCGCGGGAGAGGGTGCCGAGACGAAGTCGAGGCGGGTGAGGGTGGATCGCAGGAGCCTATGATCAGGAGCCATCTTCGGTCTCTCGGATAGAAGCTCGAATGCGTTCGACGAACCAGTGGCACGTGGCGGCACAAGCAGGTCGAGCGCTTCACCGGCGTCCCTCATCCGCCCTCACTGCGTTCGGGCACCTTCTCCCGCAAAGGGGCCGGAGAAGGAGGCGCGCTAATCCCGCTCCGATTCCCTCTCAATCGGCACCTCGGGCGCCTCTTCCGGCTTCGCGATGTCGGTATGGAATCCGCGCCAGAGATCGAGGCCTTCGAGCTTGCCAGTGGCGATGTCGTCGATGAGGCTGCGCACAAAAGCGAGCTCGGCCTCCTTGAGCCTCGAGCGATATTCGGCCTCGACATAGAAGAGGCGCGGCAGCTCGGGTGATAGCAGCCCGCGCAAGGAGGCGGCCTGCGCGATCTCGATCTCGAGGCGCTTGCGGCGTTCGTCGAGGAGCTTCACCACATCCTCCGGCGACAGCACCGGCATCAGCGACAGCCCGGCCTCGAACTGGGTGAATTCCTTGGTGGGCTCGGATAAGAGCTCGCTCAGCCAGTCGATCAGCTCGACCCGGCCGGCGTCGGTAAGGCGATAAACGGTGCGCTCGGGACGGTTGCCCTCGCGCATCGTCTCGCTGGCGACGATCAGGCGGCGGCGCTGCAAGCCTTCGACGACCGCATAGAGCGAGCCGTAATTGAGCTTGATGCTCTCATCCTTGTGGCGCTCGCGCAGCGTCGTCGCCATCTCGTATGGGTGCATCGGCCGCTCGAAGAGGCAGGACAGCACCGCGAGCGCCAGAGGGTTCGAGGATTTGCGGCTCATGCGGCTCCGCGTTGCAATTCGCCCAAATGAGGTCGGTCCAGACCAACTCGATCGAAGCCAACTCCATTCAGGAGCTGGCGATCGATCGGCCGACACAGCACACGGGCCAACGCCTGCGTCAAGACGTCTGTCGCATCCTCGACCGCGCCAACCGAACGCCAGGCGATGAAGCCGTCCGGCCGCAGCAGCACGGCGCCTTGCGGCCCGACCCCAAAATTCGCCGTGAAGCTCGCCTCGCACTCGATCAGATCGGTGCCGATGCGATAGACGCTCACCGGCAGCTCCATGGCGAGCTCGCGCCCGGCCTTTTCGAAGCCCTGAGCTTGCGGCCCGACCAGGAGCGCGAAACCCGATTGGATCAGGTCGAGCGTCGAGACGAGCTTGCCGTCCGTCTCGAGGACGAGATGCGCCGCGCGCGTGCCCGGCCTGCCGCTCGGCTGCATCGGATTCTCGGATGATGCGCCGTCATCGGGGCCGTCCTGCAGGATCGCCGCGGAGCGATAGCGATAGCCGAAGGCGACACCGAAATAGTCCGCCTCGGCATTCTCCCCGCCGAGATCCTTGCGGTCGGGGCGCATGCGGGCGGCGTAAGTCGCGGTCTGGAGCGCGACCGTCCGCTCGCCCACCGGCTGGCGCTCCTGCGCATAGGTCGCGAGCAGGTCGGAACCCGCCTCGCCCTTCAGCACCATGGCGAGCTTCCAGGCGATGTCGAAGCCGTCCTGGATCGCGGTCTGGCCGCCGAGGCCGCCGGTCGGCGGCATGGTGTGGGCCGCATCGCCCGCAAGGAAGACGCGTCGCGTGCCGAAGCGGTTCGCGACTTGCGACGCCATCTCCCAGGCGATCACCTCGATGATGCGCGGCTCGACCTGATCGGCGCCGAGCGCCGCGCGGATCAGCACGACGCAGCGTGCTTTTGTGAAATCCTCGCGGCTTTCGCGCGCCGGGTCGTATTCGACCGAGACCAGGGCGCGCCCATCGAGGTCCGGGCTGATATAGACGCCGGTGAAGCCCGGATTCTGCAGGTAATAGAGCACCATGCCCTGCTGGCTCAGCGGCAGGTCATCGGCGCTGAAGACGACCGCCATATTGTGCGAGAGCGTGCCTTGGCCATTGAGGCCGATGCCGAGAAGATTGCGCACCAGGCTGCGATTGCCGTCCGCCGCCACGACGTAATCGGCGCGGATGCGCTCCTCGGCGCCGCTCAGACGGTCGCGGATCAGCGCCTCGACGCCGTCCTCGTCCTCGCTGAGCGAGACGAGCTCGGTCGAGACGCGGATCTGCGCGCCATGCTCCTCCGCATAACGGCGCAGGATGGGCTCGATGCGGTCCTGCCCGGCCCCGCTCGCCCGGGCCGGGCTGAAGGGCGCGGTGTCCCAAGCGCCGCGCGGCAGGATGGTCTTGATCTCGCGACCGGTGACGCTCTCGGCGATGACGATCTTGAAATCCTGCATGCTGTTGCCGCCGGCGGCCACGAGCTCGTCCTCGAGCCCCATCAGACGCAACAGCTCCATGGAACGGAAATTGACGCTGCGGGCCCGCGGATGCTGCGAGGTCGAGGCGTGGCGCTCGACCAGCAGGGGCCGCAGGCCGCGCCAGGCGAGCGTCGCCGCAGCGGTGAGGCCGGCGAGACCGGCGCCGATGATGAGAACGGAGGGGGTGCGATCAGACATTGGGATTTCCTTCAAGCGTTCCTTCGAATGTTTGCGTATGTATATTCTTAATGGAATATTCTGTCAATAGCGATCTGGCCGGAGATCGCGGCTCGAACACGGGGGATGATTATGCCGAAATGCCGGGAGACGACGTTGGTGGCGCCGCGGCGCCCGTTCCGCCCTGCCTGTATTTGACCTGTATTATCAGGTGGAACAGGCGCATGGACGAAGGCGGTTCCCTCGCTGCGCTCGGGAACGCCTCTCCCCGTGATCCTCGGAACAAGTCCGAGGAGGGCGAGGTGGAGGGCGCCGGCGCCCCCAAATCCGCGCAACCCAAACCTTGACTCCGCCAAGGCTGCCGCATACATCGAGCCCCGATTGGCACTCGCGCCTGGCGGGTGCTAACAGACGAGCCCGGCAAGGGCCGAGCGCCATCTTAAATGGAGAGGACTTTCATGAAGTTTCGTCCGCTGCACGACCGAGTCGTCGTTCGCCGCCTCGAGGGCGAGGAAAAGACCAAGGGCGGCATCATCATTCCCGACACCGCCAAGGAGAAGCCGCAAGAGGGCGAGATCATCGCGGTGGGCTCCGGCGCCCGCGACGAGAGCGGCAAGCTCGTTCCGCTCGACGTCAAGGCCGGCGATCGCATCCTGTTCGGCAAGTGGTCCGGCACCGAGGTGAAGATCGACGGCGAGGATCTCCTCATCATGAAGGAGAGCGACATCATGGGCGTGCTCGAGATGTCGGCCTCTCGCAAGAAGGCCGCCTGAGGCGACCTCGTCCCACCATCCGATCATTTTTCTTCAGGAGTAGAGGCATATGGCTGCTAAGGAAGTCCGTTTTTCGGGCGATGCGCGCGACAGGATGCTGCGCGGCATCGACATTCTGGCGAACGCGGTCCGCGTCACGCTCGGCCCCAAGGGCCGCAACGTCGTGCTCGACAAGAGCTTCGGCGCACCTCGCATCACCAAGGACGGCGTGACCGTCGCCAAGGAGATCGAGCTCGAGGACAAGTTCGAGAACATGGGCGCCCAGATGGTGCGCGAAGTGGCCTCGAAGACCAATGACAATGCCGGCGACGGCACCACGACCGCGACCGTTTTGGCCCATGCGATCGTGCGCGAAGGCGCCAAATACGTGGCGGCCGGCATGAACCCGATGGACCTCAAGCGCGGCGTCGATCTCGCCGTGACCGAGGCCGTCAAGGCGATCGAGAAGTCCTCCAAGAAGGTGAAGGACTCCCATGAGGTCGCGCAGGTCGGCACGATTTCGGCCAATGGCGACACCTCGATCGGCAAGATGATCGCCGAGGCGATGCAGAAGGTCGGCAATGAGGGCGTGATCACGGTCGAGGAGGCAAAGAGCCTCGAGACCGAGCTCGACGTCGTCGAAGGCATGCAGTTCGATCGCGGCTATCTCTCGCCTTACTTCATCACCAATGCCGAGAAGATGGTGGCCGAGCTCGAGGACCCCTACATCCTCATCCACGAGAAGAAGCTGTCCTCGCTGCAGGCGATGCTCCCCGTCCTCGAGGCGGTGGTGCAGACCGGCAAGCCGCTCCTCATCGTCGCCGAGGACGTCGAGGGCGAGGCGCTCGCCACGCTCGTCGTCAACAAGCTGCGCGGCGGCCTCAAGGTCGCGGCCGTGAAGGCGCCGGGCTTCGGTGACCGCCGCAAGGCCATGCTCGAGGACATCGCGGTCCTGACCGCCGGCGAGATGATCGCCGAAGACCTCGGCATCAAGCTCGAGAACGTGACGCTCCAGATGCTCGGTCGCGCCAAGAAGGTGCGCATCGAGAAGGAGAACACCACGATCATCGACGGCGCCGGCAAGAAGGTGCAGATCCAGGCCCGCGTCGCTCAGATCAAGGCCCAGATCGAGGAGACCACCTCCGACTATGACCGCGAGAAGCTCCAGGAGCGTCTTGCCAAGCTCGCGGGCGGCGTCGCGGTGATCCGCGTCGGCGGCGCGACCGAGGTCGAGGTGAAAGAGAAGAAGGACCGCGTCGACGACGCGCTCAACGCCACCCGCGCTGCGGTGGAAGAGGGCGTGGTGCCGGGCGGCGGTGTCGCTCTGCTGCGTGCCAGGCGCGCGGTCGCCACGCTCAAGAGCGAGAATGACGACGTGCAGGCCGGCATCAACATCGTGCTCAAGGCGCTCGAATCTCCGATCCGCCAGATCGCCGAGAATGCCGGCGTCGAGGGCTCGATCGTGGTCGGCAAGATCAGCGACTCGAAGTCGGCGACCTTCGGCTTCAACGCCCAGACCGAGCAGTATGTCGACATGATCGAGGCGGGCATCATCGACCCGGCCAAGGTCGTGCGTCACGCCCTGCAGGATGCGGCTTCGGTCGCCTCGCTCCTGATCACGACGGAGGCGATGATCGCCGATCGTCCGAAGAAGGAATCCGCGGCTCCGGCGATGCCGGGCGGCGGCGGCATGGGCGGCATGGACTTCTGATCCATCCCGACATCGAGACCAACAAGAAGGCCCCGGAGCGATCCGGGGCCTTCTTGCTTTTCGGGCGTGGGGGCCGGCTGGAAGCCGGCGGTCCGGCGTGATTGGACCGCCGGCTTCCAGCCGGCACTCCGGCCCTTGCGAACCGCGGCGGCGCCGCGCACCCTGGCGAGGGGCGACCGGGTCGGTCGTGTTCCCGGAGGGCAGCATCCATGACGCCGGAACAGGTCCGCCGCATCGCGCTCGCTTTGCCGCATAGCGAGGAGAGCTCGCATATGGGCCAGCCGGATTTCCGGGTGGGCGGCAAGATCTTCGCGACCTTGCCGGCCGGACGTGGCCTCGCCATGGCCAAGCTCGCGCCCGAGCAGCAGGAGATGCTGTGCGCGGCCGAGCCCGGCATCTTCACGCCGGTGCCTGGAGGCTGGGGGCGGCGCGGCGCGACCCGTATTCGCCTCCGGGCGGCCGACGAGGCAGCTCTGCGCAGCGCCTTGCTGATGGCCTGGCGCAATGTCGCGCCGAAAAAACTCGTCGCCGAGCTCGACGGCGCGCGCGCTGCCGCGGCGCCCATCCGCCTGCGTCGCGCCAAGGCCGAGGAGGCCGAAGCCATCAGCCGCATGATCGTGCGCGCCCTGAAGCAGAGCAATGCGCGAGATTACGGCCCCGCCGCGATCGCCCGCATGGCCGCTGATTTCTCGGCGCCTAAGATCGCCAGGCATATGCGCGAGCGCCTCGTCTATGTGGCGGTGAGAGGACCTGCGATCGCCGGCACCATCAGCCTGTCCGCCGAGAGGATCAATTCGGTCTTCGTCGACCCGTCGCATCAAGGGCGCGGCATCGGCCTGAAGATGATGCGCTTCGTCGAGGCCCTGGCGCGCCGGCAGGGGCGCGAGCGCGTCTGCCTCTCCTCCTCGCTCACGGCCGTGAATTTCTATCGCAAGCTCGGCTATGAGGGCGAGGAGCGCCAGCTGAAGCACGGCGTCGAGACCATCCTGGTGGGCAAGGCGCTGCAGGCCCGCCGCGCGGTCATTCGCGGCTGACCCGGCAATCGTGTTTGTGGCCGAAATCGTCGCATCCGCTCCGGGTTGCGCGGCCTGACACCCTGTGTTACGCGACCTGCACCTGAAGGCCGCCGCCGCATGCGCGGACCGGCGGACTTTGGCGTGATTTCAACTTCGGCGTGATTTCAACATTGGCGCATGAGCTGTGGCCGGGTTCGGACCCAAGCGGCGCGCCGGCAGCGACGGGATCGAGCGTGGCTCAAGTCGAAACGAGCATGTCGGGCGTGGCCGGCCGCTATGCCGCCGCGTTGTTTGAGCTTGCCTGCGAAAGCGGCAAGACGGAGGCCGTATCGGGCGATCTCAAGCGCTTCGCCGGCTTTATCGACGGGAGCGCCGATCTGCGGCGGCTCGTCGCCAGCCCGGTGTTCACGGCCGAGCAGCAGCAGGCCGCGGTCGGCGCTATCCTGGACAAAGCGGAGATCGGCGGCATCGCGGCGAATTTCATCCGGCTCGTGGCGCAGAAGCGCCGCCTGTTCGTACTCCCCGCGATGATGCGCGCCTATGAGGCGCTGCTCGCCGCGAAGAAGGGGATCGTGCCCGCCGAGGTCACCGTCGCCGAGGCGATGCCCGATCAATTGCTCGCCGAACTGAAATCGGCGCTCGCCAAGACGGCCGGCAAGGATGTGTCCCTCGCCGTGAAGATCAATCCCGACATCATCGGCGGCATGGTCGTGAAGCTCGGCCACCGCATGTTCGATGCGTCCTTGAAAACCAAGCTCAACGCGCTGCGCGTTGCGATGCGAGAGGTCAACTGATGGATATCCGCGCCGCAGAAATTTCCGCTATCCTGAAGGAGCAGATCAAGAATTTCGGCCAGGAGGCGGAAGTCTCCGAAGTCGGCCAGGTTCTTTCGGTCGGTGACGGCATCGCGCGCTGCTATGGCCTCGACAAGGTCCAGGCCGGCGAGATGGTCGAGTTCGAGAACGGCACGCGCGGCATGGCGCTCAATCTCGAGACCGACAATGTCGGCGTCGTGATCTTCGGCTCCGACCAGGAGATCAAGGAAGGCCAGACGGTCAAGCGCACCGGCGCCATCGTGGACGTGCCGGTCGGCAAGGGCCTGCTCGGCCGCGTGGTCGACGCGCTCGGCAACCCGATCGACGGCAAGGGGCCGATCCAGTCGAGCGAGCGGCGCCGCGTCGACGTCAAGGCGCCCGGCATCATCCCGCGCAAATCCGTGCATGAGCCGATGGCGACCGGCCTCAAGGCCATCGACGCCCTCATCCCGATCGGGCGCGGCCAGCGCGAGCTGATCATCGGCGACCGCCAAACCGGCAAGACCGCCGTCGCCCTCGACACCATCCTCAACCAGAAGCCGCTCAACCAGGGCAATGACGAGAGCCAGAAGCTCTATTGCGTCTATGTGGCGATCGGCCAGAAGCGCTCGACCGTGGCGCAATTCGTCAAGGTGCTCGAAGAGCATGGCGCGCTCGAATATTCGATCATCGTGGCGGCGACCGCCTCCGATCCCGCCCCGATGCAGTTCCTCGCCCCCTTCTCGGGCTGCACCATGGGCGAGTTCTTCCGCGACAACGGCATGCATGCCGTGATGATCTATGACGATCTCTCCAAGCAGGCCGTCGCTTATCGCCAGATGTCGCTCCTGCTGCGCCGCCCGCCCGGCCGCGAAGCCTATCCGGGCGACGTGTTCTACCTGCATTCGCGCCTGCTCGAGCGGGCAGCGAAGCTCAACGAGGCCAACAAGGCCGGCTCCTTGACGGCGCTGCCGATCATCGAGACGCAGGCGAACGACGTGTCGGCCTATATCCCGACCAATGTCATCTCGATCACCGACGGCCAGATCTTCCTCGAGACCGATCTGTTCTTCCAGGGCATCCGGCCGGCCGTGAATGTCGGCCTCTCGGTGTCGCGCGTCGGCTCCTCGGCACAGACCAAAGCGATGAAGAAGGTCGCCGGCAAGATCAAGGGCGAGCTCGCCCAATATCGCGAGATGGCGGCCTTCGCCCAGTTCGGTTCGGATCTCGACGCCACGACCCAGCGCCTCCTGAACCGTGGCGCGCGCCTGACCGAGCTGCTCAAGCAGGCTCAGTTCTCGCCGCTGAAGATGGAAGAGCAGGTCTGCGTGATCTATGCCGGCGTCAACGGCTATCTCGATCCGCTCGCCCTCAACCGGGTCAAGGCCTTCGAAGACGGGCTTCTCGCGACGCTGCGCTCGAGCCACGCCGATATCCTCGAGGATATCCGCGCCACGAAGGACCTCACGGATGCGACCGGCGCCAAACTCAAGGGCGTCGTCGAGAGCTTCACGAAGTCGTTCGCCTGAGGTCGGGGCGCGAGCGCGGATGCGATGAACTATGTTGATCAGTCGCTCGGCGAAGGCGAAGTCGTCAGACATGTCACCCGCAAGCACTGGATCATCTTCGTGGTGCCGGTCTTCCAGATCGTCATCGCGCTCATCCTCGCCGGCCTCGGCTACAAGATCGGCGATATCTGGGTTTGGTTCGGCTGGCTGATGAAGATGTTGGGTCTGATCCTGCTCATCCTCGGCGCCCTGCATTTCCTCGGGGCGTGGCTTGTGCGCGTCACCACCGAGCTCGCCGTGACCGACCGCAAGGTGATCGGCAAATGGGGGCTGATCGCGCGGCGCACCATCGAGCAGCGCCTGCAGAAAGTCGATTCGATCGAGGTCGAGCAGACGATCCTCGGCCGCATCCTCGGCTACGGCACCGTCGAGGTGCGCGGCTCGGGCGTCAGCATGACGCCGCTGCGCCTGATCGGCGATCCCCTGACCTTCCGCCGCCGCGTCGAAGACGCGATGAATGCGGCCAAGACTTGAATGAATAGAGACCTTGAATGAATAAAGACCTGAGCGAGTAGAGACCTCATGCCGAGCTTGAAATCGCTGCGCACCCGCATCGCCTCCGTGAAGGCGACGCAGAAGATCACCAAGGCGATGCAGATGGTCGCGGCCGCGAAGCTGCGCCGGGCCCAGCTCGCCGCCGAGGCGGCGCGCCCCTATGCGTCACGCATGCAGCGCGTGCTGACCAATCTCGCCTCCGGCGTCCCGGCCACCTCGGCGCCGCCCCTGCTCGCCGGCACCGGTTCCGACAGGCGCCATCTCTTCGTCGTCTGCACCGCCGAGCGCGGCCTGTGCGGCGCTTTCAACTCCTCGATCGCACGCCTGGCGCGCGACCGTGCCAATGCGCTGATCGCCGAAGGCAAGAGCGTCAAGTTCATCTGCGTCGGCAAAAAGGGCTTCGACCAGCTCAAGCGGCAGTTCGAGAAGGACATCCACGAGGTCGTCGACCTGCGCGCAGTCAAGCAGATCGGTTTCGGCAACGCCCAGGCGATCGGCCAGAAGGTGATCGAGCGCTTCGAGAACAGCGAATACGACGTTGCGACCTTGTTCTATTCGCGCTTCCGCTCGGTGATCCAACAGATCCCGACGGCGCAGCGCATCATCCCGGCCGATACCAGCGCCGCGGAAGCTACGCCGGACACGGCCGCGCCTGTGAATTACGAATTCGAGCCCGACGAAGCCGAGATCCTCTCCTCGCTGTTGCCGCGCAATGTCGGCGTGCAGATCTACCGCGCCCTCCTCGAGAACGTCGCCTCCGAGATGGGCGCCAAGATGAGCGCCATGGATTCGGCGACCCGCAATGCCGGCGAGATGATCAAGAAGCAGACGACTTTGTACAACCGCACCCGCCAGGCGATGATCACCAAGGAACTGATCGAGATCATCTCGGGCGCCGAGGCCCTGTAGCAGGACGAGTGGAGGCTTGATGATGCAACCGCTTTATCATACTGGCGCGACCTCCGAGGGCGGCCGCAACGGGCGCGCCAATCTCGCCGAGGGCGGGCTCGGCCTCGCCATGGCGCTGCCGAAATCGATGGGCGGCAACGGCAAGGGGGCTAATCCCGAGCAGCTGTTCGCGCTCGGCTATTCGGCTTGCTTCAACCAGGCCATCCTGGTGGTGGGCGGGCAGCACAAGGTCGATGTGCAGCGGGCCGAGGTGACCGTCGATGTCGACCTCGGCAAGACGGATGCCGGGGGCTTCGGCCTCTCGGTCGCCATCAAGGTGCGCCTGCCGGGCGTCGACGCGGCGAAAGCCAAGGAGATCGTCGACGGCGCCCACAAGATCTGTCCATATTCGAATGCGACGCGGGGCAATATCCCGGTCACGCTCGAAGTCGTCTGAGCTGAGGCTTTCGCCTCATACGCAATTCGCCTCAAAGGCAAGCTTTCTTGTCATAGGCAAGCTTTTTTGGAGCCTCGAGGCTTCGAGCGGAACGGGAGCAGTACATGGCTGAGAATTCGATTGGACGAGTGTCGCAGGTGATCGGCGCGGTCGTCGACGTGCATTTCGAAGGGCATCTGCCCGCGATCCTGAACTCGCTCGAGACCGACAATCGCGGCTCGCGCCTGGTGCTCGAAGTGGCGCAGCATCTCGGCGAATCCTCGGTGCGCTGCGTCGCCATGGATTCCACCGAAGGCCTGGTGCGCGGCCAGCTGGTGAAGGATACCGGCCTGCCGATCACCATCCCGGTCGGGGCTGGCACGCTCGGGCGCATCATGAACGTCATCGGCGAGCCGGTGGACGAGGAAGGCCCCATCCCGCATGAGGCGACGCGCGCCATCCACCAGCCCGCGCCCTCCTATGTCGAGCAGTCGACCGAGGCCCAGATCCTCGAGACCGGCATCAAGGTCGTCGACCTCTTGGCGCCCTACGCCAAGGGCGGCAAGATCGGCCTGTTCGGCGGCGCCGGCGTCGGCAAGACGGTGATCATCCAGGAGCTGATCAACAACATCGCCAAGGCCCATGGCGGCTATTCGGTGTTCGCCGGCGTCGGCGAGCGCACCCGCGAGGGCAACGACCTCTATCACGAGTTCATCGAATCGGGCGTCAACAAGAAGGGCGGCGGCGAAGGCTCGAAATGCGCCCTCGTCTATGGGCAGATGAACGAGCCGCCGGGAGCGCGTGCCCGCGTCGGCCTCACCGGTCTCACGGTCGCCGAGAGCTTCCGCGACGAGGGCCAGGATGTGCTGTTCTTCGTCGACAACATCTTCCGCTTCACGCAAGCCGGCTCCGAAGTGTCGGCCTTGCTCGGCCGTATCCCCTCGGCGGTCGGCTATCAGCCGACGCTCGCCACCGATATGGGCGCGCTGCAGGAGCGCATCACCACTACCCACAAGGGCTCGATCACCTCGGTGCAGGCGATCTATGTGCCGGCCGACGATTTGACGGATCCGGCGCCCGCCACCTCCTTCGCCCATCTCGACGCCACCACGGTGCTGTCGCGCTCGATCGCCGAGAAGGGCATTTATCCTGCCGTCGATCCGCTCGATTCGACCTCGCGCATGCTCTCTCCGCTGGTCGTGGGCGAGGAGCATTACAATGTGGCGCGTCAGGTGCAGCAGATCCTGCAGCGCTACAAGGCGCTCCAGGACATCATCGCGATTCTCGGCATGGACGAGCTCTCCGAAGAGGACAAGGTTGCGGTGGCGCGCGCCCGCAAGATCGAGCGCTTCCTGTCGCAGCCCTTCCATGTCGCCGAGGTGTTCACCGGCACGCCCGGCAAGTTCGTGAACCTCGCCGACACCATCAAGGGCTTCCAGGGCCTTTGCGAAGGCAAATACGACCATCTGCCGGAGCCGGCCTTCTACATGGTCGGCACCATCGAGGAGGCGGTCGAGAAGGCCCAGAAGCTCGCGGCCTCGGCCTGAGTTCGCGGTGATGGCAACCTTCCAGTTCGAGCTCGTCTCGCCGGATCAGCTCCTCTATTCGGCCGAGGTGGAGAGCGTCGTGGTGCCGGGCACCGAGGGCGAGTTCACCGTCCTGCCCAATCACGCCGCGGTCGTCACCTCGCTGCGCAATGGCGGAGTGATCCTGGTCAACGGCGCCGAGTCCTCGAAGGAGTTCGCGGTGTTCGGCGGCATCGCCGAGGTGACCAATTCGAGCCTCACCATCCTCGCCGAGCGCACCACGCCCCTGAAGGACGTGACGACCGAGGTGCTCGACAAGGACATCCTCACGGCCCAGACCTATCTCGAAGCCGCCCGCAACGAGGATGAGAAGCGCGTTCTGAGCGAGAAGATCGCCCAGCTCGAAGAGTTCCGTCACGTCGTGGCATCGCGCCACGCGAGCTGAGACGCTCCTTCTCCCGCGCAAGAGCGGGAGAAGGGAAGCACGGCTCCGGCAAGGACAGCGCGATGACCACAAGCTTCAGCCTCGGCGACGTCACCATCCACCGCATCATCGAGCAGGAGGGAGCGTTCCTTCCGGCGCTCGAGATCCTGCCCAAGCTCACGCCGGAGCTGCTGGCCGAGAATCGCGACTGGCTCATCCCCAAGGCGCTCGACGCGCACGACATGTTGCGCTTCTGCGTCCAGTCCTATGTGGTGAGAACGCCGCACCACACCATCCTGATCGACAGCTGCGTCGGCAACGACAAGCCACGGCCGAACCGGCCGAGCTGGAACATGAAGACCGACGACATCTATATGCGCAACCTCGCGGCACAGGGGCTGCGCGTCGAGGACATCGACTTCGTGCTGTGCACGCATCTGCATGTCGATCATGTCGGCTGGAATACGCGGCTCGAAAATGGCCGCTGGGTGCCGACCTTCCCCAAGGCCCGCTATGTGTTCGCAGAGCCCGAATATGCGCATTGGCAGGCCGAGAACGCCAAGGCGCCGGTCGGCCCCTTCGCCGACAGCGTCCTGCCGGTCATGGAGGCCGGCAAGGCCGAGCTGGTGCAGGTGGACCATGCGCTCGGCGACCATGTCCGCCTCATGCCGACGCCCGGCCACACGCCCGGCCACGTCGCCATCGCGGTCGGCCGCGGCGGCGATGACGCGGTGTTCACGGGCGATCTGATCCACACGCCGCTGCAGGCGCGCTACCCCGAGATGTCGATCCGCTTCGACCTCGACATGGACAAGGCCGCGACCACGCGGCGCTCATTCCTCGAGCGCTATTGCGACACGCGCACCTTGTGCTGCACGGCGCATTTTCCCTCACCTTCGGTCGGGCACATGAAGCGTTGGGGCGATGGCTTTCGCTGCGAGCCGGCGGAGGGGTGAGCGCCGGCGCCCTTCCTTCTCCCGCTCTTGGGCGGGAGAAGGTGCCCGAACGTAGTGAGGGCGGATGAGGGACGCTGGTGAAGCGCCAGATCTTGAAGTAAAGACCTTGCGCCCCTCATCCGCCTCGGCTTCGCCTCGGCACCTTCTCCCGCCCAAGAGCGGGAGAAGGAAAGCGCGCCGCCGCCTACACCATGTCCTCGAGCCGGCAATTCACCAGAAGCTCGGCGACGCTCGCGGTGTTGGGGAGCGCGATGAGGGTGGCGACGAGCTCGGCGATGTCCGCAGGGTCGCTCATCAGCTCGGGCGCGATGCGGTCGGTGCCGGCCGTCATGTCGCTGCGCACGAAGGAGGGGCAGAGCGCGGTCGAGCGCACGCCCTTCTCCCAGCCGAGGCGGCGCACCGAATGGGTCAGCGCCAGCATGGCGAATTTCGACATGTTGTAGGCGACATTGTCGTTGCGCACCCGCTTGCCGGAGAGCGACGCGATATTGACGATGCGTCCGCGGCCGCCGGCTTCGAGATGCGGCAGCGCCTCGCGGATCAGGTTCAGCGGCGCCTTGCAGTTCACCGCCCAGATCCTGTCGAGCTCGGCCTCCTCGATGGTACGGATCGTGCCTTTCGAGCCGATGCCGGCATTGTTGACGAGGCCGTCGACCCGCCCGAAGCGCTCGACCACGGATTCGACCCAGGCCGCATGCGTCTTCCAGTCGGTCGCCTCGTAATGCGCCGTGTGCAGGCGAAGCTCGCTCCAATGCGCAATTGCCGGCTGGAGCGACGCCGGGTCGCGCACCCCGAGCGATACCGTATAGCCCTTGGCGTAGAGCGCTTGCGCCACCGCAAAGCCGATGCCGCGACTGGCACCCGAGACCAGGATGACACGTCCATGTGGGTTGATCATGAAAGGGATCTACGCCGGTGTGGTCGGCCGTTCAACAAGCAGCCTTGCGGCGCCTGGCGCGCAACTCACATGCCGCTTCGGCCGCTATCCCGTTCGGTCGATTCGCGTTAGCACTGTGGCCCAACATGCACGCTTGATCCCGCATCCGCGGATCACGCCAAGGGAGAAACCGGAATGCCGAGCCTGACCGAGCCCGATCCGCGAACCATGGACTGCATTGCGCGGTTGATCGGCTTCGACACGGTGAGCCGCAACTCCAACCTCGAGCTGCTCGATTGGGCGCGTGCCCATCTCGAACGGCATGGTGCCACGATCCGCATGGATTTCAACGAGGATCGGCAGAAGGCCAATCTGCTCGCGAGCTTCGGCGAGGGGCCGGGCGGCCTCGTGCTCTCCGGCCATACCGATGTGGTCCCGGTCGACGGGCAGGACTGGGCGAGCGATCCCTTCACCGCCACGGTGCGGGACGGCAAGCTGTTCGGGCGTGGCGCCTGCGACATGAAGGGCTTCGTCGGCGTCATCCTGGGTCATGCGCCGGACTACGCCAAGGCTGCGCGGCGCGAGCCGATCCATGTGGCGCTGAGCTATGACGAGGAAGTCGGCTGCCTCGGCATTCCGCGCCTGATCGAGGCGATGCAGGGCTGGGGCATCAAGCCGACCGGCTGCCTGGTCGGCGAGCCCACCTCGATGCGTCCGGTCTCAGCCCACAAAGGCGGGCGGGTCTATCGCTGCAAGGTCACCGGCAAAGCGGCGCATTCCTCGCTCGCACCCAGCGCCGTCAATGCCGTCGAATATGCGGCGCGCCTCATCGCGCTCATCCAATCGCTTGCCGACCATGAAAAGCGCGAGGGCTTGCGCGCCGAAGGCTTCGACGTGCCGCACACCACCATCTCGGCCAATATCTTCCGCGGCGGCACCGCCGCCAATATCGTGCCGGCCGCGGCCGAGCTCATGTTCGAGTTCCGTTATGTGCCGGGCTTCGATCCGGAGGCGCTGATCGCCAAGATCCGACGCTTCGCCGCGGAGGAGCTCGAGCCGGCGATGCAGGCGGTCGATGCTCGGACCGGCATCGAGATCGCGCTCGTCAACGCCATCCCGGCGCTCGACGCCAAGGAGGGCGACGCCATCTTCCGGCGCGTCTGCGACCTCGTGCCGGGCGAGACCGTCGAGAAGGTCTCCTACGGCACCGAGGCTTCGTTCTTCCAGAACAGCGGCGTGCCGGCCATGGTGTGCGGCCCCGGCAGCATCGTGCAGGCCCATAAGGCCGACGAGTATGTGACCCTCGAGCAGTTGGCGTGCTGCGACCGCTTCATCGATGGGCTGATCGGCGCGACGGCCGGTTAGCATCCGCTCTGGGACCGCGACCGTCCCGGTCGCCCTTCACCCCAGCGACGACAGGCTTCGTCAGCGCTGCCGCGGGCTTGGCAAGCGCTGCCGCGGGCTTGGCAAGCGCTGCCGCGGGCTTGGCACCCTTGGGTTCGTTCGCTCCGGCCCAATCGCCGATCGGACGAGGCCGGCCCAACAGATAGCCCTGCGCCGATTGGCAGCCGAGCGCCGCCAGCGCGTCGAATTGCGCCTGCGTCTCGATGCCCTCGGCGATCACCGAGATATCGAGATCCCGCCCGAGATTGATCACGGCGCGCACCACGGCGCCATTCGCCCTGTCCTTGTCGAAAGTGGCGATGAAGGAGCGGTCGATCTTGATCTTGTCGAACTGGAATTTCTGCAGGTAATGCAGCGAGGAATGCCCGGTGCCGAAATCGTCGAGGGCGATCTTCACGCCGAGCTGGCGCAGCTGGAACAGCGCGTCTTTGGTGAATTTGTCGTCGCGCAACAGCACCGACTCGGTGATCTCGATGACGAGGCGCGAGGGCGGCAGGCCAGCCGCCGTGACGGCGCTCATGATCGTCTTGACGATATTGCGGCTGCGGAACTGGAAGGGCGACAGATTGACGGCGACGAAAGGCGTGCCCTGGACCTGCGCGATCTGGGCGCAGGCCTCGCGCAGCACCCACTCGCCGATCGGCTCGATCATGCCGGTCTCCTCGGCGATCGGGATGAAGGCCGAGGGTGCGATGCGTCCGCGCGCGGGGTGCTGCCAGCGGATCAGCGCCTCGAAGCCTTCCATGGCGCCGGTGGTGAAGGAGACGACCGGCTGGAACTCGACGACGAACTCACCTTTGGCGAGCGCGCCGCGCAGGTCGAGCTCGATCTTGCGGCGTTCCTGCAGCCCCGCCTCGATGCTGTGGTCGAAGCGCCTGAAGATCTTGCGCCCATCAGCCTTCGCTTCGTAGAGGGCGATGTCGGCGTTCTTGATCAGCTCTTGGACATTGTCGCCATCGTTCGGCGACACGGCGATGCCGACGCTGGCGCTGACATCGGCGTGATGCGGGCCGATCCTGTAGGGCGCACTGAGCGAGCGCACGATGCGCGAGGCGAGCTCGCCGACCTCGCCGTCATGGCGCAACCCGAACTGGATCACCGCGAATTCATCGCCGCCGAGGCGGGCCACGACATCATTGACGCGCACGCATCGCCTCAGCCTGCGTCCGGCAAGGCGCAGGAGCGTATCGCCTGCCGCATGGCCCAGCGTGTCGTTGATCTCCTTGAAGCGGTCAAGATCGAGATAATGGAGCGCGAAGGAACCTGAGGCGACGATCCCCTTGAGGGCCTGCTCGAGGCGCTGCGTCAGATAGGCCCGGTTGGGGAGCCCGGTGAGGGTGTCGTGATGCGCCATATGGGCGATCTTCGCCTCGGAGCGCATGCGCTCGGACGCATCGAGCATGGTACCCTCGATGACGTCGCAACCGCGCTCGTCATCACGCACCATCCAGGCTGTCGTCGAGCTCCAGATCCTCTCGCGCGTCTTGTGCCGGTAGATCTCGCAGAGGAAGTCGGTCACCCGGCCTTTGCGGCGCAATTCGTCGAGGAAATCGCTACGCCGCTCAGGCTCGACATACCATTCGCGGCGGATATCCCCCACTGAGCCGAGCATCTCGGCCTCGGCCTCATAGCCGTGCAGATGCGCGAAGGACGGATTGGCACGCAACAAGCGCCCCTCGGTTGTGGTGCGGAAGACGCCGACCACCGCATTCTGGAACAGGCTGCGATATTCGGCTTCGGCGCGTTTCAGGGCCTCTTCCTTGCGCAACCGGTCCGTGATGTCGGTAAAGGTGCGGACCGCGCAGCCGTTCTCGAGGAGGGCGGTCCTGATTTCCAGCGTGGCGCCGTTGGGGCGCTTGCGCTCATAGACCGTCGGCGATTTGAAGATCCCGCCGGCCAGGATCCAGGTCACGATGTCCTCGCTCGCGCCGCCGAACTCGCCGACCGACCATTGATATTCGACGATCTGCTTGAAATGCAGCGGATCGGTCAGAACCCTCTTGGGGATCTCCAGAAGATCGACGAATTTCTTGTTGTACAGCCTGATATAGTGCTCGGCATCGATCATCATGATGCCTTGATCGACATTGTTGAGCGTGACGTCGAGCACGCTTCTCACTGAAGCGAGCTCGTTCTCGAGGGTCGCGATGCGGGGGATCGGTGAGGCGCGCTCGGGCCGCTGCTCGGGGCGCGGCGCGGTGCCCAAAGGCGCCACCGGCTCGAGCCTGCGCCCGCTTTTGCGGTTGCCGATAGCGGTGTCCGCGGCGGCCGCGCCGGGATCGGCGCAAGCCGCGCGCTCGCGCGCTCGCAAGATGTGACGTCCGGCGCCCCGTGCCATGTCCGACAGCCTTCGTCCCAGATATCAAATCCCGCGATCGTCTTCAGCGAGGCTATTGTGGGCTCAATCTCCTTAACTCGTTATAATTGAGGCCAAAGCGCGTTGTGGCGAGGTTAATATTTCCTCACGAAGATCGGCTCATCTTTAGTGCAACGCCTTGCGTTAGGCGCTATTGCACCTTGAAGTTGTGCGGATGACTGCGATTCGTTTCAGACGCAACTTCGGGATCCGTGTCCGCCCCTACCTCTCCCGCAGCTGAGACCTTTGCAAAACACGCGACGCCGGTCATCCCGGACGCGGCGCAGCACGCAGTGGTGCGCCGCTGATCCGGGACCCATCCTTGACCTGTTGATTGTGGATCCCGTGTCTGCACCGCACCACTGCGTGCTGCAGTGCGCACGGGATGACCCCAATTCTGCAAAGACTTTTGCAAGGGGAGAGGTGGGCGCCGGCCCTCACCGCTCCTTCGCGGCGCGCGAGCGCTTTTCCAGATAGCCGATCAGGCGCACCAGCGGCCAGAGCAAGACGAGATAGATGAGTGCCGCGGCGAGGATCGGGGTCGGGTTGGCCATCAGCGCCTGGGCGTCGGTCGCCTGCTTCAGGAGCTCCGGGATGGCGACCACCGAGGCGAGCGACGTGTCCTTGATCACCGATACCCAATTGCTGGTGGTCGGCGGGATCGCGACCCGCAGCGCCTGCGGCAGCACCACCTTGCGCAGGATCAGGATGATGTGGAGGCCAAGGGCAGAAGCGGCTTCGAACTGCCCCTTGGGCACGGCTTCGATGCCGGCCCGGCACACTTCGGCCGTGAAGGCCGACAGCACCAGCGACAGCCCGAGCGCCGCCGAGACGAAGCCCGACAGCCTGATGCCGACGAAAGGCAAGGCGTAATAGATCATCGTCAAGACGACGAGAGCCGGCACCGCACGGAAGATATCGATATAGGCGATCGCCAGGATCCGGATCGGGGCCGGAGCGTAAAGCCGCGCCAGGCAGACCACGAGGCCGCCGAGGGAGCCGAGCACGATGCAGGTCACACCCAGCAGCAAGGTCATGCCGAGGCCCTTGATGAGCAATGGCAGGACCGCCAGGAACACCTCTTGATTGAAGAACGTCTCGGCAAGCGTCATTGAGGCCATCAGGGCAAGCTAGGTGATGCCGGCGCCGGAAGGCGCCGGCGCAGCGGCGGAAGGCGCCTTACTCCGCCTTCGGCAGCGGGCGTTCCTCGACCGTGGAGGAATGCGGCTCCGGGTCGACGCCGAACCATTTCTTGTAGATCCCCGCCAAGGTGCCGTCCTTCTTCATCGTCGTCACCGCGTCATTGACCTTGGCGAGCAGCGGATGGTCCTTGGTCATCATCAGGCCGTAGCGGTCATCGGGCGAGGGGATGCGCTCGGCGATCTTCAGGTCCTTCATCTTCTGGAAGTAATACTGCATGCCGGCGAAATCGCTGACCACGCCCTGGCTGCGCCCGTTCTGCAGGTCGAGCAACAGGTTCTGGTAGGTGTCGTAGCCGCGAATTTCCGCGAAGCCGTATTTATCTTTGTTGGCCTTGGCCCAGACCTCGCCGACCGAGGTCGACAGCACGCCGATCGTCGCGCCCTTGGCGTCGGCGAGCCCCTTGATCTTGGAATCGATACGGGTCGCGAGCGCCCCGTCGCTGTCATAGAAGCCCTGCGTGAAGGACTGGCTCTTCAGCCGCTCCTTGGTGATGGTGATGGTCGAGATGGCGAGGTCGATGCGCTTCGAGCTGGTGGCGGCGAAGAGCGCGGAAAATCCCATATCCGAGATGTCGATGTCGAGGCCGAGCCGCTTGCCGATATCCTTCGCCATGTCGACTTCGAAGCCTTCGAACTGGCCCTCGGCATTCTTGAACTCCCAAGGCGGGTTCGACGGGTAGGCGCCGACATTGAGCTTGTCGGCCGCGAAGGCGGCAGGCGCAAGCATGACACCGATCGCGGCGGCGGCAAGCCATGGAAGCCCTCGTCTCGTCAACGCAAACATCATCGTCTCCCTCTGATATCGTTTTTTGCGGCGGGAGAATTCCATCGCCGCGGCCGTCGGTCAATCCCGGCTGCGCGGCATTGGAGATAACGGCTTTGGGCGTGTTCGCCGCCGCTCGGTCGGGTCGAGTTGTGATCGCGGTTGCGGGCCGCCGGCTTGGCCGCTGACTTGGCCGCTTCCTTGGCCTCCCGCCTGGCCTCTGGCCTGCGCCACCAGGAAGCGCTTCACCGGCTGCATGCGGTCGACGATCCCGAGCCCGAGATCGCGCAGCGCCCGCAAGGCGGGGCGATCATTCGAGAACAGCTTGACGAGGCCGTCCGTGGTCGCGCCCATCGCCGTGGTGTCGAAGCGCCTGGCACGCTGATAGGTCGAAAGCGCATGCGCGGCGCCGGGGTCGAGGCCGAGCAGCGCTGCTTCCGCCACCGCCTCGGCGAGCGCCGCGACGTCGCGCAGGCCGAGATTGAGGCCCTGCCCGGCAACCGGATGAACCACATGGGCCGCATCGCCCACGAGGGCGAGGCGCTGGCCGACAAAGGCGCGCGCCACCCCGAAGCTCAGCGGATAGGAGACGACGCGCCCTTCGAGGCTGAGCTCGCCGAGCTCATGGCCGAAGCGCCGGGCGATCTCTTCGCGCAGATGTTCGTCGCCGAGCGCCAGCAGCCGCTTCGCCTCCTTCTCGTCTTCGGCCCAGACGATCGAGGAGCGCCGGCCCTTGAGCGGCAGGGTGGCGAAAGGTCCGCCGGGCAGGAAATGCTCATAGGCGCGCGCCTCATGCTCGCGCTCATGGGCGACGGTCACGGTCAGGCCGCGCTGTGGATAGCCCCAGCCGATCCAGCCGATGCCTGCGGTCTCGCGACAGAAGGAGCGTCCACCGTCGGCCGCGACCAGGAGCGAGGCCTCGACGGCGCGCGCCGCGCCGAAGCTCACCCGCACATTGTCCGCCGCAAACGTGATGGCGCTCGGCCGCCGCGGCAGGCGCTCGATGCGGGCCGCGTCGGCCTTGAGGGCGAGCGCATTTTGCAGCGCCTGCGCCTCCACCATATGGGCGAGCGCGCCCTCGCCTTGCGGTTCGCCCGCGAAGGACAGGAAGGTCGGGCGCACCACATCGTCGAGCCGGCTATCCGTGATGGCGATGTCGGCGATCGGCTGCGCCTCCGCTTCGAGCGCCGGCCAGATGCCGAGCTCCCCGAGCAGATGCCGGCCGGAAGCCGCAATCGCGAAGGCCCGCCCATCCGAGCCGGCGCCGTGCGAAGGCGGATCGACCGCCATGACGATGCGCCCCTGCGGGCCGAGCGCGCCGCGCAACGCCAGCGCGGCCGCGAGCGCGATGATGCCGTCGCCCGCCACGACGATGTCGGCGCGCTCGGTCAGGCCGGCCGCGCCGCCCTCCGGCCGAGGACTTGCGACATTCGGGGCTTTCTCTCGCATCGGCACGTTCGCGGCGCTCGTCCTCAGCCTGTAACCCATCTGCGGCCCATTCTGCAGCAACCGGTCGCTCTTGACGCGGGACTGCCGAATGGTCCTATTCGGCCTAAAGCGGTTTGCGCCCGGCATCGCGGCTTGGCAAGCTGCGAGTCAGGCCTTTTTGCGAAGCCGCGACAGGACTCCTGCGACAGATGAGCAATGCCGTCCGCGACCTGATGAATATCCTTGATCTCGAGCCGCTCGAGATCAACCTGTTCCGCGGCCGCAGCCCGCAAGTCGGCTGGCAGCGCGTCTTCGGCGGGCAGGTGATCGGCCAGGCGCTGGTCGCCGCCTGCCGCACGGTGAACGGGCGCAGCCCCCATTCGCTGCACGCCTATTTCATCTTGCCGGGCGACCCGGCGGTGCCGATCATCTATGAGGTCGAGCGCTTGCGCGACGGCAGCAGCTTCTCGACGCGCCGGGTCAGCGCCATCCAGCACGGGCATCCGATCTTCGCGATGTCGGTCTCCTTCCATGTCGAGGAGGACGGCCTGTCGCATGCGATCGCCATGCCCGATGTGCCGAGCCCCGACGAGCTGCCCGGCGAATCGGAGATCAAGAACCGCATCATGCCGGCCATGCCCGATCCGGTGCGCGGCTATTTCGAGCGCGAGCGTCCGATCGAGCTGCACCCTGTCGAGTACGAGCGATACACCTCGCATGAGCCGCGCCCGCCGGTCTTCAATCTGTGGATGCGGACCACCGCGCCGCTGCCGGACGATCCGATCCTGCATCAATGCGTGCTGGCCTATGCGTCGGATCTCACCTTGCTCGACACCTCGCTCGTGGCCCATGGCCGCACCTTGTTCGAACGGGACTTCCAGGGCGCGAGCCTCGACCACGCCATGTGGTTTCACGCGCCCTTTCGGGCCGATGAATGGCTGCTCTACAGCCAGGATTCACCCTTCTCGGGCGGGGCGCGCGGCTTCTCGCGCGGCTCGATCTTCTCGCGGGACGGGCGTCTCGTGGCCTCGGTGGCGCAGGAGGGCTTGATCCGTTTGCGCCGGCCACGCGAGGAGCGCGGCGCGAAGCCGGAAAAGGCCTGACGCCATGAGCGCCTCCATCGCCTCAAATCTCGACAAGATTCGCGACCAGATCGAGCATGTTGCCGTGGCCAATGGTCGCGAATCGGCGAGCATCAGGCTCGTCGCCGTGTCGAAGACCATCGCGGCGCCGGCGATCACGGAAGCGCTCGCGGCCGGCCAGCGCATCTTCGGCGAGAACCGGGTGCAGGAGGCCAAGACCAAATGGCCGCAATTGCGGGAGCGCTTCCCCGACATCGAGCTGCACCTCATCGGGCCGTTGCAGACCAACAAGGTGCGTGACGCGGTGGCGCTGTTCGATGCGATCCACGCGCTCGATCGCGACAGCCTGGCGGCGGCGCTCGCCAAGGAGATCGCCCGCTCGGGACGTTCGCCGAAACTGTTCGTCGAAGTCAATACGGGCGCCGAGGCCTCGAAGGCGGGGATCGCGCCGGCTGAGGCCGACGCCTTCATCGATGCCTGCCGCGAGCGCCATGGCCTCGTCATCGCGGGGCTGATGTGCATCCCGCCCCAGGGCGAGCCGCCGGCGCCGCATTTCAAGCTCCTCGCCAAGCTCGCCGAGCGCAACGGCCTGAGCCTGTTGTCGATGGGCATGAGCGCCGATTACGAGGAAGCCATCGCCCATGGCGCGACGCATATCAGGGTTGGCACGGCGATCTTCGGAGCGCGGGGCTGATCGGACCTACGCCGCTCTCTAACGCGTGAGCAGCCAGGTTCGGTAGTCCGACATATAGGTCGTGACCAATTCCATCCCAGGATCGTCATCTCCAGCGATCGAGGCCGCGATCGGGGCGCTCAGCCCGCCGAACAACCATTTCTGTCGATAGGGGCCTGGATAGAACAGAACATGGGCGCCGGTCTTGGAGTCCACCACATCGATATCCAGCTGGATCTTTGCGTATTGATCAATCAACACCCTGCGAAGCACCGAAGGCACGTCGAACTGTTTGAGCGTGACGATTGCCTTTACCGGGCGCGTTCCCCGCATGATCGGCGCCACCGAGCCGTCGAACTGGGCGTTGAAGACGCGCTGCAACGATGTCTGGAAATAGGCTTGAACGGGCGGAAAGTTCTGGGCGCTTTCGGACGGAAGCCGGCGAGCGATTTCCGGGTCGACATTGCCGGTTGCCAGGAAATGTTGCTCTTCGACGGGCCAGGAGTGGATGACCTCGCCTCCTCGAACCTCGACTCCCGCGAGCTTGAAGGACGAGATCTCGTCGACGGACATCGAGGGTGGCGGCACGGTCACGCAGCCGGCGAGCAGCAACCCGACGCAGCAGGAGAGAAGCACACGAATTTTCATGGAGAAGCTAGCTCGCTCGATTGCCCCCGATCCGGCGAGCTTGGTTGCCCGCTCGGATCATCGATTTATGTATGCCGACATTGCAAGCTTAGGCGCCTATTGTCCAGAGGGGTCGCCGGCGATTTCCACATGGTGAAATTGCGCCCGGGACCGGTGCTTTGGGACCGCGACCGTCTCGGTCGCTCTTCCTTCCCGGCGGCGCGGCTCACCGCCGCAAGGGCGGGCGAGACGCCCGCGGTCCCACGGCGCGCGCCCGTCTTTTGCCACCTGGCCTATTGGCGACCAGCGTCTTCGCCGCCTGTGCCGCGGCTCGCGCATAGGCGCGATCGTTATGGATCAGCATCAGAGCGACGCAGCCTTCGAGAAGCAGCTTGACCTCACGCGCCCGCAGCTTCGCCTCGGCGACGCCGCGCGCCGCGAATTGCTCGGCGAGCCAGGTCTCGATCGCGGCCTTGTGACGCCTGGCGATGGCGCGCGCCGGATGGCCGGGGCGATCGGCGAGCTCCATGACCAGGCGGGTGAAGCCGGTGCCTTCGAAGCGAGGCTTTGCGGCCCAGCGGGCGAGCTCGGCGAATAGCTCGTCGAGCATCGCCTCGACATCATCCGGGAGGCGCTCTCCCCATTCGGCGATGCGGGCCGCCGTGAGCCCATGTTGGAATTCCAGCACCGCGGCCAGCAATTCGTCCTTGCTGGTGAAATGGTAATAGAGCGTGCGCTTGGTGACGCCGGTTGTCTCGGCCACGACGTCGAGGCTCACCCGCGCGAAACCCTTCTGATAGAAGAGCCCATGGGCCGTCTCGAGAATGCGTTGGCGCGTATCGCGCGGAGGGCGGCCCATCCTCGGCTCCGGGAACGAGAGGTATGTATACCGTTGAGTGAGTATACATGGCAGCCTGGCGCGATCTACCCTCCTTCCTGTTGAAGGAGAACCGATGAGCAAGCTTGTCCTGACGATCAGCAAGATCCGCGCCCGCGCCATCGACGTGCCTTTGCGGCGCGTCATGCGCACCGCGATGGGCACCATCCCGTCGGCGCCGCTGGTGCTCGTCGACGTCGAGACGCGCGAGGGCATTACCGGGCACAGCTATCTGTTCACCTATACGCCGCTGGCGCTCAAGCCGGTGGTGTCGCTTCTCGAGAGCATCGGCGCAGAGCTTGCCGGGCAGCCCGTGGCGCCGCTCGAGCGGATGCAGGCCTTCGACCGCAGGTTTCGCCTGCTCGGCTGGCAAGGCCTCGTTGGGATGGCTGTCTCAGGCCTCGACATGGCGTTCTGGGATGCGCTCGGCCAGGCCGCCGAGGCGCCTGTGGCGCGGTTGCTTGGTGCCGAGCCGCGCCCGCTCCAGGCCTATGAGAGTTTCGGCATCATCGACTTGAAGGCTGATCGGTCGGATCTCCTCGCCGCTGTCGATCAGGGTTTCCGCGCCATCAAGGTCAAGCTCGGCGAGGGCGATTTGGCGCGCGATGTCGCGACCATCTCGGGCCTGCGCGATCTCATCGGCGGCGATGTCACCTTGATGATCGACTACAACCAGTCGCTCGATCCGGCGGTGGCCTGCAGGCGTCTGGAGCGCCTTGCCGCCTATGACATCCTCTGGGCCGAGGAGCCGGTGCGCGCCGAGGATCTCGCCGGCCACGCCGCTGTGCGCAAGGGCCAACCGATCCGCATCCAGATCGGCGAGAATTGGTGGTTCCCGCGCGCCGCATCAGATGCGATCGCGGCTGGCGCCAGCGATTTCGCCATGCTTGACGTGATGAAGATCGGCGGCGTCACCGGCTGGATGCGGGCTGCCGCATTGGCGGAAGCGGCGTCCCTGCCGGTGTCGAGCCACGCCTTCGTCGAAGCGAGCGCCCATCTCCTCGCCGCGACACCGACCGCGCATTTCCTCGAGCATCTCGACAAGGCGAGCGTCATCCTGCGCGAGCCTTGCCTGCCGCAACACGGCATGGTCACGGCGAAAGGGCCGGGCCTCGGCCTGCAATGGGACGAGGAGGCCGTCTCGCGCTTTGCCGCCTGATCACCGGCCGCCTATCTCATGCGCCCTTGAGGAGGCCGCCTCACGCCGGGCGAGGGCTTGGCCGCCATCTCGGCGCGTTCGGCTTCCTGCGCATCGGCCTCTTCGCGAGCCTTCGCAAACACCTCGTCGATGCGGCGGCCGCGCTGGTAGAGGGCGAGGTCCGGGCCGCGCTTCGCGTCCGGATGCTGGCGCGGACAATCGAGCGCTTCGCCGACCAGCGTCTGCACCGGAATGACGCCCGCCCAGATCGGCAGCGCGTAATCGGCCTCGTCGTCGCTGGGCGGGCCCGAACGGGTCTTCGCCGAAGCTTCCTCGATGCGCATCGAGATGATGGTCGTCCCCTTCACCTCCTGCGGGCTCGGCTGCTTGATGGCATCCCAACGCCCCGGAAAGAAGCGGTTGACGAAAGCCCGCAGCGCCGCATCCTTGGCCTCACCGTCGATGATCTCCGCCTTGCCGAAGGCCATCACCGAGCGATAATTGACCGAGTGATGGAAGGCCGAGCGCGACAGCACGATGCCGTCGAGATGGCAGACCGTCAGGCAGGCCGGGATCGCTTTGGCCTGGGTGCGCAGCATGCGGCTCGCCGATGAGCCGTGCCAGTACAGGCGGTCGCCATCGCGCCAGAAGCTGGTCGGCGTGCAATAGGGCTGGCCGTCGATGACATAGGCCACATGGCAGAGCAAAGCGGCATCGAGAATGCGGTAGATGTCGGGCTGCTCATAGCTGCCGCGGTCCGGATAGCGGCGCAGCTTGTTGCGTGTCGCTTTCGGCCAGGCTGCGCCAAGTGAGGCGTTGCCGGTGAGCGAAGCCATCCCGGGCTGCGCCGCTCCCGGCAGGGTCTTGTTTGGCCAGGCCTTGACCGTGTCGCCGAAATCGCCGTCCATCTCCGTTGCTCCGCTTCTGGTCCGGCCCGAATCCGGGGCCGCTTGCCGGCGCCGTGCGCGATGAGCTCGATCTCGCCGCTCTCACCATACCGCCGATGCGAACCGGGCATCCTGGCGCAGGATCAATTTGCCAAAATTGAGGACCAGTGAGAAGATCCACTCTCATGAACTGAGATGGGCCACTTCCCTTCATGTCGCGACCGCCCGCCTACGCCATCTGGAGCCATTTCGCGCCCTCCCGCGGCTCGCCGCTGTCGATCCAGGAGCAGCTGGTGCGCTTCTTCCGTCAGGAAGTGGCGAAAGGCGCCCTTCGCCCGGGCACGCGCGTCCCGGCGAGCCGGGCGCTGGCCCAGGAATTGGGGCTCGCCCGCGGCACGGTGTCGAACGTCTATGAACGCCTCGCCGCCGAGGGCTTCCTCGTCACCCGCCATGGCTTCGGCACCATCGTCGCCGGCCAGCCGGCCGAGCCGAAGCGCCGGGACGGCGCCGGCGCGCGCGCAGGATCACAACCAAGACGGGACTTTGCCGGATCGCGCCGGGCGCTCGAATTGATGACGGCCCGCAGCGTCGCGACGCGGGCAACCTGGCCGCTGACGCCCGGTGTGCCGGCGCTCGACGCCTTTCCGTTCGCGCTCTGGGCGAGGCTCAATGCCAGGTTCCATCGCCGCCAGAGCGCCGACGATCTCGCTTACGGCGAGCCGCTCGGCTATCGCCCCTTGCGGGAAGCGATCGCCGGCTATGTCGGGGCGGCGCGCGGCATCACCTGCACGGCCGATGAGGTGCTGGTCACCACCGGCACGCAATCGGCGACCTATATCGCGGCCCTCACTATCGCGGATCCGGGCGAGCGCGCCTGGATCGAGGATCCGGGCTATAACGGCACGCGGCTCGCCCTGCGCCTTGCCGATCTCAAATCCGTGCCGGTCCGCGTCGACGAAGAGGGCCTCGACGTCGCCGATGGCCAGCGTCTCGATGCGCAAGCCAAGCTCGTCCAAACAAGGCTCGCGATCGTGTCCCCCTCGCATCAATTCCCGACCGGCGTCGTCATGTCGCTGACGCGTCGTCTCGCCCTCATCGACTGGGCGGAAGCCGCCGGCGCCTATGTGATCGAGGACGATTACGACAGCGAGTTCCGTTATGACGGCGAGCCCATCGCCTCGCTCAAGGCGCTTGATGGCCGGCACGGACGGGTGATCTATGTGGGCACGCTGAGCAAAGTGCTGGCGCCGGGATTGCGGCTCGGCTTCCTGATCGTTCCGGACCACCTGATAGACGCGGCGCGTGCCGTGCGCAGCGCGCTCGATCGGCAGGTGTCGTTGCCGCTGCAGGCGACCGTCTCGGAGTTCATCGGCAACGGACATCTCGGCGCTCATATCCGCAAGCTGCGCGCCGTCTATGCGGAGCGGCGGCACGCTTTGCTCGAGGCGCTCGACACCCTCGGCCGCGGCCTGTTCCGGGTCTCGGGCGCCGCGACCGGCGTGCATGTGCTCGGCGGCTTGCCGCCTTCCATCGACGATGTCGCGGTGGCGCGACGGGCGCGGGCGCGCCAGATCGGGGTCGAGCCGCTCAGTTTCTATCGGGTCGGCCCGGACACGCAGCCGCGACCCGCCTTGCTGCTCGGCTTCGCCAACACGCCTCCCGTGATCTTGCGCGCCGCGGTCGCCGATGTCGTCTCGATCATCGCCGATGAACCGGCAAGGCGCCTCGTGCGGGCGAGCGTCTCGTCATAGGGCAGGGCGCGGCGGAGCTTTGCCGCGACCTCAGCCTGTCCGCGCGGCGAAGCGACTGGCGGCCTCTTTCGTCATGGCCGGGCGTCGGCGCGGCCATCCACGCCTTCATGCCATGACGAATAGGGAGCCGAAGCGCGAGATCAAACGACAAGCCGCGGTCGACCGAGCAGCCCCTCATCGATCTCGAGCGACCGGTCCCACGCGCCGGCCTTGGCCGCAGCCTCATAGGTCGATTGCAGAAAGCTGAGCAGAACCGCATCCGGGTCGGATGCGTTGCGGACCGCATCGTAGGGCAACAGGAACTCGCCGAGCTGGGGATCGAAGCGCGCCTCTTGCGGCGCGACGACCGCCTCGGCGAAACCGGCGGGCGTCGGGTAGCTATAGGAGTAGAAGGCTGCGTAATCGATATCGCCGCCGCCTGGCCAGAAGCCCGCGCTCGAGACCTCGTGCGAATAGGCTTCGCGCGTGACGGCGTCGGGCAGATGCGGCACGCCGCCGGGGTGAAGGGGCGCGGACCGGCCCGAGAAGCGGGTCACCGCCAAGTCGAAGCTGCCCCAGAAGAAATGGACGGGGCTGGACTTGCCGATAAAACGGGTGCGGAAGAGATTGAGGACGCGGTTGCACTGGACGAGGGCGAGCCAGAAGCGGTGCGCGCCGTCATGGTCGTAGTCTCGCACCACCCTGTCCTGCGGGAACGGCGTCGCGACCGCGACTTCGTTCGGGTGGACGTCGATCTCGACCGGGACCCAGAGCGCCGCGAGCTTTTCCGACAGCTCGGCATGGAAATCGGCGACGCTCCGCGGCATGAGCGCGATTTGAGCCTGGCCGCCATCGCTGACGCGAATGACCAGCGCCTGCGAGACGAAGTCGAACTCGAGCTCGAATCCGAGCGCGCCATGCGGAACGAGGCCAGTCGTCAATCCTCTGGCGGACACGTAGAGCGTCACGTGCCATGAATGGTTGACCCAGGGCGTCTTTGCCAAGCGCACCTTGCCGACCACTTGCGTCCAGAGCTGCAGGGTCTCCAAGGTCGGCCGCAGAGCCGCATAAGGCAATTCGGGCCAAACGCTGTCGAGATGCCGCAATGCCATGCGTCCTCCGTACTGATAGCCTGCTCGGCCGATCACTCAATCAGGCCTGGATAGCAAACTTCTCTTACGATCCCAACGGTAGAGAACTTCCTGGGACCACGACCGTCCCGGCCGCCCTTCTTCCCAACGGCGCGGCTCACCGTCTCAAGGGCGGGCGAGACGCCCGCGTTCCCACTGGCCCGCGGTCCCAACGGCATTGCCAAAATCCGCCGGAAGCTCGAAGCTCGGCCCGCCAAGGCCATCATCCGGCGATGTCGGTGAAGGGAGCCCGGTATGCCCCGCGACGACAGCGAGCTGTTCCATATCGCGGCAGCGCTCGCCGCCTGCCTCGTCGCCGCAGGGCTCTATCGGTGGATGGGTTTTTTCGGCGTCGGCCTATTCGGCATGCTCATCGTCTTCCTCGCAACGAGTGTCGATCTCAACGACTGGCGCGGCAGCGGCATGAATGCGGGTCTCTACCAGCAGCAGGTAGCGGACGACGAGCGCTTCACGCGCAACGAACGCGCGGAATGGAAAGGAGTACGACAGAAGCGCAGGCGCGCTTCCGACTATGCGCTGATGATCGGCCTCGCCTTCCTCGTGGTGGGAGGTGCGGGCTTCGTGTTCTTCCAACTCCATCTCGGCCAATAGCTGCGTCCTGACACGCTACACCCTGTCACGGCGACCCTGGCCGCCACTTTTCGAAACGTCTATGCTCGGCGCGTTCCCATAGGGGCGAAGCGAGCCGCCGCGCCTCCTCTCGCAATCTCGAGCTCCTCCCATCCGTGAAAGGATCCTTCATGACCACGATGACGCTTCGCAGCCTCGGCCTGTCGCTGTCCGTCGCATTAGCCTTCACGGCCAGCGCGCTTGCCGATGACGTGGTGCGCCATGTGCCGCCGGGCGCGACCTTGCCGATCGCCTCCGCGGTCGAAGTGCCGGCCGGCAAGACCACCGTCTATGTGAGCGGCATGGTGCCGCCGGTGGTCGACGACAAGGCCGACAAGACGACGCCGGCGGCCTTCGGCGACACCAAAACGCAAACGGTCGGCGTCCTCAAGAATATCGACAAGACGCTCAAGGGCCTCAACTTGACGATGGGCAATGTGGTGAAGATGCAGGCCTATCTGGTCGGCGATACCGCCAAGGGCGGCCGCATGGATTTCGCCGGCTTCATGGAAGGCTATAAGGAATTCTTCGGCACGGCCGAGCAGCCCAATCTGCCGTCGCGCTCGGTGATGCAGGTCGCAGGTCTCGTCAGCCCCGGCTGGCTGGTCGAGATCGAGGTCACGGCGGTTCGCCCCTGAGTCATGGGGGCGCCCGACGTTGATGTCCGAAAACCGCGAGACAATGCGGTCCAATGGGCTGATATTGCGGCCATGGATATGGACGCACAGGCCTGCTACCGCGCCATCTCGACACGCGATGCGCGCTTCGACGGGCGCCTTTTCGTCGGGGTCAAGACGACCGGCATCTATTGCCGGCCGATCTGCCCGGCGCGCACGCCGAGATTCGAGAACGTGCTGTTTTACGCAACGGCCGCCGCCGCCCAGACGGCGGGCTTTCGCCCCTGCCTGCGTTGCCGCCCGGAAACCTCGCCACAGCTTGCCTTCTGGCGCGGCACCTCGAATACCGTCTCGCGGGCTCTCAGCCTGATCGAGGCCGGCGGGCTCGACGACAGCGATGTGGAACGTCTCGCCTTGCGCCTCGGCGTCGGGGGGCGGCAATTGCGGCGCCTGTTCCACCAGCATCTCGGCGCCTCGCCGCTCGCCGTCGCCCAGACGCGGCGCGTGCTGCTCGCCAAGCAGCTGATCCATGATACGCAGCTGCCGATGACGGAGGTCGCGCATGCGGCGGGTTTCGGCAGCGTCAGGCGCTTCAACGAGACCTTCCAGCGTCTGTTCGGCCGGCCGCCGCTCAGCCTCAGGCGCAAGACGGCGCAAGATGAGCCCGCCGAGGCGATGCGCCCTCTTTCGGTCAGCCTCAGCTATCGCCCGCCTTACGATTTCGACGCCATGCTGGAATTCCTCGAGGCGCGCGCCATTCCTGGTGTCGAGGAGGTGTCGGCCGGCCGCTATGCGCGCAGCATTGCCATCGGCCACGACCATGGCGTGCTCACGGTCGAGCCCGATACCCGCCATCGCCTGAAGGTCAGCATCCGCTTCCCGCGGCTTTCTGCGCTCGCGACCATCATTGCGCGCATCCGCCGGGTCTTCGATCTCGCGGCCGATCCGGCGGTGATCGGGGCGCATCTGAGCCAGGATCCATTGCTGGCGCCCTTGGTGGCGGCGAGGCCGGGCCTCAGAGTGCCGGGCGGCTGGGACGGCTTCGAGCTCGCGGTGCGGGCGATCCTCGGCCAGCAGATCACGGTGCTTGCCGCCACCGGACTTGCCGGCAAGCTGGTGCGCGCCCATGGCATTGCGCTGCGCAACGAGCTCAGCTCGCCCTTCATGAGCATCACCCATGTGTTTCCGCCGCCGGAGCGGCTGGTGACGGCCGATCTCGCGGCGCTCGGCATGCCGAAACCGCGGGCGCTCGCCCTTTCGTCGCTGGCGGCGGCAGTGGTCGCCGATCCCGACATCTTCGGCCCGGCCTCCGGGCTCGAGGAGGCGATCGCCAAGCTCCGATCGCTTGCGGGCATCGGCGAATGGACGGCGCAGTACATCGCCATGCGGGAGCTGCGCGAGCCCGATGCCTTCCCGGCCGCCGATATCGGCCTGATGCGGGCCCTCACCGACCCGTCGGGGCGAAGGCCTGGCCCCGCCGAGCTCGTCGCCAGGGCCGAAACCTGGCGACCCTGGCGCGCCTATGCGGCGCTGCATCTTTGGGCTTACGAGGCAAGAAACCCGAAACTTTCCAGCGACAAGATCCAAGACCGAAGCGATGACCGCAAAGCCGCTTGAGCATTTCCATGTCGACCGCGTCGCGACGCCGATCGGCACGGCGCTGCTGGTCACCGACCAGGAGGGTGTGCTGCGCTGCCTCGATTGGGAGGACCATGAGGACCGCATGCGGGTGCTCCTGCGCCGCCATTATGGCCCGCTCACCCTGTCGGACGGGCCCGCGCCAGCCTCGATCCGACTGCCGCTCGAACGCTATTTCGCAGGTGAGCTCGCGGCACTCGCCGAGATCCCCTGGCGCACCAAGGGCACCGAGTTCCAGCGCTCGGTCTGGAACGCTCTCACCCGTATTCCGGTCGGCGAGACGTTGAGCTATGGGCGGCTCGCCGCGCATCTCGGCAAGCCGGACGCGATGCGCGCCGTAGGCCTTGCCAACGGCGCCAACCCGGTCGGCGTCGTCGTGCCCTGCCATCGCGTCATCGGGGCCGACGGCTCGCTGACCGGCTATGGAGGCGGCCTGCATCGCAAGCGCTGGCTCCTCGCCCATGAAGGGGCGATCAAGAGCGCCGAGCTTGCTTTGTGAGCCTCGCGCCTTACCTTCTCCCGCTCTTTCGCGGGAGAAGGTGCCGAGGCGAAGCCGAGGCGGATGAGGGACGCCGGTGAAGCGCTCCACCGATAATCCGACCCTGAAGCTCGCTCACGATCGGCGGAGCCGCGATCCACCCTCATCCGCCCTCACTTCGTTCGGGCACCTTCTCCCGCGCGAAGAGCGCGGGAGAAGGAGAGCGCCTTACCTCACAACCGCAGCAGCGGTTCGTTGACGCTGCCCGTGCGGGCGGCGCGCAGAGGCGCGGTGTCCATATAGACGCGCTCCTCCATGATCTTGCCGCCCTTGAGGCGGAACTTGTCGACCCCACGCCAATCGAAGCGCCTTCCCCCGCCGAGACGGGTGCTCTGCCATTCGACGATCACCACATCGCCGCGCTGGGTCCAGTCCAGCAGCTGCCAGACCACATCGGGCGCCTGCTCCTGGAGCATGTCGTTGAGGCGACCCAATTCATGTCCGGCGATCGGCCGGTCGGTCAGCGGGTAGTGGAGCACGCCCTCGGGATGCCACAGGGCGAGGAAGGCCTCGCCGTCGCGCGCGGCCCAGGCCGCCGCGAATCTTGTGACAAAGTCTTGAGCTTCGGCATCGGTCATTTTCTCTCTCCTTCTGCTGGTCCGGAGAGGTAAACGCGGCGGTCCTGAAGGTCTCGCCGGATCCGGACGTGACCTTCGCGAGGTTTTGCGGCACCGGATCTTGCCTCAAACCTGCCTTCAAGCGGGCCTAAAACCGCCCGTGTAAGCAATTGATAAGCAATTGTTGCGAAATGATCATTGCGAGGGCGTGGGGCGGCTGCGCGATCGGAGGATTGATCATCACCCCCGAAAGTCGGAGGACACCCGGCACATTGCCGGCTCGCCTCTTGCGCTCGCCATTTCTATGGGTTCCGGCCGCCGTGCTCGCCGCGGTGCTGCTGGCCTGGGGCATGCGCTTCATCGCTCGGCCGACCGTGCTGCGCATCGCGGTCGGTCCGGAAGGGAGCGCCGACGTCAAGCTGATCTCGGACCTCGCCGTCCAGATGGCGCGCGTCAAGACGCGCAGCCTCAAGCTGAAATTGATCAAGACCACCGATGTGGCGCAGAGCGCCGCCGCGCTCGATGCCGGGCGCGCCGATCTCGCCGTGGTGCGCAGCGACGTGTCGATGTCGGCGACCGGGCTCACCGTCGCCATCCTGCATCGCAACGCCGTCGCCTTCATCGCTCCACGCACATCGTCGGTGCGCAACATCGCCGATCTCGACAAGAAGCGGGTCGGCATCTTGCGGGCGACGCTCGAGAACGAGCATCTGCTCGAGCAGCTCCTGTCGGAATACGGCATCGCGGCGCAATCGGTGACGCAGGTGCCTCTGGAGCCCGAAGGTCTCGCCTCCGCCATCCGCGACCGGCGCATCGACGCCGTGATGGTGGTCGCCCCGCCCTCGGGCACTTTGATGAACGCGGCCGTGGAGGCGGTCGCTTCGGCCTCCAAGGGCGAGCCGGTTTTCGTCGAGGTGAAGGAGGCCGAGGCGATCGCCGAGCGCAAGCCGGTCTATGAATCCCATGAGATCGTCAACGGGCTCTTCGGCCGCAATCCGCCGCGCCCCAAGGCGAGCTTCAAGACGCTCGCCGTCAGCTATCGGCTCGTCGCCAGCCGCGACCTCGAGGACTACGTCGTCTCGGACTTCACGCGCCGCCTCTTCACCTTGAGGATGGCGTTGAGCTTCGACAGCTCCTTCGCAGACCATATCGAGAAGCCCGACACGGACAACGACACCGCCTTGCCGCTGCATCCGGGCGCCGCGGCCTATTTCGACGGCAACGAGAAATCCTTCTTCGACCGCTATGATGACTGGTTCTATCTCGGCGCCATGGGGCTCAGCGGCCTCGTCTCCGGCCTCGCGGCCCTGATCGCCTCGGCGAGAGCCTGGACGCGCCGCGGCACGCTCTCGGCGATCGACGAGCTCATCCATATTCGCGTGGCCGCGCGCAACGCCAAGGATGAAGCGGCGCTCGAGGCGGCGGAGACGGCAGTGGCCGAGATCTCGACCGTGGCGCTGCGCCAGGCGCGCGACGGACGCATTGACGATGCCGGCCTCTCGGCGCTCAGCCTCGCCATGGATGAGTGCCGCCAGGCGATCGCCGACCGCCGTGTCCGGCTCGCGGCGCAAGTCGCGAGCCCGCTCGCCACGGACGCCGCCGCCGTCGCGCCGTTCACCCTATCCTGAAATTGCCCGAAGCCGAGGCCGCGCTTGGCCTTGCCGTGCGGGAGCTCCGCTCTTAAGCATGATGGCGAGGGTAGGATGACGAATTTTGCGCAATGGCAACATGTTGCGTAGAGTTCGCAAACGGAAATAGGTCTCGCCCATGCGCGTCATCATCGCCGGCGGCGGCATCGGAGGGCTGGCGGCAGGGCTCATGCTGCATGCGCGCGGCATCCCTTGCGATGTCTTCGAGCAAGGCAGCGAGATCCGCGAGCTCGGCGTCGGCATCAACACGCTGCCGCATGCGATCAAGGAGCTCGCCGAGATCGGCCTGCTCGAGCGGCTCGACCATGTCGGCATCCGCACTCATGAGCTCACTTACGCCAATCGTTTCGGCCAGGAGATCTGGCGCGAGCCGCGCGGCACCGATGCCGGCTTTCCCTATCCGCAATTCTCCATCCATCGCGGGCGCCTGCAGAAGGTGCTGCACCAGGCGTTGCGGGCCCGCATCGGCGACAGCCATATCCATACGGGTTGCCGGCTCGGGAGCTGGCGCCAGGACGAAGCGGGCGTCACCGCCTGGTTCTTCAACCGCGACGGCTCCCATGTGCACACGGCGCAAGGGGATGTGCTGGTCGGGGCGGACGGCATCCATTCAGCCTTGCGCGCAGCGCTGGCGCCGCAAGAAGGCCCACCCGCCTGGAACGGCATCATGCTCTGGCGCGGCGCGCTCGACTGGCCGCAATTCCTCGACGGCCGCTCGATGATCGTCGCGGGCGGCATGAGCGCGAAGCTCGTCCTCTATCCGATCGGCCATGGCCAGCGCCCGGAGACGCGGCTCACCAATTGGGCCGTCGCTGCCAAGATCGGGGAGGGCGGCGCCCCGCCCCGCAAGGAAGATTGGTCGCGGCCCGGACGGCTGGAGGAGGTGCTGCCGCATGCCCGCAGATTCGCCATTCCGGGCGTCGATGTGGTGCATCTGATCGAGGCTACGCCTGAGTTCTACGAATACCCGATGTGCGATCGCGATCCCCTGCCGCGCTGGTCGCAAGGGCGCGTGACGCTGCTCGGCGATGCCGCCCATCCCATGTATCCGGTCGGCTCGAACGGAGCGAGCCAGGCGATCCTCGATGCGCGCTGCCTCGCCGATTGCCTGGTGCGCGGCGATCACCCGGCGCAGGCGCTGCTTGCCTATGAGCAGGAACGTGTGCCGATGACCGCGGAGATCATCCGGCTCAACCGCAAGGGCGGGCCCGAGGGCGTGATCGATGCGGTCGAGGCGCTGGCGCCCGACGGCTTCCAGCGCATCGAGGACGTGCTCTCCCATGAGCGTCGCAAGGCGATCGTGCGCGGCTATGCCTCGACGGCGGGCTTCGCCAAGGAACAGGTGGCGCGCTCGGCGACCCCTGCGGCCCCGCCCGAGCCGGCCAATAGCAATCGCGCCGCATAGATGTTCAGCACCGGCGCCCACCTCTCCCCTTGCGGGAGAGGTCGATCCGAGCCGCTAGGCGAGGATCGGGTGAGCGGGGCAGCGCCTGCCCTGGGCGAGCCTGCCCAACGTGATGGCGGCAAGCTTTGAGGGCGGAATGACGGCGCTGGCCCGATTTCCGAAGGCCGAAGCTGCCCCCCTCACCCGGAGCCTTCGCTTCGCTTCGGCTCGGACCTCTCCCGCAATGGGAGAGGTGAGGGGCGCTCGCTCCTAGTGGGAGCCACCGCGCGACCTCGGCGCAAACTTCGGATATCGTCCAGTCATGAAATGCCAGCTCGACGATCTTGAGGTCCATTACGTCAGCCTCGGCGAAGGGCGCCCGATCGTCTTCATCCATGGCTGGTCCATGGACCATCATGTCGAGCTTGCCGATTACGAACCGATCTTCGGCCGACGCGCCGGCTGGCAGCGCATCTATTTCGACTTGCCCGGGATGGGCGTGACCCCGACGCGGGACTGGATCAGCGATCAGGATCGGATCCTCGACGTGGTGCTCGGCTTCATCGACCACGTCGTTGGCGGACAGCGCTTCGTCCTCGCCGGGACTTCGCTCGGCGCTTATCTCGCCTGCGCCGTGCTGCATAAGCGCGCCCGCGGTATCGACGGCCTGCTGCTGCGCGTTCCGTGCCTCGTTCCCGACGATTCCAAGCGCACACGCCCGGCCTTCCGGCCGCTCATCGAGGATGCGCAGCTTATGGCCTGGCTCGGCGCCGCGGAGGCGGCCGAGCTCGGCGAGATCCTGGTGCAAAGCCATGATCATATCGAGGCGCGGCGCGACAAGCTGCGCAACCGCGTCCAACCGGCCGAGCGCGCCGCCGCGAGCATCTGCGCCGATATCCGCCGCGATCCCGCCCGTTACGCGCTGAGCTTCGACGTCAATGCGCTGCCTGAGCCCTTCAATCCTCCCACTCTGATCATGGCGGGTCGCCAGGATACTTCGGTCGGCTATCGCGACGCCTGGTCGGTCCTCGAGAATTTCCCGCGCGCCACTTTCGCGGTGCTGGACCGGGCCGATCATGGCTTTCCGCTCGACCAGAAGCGGCTATTCGCGGCGCTGGTCGAGGATTGGCTCGATCGTGTCGAGGAAGCCCTCGGCGGCGTGGATCGATGATCATGGAGCAGATGGATTGTCGGTTCTGCACCGATGACGAGCTCGGCTATCTGCGCAGCCGCACGCGGTTCGCGGCAGGCGAAGGGCTCGTCCTCGATGAGTCTTATCGCCTGGCTCATCTGCCCCTGGTGGCGCCGGCTCATCCCGGTGTGATCGCGCGCCGTGACGGCAATAGTGACGGCCTGGTCGGCTACGAGATGGGTCGCCATGAGCGCATCTTCTCGCTCGTGGTGCCGGTTCCGGCTGAGGCTCTCGAACGCTCCCCCGCCTATCGCGAGCTCAATGACGAGCTCAAAGCCTCGCCCTTCGCCGCCAAGATCGCCTGGAACCTGCTGCCGGAACGCCGCGACAAGCTGCACGCTACGATCTGCGGCTCCCTCTCGATCGGAGAGGAGCCGCCGAGGCTCGATTCGCGGGTACGCGCGGCGCTCGCCGGCCACGGCCCGCTACAGGTCGAGCTGCGCGGCCTGTTCTCCGGCAATGTCAATCTCGGCCGGCTCTATTTGCGCGCCTATCCGGAATTCCGCAACGGTGTCAACATGTTCCGCCGGCTACAGATGACGCTGGGGCGGCGCGAGACCGATCTCTACGTGGTCGGCCTCCATAATCTCGTCGACGATCTCGATGCGGCCGAGGCCTTGTTTCTGGCGGGCATGATCGAGCGCTGGTGGGACAGGCCGATTCTGCGTTTTTGCGCCGAAACCTTATGGCTATTGGGCGCCAGGGACGACCTCGTTCTCGACTCGAATATCGCCGAAGAGATTGAACTCTCCCGATAATCTCCCACTAGTTGTGCTTCGCGGCAAAATCGGTCAAGAAGGCCGCTGGCGACAAGCAGATTGTGAGGCCGCGATGGCCGATGCCCGCGCGAGGCGGTTCCTGCTCTATCTGGTGAAGCCGTCGCATTACGACGACGACGGCTATGTCATCCAGTGGCTGCGCTCATCGATCCCGTCCAATTCGCTGGCTTCGCTCTATGGGCTCGCCGCCGATTGCCGTGATCGTCGGGTCCTCGGCGAGGATGTCGAGCTCGAGATCGAGGCCGTCGACGAAACCAATACCCGCATCAGGCCGGACCAGATCGCCAAGCTGATCAAGGATAATGGCGGCCGCGGGTTGGTCGGCCTCGTCGGGGTGCAGTCGAATCAATTCCCGCGCGCCATGGATATCGCCCGCGTGCTGCGCGCCGAGGGCATCCAGGTGTGCATCGGCGGCTTCCACGTGTCGGGTTGCCTCGCTATGCTGCCGGAGATGCAAGACGACATGAAGGAGGCGCAGAGCCTCGGCATCTCCTTCTACGCGGGCGAAGCGGAGGGGCGTCTCGACGAGGTTTTGAAGGACGCAGCCGCCGGCCGGTTGCAGCCCGTCTATGATTTCATGAACGATCTGCCGGGCCTCGAAGCCGCGATGATGCCGATCCTGCCGGCCGAGAAGATCGCCCGCACGCGCGGCTGGGAGACGAGCTTCGATGCCGGGCGCGGCTGCCCGTTCCAATGCTCGTTCTGCACCATCATCAATGTGCAGGGACGCAAATCGCGCTACCGCACGCCCGACGACGTGGAAGCGATCGTGCGCGCCAATGTGGCGCAAGGCATCAAGAGCTTCTTCATCACCGACGACAACCTGGCGCGCAATCGCAATTGGGAACCGATCTTCGACCGCCTGATCGAGATGCGCGAGCAGCAAGGCGTCCGCTGCCATTTCATCATCCAGGTCGACACGCTCTGCCACAAGATCCCGAACTTCATCGAGAAGTGCCGGCGCGTCGGCGTGAAGCGCGTCTTCATCGGGCTCGAGAACATCAATCCCGACAGCCTGGTCGGCGCCAAGAAGAAGCAGAACCGCATCTCGGAATATCGCGAGATGCTGCTCGCCTGGAAGGCGGCAGGCGCCATCACCTGTGCGGGCTATATTCTCGGCTTCCCCAAGGATACGGTCGAGAGCATCGTGCGCGATATCAAGATCATCCAGCACGAATTGCCGCTCGACATATTGGAGTTCTTCTTCCTCACCCCGCTGCCTGGCTCCGAGGATCATAAGAAGCTTTATCTCGCCGGTGTCCCCATGGACCCGGACATGAACAAATACGATCTCGAGCATGCGACCACGGCGCATGCGCTGATGTCGAAAGAGGAATGGGAACGCGCTTACCGGCTGGCCTGGGAGACCTATTACACGCCCGAGCATGTCGAGACGGTGATGCGCCGCGCTACGGCCTGCGGCATGAAGACCATCAAGGTGATGTTCTTCCTCGCCTGGTTCCAGGGTTCGCTGGCGATCGAGGGCCTGCACCCGCTGCAGGGCGGTTATCTGCGGCTGAAATACCGCAAGGACCGCCGCCCCGGCTTCAAGATCGAGGCGCCTGTGCTCTGGCACCTGAAATATTGGGGCGAGACGGTGGTGAAGACCACCAAGATGCTCGCCCTGTTATGGCGGCTCGATCGCACGCGGCGGCGCATCCTCAAGGATCCGCAATGCCGCGAATATTCCGATCTCGCCCTGACGCCGGTGCAGGAAGGCGAGATGGATACGCTCGAGATTTTCAACGTCACGCAAGGCGGGCGTGCGGCGGTTGCCAAGGTGCGGCAGCGTGCCGAGCTCCTGCATCCGAGCGCCGCGCCGACCGAGGCCGGCGTCGCGGCCTCATGATGGCCGCTATTCGCGTCGCCTATCGCGCCATTCCTATGCGGCGGTGCGCCGCAACGCACCCGCCGGCGTGAATGCTCGGCCGAGATCAGCTTGAAGAGTTCGATGGATGACAATGACTGAGCCCGCCCTGATGGAGAAGCCTGCCGCCGGCGCGAAGGTCGCGCCGGGCAAGCGCGTCTTCAAGCTCTTCCTGCTCAAGCCCTCCCATTACGACGATGACGGCTATGTCATCCAATGGGTGCGTTCGGCCATCCCGTCGAACACCTTGGCGGTGCTCTATGGACTCGCCGCCGATTGCGCGGACCGCAAGGTCTTGGGCGAGGATGTCGAGATCGAGATCACGGCGATCGACGAGACCAATACGCGCATCCGTCCCGAGCGCATCGCCAAGGAGCTTGCCGAGAATGGCGGCTTCGGCATGGTCGCTTTCGTGGGCGTGCAGTCGAACCAATATCCGCATGCGATGGATGTCGCCCGCAAGCTGCGCTCAGGCCGCGCGCAAGTGGCGATCGGCGGCTTCCACGTCTCGGGTTGCCTCGCCATGCTGCCCGAGATGCCGGAGGATCTGAAGGAAGCCCAGGCGCTCGGCATCTCGCTGTTTGCGGGCGAGGCCGAGGACCGGCTCGACATGGTGCTGCGCGATGCGGCGCAAGGCCAGCTGCAGCCCCTCTACAATTTCATGAAGGACCTGCCCTCGATCGACGGGGCGCCGATGCCCTTCCTGCCGGCCGATCGGGTCGGGCGCACCGGCGGACGCGTCACCAGCTTCGATGCCGGGCGCGGCTGCCCCTTCCAATGCTCATTCTGCACCATCATCAACGTGCAGGGGCGCAAATCCCGCTACCGCACGCCCGACGATATCGAGGCGATCGTGCGCACCAATCTGGCGCAGGGCGTGCGCGCCTTCTTCATCACCGACGACAATCTGGCGCGCAACAAGAACTGGGAGCCGATCTTCGACCGGCTGATCGAGCTGCGCGCCGATACGGGCGTGAACTTCTCGATCGTCATCCAGGTCGACACGCTGTGCCATCGCATCCCGAACTTCATCGAGAAGGCCGCAAGGGCCGGTGTGCGGCGCGTCTTCCTCGGGCTCGAGAACATCAATCCCGACAATCTGATCGCCGCCAAGAAGAAGCAGAACCGCATCGCCGAATACCGCACCATGCTGCTCGCCTGGAAGGCGGTCGGCTGCTTCACCTATGCGGGCTACATATTGGGCTTTCCCAACGACACGCCCGAATCGATCATCCGCGACATCAAGATCATCCAGCACGAGCTGCCGCTCGATCTCCTGGAGTTCTTCTGCCTCACGCCCTTGCCGGGCTCGGAGGATCACCAGAAATTGCACAAGGCCGGCATCCCGATGGATCTGGACATGAACAAATACGATCTCGAACATGTCACCACCGGCCATGCCAAGATGTCGAAGGCCGAATGGGAAGGTGTCTATCGCCGCGCCTGGGAGGTCTATTACACGCCAGAGCACATGGAAACCATCATGCGCCGCGCCTGGGCGACCGGCATCAGCCCCGGCAAGATGATGTTCCTGCTCATCTGGTTCTATGGCTGCGTGACGATCGAAAAAATCCACCCGCTCGAGGGCGGCTATCTGCGCCGCAAGGTGCGTCGCGACCGGCGCCCCGGCCTGCCGATCGAGAACCCCTTGCTGTTCTATCCGAAGTATTTCGCCGAGGTCGTCGTCAAGCACGTCAAGATCGCCGGCATCATCTGGCGCATGGGCCGCACACGGCGTGCCATCAAGCGCGACCCGAAGGCGCGCCTCTATCGCGACCTCGCCTTGACGCCGGTGGCCGATGAGGATCTCGGGACGCTCGAGATGTTCAACGTCAACGACTCCTCGCGCGCCGCCGCCGCCAAGGCGAAGCTGAGGGCGACCGCGGCGGCGTGAGCGGTGGGACCGCGGGCGTCCCGCCCGCCCTTGCGCCGACCGCTCCCATCGGCAAAGGAGGAAGGGCGACCAGGATGGTCGCGGTCCCAGGGCGGTGGGACCGCGGGCGTCCCGCCCGCCCTTGCGAACGACGCCGCGCACTGCTGGGAAAGGGCGACCGAGACGGTCGCGGTCCCAGGGGGCTGCTCTCACCCCGGCGGCGGCAGGAACATCACCTCATGCCTCGCCGAGAGCGCCACGACCTCCTCGGGCTTCTGTTCCTTCAGGGAATGAATGCCCCAGAACAGGTCGTAGAGCTTGCGGGTCGGCGCCACCCAGAACAGGCATTTGATCGTCTGCTCGCTCTTGTTGAACAGGCCGTGCGGCACGCCCATCGGCAGGCGGATCAGGTCGCCCGCGGTCGCCGTGAAATCCTTGCCGTCGAGCAGGATGTCCATGCGGCCTTCCAGCACATAGACGAATTCTTCCTGGGTCGGATGGATGTGCGGCGGCACGAAGGTGCCGGGAGGCAAGGTGGCGTGCCAGGCGAAGGAGCCCTCCGATAATTGCTTGGGCACATAGGTCTGGCCCAATATGTTCCAGGAGATGCCGTCGATGCCGGTATTGGCCTTGGTGACGCCGCCGGTTTCTGCCTTCATGTCCCGCTCCCTATCAAGGATATGGCCGGGAGAATGGACAGGCGGCCGCCGCCGCGCAAGCGGCAAGGCGGAACAGGCTTAAAGCAACGGCACTGTAGGCAGGGAACGACCTTGCGGCCCGTGCAATCTCCATTAGCCCGACACCACAGGGCCCTCGACGATGGTGCGCGGGGCGTCCGGGGCGGCGAGCTCCTCCAGGCTCTTGCGTTCGGGCTCGATCCCTAAGCCCGCCACCACCAGCATCATCGCCAGCAACGCCAGCACCATCACGGCGAGCACGCCGGCGAGGCCATGGGCCGCGAAGACCGGCACGACGATCAGGGGCACGACGATGCTCGCCGAACGGCCCACGGTGTTGCAGATGCCGACGGCGCGCAGCCGGATCTCGGTCGGGAAGAGCTCCGGCACATAGATGCCGAACATCAACGCCACGAGGACATAGATCGGGACCGTCAGCAGGAACCCGACAAGCGACAGCATGAGCGTGTCGGTCGTGAAGGCGAAGCTCGTGCCGAAGCAGGCGGCAGCCGCTGCGGCGAGGATGATGGTCCGCTTGCGCCCGAAACGATCCGCCGAGAAAGCCCCGATCGCCGAGCCGAGAGGGCCACCCAGCGACATCACCAGCACATAGCCGAAGCTCGCGAACACGCTATGGCCCTGCTTCACCAGGAAGCTCGGCAGGAAGGTGATGAAGCCGTAGATCAGCATGTTGACGGTGACGAGCGAGACGCAGCCGACGATCATGCGCGACAGGAGCGGCGCTTGCGCGAGCTTCGCCAGGCTCCAGGACGGCGACGTGTGCGGCACCGACGCGGCGGGCGGCGGCAAGGGCTTGCCGCCGGACACTTCCGCCTCGATCGCGCCGAGCAAAGCCTCGGCCTCGTCGCGGCGCCCGACCGCCTCGAGCCAGCGCGGTGACTCAGGGAGCCCCCGGCGCAGCCACCAGGCGAAGAGGGCGCCGAGCCCGCCGAGAACGAACATGATGCGCCAGCCGAAGCTCGGCACGAGCAGAAAGGCGAGCAGCGCCGATACCGGCAGCCCCGAGGTCACGATGGTCGCGATCAGGCCCGACCAGCGCCCCCGCTGCGCCGGCGGCACGAATTCGCTGATGAGCGAATAGCCGACCACGGCTTCGGCGCCGAGGCCGAGACCCATCAGGAAGCGCAAGCCGATCAGGACCTCCATCGACGGCGCGACCGCCGACAGGAAGGCCGCAACCCCGAACACCGCGAGGTTGATCTGGTAGCTCACCCTGCGGCCGAAGCGGTCGCCGACGAAGCCGGAGATGAGCGCTCCCGTCATCATGCCGATGAAGGTCACGGAGACGAACAGGCCGTTCTGGGCGAGCGTCGAGAAGCCTGAATTGAGGGTGGCGCCGAGGACGCTGCCCGCAAGATAAATGTCGAAGCCGTCGAAGAACATGCCGACGCCGACCAGGGCGAAGAGCCGCCGATGAAAGGACGCGACGGGAAGGCGATCCAATCTCGCGCCGATGCTGGATGTCGTCATCGCTCATGCGCCTTTCGGTCGGGAGGATCCGGGCCGCACGGCCGGAAGCGGCGAGTGGGACGATCAGTCTTGCCGGAGGTCAGTCTTGCCGGGAGGTCAGTCTTGCGGAACGACGGCGACGCCTTGGATCTCGATCAGCATGGCGGGGTCGGCGAAGGCTGTAACGGTGATCGCAGCGCTCGCCGGAAAATCGCTCCGGAAGATCTCGGCCCGGATCTCGGTCATCGGCGTCGTATGGCGGGGATCGGTGAGGAACACCGTCATGGTCACGATGTCCTCGAGGCTCGCGCCCGCCTCCTTGAGCGTCGCCTCGATATTGGCGAAGGTCTGGCGCGCCTGCGCGGCGAAATCGCCGGCGAGCGACTTGCCCTCTGCATCCTTCTGACCCGTATGGCCGGCGATCCAGACGATCTTGCCGCCTTCGGTGATGACGGCCGGCGAGAAGGCGCGGCTCTTCTGCCAGCTGCCTCGGACGAAGCTCTTGCGCAAGGTCGTCTCCTCACCCTTCGGGATTGATCGGCGCGCCGATTTCGGAAAACGATTGCACAAAGCTTCTTTTGCTGTCAACCATCGCTTCGCTTATGAATTGACGGATGCCGGCAGCAGACCTGCGAGTGCAGGCCTGCGGTCCGGATCGGGATGACCGAAGCGAAGAGCATGAGCGAAAGACGAAGCCAGAAGGCCGGTGCCGTGACGATCAAGGAGGTCGCGGCGCTTGCACGCGTGCATTCCTCGACCGTGTCGCGCGCCCTCAACCCGCAGACGCGCTCGAAGATCACCAAGGAAGTGGCGAGCCGCGTGATCGCTGCGGCGAACGCGCTCAAATACCGGCCCGATCGATCGGCCGCGAGCCTGAGGACGGGCCGCTCGCGGCTCGTCGGCGTGCTGGTGCCCGATATCGCCAATCTGGTCTTCGCGCCGATCCTGAGCGGGATCACCGAACGCCTCTCGGCCGAGGGCTATGCGACCCTGGTCGCGGATGCCGGCAACGAGCTCGCCTCGCAGATCGAGCTGGTGGACGGGCTGATCGCCCATCGCGTCGACGGCTTGATCCTGGCGACGGCGAGCCGCGACGATGCGGTGGTGGCGCGCTGCCTCGAGCGCGACATTCCGATCGTGCTCGTCAATCGCGCCGAGGCGCAGTCGCGAGTGTCGGCCGTCGTCTCCGATGACGGGCGCGGCATGCAGCTCGCGGTCGATCATCTGGTGGGGCTCGGCCATCGGCTGATCGGCCATATCGGGGGGCCGGAGGGCCTGTCGACCGGCTATTTGCGTCGCAGGGGTTTCGAGGCCGCTGTGGCGAACCATCAGATTCGCCCTTCCCAGGCGCCGGTGGAGACGGCTTCCGCCTATACGCGCGAGGCCGGCGCCGAGGCGGCCCGGCGCCTGCTCGACCGGCATAAGGGCCTGACCGCGATCGTCGCCGCCAATGACCTTCTGGCGCTCGGCGCCTATGACGTGCTGCATGAGCGAGGCTTGCGCTGTCCCGCCGACATGTCGGTCGTCGGCCATAACGACATGCCGCTGATGGATCTCGTCTCGCCGGCCTTGACCACGGTGCGCATCGGGCATCGCGACATGGGGCGCGAGGCCGCCGACCTCCTGGTGCAGCGCATGCTGCGCGGCGACCTGCCGACCCGCAATGTGATGCTCGCGCCGAAGCTGATCCTGCGCGCCTCGACGGCGCCGCCGCAGGTGGTGGGCGCACCGCGGCCGACGCGTCGAAAGCCCGCACACAAGCCCGCCTGAACGTCGCCCTATTTCGACAAGGCGCTTGATCGCTGTTCCGTCCGGCCCCGCCGCGGCGCCGATGCGAGAGCTGCCGCACGGAAGCTGTCGTCGATATAGAGATCGGCGTCGGCCAAGGAGAGCGCCAAACCGCGATGGCGCGAGCGCAGCGCCAGCACCGTCGCGACGCCTACGCGGTTGATGGCGAGGTCGCGCGTGAAACCCGAAGGTCCGCCCAGAAGCTGGCAATAGGCCTTTGCCGCAACGGCCGCGGAAATCCCCGGCATATGGGCACGCAGGCAGGCGATCGCCGCCGGCGCATTCGCCTCTTCGGCCAGCCAGGCGAGAGACGCATGGAAGCCTGCGATGAAATCGCGCATCGCCTCGCCGTTGCGTTTCGCAAAGCTGCGCCGCGCGGCGCCGACGATGCCCTGATAGGCGCCGAGCTGCGTGGACGCGCGGACGAGGCGCTTCATTCCGGCCTCCTCGGCGATGAGATCGAGCGGCGTGTTGAGAAGGGTGCCCTGCTGGGCGCCCTCGACAAGGCCGCGCAAGCGCTCGGCGCCGTTGCCGACGCTGACGAAGTTCACTTCGGCGCCGATGCCGGCGCAGCCGACAAGCTCGCGCAACACGAAGGCGAAGCCGGTGGTCAGCGCATCGACGCTGAGCGTCGCTCCGCGCAGCCCCGCGATATCGTCGATGTCGGGACGCACCGTCAGGCTGAGCAAGCCGTCATCGACGCCCATGAAGGCGAAGAAATCCGCCGCATGCGGCAAGTCTTCCTCGCCCTGACGGGCCACATAGGCGACCACATTGTCGATGGCGGTGAGGGCGATATCGATCTCGCCGTCATGGAGCTTGCGCGCCATCAGTCGCGAATTGGGCACGATACCGAGCTCGAGCGACAGGCCGCGCTCCCGGAAAAGCCCTTGCTCGACACCGGCCCAGAGCGGCCAGTTCGAGGCGCCCGCGAAGGCGACGACGCGCAATCGCCGCCCAATTCTCGCCGGTGCAACGTCCATCGCGAATCCCTGATCTGTCAGCCGGTCTGCCCCGCTATGGATTTCAATGTGGCGCGGATTCAGTCACGACGCAATCGATTGCACCTGGCCTGCGATTATCGTGATTCGGCCATCCTCCCCAGCAAGGGGGAGGAATGAGGTGGGGGGCTGACGCGCAGGGCCCTTGATGGCGATCATCCCTGCGCTAATGGCTTGTTAAGGAGTGTGCAACCATAAATTGCATCCGGTGATCTGAGACTCCATTCCCAATGCTTCCACTCGGGCAAACGGTGGCCACGGGAACTCGGATTCCTGTGTCCAAATGGCGGAGGCCGTCATGTGGTGGAAACGCGTCGCGGTGCTTCTCGCCTGCATCCTCGTGCCAGGCGCCGCCCAGGCGACCGCCGTCACCGGGACCTTCCAGGTCCAGATCCAGATCCAGGCGACCTGCATCCTGGTCAGCTCCAGCAACCTCACCTTCGCGACCTCAGGCGTGCTCACCGCCAATGTCGATCAGACGAGCACGATCACCGTGGAGTGCACCAACACCACGCCCTACAATATCGGGCTCAACCAAGGCGTGAATGGCGGCAGCGTGACGACCCGCCAGATGAAGGGCGGCCCGTCGAACGAGTTGATCGGCTACTCGCTCTCCAGCGATGCGGCGCGCAGCGTGAATTGGGGGCAGACCATCGGCACCGATACGGTCGTCGGCACCGGCAATGGCAGCCCGCAGGCCTACACGGTCTATGGCCGCGTGCCGCCGCAGACGACGCCCTCGCCCGGCACTTACACCGACACGATCACGGTCACCGTTACCTATTGAGCCTTATCGAGCGCAGCTGCTTCTCGGCGGCTGCAGGGCTGTCTGGGGAAAGTATCGATCGTGGCATAGGCGTGGATGGCCGGGCCAAGCCCGGCCAAGACGCGATTGCTATGGCGAGCGCAATCAAGATTCGGTGGTCATTTTGCTCAGGCGAACGGACCCATCCCCGTCTTGGCCGGGCTTGGCCCGGCCATCCACGCCTGTCCGCTGCGAATTCCGGACCATCTGGAATTGAGAAGGGCGCTAAGGGCTTGTTAAGACATATGCAACCATAAATTGCACACCCTGACTTAGCACTCGATTCACCAAGGCCGGGGCAAGCTCGAACGTAGGCCATCGGATCTCACATCCATGGGTCCGGCACGCAATCTTTGGGGGTGTAAACGGCAGGAGGCCGTCATGTGGTGGAAACGCGGCGCAGTGCTTCTGATGTGCCTCCTGGTGCCGGGCGCCGCCGCCGCGGCCACCGTGACCGGGACATTCCAGGTCCAAATCCAGATCCAGGCGACCTGCATCCTGGTGAGCTCCAGCAACCTGACCTTCGCGACCTCAGGCGTCCTCACCGGCAATGTCGACCAGACGAGCACGATCACCGTGCAGTGCACCAACACGACGCCCTATAATGTCGGGCTCAACGCGGGTGCGAATGGCGGCAGCGTGACGACCCGCCAGATGAAGGGCGGCCCCACCAACCAGCTGATCAATTACTCGCTCTCCAGCGATGCGGCGCGCACCGTGAATTGGGGGCAGACCATCGGCACCGACACGGTCGCCGGCACCGGAAATGGCAGCCAGCAGGCCTACACGGTCTATGGCCGCGTGCCGCCGCAGACGACGCCGTCGCCCGGCACCTACACCGACACGATCACGGTGACCGTTACCTATTGAGCCTTGCACCTGTTGCGGCTTGTCCGCGAGGTTGGTTCCAGGGAGGTCTGCATGCGCCTTGCCGTTCTCGCCGCCTTCGCATCGGCGATGTTCGCCTCCCTCGCCAGCGCTGGTTCCCTGCAGGTCGCTCCGGTGATCATCGATGTCGCGGCCCCCGGCGCCGCCGCGACCATCACCTTGCGCAATTCGGGTAAGGCGCCACTCGCGGCGCAGCTGCGCATCTATCGATGGACCCAGGATGGCGGCGAGGAGCGCCTCGACTCGACCGAGGACGTCGTCGTGAGCCCGCCCGCCGTCGAGTTGAGACCGCAGCAGGACTATGTGGTGCGCATCGTGCGCATCACCAAGCAGCCGGTCATGGGCGAAGAATCCTACCGCCTCCTGGTCGATGAGCTACCGGATCCCCTGCAGACCTCGGGCGTGCAGCTCGTCATGCGCCACTCCCTGCCGGTCTTCTTCGACGGGCCGGGCGCCTCGCCGGCCGAGCCGGTCTGGACGCTCGCCCGCAGCGGCAATGGCCTCACCTTGTCGGTCGCCAATCATGGTGACCGGCGCATAAGGCTGTCGGCCCTCAGCGTCGGGGAGGGCGGCCACGCGGTGTCCTTCGGCGGCGGTCTCGTCGGCTATGCGCTCGGCCGCTCGACGATGCGCTTCGCCACCAAGGCCAAGGGCCAGATCGCGGCCGGCGGCAAGATACCGATCAAGGGCAACACCGAGCAAGGCAGCTTCAATGCGCTCGCGGTGCTCCAAGCCGCGCGCTAGCCAGCTCGTCATCGTGACCGTCATGTCGATCGTCATGCTGCGCGCCACCCACCCCGTTTTTGCGGATGAGCGGCGTGCCTTGCAGCTCGAAGTGTATCTGCGCGGCCAACCGACCCATCTGATCGCGGCTTTCGGGCAGGGCTCGGACGGCAGCCTGTGGGCCAGGCGCAGCGAGCTCGAGGAGGTCGGGCTCAAGGTGCCGCCTGGCTTCCGCGTCGACGAGGAGGTGCCGCTCTCCGATCTTCCAGGCGTCCGCTATCGCTATGACGAAGTGCGCCAGAGCGTCGATTTCGACGTGCCCGACACGCGGCTCCTGCCCAAGCAATATGAGGCCACGCCGCAGCCGGACACCGGCGCCAATGTCGATCGCTCGAGCCCGGGCGTGGTGGTGAACTACACGCTGTTCGGCGCGGGCGGCGGCACCCGTCTCTCGGATGCGCAATATCAGGGCGCCTCGGCCAAGCTCGACGCGCGCGCCTTCGGCTATTTCGGCGTCGTCTCGCAGAGCCTGCTCGTGACCTCGAATTCGGTCGATACCGGCCTCCCCGCGGAGCTGCGCCTCGATTCGAGCTGGAGCTATTCGGATCCCGACACGCTCATCACCTGGCGCGCCGGCGATACGATCTCGGGAGGCCTTGCCTGGACGCGGCCCATCCGTTTGGGCGGAGTGCAGGTCGAGCGCAATTTCGCGCTGCGCCCCGATCTCGTGACGCTACCCTTGCCCAATGTCAGCGGCAGCGCCGCGGTGCCCTCCACGGTCGACATCTATGTCAACAATGTCCGCGCCATTTCCCAGGACGTGTCGAGCGGCCCCTTCCGCATCAACAACATCCCGATCCTCACCGGCGACGGCGCCGCGCGCATCGTGGTACGCGACGCTTCCGGCCGGGCGACCGAGACCACCTTGCCGTTCTTCGTGTCGAGCCAGCTGCTGCGCGAGGGGCTCTTCGATTTCTCGGCGGAGCTCGGCTATCCGCGGCTGTTCTACGGCAGCAAATCCGATGCTTATGCCGGAACGCCCGCCGCCTCCGCGAGCTCCCGCTACGGGCTGACGAACCACCTGACCCTCGAAGCCCATGCCGAAGGCACTCACGGCTTCGGCAATGGCGGTCTCGGCGCCATCCTCGGCCTCAATGGCATCGGCCTGTTCAGTGCCGCGGCGAGCGGAAGCTGGCAGAATGGCAGCATGGGGGCGCAAGCCTATGCGGCCTATGAGACGCAGCTGTTCGGTATTTCCTTCAATGCCTCGACGCAGCGCAGCTTCCGCAACTATGCCGATCTCGCCTCGGTCACGGCGCAGCCGCTGGCGATCGCCTCGCAGGCCAACCAGATCGCCTCGCTGCAAACCTATCTCACTGCGACGACGCTCTACAATCCGGCGAGCCTTGTTCCGACATTTTCGGTCAAGCCAGCGCGCGCCCTCGACCGGATCTCGGTGGGGCTGCCGCTGCCCTTCGTGGCAGGTGCACTCAATTTCGGCTATGCGCATGTCAAGGACGAGGCGAGCGGCCGCAGCCAAATCGTCAATGCGAGCTATACGCGCCCCATCCGCGACGCCGGCTCCTTCTATCTCACCGTCTATGCCGATCTCGACCATCACAAGAATGCCGGCATCTTCGCCGGCATCTCGCTGCCGCTCGGGCAGGACGTGACGGCCTCGGTCGGCGTCAGCCGTGACCGCAGCGGCCTCTCGGTCGCGACCGACATCACCAAGCCCTTGCAGCAAGAGCCGGGCAGCTATGGCTGGCGCCTGCGCGACGTCGAAGGCAATGGCGGCCAGCAGCAACGCCAGGCGAGCTTCGGCTATCGGGCCAATCAGGGCCAGGTCCAGGTGACGGCGACCCAGTCGCGAGGCGGCGTCGCCGGCACGGCGCAGCTCGACGGCGCCGTCGTCGCCTCGGGCGGCGGCCTGTTCATGACCAACCGCATCGACGACGCCTTCGCGGTCGTCAATGCCGGCGCGCCGCATGTCGACGTGCTCTACGAGAACCGTGTGGTGGCGCAGACGGACGCATCGGGCCGGGCCATCGTGCCGACCTTGCGCGCCTATCAGGCGAACGCCATCGCGGTCGATCCGCGCAACTTGCCGATCAATGCGTCGATCGACACGACGCGGCAGGTGCTGAAGCCTTCAGACCGGGCCGGCGTCGTCGTCGATTTCGGCATCAGGACGCAGACGCATTCGGCAATCGTCATCCTGCAGGACGGCGACGGCAGGCCGCTCCAGGCAGGGCTGCGCGGCTCGAGCGATACGGGGCACGCTTTCTTCGTCGGCCATGACGGGCGCGCCTTCATGACCGACCTTGCGGCGCACAATCTCGTCAGCGTGCGGCGGCGTGACGACAGCTGCGCGGCGCGCTTCGACTATGCGCCGCGCGGCGACACGCAGGTGGTCATCGGGCCGGTGACGTGCCGATGAGGCGCCTCGCCGAAGCATCGGCCAAATGCTTGCGCCCGTGCCTGCGCCTGTCCGCGATGCTGGCGCTCGCCCTCTTCATTTGGTGGCCGCGGGCAGGCGACGTCGCCCTGGCCCAAAGCTGCACGCTGAGCGTCGCCAATGAGGCCTTCGGCTCGATCGACGTGACAGCGAATACGAGCTTCGACACCACGGCGACGCTCACGGTCACCTGCAGCGGCCTGATCTTGTTGCCGGTGCAGGTCTGCATCAGCCTGGGGCCAGGCTCTGCCGGCGCCAACAGCCCCTCCGACAGGCTGATGGCGAGCGGCGGCAACCAGCTCCATTACGGCCTGTTCACCGATGCGGCGCGCTCCATTCCCTTCGGCTCCTATGTGACGCCGAGCTTCGGCACGGGCGTGACCGTCACCCTGCCGATCGGAGGCGGGACCGTGATGCGGACCGTCTATGGCCGCGTTGCCGCCGGCCAGCAGACACTCCCGGCCGGGAGCTATCTGTCGAGCTTCTCCGGCGTCAATGCCGAGATCCAGTACGGTCTCACCTCGGGGCTGCTCGGCTGCAACCTCCTCACCTCCACGAGCACCGCGAGCTTCAACGCTACGGCGAGCGTGACGACGACGTGCCGCGTCACCACCAGCAACCTCAATTTCGGCGCAGTCGGCGTGATCGCCGCCAATTCGGATGCGAGCACCAATCTCGGGCCGGTCTGCACCAATGGCACGCCCTACACGATCGGCCTCGATGGCGGCCTTTCCGGAGCCACCAACCCGACGCAGCGCAAGATGACCAATGGCGCGCCCTTCGTGCTCTACGGGCTCTATCAGGATGCGGCGCGCAGTCAGGCTTTCGGCAACACGATCGGCACCAACACGGTTGGCGGCACCGGCACTGGCCTGTCGCAAACGGTGTCGGTCTTCGGGCGTGTGGCGCCGCAGGCGACGCCCGCGCCCGGCACCTATTCGGATACCATCACGGTGACCCTGACCTTTTGAGCGGCGCGGCGTCCTAGCCAAGGCTGTCGGCGCTGGGCTATCAGCATCAAGACCTTGCAGCACCAAGACCTGACATCACAGTCAAGCCATCACTATGCCGTGCGCCCTCATCGGCCGCGCGGTGCACCTTCACAAGTGCGATATTTCAAGCCTAAACTATCACCGAGAGGCGACAGCCGGGGTCGAAGGCCCTTGGAGCTGATCATCACAGGGGCGACAGGAGGGTATGCTTATGAGGCGCATTCTTGCAGGGAGTGTCTTCGCGGCCGCCATGACGATCGGTTTCTTGGCGCTCGGCGTCCAGGCCGAGGCACAGGACAAGCTGAAGATCGGCGTCGTGCTCAGCCTTTCCGGGCCGCCGGCCGCGCTCGGCAAGCAGTCGCTCGACGGCTTCCAGCTCGCCGTCAAGACGCTCGGCGGCAAGCTCGGCGGGCGTGATGCCGAGATGGTGATCGTCGATGACGAGCTGAAGCCCGATCTCGCCATCACCAAGGTGCAGGCGCTCATCGATCGCGACAAGGTCGATTTCGTGGTGGGACCGATCTTCTCCAATGTGCTTGCGGCCATCATGAAGCCGGTGACCGATTCCAAGACCTTCCTGATCAGCCCCAATGCCGGCCCGTCGAGCTTTGCCGGCAAGGCCTGCAACCCTTATTTCTTCGTGACCTCCTACGAGAATGACCGCATCCACGCGGTCAGCGGCACTTATGCCCAGGAGAAGGGCTATAAGCGCGTCTTCCTGCTGGCGCCGAACTACCAGGCCGGCAAGGATGCGGTCGAAGGCTTCAAGAGCGCCTTCAAGGGCGAGATCGCCGACGAGGTCTATACGCCCCTCACCCAGCTCGACTTCTCGGCCGAGCTCGCCAAGATCGCGGCCGCCAAGCCTGACGCCCTTTACGTCTTCATGCCGGGGGGCCTCGGCGTGAATCTCGTCAAGCAATATCGCCAGGCTGGTCTCGGCGACATTCCGTTCCTGTCGGCCTTCACGGTCGATGAATCGACGCTGCCGGCCCAGCAGGATGCGGCTGTCGGCTTCTATGGCGGCTCGAACTGGGCCCCCAATCTCGACACGCCGCAGAACAAGGCTTTCGTCGCGGCTTTCGAGAAGGCCTATAATTACGTGCCCGGCTCCTACGCGTTCGAAGCCTATGACGCGGCGCTGCTCATCGATTCCGTGCTCAAGGCGACGGGCGGCAAGACCAACGACAAGGAGGCGCTGCGGGCTGCCTTGAAGAAGGCCGATTTCCAATCGCTGCGCGGCGGCTTCAAGTTCAACAATAACGGCTATCCGATCCAGAATTTCTACCTCACCAAGGTGGCGAAGCGTCCGGACGGCAAATTCGAGACCGAGATCGTCCAGACCGTGTTCAAGGACGATGTCGATCCGCACGGCAAGGAATGCCCGCTGAAATAGAGGCACGCGGAGCTTCAGCCGCCAGCGCCCACCTCTCACGCAAGGAGACGCTTGCGGAATTCAATCTTCGCTGCCGTATGCGTTGGACCCCCACCTCATTCCTCCCCCTTTCAGGGGGAGGATGGCCGCATCACGACGATCGTATGGTGTTTCGCGAGTTATTCTCGCGGACGTTCCCGTTTCCTCCCCCTGAAAGGGGGAGGTGAGGTGGGGGTCAATACTATCGTGCAAAGGTTCCCTGGCAGGAGAGGTGAGGCCAAGAGCTGGCCTCGTCTATTCCTGCGGATGCAGTTCGATCGGCGGCGCTGAGCCCTTATCGGTTCCGCCCGGCGTCTCGGGAGATGCGGGCGTCGAGGGCACGAAGATCGGGGGCGGCAAGGGGGCGAGCGGCGGCGTCTTGCCGGACGGATCGCCGGTCTTGCCGACCTGACCGCCGGTCTTGCCGCCCTGATCGCCGGTCTTCGCGGCTGGAGCTTGCGGGCCGATGGTCGCCGGCTTGCTCGTCGCAGTCGCCCAAGCGATCACCTGTTCGACGGCGTAGCGGACTTGGCTGTTGCGCGACAGCACCAGGATGGCAATGGCGGCGAGGATGATCCGCAAGCGCCATCGCTTGCCCATGGTCTTCTCGGGCCTCTCGGGCCTCTCGGGCTCGTTGGGTGATGCCGCATCGGGCGTTTCGGTGCGTGGCGCGAGAGGGGGCGGCAAATCCCGCGCATCGAAGACCGGCTGCGCCGCCCCGCCGGCGCCCGCGTTCCGCCGTCTGGTCGGGCGCCCCGCAATGGCGTCGGGTCCCAGCTCGAAGACCTGCACCGGCCGGGCGATGTTCTTGACGACCTTCTCGCCGAGATCGACGAAAGGGAGTGCGAGCTTGTCGCGGATCTGTTCATGCACGGCGCGCGAGACGGTGACGCCGCCGGGCTCGCAGATGGATTCGAGGCGCGAGGCGAGATTGACGCCGTCCCCGAAGATGTCGGCGCCGTCGATGATGATGTCGCCGATATTGACCCCGATGCGCAGCGTCAACGCGCCTTTTTCCGTCGCCCGCGCCGGGAAAGGGTCCAGATCACGCTGGATCGCGACTGCGCAGCTCACCGCATCGACCACGCTCGCGAACTCGACGAGAAACCCGTCGCCGGTCGTCTTGACGATGCGGCCGCGATGGCCGGCGATCAGCGGTTCGAGGATCTCGCCGCGCATGGCTTTGAGCGCCCGCAGCGTGCCGACCTCGTCGACCCCCATCAGGCGGCTATAGCCGACCACATCGGCTGCGAGGATCGCGGCCAGCCGCCGCTCGGTGGGCATCGGGTCCAAGATAATGTTCCGCTCGCTCGTTTCAGATCATCGAGGGCAGCACGCGATCGGGCGGCGTGTGCCCGTCGATGAAAGTCTTGATGTTGACGATGACCCGCTCGCCCATGTCGACGCGGCCCTCATTGGTGGCCGACGCCATATGCGGCAGCAAGGTCACCTTGCCGGCCTTGGCGAGCCTCGCGAGCTTCGGCGGCACGGAGGGCTCATGCTCGAAGACGTCGAGGCCGGCGCCGGCGATCTCGCCCGCTTCCAGCATCTTGATCAGCGCCGTCTCGTCGATGATCTCGCCGCGCGCCGTGTTCACGATGATGGCGGTCGGCTTCAGGAGCTTCAGCCGCCGCGCCGAGAGCAGGTGGAAGGTCGCCGGCGTATGCGGGCAATTGACCGAGACGATGTCGACGCGCGCCAGCATCTGGTCGAGGCTCTCCCAATAGGTCGCTTCGAGCGCGTCCTCGATGCGCGGGTCGACGCGCCGGCGATTGTGGTAATGCACCGCGAGCCCGAAGGCGCGGGCCCGGCGCGCCAGGGCCTGGCCGATACGCCCCATGCCGAGAATGCCGAGCCGCTTGCCGGTGATGCGATGGCCGAGCATCCAGGTCGGCGACCAGCCGCTCCAGCTCCCGTCCGACATCGTGCGCGCGCCCTCGACCACGCGGCGCGCCACGGCGAGCACCAGCGCCATCGTCATATCGGCCGTGTCGTCGGTCAGGACGTTTGGCGTATTGGTGACGACGATGCCGCGCTCGGTCGCCGCCGTCACGTCGATATTGTCGACGCCATTGCCGAAATTGGCGATGAGCTTGAGCGTGCTGCCGGCGCCGGCGACGAGCGCTGCGTCGATATCGTCGGTGACGGTCGGCACCAGCACCTCGGCATTCGCCATCGCCTCCGCGAGAGCCTCCCGCGACATCGGCTGGTCGTTAGCATTGAGCTTGGCGTCGAAGAGCTCGCGCAGGCGCGTCTCGACGACGCTCGGCAAGCGTCGCGTGACGACGACGACAGGTCTTCTCTTCGACATGGCGGCCACCTCATCCCTCGGGCGCGAGCTTCGAGCGCGGCTTTACGGCCTATTAAGCCTGCCGTCGCATTGCTGAATCTCGCGACGAGCGTGGTGTAGCAGAGCGGCCGCCCTCGGTGAATGTCCGGGATGCCGGTCGTTGCAAATCGCTGCGGATTGCCGTCGTTTCGGCAAGGTTGGGCGCCAATAGGGGTCGGTGTGCGGAGGAGATTTTGGTGAAACGCAGATCGACGCTGATGGCCATGACCGGGCATATCTCGACCGGATTTGTCTTGGGCGGACTTGTCTTAGCCGGACTTGCCTTGGGCACGCTCATGCTGGCGCGGCCGGCGGCTGCCGCCGGTGACGAACCCGGCATCGGGCCGGTCAGCAAATTGCCCATGCCGCGCTATGTCAGCCTCAAGGCCGACAGCGTCAACCTGCGCGAGGGACCGAATCGCGATCATCCGGTGAAGTGGATCTTCAAGCGGGCGGGGCTCCCCGTCGAGATCACGGCCGAATTCGAGCAATGGGTTCGCATCCGGGATTCGGACGGCACCGAAGGCTGGGTGCTGCACAACCTGTTGTCGGCGCGCCGTACCGCGCTCGTCGCTCCCTGGTCGAAAGAGGCATCGATCCCGCTCTTCGAGCGGCCGGATGCCGGCTCGAATATGGTCGCCAAGCTTCAGCCGCGCGTGCTCGCTTCGGTACGCGACTGCTCGCGTGAATGGTGCCGGCTGAAAGGTGACAAATTCGACGGCTATATGCAGGAGGACAAGCTCTGGGGTGTCTATCCGCGCGAGAACGTGGAATAGCGGCGGCTCTCTCCTCTCCCGCAGCTGAGACCTTTGCGTAACACCCACACCGGTCATCCCGGACGCGGCGCAGCACGCTTGTGATGCGCCGCAGATCCGGGACCCATTCTTGATCCGTTAATCATGGATCCCGTGTCTGCACCGCATCACTGCGTGCTGCAGTGCGCACGGGACGACCCCCAATTCTGCAAAGATCTCGCAAGGGGAGAGGAAAAGTGCAGGGCCCCGACGATTAATCAGCTCAGCCGTCGAGCATTGTCGTGACGAATCTCTCCGGATCGCGGCAGAATTCCTGCAGGATCCGGAAATGCTCGGTGGCCTCGAGCCGCACGGATTCGATGCCCTGACCGGTGAGCTGCAGCAAGGTGGCTCCGGGCATCGCCATCAGCAGAGGAGAATGGGTCGCCATGATCACCTGGCAGTGGCGGCTCTCGTCCATGCGCCTCAGCAATTTGAGGAATTCGATCTGGCGGCTCGGCGACAATGCCGATTCCGGCTCGTCGAAAATATAGATGCCTTGCCGCTCGCAGCGCTCGGCAAAGAAGCGCAGGAAGCCCTCGCCATGCGAATGGGAGAGAAAGTTCGGTGGTGCGGCTGCGACATCTCTTGCCGCGACATCGAGGTAGCGCGCGACGCCGAAGAAGGATTCGGCCCGGAAGAACCAGCCTTGGGTGATCTTGGGTAGCCAGGAGGCGCGAAATGCCGTCGCGAGCGCCCCGCCATTCACGTCGAGAGCGGCCGAATGGTCGACGGGCCGATATCCTTTGCCGCCGCCGGCTTCGTCATAGCCTGCGAGCTTGGCGATGCCTTCGAGCAAGGTCGATTTGCCGGTGCCGTTCTCGCCCATCAAGATGGTGATCGGCCGCTCGAAGCGAAGCTCGAACGCCTCGTCCGCGAACAGGGGCAGGTTGAAGGGATAGCGGCTGCGATCGGCGATCTGTGCCGCATCGAGCCAGACGCGTTTGAGATAGGGCGAGGGCAGGTTGATCGTCGTGGTCCGCCGTGCCATCGCCATCGCCCCCGCGCGCGGTCAACTGAGCTTGACGGCAAATCCTCGCTGCACGCCAAGCCGTCCCATCAGCGCCTTATACCAGCGCTCGACATGGGGAAAATCCTCGAGCGCGACCTGATGGCGCTCATGGCGCCAGGCCCAGCCCAGAATGGCGAAATCGGCAACCGACAATTCGCCCGCCACGAACTCGACCTGCGCCAGACGGCGGTCGAGGACGCCGTAGAGCCGGCGCGTCTCGGCGGAATAGCGTTCGAGCCCGTAGCGCCGATCCTGCTCGTTCTGGACGGTGAGGAAATGATGCACCTGGCCGGGCATCGGGCCAAATCCGCCCATTTGCCACATCAGCCATTCCAGCACCGGAACGCGCCGAGCGAGATCGGCGGGCAGGAATTTGCCGGTCTTCTCGCCGAGATAGAGCAGGATCGCTCCCGACTCGAAAACGCTGATCGGCGCGCCCGCGGGCCCCTCCGGATCGATGATGGCGGGGATCTTGTTGTTCGGGCTGATGCGCAGGAAGTCCGGGGCCAGCTGCTCGCCGCGCGAGATGTTCACCGGGCGGACAGTATAGGGCAGACCCATCTCCTCCAGAGCCACGCTGACCTTGCGGCCATTGGGCGTGTCCCAGGTGTAGAACTCGATCGTCATCGTCTCGCGCCGTTACGGGTGTTTCGGGAGTGGTCTCTGTTTCGGCAGGTGTCTTGGTTTAGGGAGGGGTCTCGTCCGCCGACGGGCAGGCGGCTCGGATCGAACGCGGCTTATCATGCATGAAGGCATGAGGCCGCTTCTTCCGGAATGAGGCTCAGCCCGCCTTGCGCCGCAGGCGCACCACGACGTCGACGCGGGCGATCTCGAAGCCCTCGGGCGCAGGCGGTACGTCGCTGACCTCGACGGCCGAGGCCGGGATATCGATCACCCGCGCCTCGTCTTCGATGAAGAAATGGTGATGCTCGGCGATATTGGTGTCGAAATAGGTGCGCGTGCCGTCGACTGCAATCTCGCGCAGCAGCCCGGCTTCGGTGAACTGGTTGAGCGTGTTGTAGACGGTCGCCAGCGAAACCTGCAGGCGCGAGCGGGAAGCTTCCTCGAACAGCGCCTCGGCGCTGAGATGCCGGTGGCCTTTGGCGAAGATCAGCCAGCCGAGCGACAGGCGCTGGCGGGTCGGACGCAAGCCCGCTCCCCTCAGCCTGTCGCGCAGATCCCGCACCACGCAGGCGCCCGCCTGGCTGGGCACAGCGTCCCGCAGGACGAGGCTGGGATTGACAGTCGTCATCTCTAAGTCCCGCTCGATCTTGAACCTTGTTACCGTTAAATGACATAGTCGCTTGCGGCTTTCGCCGCAACATCCACGCCGCCGCAGGGGTAGACGGGGTGCGGGCGTGCTTTTCATTTCGAGGCCGACTGTGATACGAGGCAGCCGAAGCGAACCGGCATCGGGGCGCCAGGACAGCCGCGACAGGCTAGCCGCCACGATAGTCTGCAAGACCGCCATGACAGGCAGAAGGAGCCGGACGACCGCCTATGTCTCGCCGCAATAGCTTCTCTTACGACGATCTGCTCGCTTGCGCGCGCGGCGAATTGTTCGGGCCCGGCAATGCCCAATTGCCGTTGCCGCCGATGCTGATGTTCGACCGTATCTCCGCGATCGGGGAGAGCGGCGGAGCGCATGGCAAAGGCCATATCCTGGCTGAGCTCGATGTGCGGCCCGACCTGTGGTTCTTCGATTGCCATTTCAAGGGCGATCCGGTCATGCCGGGGTGCCTGGGTCTCGATGCGCTGTGGCAGCTTTGCGGCTTCTTTCTCGGCTGGCTCGGCGCTCCGGGGCGCGGGCGGGCGCTCGGCGTCGGCGAGGTCAAGTTTTCCGATCAGGTTCTCACTACGGTCAAGAAGGTCGTGTACGGCGTCGATCTCAAGCGCGTCTTCCGCGGCAAGCTGGTGCTCGGAATCGCCGATGGCTGGCTCGAGGCCGATGGCCGGCGCATCTACGACGCGAAGGATTTGCGGGTCGGGTTGTTCCAGCAGGCAAGCGCAAGCCCCGCGACGTGAAGCGGATGAGCATGCGGGATCGAGCCTCTGGCGCCTTGCGGGTGCCTATATATTGTGAGTTGAGGGGCGGTCTCGCACGGAATTGGGGGTATCGGGTGATCGGGGCTGCCGGGTTCGTCGACGTGACGGCAAAGCATCGGCGGGGAGTTCATTGACATGAGGCGTGTCGTCTTGACCGGGATGGGGATCGTCTCCTCCATCGGCAACAATACCCAGGAAGTCCTGGCCTCGCTGAGAGAGGCCAAGTCCGGGATCACTTTTCAGCCCGAATATGCCGAGCGCGGCATGCGCTGCGCGGTGGCCGGCGCGCCGACGCTCAATGCCGAGGATTATGTCGATCGCCGCGCCATGCGCTTCCATGGCGGCGGCACGGCCTGGAACCATGTGGCGATGGATCAGGCGATCCGCGATTCCGGGCTCGAGCCGCATGAGGTGTCGCATGAGCGCACCGGGATCATCATGGGCTCGGGCGGCCCTTCGACCCGCGCCATGGTCGCTTCGATCGACAAGTTCCGCGAGACGCATTCGACGAAGCGCGTCGGGCCTTTCGCGGTGCCGAAGACCATGAGCTCCACGGCCTCGGCGACGCTCGCCACCTGGTTCAAGATCAAGGGCGTCAATTATTCGATATCCTCGGCCTGCGCGACCTCGGTGCATTGCGTCGGCAATGCCTATGAGACGATCCAGATCGGCAAGCAGGACATCATCTTCGCGGGCGGCTGCGAGGAGCTCGACTGGACCTTGTCGGCCCTGTTCGACGCCATGGGCGCGATGTCGACGAAGTACAACGGCACCCCGGAACAGGCCTCGCGCGCCTTCGACAAGAACCGCGACGGCTTCGTGATCGCCGGCGGGGCGGGCGTGCTGGTGCTCGAGGAGCTCGAACATGCCAAGGCCCGCGGAGCCCGCATCTATGGCGAGATCACCGGCTATGGGGCGAATTCGGACGGCTACGATATGGTCCAGCCCTCGGGCGAGGGGGCGGTGCGCTGCATGCGCATGGCCATGGCCAATCTGAAGGAGCCGATCGACTACATCAATCCGCACGCGACCTCGACGCCCATCGGCGATCTGCGCGAGGTCGAGGCGATGCGCGAGGTCTTCGGGCGTGGCGAGAAATGCCCGAAAATCTCCGCCACCAAGTCGCTGACCGGCCATTCGCTCGGCGCCACCGGCGTGCAGGAGGCCATTTACTGCTTGCTGATGATGAATAACCGCTTCATCTGCAAGAGCGCCCATATCGACGAGATGGACGCCGATTTCGCCGACATGCCGATCGTCACCACCCGCATCGACAACGCCAAGATGGATTGCGTCATGTCGAACTCCTTCGGTTTCGGCGGCACGAACGCGACAATCATTTTGCAACGATATGATGGTTAATGTCTTCGTCCTGCGCGTGATCTTGCCAAGCCGCAGCTTTTGACCGGCGAGATCGCGCGAAAGATCGAGATTGCGAGCATGGTCTGCGGAAGCGGCATCCGCTCCTGCAGATCATGGCCTAGGGAAAGATACGCTCCTGGAATGGGACGAAACTCCGTCAATTGGGAATATTTGTCATGGACAACGCCGATTTGTCCTCGGCCGTGCTCGCCCGCAAGAACGGCTCGTCCGTGAACGCGAGCGGCGAGCACTCAGGTCCGGCGCCCTTGCGCGGCGCAGGACTGATGCAGGGCAAGCGCGGCCTCATCATGGGCGTCGCCAATGATCACTCGATCGCCTGGGGCATCGCCAAGACGTTACATGCCCATGGCGCGGCGCTCGCCTTCACCTATCAGGGCAATGCTCTGGGAAAGAGGGTGAGCCCGCTCGCGGCCTCGCTCGGCTCGCACATCCTCGAGCCTTGCGACGTCGAGGATGCCGCCTCGGTCGATGCCCTGTTCGCGCGCATCGGGGAGGAATGGGGCGGGCTCGACTTCGTCGTGCATGCCATCGCCTTCTCCGACAAGAACGAGCTCAAGGGGCGCTACGCCGACACGACGCGCGAGAATTTTACGCGCACCATGCTGATTTCCTGCTTCTCCTTCACCGAGATCGCCCGCCGCGCGGCGAAGCTCATGGGGCGAGGCGGCTCGCTGCTCACCCTTACCTATGACGGCTCGAACCGGGTGATGCCGAACTACAACGTCATGGGGGTGGCCAAGGCCGCGCTCGAGGCCTCGGTGCGCTATCTCGCGGCCGATTTCGGTCCGGTCGGCATTCGCGTCAATGCCATTTCGGCCGGCCCGGTGCGCACTTTGGCGGGGGCGGGCATCACCGATGCGCGCCTGATGTTCAATTTCCAGAAGCGGCATGCGCCGTTGCGCCGCTCGGTTTCCATCGAGGAGATCGGCAATGCCGGCCTGTATCTCATCTCCGACCTGTCGAGCGGCGTCACCGGAGAGATCCATTATGTGGATTCCGGCTATAATATCGTGTCGATGCCGCATCCGGAGGCCTTGAAGACGGTGGATGCGGCCGAAGCCGCCGCCGAATCCTCGAGCGAGCCGACCGGCTGAGCACAAAGCCCGCCGGCGTTCGGTCGTCGTTCAGGTCGCGCAGTCGATCATGGGGTCCGACGCCGCCTTGATGGCGCGGCAGCCTTGTTAGCTCGGATTGTCGACTTGCATGATGGGAGCCGCATGAATCTCGGACAGGGATCGCTCCGGCTGTTTCTGGTGGTGTTCGTCGCCTGGAGCGTGTTCTGCGGCGTCAATATCGCGGCGCGTGAGATCGGGCGCGCCGACCAGGCCTATGCGGCCGATTGCCAGATCCGCAAGCAGACCATCGCTCAGTTCGACCTGCAGAAATGCCTGGACGACCCCGGCGCCGCGATCCGCAAGCGCGATCAAGCTCTCGCCAATGTCCAGCTCTGGTTCCTGGATGGCGGCTACCTGTTCTGGCTCATCCCGCCTTTCCTGATCACCGCCGTCTCGGTGATCCTCATCGCGGCCGGCGGCTTCGTCTATCGGGGCTTCACGGCCGAATGAGGCTCGGCAAAGCCTCTCCGTTTCCTCCCCCTGCAAAGAGGGAGGATAAAGGCGGGTGTCAAAATCGGGTGGGGGGCGGTCAGGTCTCGACGTCGGTGACCAGCACGGTCACGGCGCGGCGGTTCTGCGACCAGCAGGAGAGGTCGTCGCAGGACTTGACCTTGCGTTTCGCCTCATTGCCGAAGGATTTCGCCTTCAGACGGGTCGCGGGGATCCCCTTGGCGGCAAGATAGGATGCCACCGCGTCGGCGCGCTTGGCGCCGAGCTGCATATTGAACTGGGCACTGCCTTTCTCGTCGGCGAAGCCTTCGACCTTGATCCTGTAGGCCGTATAGGTCGACAACCAGGCGGCCTGATTGTCGAGCGTGGTCTTGGCCGTGTCGTCGAGCGCCGCCGAGTTTTCGGTGAAATAGACGCGCCGCCCGACATTGACGATGAAATCCTCGTTCGAACCCGGCGGCACATTGAGCCCGGCTCCGGCGGGAGCATCATTGGCAGTCGATTTCGGCGGCGCCAAGTCTGACGCGCAGCCCGCCAGCCCCAACAGCATCGCCAACGCAACCCAGTGCCCGACCTTGCCGAAACTCCCAGTCGCTCCAACCATGAGCCTCATCCCCTTCAACTTCCCAGCCGATGAATGCGTGCGCTTATTGCGATCAGGCCAGATGCTCGAGCACCAGGACCTTGGTGCCGACCGGCGTGCGCTGGAACAGGTCGATCACATGCTCGGGCAGCATTCTGATGCAGCCGCTCGACACATCCGAACCGATGCTCCATGGCTCGACCGTGCCGTGCAGGCGGTAATCGAGATCGTGCCCGTCGCGATAGAGATACATGGCGCGGGGGCCGAGCGGATTGTCGGGGCCGCCATTCATATGGCGGGGCAATTCGGGACGCCGTGCCAGCATTTCGGGCGGCGGAGTCCAGCCCGGCCAGACGGCTTTGCGGTCGACCTCGGCGCGGCCGTACCATTTGAAGCCTTCCTTGCCGACGCCAACGCCGTAGCGCAGCGCCGTGTTGTTCTCGAAGGCGACGTAGAGGAAATGCGCCTTGGTATCGACGACGATCGTGCCCGGCTGCTCGTTATGGACATAGTTGACGAGCTGCTTGCGCCAGACCGGATCGATATGCGCCATGTTGGTGCGCCGATAGACATAGCCGCCGTCTTGCGCGGTGCCGGCGAAATAGGCCGCCTCGTTGTCTTGGGCAAAAGCTCGAGAGACAAAGGCTTCAGAGGACGTTGTTGCCGCATAGGCCGCCGGCGCCAAAGCCAGCATATGTCTGCGTGTCAGCGACATCACCAAAACCTCCCCTCATGCGGCTCCGACAAGGCGACGCCGCTCCATCGATCGACCCAGCTCGCAGCGGGCTCTTCTCCCAAGCCCAAGGAAGCGTAGCGGATTTCATTTGGGCTGGCCAGTCGCCGGGCTTAACCGGCGCTGCGTTGTCCCGCCGGCACCGCGATCTCCGCCAGATGCACCACCTGGCCCTCGCGTGCGCAGAAGGAGCCCGGCAAGGCCTTTTGCAGCGCCGCCTCCATATGGGCGAGCTTGACGTCGTCGTAATACGGGTTGTGGTGGAAGGCCGCCAGCCGCCCGGCCCCGGCCGCGGCGCAGAGCGCCAAGCCCGCCTCGATGGTCGAATGGCCCCAGCCCTTGCAAGGCGGATAATCCTCGACCGTGAAGGTCGTGTCGTAGATCACCAGATCACAGCCGCGCACGAAATCCACGATATCCGGCTCAGGCGTCGGCCCGGCATGCTCGAAATCGCTGATATAGGCGAGAGCGCGCCCGCCGTAATCGAAGCGATAGCCGGTGGCGCCGCCCGGATGACGCAAAGGCGTGGTGCGCACCGTCGAGCCGTCCTCGAAGCTCAGCGTCTCGCCGGCCTTGAAGCCTACGAAGTCGACATTATTCCTTGCCTGGTGGTCGAGCTCGATCGGAAAGAGCGGCGGCCCGAACAGCTTGCGCAGCGCCGCCTCGGGCGTTTCTCCCCCGAGATTCCCGGCATGGACGCGGATATGCCGTGACGGATCCCAGAGCGGCGCGAAGAAGGGCAAGCCGATGATGTGATCCTGGTGCAGATGGCTGAGAAGAATGTCGAAGGAGCGCTCGGGCGTGCCGGCAAGCACGTCGCCGAGCCCGATGATGCCGCTGCCCGCATCGATGATGAACAGCCGCCCATTCACCCTGACCTCGACGCAGGCCGTGTTGCCGCCATAGATCAGCGTGCCGGGGCCGGGGACCGGGATCGTGCCGCGCACGCCGAAAAAGCGCACCGCGAGGCCCGACGCCGCAATGGGCGGGATGTCGAGGCGACCTGGCATGCGCGCGTCCATCTTGCCCATGATCGTGTCTCTACCTCGTGACGGCAAGCAGCTTGGCATTGGTGGCGTCGAGACGCCGGGCGAGGTCGCGCATCACCGCGACCGACATTTGCGGGAATTGCCGCAGCATGTCGAAGAAGACCTCGCGCCCGATCTTGAGCGCAACCACATGGCAGGCGGCCTCTATAGTGGCCGAGCGCGGCTGATCGCAGAGCACGCCCATCTCGCCGACGATCGCGCCGGCGCCGAGCTCGGCGACCTTGATGCGCTCGCGCCCGGCATCCAGCCCCTCGAGCCAGACCTCGACCTTGCCTTCGACGATGACATAGGTGGAATCGGAGATCTCGTGCTGGCGGAACAGCACGTCGCCCTTGTCATAGGAGAGCCGGTCGCTGGTGAAGGCGAGCAGCTTCAGCTTGGCAGGATCGATCTCGCGAAACATCGAGACCTGCCGCAGCGATTGCACTTCCGTTTCGATCGTCATTCGGCCACCTGCGCCTGAACGGCGCCCTCATCTTCTCGCCCGCTTTCGGGTGTTCGCCGCGACCGGGACCCGGCCTGCGCCTCGTTCTCCCCCGGGGGTATCGCCTCCTCGCCACGGTCGATGCGCGCTACGCGCCCCTTGTCGAAGGTGACCTTCAGCTCGCGCCGGCCGACATCGTCGAGGCCGGGCAGGGCGGTGATCAGGGTGCGGCCCTCGAATTCCTTGATCAGCCGCTCGAAGATCACCTTGGCCTCCATGGACTGGAAGGCATGCAGCGCATCGTCCAGGATGAAAATCTTCGGGTTCTTGATCAGGCAGCGCGCCAGATCGACCGCGGCGCGCTGGCGCGGGAACAGCAGGCGGCCATGCGGACCCACCTGGTAGTCGAGGCCGATGCGATACACGGTGTCCAGGAGGCCGCTCTCGGCGAGTGCCGATTTGATCACCCCCGACACCGTCTCCTGGGCATTGGCGATGCCATAGGCGATGCGCCCGAACAGCAGGTTGTCGCGCACCGGCGCCGCGCTGCAATAGCGGGCGGGATCGTAGAATTCGACCGAGCCCGCGAGCGCTTTCGGGATCATGGCGCGCAGCGCGGTGCGGGCCCGCACGATCGCCTCGCGGGTCGCATCGTCGAGCAGCCCCAGGCGGTGGCGTGGCTCGACATAGGCGAGCGCCAGCGAGATCAGCTTGTCGCGATCGGCCGGCGTCTCGTTGCGGCGCCGCGATTTCCAGCGATTCACCACCTCCTGGAAGCCGGGCAGATCGCTTGCCGCGAAGAAGGAGAAGCGCTCATAGAGCGGGTTGCCTGGCTGCACGCCGGCGAAGATCTCGAGCATCATCTCGGCGAGCCTGACGCCGATCGCCGGCAAGGTGGCGGAGAGGCCGTCGCCTTCGATCACCTTGCGCACATAGGGGTTGGCGGCAAGATTATGCTCGGCGAAGGTGTCGCCCACCGGCACGCCGAACAGGAGATTTTCCCCGATCGTGGCGTTCGAGTTGAAGCGCGCCGGGTCGAAGGGCTCGACCAGCCGTGACTTGCTCTCCTCGGTGAGCTTTTTCCAGATGGCCTGGCGCACCGCGACGAAGCGCTGGCCGAGCTCGTCCTCGGCGGAGGCCCTGATCTTGCCCAGAAGGCCGAGCCGATAAATGTCCTCGTCGAAGCCGAGCAGCCCGAAAAGCTCGAGGATGCGCCGGTCGAGATCGGCCGCGTCCTTGACGCCGGCGGCCTCGAGGTCGAGCCACTCATCGCTCGGCGCCTCGAGCGGATTGCCGCTGCGCTTGGCTTCATTCAGGCGCTGCGCCTCCTCCTTCGACCAGGGCGGAGCGGGCAGGGCCGGCGGCTTGCGGCGCAGCGAATAGACCACATTCTCGCGGATCGAGCCCGGGAACAGCACCGGCTCGGCCCCCGAATAGGCCATGACGCGCGCCAGGGCGCCCGAGCGCAGATGGGCTATGTCCTGGCCGTTCAGGCGGATCGAGCCCTTCCATTGCGTGATCTGATGGGCAATGGCGCGCGCCACGATCTCGCCGCCGCCGCCTGGTGGCCCGGCGAGCGCCACATGGCCCGGCCGGTCGATCGAGAAGGCGATGTTCTCGACGAGCGGCGAGCCGTGCTGATCGGCGACCGACAGGCCGTCGATCGTGATCTTGACGGGGTTCGCCGGGTCGGTCGGAGGAGCGAGCTCCTCGCCCTCCTCCGGCTCGTCGACATCGAATTGCTGGATGATCTGCTCGTATTTGACCGAGACGTCGTTGCGCTGCTGGTCCCAGTCGATCAGCTCCTTCACCGGGGGCGGCAGGTCGCGATAGGCGGCGATCACGGCGACCAGCTGGCCGACATCGAGCTGCCCGCGCAGGGCCAGATAGCCGCCGACCGTGTAGAAGAAGAAGGGGGTCAGCTGGGCCAGAAGATTATTCAGGAACTTGACCGCGAATTTGCGATTGTAGAGGTCGAGCCTGATGAAGAACAGGCCGGAGAGCCGCGAGCCGATCTCGGAGCGCTCATAGTAATCGGTGCCATGCGCGCGGATGGCGGGCGAGCTCTCGACGATCTCACCGATGCGCCCGGCCAATTGGCGCGAGGCGATCTGGCGCCGCTTGCCGAGGCGGATCTGCTCGCGCCGCAGCATCGGGATGATGATGCCCTGCACGCCCACGATGGCGCCGGCAGCGATCCCGAGCCAGACGCTCTGCACCAGGATATAGACGAGCGCCGTCAGCGCCTGGGTGCCGAGAAAGGCCGGCTGCACGAAGGCGTCGCCGATGAACACGCCGATCGGCTCGACCTCGTTGTTGATCATGCTGGCGGCTTCGGCCGGCTTGATGCCGCGGACTTCCTCGGGGGCGAACCAGGTCAGCTGGCGCACCAGGTCGAAGCGCAGGCGCCGCAGCATGCGCTCGCCCATCACGCCCTTCTGCAGGTTGATGAGCCATTTGAAGCCGCCATTGATCAGCACGAGCACGAGAAACACCATGCTCAGCGCGAACAGGTAGCTGGTGCGGTCCATGTCGATGCCGCCGAACAGCTCGAAGCTGCGTCCGCCGAGGAAGTCCGGGAGCGCCAAGGTCAGCTTGAACGCCTTGATGGTCGCCGCGCCCGCCTTGAAGGCGCGCCCCTGGATCGCGTCGTTGACGATCGATTTCGGCAGGTCGAGCGACCAGAAATATAGCGGCAGCGATGCCAGCACGATCGCCAGGATGACGATCTGCTCGCGTCGGCTGTTCCGCCAGACATAGCGGAAGAAGCTCTTGTCGATCTTCGCCACTCGACCGCCGCCCTTCCTCGCCTCAGCCGTCCCCGGCCGATGGAATCGAGCCTTGCCTCGAAAAATCGCCCCGATGATACCGGCCTTGCCGATGTCGGTCGCGGCTACCTCCGCGGCGCCCTTCCGGCCGCCCGCGAATGCCTATATAATGCGTCAATTGGGCAAGACTGCCAAGCCAATGGGATGCCGGACCCGAAAGCACAGTGCACCCGGGCGGGCCAAGCGGGATGTCGAGATGGGTTTGGCTAACGGGGCTGCCTCGGTCGGACAGTTCGGTAATGCGTCGCGTGGCGACAGGCGCGCCTTGTTCTATAGTCATGACACTTTCGGCCTCGGCCATCTGCGGCGCACGCGCGCCATCGCCAACGCCCTCGTCGGGGCCCATCCGGGCCTTTCGGTGATCATCATCTCGGGCTCGCCGGTGATCGGCAGCTTCGAATATGGGAATGGCGTCGACTATGTGCGAGTGCCAGGCGTCGTGAAGCAGCCGAACGGCGATTATTCGACCATGAATCTCAAGGTCGAGCTCGACGAGGCGGTGCGGCTGCGCGAGGGCATCATCCGCGAAACCGCCTCGACCTTCCAGCCGGATCTGCTGATCGTCGACAAGGAGCCGGCCGGCTTCCGCGGCGAGCTCCTGCCGACGCTCGACATGCTCAAGCAGCGCGGGGCCCGCATCGTGCTCGGCGTGCGCGACGTGATGGACGATCCGGTGCTGTTGCGGCCGGAATGGGAGCGCAAGGGCGCCGCCGAGGCGTTGCTGCGCTATTATGACGACATCGTGGTCTACGGGCTCAAGAGTATTCACGAACCTCTGGCGAGCCTCGGCCTGCCCGCCTCGGTGCAAGATCGCATCCGCTACACCGGCTATCTGCGGCGCGTCCTGCCGCAGGAGCCGCATTTCGCCGAATATCCGTCGATTACGCGCGGCCAGTTCGTTCTGGTCACCACGGGCGGGGGCGGCGACGGCGGCCATCTCATCGATTGGGTTCTCTCTGCCTATGAGAGCGACGCGCCGCCTGCGGTACCGGCGCTCATCTGCTTCGGGCCGTTCATCTCGCGCGAGCAGCGGCGCAACTTCCTGGAGCGGATCGCCCGGCTCGAGCATGTCGACGCCATCGCCTTCGATGCCAAGATCGAGCGTCTGATGGACCGCGCCAGCGCCATCGTGGCGATGGGCGGCTACAACACCTTCTGCGAGATCCTCTCCCTCGACAAACCGGCTCTGATCGTGCCGCGCGCCCGCCCGCGCCTCGAGCAGACCATCCGGGCACGCCGCGCGGCCGAGCTTGGTCTCGTCAAGGTGCTGGAAGACCCCGAGGAGATCGGAAAGGGGCGCCGCGAACCCGCCGTGATGACCAAGGCGATCGGCGATCTGTTGCGCAGCCCGCGCCCGTCGGAAGCCTATGTGGCGGGGTTGCTCGACGGGCTCGACACCATCGTCGAAGCGAGCGGCGACTGGCTCACGCGCCGCCCGATCACGACCCTGCCGCGCCCGCGCTATGGGGAAGCGGTCGCCTGACGAACTCCTTGCAGCCTAGCCCTCCTTCGGCGCCGCAAATGAGCCCTGACCCTGCCGCCTTGCGCGTCGCGGTGATCGTCAAGGGCTATCCGCGCCTGTCGGAGACCTTCATCACCCAGGAATTGCTGGCCCTCGAACGCCGCGGCCTGACGATCGATATCTGGTCGTTGCGTCATCCGACCGACGCGGCGACGCATATGCTCAACCGCGCCGTGCAGGCAAAACCCCATTATTTGCCCGAATATCTCTATCAGGCGCCGCTGCGCGTGCTGCGTGGCTTTCTGCATGCGATGAAGCTGCCGGGCTTCGGGCGGATGCTGCGCGTCTTCTGGCGCGATCTGCGGCGCGATTTCACCTACAATCGCGGACGTCGTTTCGGCCAGGCTTGCGTGCTGGCGCGCGAGCTCGATCCGCGCATCCGCCACTTGCATGTGCATTACCTGCACACACCGGGCTCGGTGGTGCGCTACGCGGCGCTCTTGAGCGGACGCAGCTTCTCCTTCTCGGCGCACGCCAAGGACATCTGGACGACACCCGAATGGGAACGCCGCGAAAAAATCGCCGAGGCGCAATGGGGCGTGACCTGCACCCGCCAGGGGCTCGACGAGCTCCTGCGCGTCGCAGCGCCCCCCGATCGCGAGCGCCTGACGCTCGTCTATCACGGCGTCGATCCGCAGCGCATGCCGCAAGCCCCGCTGGCAGCGCCGGCCTGCACGGCCCGCAACGGCTCCGATGCCGAAGATCCCGTCAGGCTCCTGTCGATCGGGCGGCTCGTGGCCAAGAAGGGCTTCGACACGCTGCTCGAGGCGGCGGCGCGCCTGCCGCCGACCTTGCATTGGCGCTTGACAATCATCGGCTCGGGCGAGCTCAAAGGGCAATTGGCGCGCCGCGCCGCCGCCCTCGGTGTCGCCGAGCGGGTGAGCTTTGCGGGCGGGCGTGCCCAGGATCAGGTCATCGAGGCTTTGCGCGAGGCCGATCTCTTCGTGCTGGCTTGCCGGGAAGGCGAGAACGGGGATCGCGACGGCCTGCCCAATGTCATCCTCGAGGCGGCCTCGCAGGCCCTGGCGATCCTGTCGACGCATTACGCCGCGGTGCCGGAATTCGTCGAGGACGGGCGCGAGGGCGTGCTGGTCAAGCCGGACGATCCGCAGGCGCTCGGAGCCGCCATGGCGCAGCTGATCGGCGATCCGGAGCGGCGCGCGGAACTCGGCGCCGCGGCACGCCGGAAATTCGATCAGTCCTTCTCCTTTGCGGCCGGCATCACGGCGATCGAGGAGCGGCTCAGAGGCTCGATCGCGGCGGCCGATCTGGGCGCCTCTCCTTCTCCCGCTCTTGGGCGGGAGAAGGTGCCGAGGCGAAGCCGAGGCGGATGAGGGACGCAAGGTCTTTACTTCAAGATCTGGCGCTTCACCGGCGCCCCTCATCCGCCCTCACTGCGCAGAGTCTTTCTAGTCAAGACTTGCACCTTCTCCCGCCCAAGAGCGGGAGAAGGAGGCGCGTTGTCGCTCGCATCCCATTTGCCGCCGGCTTCACTCCGTGATCTCGAACTCGACCTTGCCGAGCCCCTCGATCTCGGCCGCCACCTTGCAGGCGCCCTCGATGAAGGGGCAGCCGCTCAGCGTGCCGGTGGTCACGACCTGGCCGGCCTTCAGCCCGCCGAGCAGGTCGCAGGGCTGGTTGGCATAGTCGAGGGCCGGCGCGAGCGGATCGCCCTTCGCATGGCCGCCCACCGAGTCATGGATGATGCGGCCGTCGACGGAGAGGCTGCAGCGCAGATGCGACAGATCGAGCCCCCGGAAATCCGTCACATCCGGACCGCTCACATAGCCGCCATTGCTGATGTTGTCGGCGAGCAGAGTGAGGAAGGGCGGCTTCGGCGGGTCGGGGAAGCGCGCCTCGACGATCTCGACGCCGATGAGCAGCGCCGCCGCGGCATCGAGGATCTCGGAGCGGCCATAGGGACGGCCCGGGCGAGGCGGCAGGTCCTTGCCGAGCCGCAGCGCGATCTCGACCTCGATGCCGCTCTTATGGCTCGGCCCGACGCGCACCCTGGCGCCGCCGCGATGCATGAGGCTCGCATAGAGCGGTCCGGCGACCGGGATGCCCTCCGGCGTATAGCCTACTTTCCAGCCTGCCACGGAGGCGCCGACCGCCTGTGCCACCTCTCTCTGCACCGCCATGGCCTCGGCCACATCGGCCGGCACCAGGGCGGCTGAGAAGGCTGCGAGCTTGCCCTGCCGGCGCGCATCGATCAGGGCGCGCGCCAGCCCGGTCGGATCGGCATTCATGGATCGGCCTTTCTTCTTTCGAGACGTGAAGGGCGTCAGGAGACGAGGCGCCGGTTGGCGGGCGCCGACACATAGCCCGACACCTCGCTGCCCGCATCGCGGGCGAGGCGGAAATTCATCAGCACGGATGACGCAGTCAGCAGCGCCACCAGCACGAAGGCGATCTTGAAATCATCGACATGGATGAGGTGGTCGCCGCGCGCCGTCTGCATGCCTTGCAGCACCAGCGCCGAGAAGGCGATGCCGACCGATCCGGATAATTGCTGCGACACGCTCGAGAAGCTCGAGGCCCGGCTCATCGCAGCGTGCGGCACATCCGCATAGGCAACCGCGTTGAGGCTGGTGAATTGCAGCGAGCGGAAGAAGCCGCCGATCAGCAGCACCGCGAAGATCACGAGATGCGGCGTGGTGGGGGTGAACAGCGCCGAGGCCGCGAGGAAGACGGCGCTGATGATGGCATTGGTCACCAGCACCTGCCGGAAGCCGAGCCGCCGCAGGATGGGCGCGGCGGTGAATTTCATGCACAGCGCGCCGGCCGCCGAAGCGAAGGTGAGCGAGCCGGACTCGAAGGGCGTCAGGCCGAAGCCCACTTGCAGCATCAGCGGCAACAGGAAGGGGATCGCCCCAACCCCGGCACGGAAGAAGAAGCCGCCGACCACGCTCGTCCGATAGGTGCGCAGCGACAACAGCTTCAGATCGAGGATCGGTGCTTCGATGCGTCCCGCATGCAGGACATAGAGAACCATCAGCACCGCGCCGGCGACGATCAACCCGGCATCCGGCAAGCTCGGCATCACCTGGCCGCCCGCGGCCGTGAGCCCGAACACCAGGGTCGAGAGGCCGAGCCCCGAGAGCACGAAGCCGATCACATCGAGGGGTGGCCGGTCATCCTCCCGCAATTCCGGGACGAAGCGCGTGGCGAGCAGCATGCCGACAATGCCGATCGGCACATTGATCCAGAAGATCCAGCGCCAGTGGAAATAGGTGGTGATGAAGCCGCCGAGCATCGGCCCGAAGACCGGACCAATCAAGGCCGGCATGGTCAGATAGGTGAGGGCGCGCACGAGATCGCTCTTGGGCACGGTCCGCAACAGGATCAGCCTGCCGACCGGAACCATCATGGCGCCACCCGCACCCTGCAGGGCGCGCGCCGCCACGAAACCGTAAAGCGTGGTGGTGAAGCCGCAGGCGATGGAGCCGAGCGTGAAGACCGCGATCGCGGTGCGGAACACGGTGCGCGAGCCGAAGCGGTCGGCGCACCAGCCGCTGATCGGGATCAGCACGGCGAGCGTCAACAGATAGGAGGTGAAGGCGAGCTTCAGATTGATCGGGTTGACGTTCAGATCGACGGCGATCGCCGGCAGCGAGGTTGCGATCACCGTGCCGTCGATGTTCTCCATCAGGAGGGCGCTGGCGATGACGAGCGGGAGAAGGAGCGGGCCTGAGGGCATGGCGCCCCTTGTGGCGCGCCGAGGGGCGCAATTCAAGAGCTGCGGCCCGGACCGCCACCATCCTGGTGGCTCTTTCTTCCTTCCCGGTGGTGCGGCAGCGGTGGCGTTTGCAGGGCCGGCAGGATGCCGGCGGTCCGAGGTCAGCGGCAACCAGCGGCCCGGACCGCCACCATCCTGGTGGCTCTTTCTTCCTTCCCGGCGGTGCGGCAGCGGTGGCGTTTGCAGGGCCGGCAGGATGCCGGCGGTCCGAGGTCAGCGGCAACCAGCGGCCCGGACCGCCACCATCCTGGTGGCACTTTCTTCCTTCCCGGCGGTGCGGCAGCGGTGGCGTTTGAAGGGCCGGCAGGATGCCGGCGGTCCGAGGTCAGCGGCAACCAGCGGCCCGGACCGCCACCATCCTGGTGGCTCTTTCTTCCTTCCCGGCGGTGCGGCAGCGGTGGCGTTTGCAGGGCCGGCAGGATGCCGGCGGTCCGAGGTCAGCGGCAACCAGCGGCCCGGACCGCCACCATCCTGGTGGCACTTTCTTCCTTCCCGGCGGTGCGGCAGCGGTGGCGTTTGAAGGGCCGGCAGGATGCCGGCGGTCCGAGGTCAGCGGCAACCAAAAGAAAAAGGCGGCCGCCGGGCCGCCTTTTGGATTTCGCGAGCAGACCGGTCGAGGCTTAGGCCGCCTCGTCTTGCGCTTCTTCCTCGACCTCGGTCGCCTTCGGCCCGCGCCGCGGCCCCTTCTGCAGGAAGGACTCCATCAGCTTGAGCGTCTCGTCATGGCTCGCCCGGTTGACCGCGGCGATCTCGCGCGCCAAGCGGTCGCTCGCCGCTTCGTAAAGCTGGCGCTCGCTATAGGACTGCTCCGGCTGCGCATCGCTGCGATAGAGGTCGCGCACCACTTCGGTGATCGAGACGAGGTCGCCGGAATTGATCTTCGCCTCATATTCCTGGGCGCGGCGCGACCACATCGTGCGCTTGACGCGCGGGCGGCCCTTGAGCATCTCGAGCGCCTTGTCGACGGCTCCACTCTCGGACAATTTGCGCATGCCCACGGTCGCCGCCTTGGCGGTCGGGACGCGCAACGTCATCTTTTCCTGGTCGAAGGTCACCACGAACAATTCGAGCTTGAAGCCTGCGATCTCTTGTTCCTCGATGCTCATGATCTGGCCGACGCCATGCGCCGGATAGACCACATGCTCGCCGGTCTTGAAACCGTGCCTTTGAACCGCCTTTTTCGCAGACATAACTGACTTTGCCTCCTCGTGTGACCGGGTGGGCCCGGACCTGACGTGCAAGTAAGCGCCGCGACGGCGGCGCCGGACGCACGCATTTGGTCGGGGTCTCTTAAAGTTGCCGCATAGCGATCCTGACCGCGATCAGACCAAAAATGGCGCGAGAGGGATCCCGCGCCGTTGGCAATTCCTTTCGAACGATGTCGCTGTGTTGTCGCGGCAAGTCGGATCGTTACCTGGAAGTGAACATCTACCACATTCCAGGCTAAATTGCAAAAACGCTCGGTAAAAGGCGAGTTATCGGCTCGCGAAGCCCTCTGGGAAGGGGTGCCGAGCGTGCTGCCGACCCCATGGATACGCCCCATTTACTCAGGGGAAAGCTGCCGCAGGCTCCAGCATCCACCAAGCACCGGCCAAGTCGCGAGCAGCACTGCAAAAAGGGCACAGGCAGGTGCGTTTCGAGGACCGTGCAAAACGCATGGCCGCGATGCAGCAAGCTCTGCGCAAGCCCTGTCTGGAAAGGCTGCGGGGCTCGCGAGCCTGCGGCGCCATGCGGCCCCGGATATCGAGTCTCGGGCTCCTGACTGCCGTCAGGCGCCAAGGCAGCCGCTAAATGCCTCGAAGGTCAGATCTTTTCGAGAATCAGGCGTTCGTCTGATCAGGCGTTCTTGGCCTTGAGCACTTGGCGGCCGCGATACATGCCGGTCTTCAGGTCGATATGGTGCGGACGGCGCAATTCGCCCGAATCCTTGTCCTCGACATAGGTCGGACGCGCGAGCGCATCGGCAGAACGGCGCTGACCGCGCTTCATTGGCGAGGTTTTTCTTTTCGGAACAGCCATGACGAACTCCAGTGTCGATCCGCCGGATCGCGCCGCGGCACGAAGCCGCGCGAACCCGGCAGTTTGAATTTCGGAACGCGGCCGATACACCAAATCCTGGCGGGATGAAAGGGGGAGAGTGGCGAGTAGCGAATGGCGAGCAGCGAGTAGCGAGTAGCGAGTAGCGAGTAGCTGCCTGGTCCGCTCGCTCTCTCTCCATTCGCTACTCGCTACTCGCCATTCGCCCCCTTCCTATTCGCCACTCGCTATTCGCCACTCGCCCCCTCACTTCCTCCCCACGCAATCAAGCCAGTCGGCGTCGGGCGAGGTCTGGCGGGCGATGCTGGCGGCGCGCCGCAGATGCCCGCTTCTCGGATGGCGCGCATCGCGCAGCTTGGGGTTCGGCAAGGCGGCTGCGAGCAGCGCCGCCTCGCGCGGCGTGAGGTCCTTGGCGGCCTTGCCGAAGGCCATATGGGCTGCGGCCTCGGCCCCGAACACGCCGTCACCCCATTCGGCGATGTTGAGATAGACCTCGAGGATGCGTCGTTTCGACCAGATTCGGTCGAGCGCCAGCGCGATCGGGATTTCGAGCCCCTTGCGGATGAAGGAGCGCGAATTCCACAAGAACAGGTTCTTCACCGTCTGCATGGTGATGGTCGAGGCGCCGCGGCTCGGCCCACCCTCCTCGTCATCGTCGATGGCCGAGCGCATCTCGACCCAGTCGACACCGTGATGCTTGCAAAAGCGCGCATCCTCGGAGGTCACGACCGCGGCGATCAGGTTGCGCGAAATGTCCTCGAGGCCGACCCAGCGGCGATCGACCGGGTGCCCCGTCGCCCAGCGCCCGAGCATCAGCATGGAAGGCGGATGCGTCTGCGAATAGATGACCGCCAGCACCAGGAACAGGGCGGCGAGCCCGAGAGGCACGAGATAGGCAAGGCTGACCAGTCGACGCAGCAGCGTGACCCGGCGCCGAGGCGGTTTGGAGGAGGCCATCATCGCGGCGCGACTTTGACCGGCCGGCAGCCTCGCGGCAACTGCAAATGCGTCGCGACAGATACGTCATGGCTGCGGCGGTCGCGACCGCGATGCGCGTTCCTCTGGACGGGCGCGGCCAGCATGGGCAGGATCGTGAAAACCCCTCCCGCACAGGCGGCATGAGTGCATGATGGCCGGGCTGACCCTTGCTGATTTCGTGGCGCGCAATGCGGGTTTCGCTCCGCACAAGGTCGCCCTGCGCTGCGACGGCGCGGCCCTCACTTATGCGGGGTTCTCGGCGCGCATCGAGAGCTTGGCGCGCGCCCTGTCGCGGCGTTTCCAGCTGGGGCGCGGCGACAGGATCGCGCATCTTGGGCTGAACTCGCCCGAGCTTCTGGTGCTGCTCTATGCCTGCGCCCGCCTCGGCGCCATGCTGGTGCCGATGAATTGGCGGCTCGCCGTGCCTGAGCTCGCCTTCATGATCGGCGATGCCGAGCCGAAGCTCCTGGCGATCGAGAGCCGGCTCCTCGGCCATCTGCAGGCACTGCGCGCAGCGGCGCCCGCGATGGGGGTGATCGGTCTCGACGATGAGGCCGCGGGCGGCGTCTCGATCGAGGCATTGCTCGCCGAGGCGCCGCGCCAGCCGCTGTTGACGGAGGCTTCCTTCGCGGATCCGCTGCTGCTCGTCTACACCTCCGGCACCACCGGCCGGCCCAAGGGCGCGCTCCTGACGCAGGAGGCGCTGCACTGGAACGCGGTGGCCTCGGCCCATATGCATGGCCTCAGCGCCGCCGACCATGTGCTCACCGTGCTGCCGATGTTCCATGTGGGCGGCCTCAACATCCAGACGACGCCGGCCTTGCAGATGGGGGCGACGGTGACGCTGCATCCCCGCTTCGCGCCGGGCGCCATGCTCGCCGCCATCGCCACCGAGCGGCCGAGCCTGACGGTGCTGGTGCCCGCGACCTTGCAGGCGATCCTCGAGCACAAGGACTTCGCCGACACCGATCTCTCCTCGCTGCGAGCCGTGACCACCGGCTCGACCATCGTGCCGGAAGCGCTCGTCGAGGCGCTCGCGGAACGGGGCGTGCGCCTCATCCAGGTCTATGGCGCGACCGAAACCGGGCCGGTCTCGGTCTATGAGCGCTTCGACCTTCCGCGTGACCGCCGCGACACCACGGGCCTTCCCGGCCTCTCGGTCGAGATGCGCGTCCTCGACGATGCGGGCCGCGAGCTCGGCGCCGGCCTGCCCGGCGAGATCGCCCTGCGGGGGCCGGGGCTTTTCAGCGGCTATTGGCGGAACGAAAAGGCGACGCGAGCGGCCTTCCGCGACAACTGGTTCCTCTCGGGCGATATCGGCATGGTCGATGCCGATGGCTATCTCTATGTGCGCGACCGCAAGAAGAACGTGATCATCTCGGGCGGCGAGAACATCTACCCGGCCGAGATCGAGCGGGTGATCCTCGAATTCCCGGGGGTGAGCGAATGCGCCGTGATCGGCGTTCCGGATCCGCGCTGGCAGGAGACGCCGGTCGCGCTCATCGTGCCGCGCCAAGGCGCCGTGCTGGCGCTCGACCGGCTCGAGGCGCATCTCGCGGCCAATCTGGCGCGCTTCAAGCTGCCCCGTCGCATCCTGCTGCGCGATGCGCTGCCGCGCAACGCCATGGGCAAGGTGCAGCATTTCGCCTTGAAGGCGGAGCTGTCCGAGGTGCCGGCGACTGGGTGAATGCAAGGCACTCGTGCGCGTCCCTTCTCCCGCCCTTTCGCGGGAGAAGGTGCCCGAACGTAGTGAGGGCGGATGAGGGACGCCGGTGAAGCGCTCGACCGCCCCTCATCCGCCTCGGCTTCGCCTCGGCACCTTCTCCCGCGGAAGAGCGGGAGAAGGTGGGCGCCGCGCCTCACAGATCGAGCACCACATCCGTCAGCGGCTTCGAGCAGCACAGCAGCGCTTCGCCCGCTTCGGGCTCGTCGAGCGGCTCTTCGAAATAGGTGACCTCGCCCGAGATCAGCCGGGTCTTGCAGGTCGAGCAGATGCCGGCCCGGCAGCTGAAGGCAGGCGACAGCCCCTGCTCCTCGGCGAATTCGAGGAGCGAATAGGAGCTTTGCGTCCAGTCGGCGCTGCGGCCCGATTTCTTGAAGGTCACCAGCATGGCGCCACCGTCACTCGGCCGCCTGCGGCAGGCTTCTCTCTTCGTCGATCATCCCGGCGAGGCGGCGGCGGAAGCGCAGCGGGCCGGCATCGATCTTCAGGTCGAGATTGGGGGTGAGCTTGGTGTCCATGCCGATCTGCACGGCCTCCAGCACCGACTTGTCCTCGAGGAAGGCCGAGCGCACCGAAGTCGCGAAGCTCGCCGAGACCTTTTCGTCGCCGGGCGCGAAATTGCGCAGCTGGAACCAGAAATAATGGGTGGTCTTCTCGTCCACCGGGGTCATGAAATTATAGGAATCCATCAAGAACACATCCGGGTGCAGCTCCTTGTCGTCGCCGCCGGTTCCGGCCGGCACGAAGACCGCCCGGATGATGGCATGCGAGGGGAAGCGCACCTCGTAATGCTGCTTGCGGTCGCAATTGCCGCTGAATTTCAGGAACGGCTTGTAGAAGGGCGCAACCTCGACATCGCGCATCCAGCGCGACACCAGCACGCCATTGCCGAGCATATGGGTCTCGACCGGCGTGTCCTCGCAAGCCGCGCTGCCGAAGGAGGATTGATGCACCCAGGCGACATGGGAGGGGTCGAGCAGGTTGTCGGTGACATAGCGATAATCGCAGGCGACCTGCATGGAATCGCCCTCGGTGCGGCCCCAGCCCGGATTGTCGAAATGCTCGACCACGAAGACCTTGGCGGGGTCGGCGAGCGCCGCATCCCCCATCCAGATCCAGACCATGCCGTAGCGCTCGACCAGCGGATAGTTTCTCACCTTGGCGACATGAGGGATCTTCTCGGCGCCCGGCACGCGGGTGCAGACGCCGTGGCAATCGAAGGTGAGGCCGTGATAGCCGCATTCGATCTCGTCGCCCTTGAGGCGCCCCATGGAGAGCGGCAATTTGCGATGCGGGCAGGCATCCTCGAGCGCCACCGGCGTCCCGTCCTCGCGCCGATAGAGCACCACCTTCTCGCCCAGGAGCCGGAACGGCCGCAAGGCCCGCGTCAGCTCATGGGTGAAGGCCGCCACATACCAGCAATTCTTGAGAAACATCGGGGTTCTCCTCAGCCGAGCTCGCGCCTCCCCAGCGAGCGCTCATCCATGTGGCATATGCCTCCGCAAGACACGCGCCAGCATGCCGCGTTCCAGGGTCGCAGATCAGCACGCGCCTCGCAAGTCGAGACCCTTGCGGGACTCAGCTTCCGCCGGCGCACGGATCCAAGCGCCCCCCGACCCGTACCCCAACCCGTACACCTCCCCACCACGAAGCCGGCTGGAAGCCGGCGGTCCGATCTTCCCTTGGACCGCCGGCTTCCAGCCGGCTTCGTGGGGGAGGGAGGCGATCAGCGCTGATCATTTCCCTCCCCCCGCGAGCGCAGCGAGTGGTGGGGAGGGTACGGGTGGGGGGTTCTTTCGATATCGAGCAGGTCGCAAAGTCGCCTGAGCTCACCTGACCATCATGGCCGCGCCGCGATCGATATAGGTGTCGAGGAATTGCTCGAGGCGCGGATGGCGCGGCGATTTGAACACCTCGGCCGGCTGGCCCTGCAGCACGATGCGTCCATGATCGAGGAAGAAGATGCGATGGCCGACCGTCGCCGCAAAGCCGATCTCGTGCGACACGACGATCATCGTCATGCCGTCGGCCGCGAGCTTGCGCATCACCGCCAGCACCTCGCCCGTCAGCTCGGGATCGAGCGAGGAGGTCGGCTCATCGAACAGCATGATGCGCGGCTCGAGCGCCAGCGCTCGGGCGATGGCGACGCGCTGCTGCTGGCCGCCCGAGAGCTGCGAAGGATAATGGCCGGCCCGATTGGCGAGGCCGACCTTGTCGAGCTCTGCCATGGCGCGCGCCTCGGCCTGCGCCTTGGGCAAGCCGCGCACGGTCTTCAGCGCCTCGCTGACATTGCCGAGCGCCGTCATATGCGGCCACAGATTGAATTGCTGGAACACCATGCCGATCTGGCTGCGCACCTTGCGGATCTGGTTCGGCGGCAGGCGCGTCCGCTTGCCGGCGGCGTCGACCGCATAACCGAGCGGCTGGCCCTCGACCAGGATAAGGCCCGAGGTCGCCTCTTCGAGGAAGGCCATGCAGCGCAGGATCGTGCTCTTGCCCGAGCCGGAGGGCCCGATCAGGCAGGTGACCTCGCCATGCGCCGCGTCGAGGTCGACGCCGTGCAGCACCTCGGTCTCGCCGAAGCGCTTGGTCAGGGCCCGGACCGAGATGGCCGGGAGGGTGTTCGGATCGGTCACGCGCTCAGCCTGTATTTCTGCAACCGCCATTCGGCAAAGGCGCCGAGGCGGCCGGCGAGCTCGACGAGGCCCCAATAGAACAAGGCGAGCAAAGTCAGGGATTCGACGAAGGCATAATATTTCGAGCCGATGCCGGTAATGATCAAGGTCAGTTCCGGCACGGTGATGACCGACAAGATGGCGGTGTCCTTCAACAGCGAGATCACGAGATTGATGCAGGCCGGCAGCACCAGCATGGTCATCTCGGGAACCAGGATGCGGCGCACGATCTGGGCCCGGCTCAGCCCCACGCTCTCGGCCGCCTCGACATGGCCGCGCGGCACGGCCTCGAAGCCGGCGCGGAACACCTCGGCGAAATAGGCCGAGCCGTAGATGGAGAGGCCGAGCAGGCCAGCCGGCACCGGCTCGAGCGAGAGCCCGATGAAGGGCCCGCCGAAATAGAGCAGGAAGAGCTGCACCAGGAAGGGCGTGCCGCGCAGGATCTCGACATAGGCCTTGAAGATCCAGTCGCTGAGGTTGCCGCCATAGCGGCGCGCCAGCGCCACCAGGAAGCCGAGCACCGCCGCGCAGACGCAGCCCGCGAGCCAGATGCACAACGTAGTCCCAAAGGCGGCGGCGAGCTCGGGCAGATATTGGGCGATCAGCTTCGGGTCGAAATTCATGCGCGCCCCCACCGCATCGAGCGTTCGAGCACCGCGCCGCCGCCGCCGATCAGCCAGCACAGCACGAGATAAAGGAGGCCCGCGGCCGCATAATCCTCGAGCGGCCGGTAATTGCTGGCGGCGAAATTCTTGGCGGTCTCGGTCAATTCGACGATGCCGACGAGCGATACCAGCGAGGAGGCCTTGAGGATCAAGATCGCCTCGTTGACGATCGCCGGCAAGGTGAGCTTGACGGCGATCGGCAGCTTGATGCGCATGAAGGTCTGGAGTGGGCTCAGTCCCGCCATGTCGGCGGCTTCGATGAGGCCCGAGGGCACGCCCGAGAAGCCGCCGCGCAGATTCTCGGCCTGGTAGGCGGCCGTGCACAGCGACAGTCCCGCGACCGCCGTCACCATGTCCGGTATTTCGAGACCGATGGCCGGCAGCAGGTTGTAGAGGAGCAGCAGCTGGATGAGGAGCGGCGCGCCGCGAAAGAAGCTGACATAGAGCTTGCCGCCGACGCGCGCCGCCCGGTTGCGGCTGAGCGAGGCGGCGCAGACCAGCGTGCCGATGGCGAGCCCGATGGCGATCGAGATCGCGCTGATCGCCACCGTCAGGCCCGCGGCCTGGACGAGCACGTAGAACAGCTTCCAGGTCATTGGAGTCCTCTTTTCCTTCTCCCGCCTCTTGGGGCGGGAGAAGGTGCCCGAACGCAGTGAGGGCGGATGAGGGACGCCGGTGAAGCGCTCAACCGCCCCTCATCCGCCTCGACTGCGTCTCGGCACCTTCTCCCGCGAAGAGCGGGAGAAGGAAGGCGCACGACAGAGGCTAGCGCTCACACATTCGGCGTTTCGATCTTGTTGGGCGTGTCGAAGGCGAGCCCGAACCACTTCTTCTGCATGACGGCGAGGCGCCCATCACTCTTCATCTTGAGGATCGCGCCGTCGATCATGTCCATCAAGGGCGCGTAATCGGCGTCCTTGCGGCCGATATAGCCGAAATAGGTCTTGAGGCCGAAGGATGGCTGCACGACCTCGAAAGTGTCGCTGCGCTGCGAGGCCACATAGGCGATGTTCGGCAGCGAATTCGCCACCGCCACGATGCGCTTGGCCGCGAGATCCGCATAGGCCTCGTTGTAGCCGACATATTCGCGGACCTCGCCCGTCTTGTTGGGCAAGGTGCTGATATAGGTCTTGAGCTGCTCGAGCTGCGCGGTCGCCTTGCCGGCACCCGTCGTCTTGCCGGCGATGTCCTCGGGCTTCATGATCGAGGTGTCGCCCGCATGCTTGAGCAGCGCCACGGTCGCCTCCGCGATCGGCGGCGAGAAGCGGTAGCGCTCCATGCGCGCCTTGGTGATGGTGGCGGGGCCTGCAACCATGTCGAACTTGCCGGCCTCGAGGCCCGGCAGCACGCTCTCCCAGGGCAGCGCCACCCAATTGATCTTGAGCCCGAGATCCTTGCCGAGCTCGGCGAACAGATCGACATTGAGCCCCTTATGCTCGCCGCCATCGACGAAATCGAAAGGCGCGAAGGCGGTCTCGGTGCCGATCTTCAATTCGCCGGCCTTCTTGACGCGCGCCAGCACGTCATCCGCCCGGGCCTGCGTCGACAGTCCCAGACCGACCACGCCACCGAGCGCGGCCTTGCCGAATTGACGTCTGTCCATGTTCAATGTCCTCCGTTGAGCTTGTCGTGGTTGATCCGGCATCGGCGCACGAAAAAACGCCCGGCCGGGATTCGACCCAACGTTCACAAGTGGGTTTGCTCCAACGGGTTTCCCGTCCGCGGGAGCCGGACCACGAGCATCGCCGTTTCCAGGCTAGTGATCGACCAGCGCCCGCGCGCTGTCAATTACGGCAAGCGAATATCATGCCGTAAGGGGCATCGCCCCTGGGACCGCGGGCGTCCCGCCCGCACTTGCGGCGGTGAGCCGCGACGCCGGGAAGGAAGGGCGACCGAGACGGTCGCGGTCCCAGGGAGACCGAGACGGTCAAGGTCCCAACGCATCGCCATGAGCTTGCTCACCCGCTCTCCCGCACGATGAGCTCGAAGCCGAGATCGATCACCCGGTCCTGCTGCTGGCGCCCGGCGAAACGGTCGAGGAGGAGCTCCGCCGTGCGCCGTCCGATCTCGCCGCGCGGTGGCCTCACCGTCGTCAGGGCCGGCACGCTCGACACGGCAAAGTCGAGGTCGCCGAAACCGCATAGACGGAGGCGGTCCGGCACTTTCCAGCCTTGCCGCTGGCATTCGAACAGCGCGCCCAGCGCCAATACATCGTTCGACAGGAAGACCGCCTCCGTTTCGGGATGAGCGCGCATCAGCTCGGCGAGCGCGCTGGCGCCCGTCGTTGCGCTCGCGCGCTCGGGCCAGCCGAGACGTGCGATCCCGGGCAGGCCTGCGGACGCTGCGGCCGCGGCGAAGCCGTCGCCGCGCTCGGCCGAGCGGTAATCCCGGTCGAGCGCCGCGCCGATGAAGGCAAGGCGCCGCGCTCCGCCGGCGATGAAATGCTCCGCAATGGCGCGACCGACCGCCCGGTTCGAAAATCCGATCGCGGTGTCGAGGGGACGCTCGACACATTCCCACATCTCGATCACGGGGAGGTCGGCATTGAGCAGGATGCGCAGCGTTCCGCGTGAATGCCGGCTCCCGGTGAGCACGATGGCGGCGGGCGACCAGGCCAGGAAGGAGGTCACCAGCGCCTCCTCGATCTCCTCCGAATAGCGGCTATTGCCGAGCATGAGCTGATAGCCTTGCGTGCGCAGGCCGTCGGCCATCTCTTCGATCGTCGCCGAGAAGAAGGAGTTGATGATCGACGGGACGATCACGCCGACGCTGCGGCTCTTGGCGCTCGCGAGCCCGCCGGCGACGAGATTGGGCAGATAGGCCAGGCGATCGACCGCCATGTCGATGCGCCGGCGCAGCTCGGCCGACACCGTGTCGGGCTGGCGCAGAGCTCGCGAGACCGTGCTCGTCGAGACGCCGGCGAGCTTTGCCACATCGGCCATGCGGGCGCGCCCGGTCGTTTGACGTTGCGCGTCGGTGCCGATGTCAGCCATGGCTCTTAGCACCAGCGTCTACCTCTCCCCTTGTGGGAGAGGTCGGCTTCGAAGAGCGAAGCGATGAGAAGCCGGGTGAGGGGGGCAGCGCCGACTCGCTTACGAAGGCAGTTGCTGCCCCCCCTTGTGTCTTGAAAATGTGCCAAAAAGGACTGGGCCGGCGCGGTAGGCCGCCGCGCCGGCCCTGGAGAGGAGAGCCCGTTACCCCCTTGGCTTAAGACCGTGGGTGAGCAAGGTGCCTTCTCTCCATCTTCACAAGCCCGAACAGTTGCACGGTCACGAAGGCCGAACCGCAAGGAAGGGATCGGAAGATGGCACAGATGGTAACGAATGCCGGCATCGATGTCAGCAAGCAATGGCTCGACGTCGCGCTTTGGCCGAAGCGTGACGAGGTCTCGCGGTTCAAGCGTGATGCTGCCGGTTTGGAAGAGCTCGCCTTCTGGCTCAGGGAGCGCCAGGTGGTGCGGGTTGGCCTGGAGGCCTCGGGCGGGTATGAGCGCGAGGTCATCGACGCGCTGGAGGCGCAGGGCTTGGAGGTCGCGCTCCTCAACCCGCTGCAGGTGCGTCGCTTCGCCCAGGCCAAGGGCAGGCTTGCGAAGAACGATCGTGTGGACGCCCGCACGATTGCGCAGTTCACCGCGGTGATGATCGAGGCTCCCCAACCCGGCCGCCGGCGCGAACTGGACTCGTTGAGCGAGCACCTGACGTTCCGTCGTCAGCTGCGCGCTTGGATCGACGACTGCACCAACCAGCTTGAGCACCTGCGCGATAAGGCGCTGCGCCGCACGGCCGAGGCGTTGCGGGTCAAGTTCCAACGCGCGCTCGCAGCCCATGACAAGGCCTTGGCCAAGCTCACTGCCGAGCATGCCGACTGGAACGTGCTCGCCAGGCGGCTGCGCACCGTGCCCGGCGTCGGCCCGGTGCTGTCGCAGACGCTGATCGCGCTCCTGCCCGAGCTCGGCCACTTGTCGCGGCGCGCCATTGCCAGCCTGGTCGGTGTCGCTCCTTTCGACAATGACAGCGGCCAGCGCAGCGGCAAGCGCCACATCAAGGGTGGACGGGGGGCGGTGCGGGAGGTGCTCTATATGGCCGCCCTCTCGGCCAGGACCCACAATCCGATCATTGCCGAATTCGCCAAGCGGCTTGCCGGCAAGGAACCCAAGGTCATGCTCGTCGCCTGCATGCGCAAGCTCCTGGTCATCCTCAACGCCATGGTGCGCGATGGAATGGATTGGCAGGTCAAAACCGCATGACCCCCGACCATCCCTTGGTTCGACCGGCGAGCGACCATCCCTTCGTCCCGACCTGCGCCTCCGAAGGCCAGCGCTCGCAGGGACGGTCAATGATGGCCGCAGGCCACCGCCGCAGGCGGCGCGAAGCGTCATTGACGGTCCCGAGACCGCTGGCCCAATGACATAATCGGGAGCCCAAAATCACAGTTGCTCACCCGATCCTCGCCTGCGGCTCGGATCGACCTCTCCCGCAAGGGGAGAGGTGGGCGCTGGTGCATTCTCGAACCCCTTCTCGCAATCGCCATCACTTCGACCTTTCCGGCGCGGTATCTAGCTGCCCGTATGATAGCGGTTGCAGAGGTGCACGCAACCACGTTCAACGGACGGATAATATTGCACTAAAGTCAACTTCCATATTCCCTGTTGACGCTCATCTTGCAAGCGCTATCATAAACGAAAATCGGAGAATAAGATGCGCTTTGGCCTGATCGGCTATGGTGCCTGGGGCAGGTTTCACGCCGAGGCGATCCGCAAGGCGCCGGGCGCCGAGCTTGCGGCCATCGCCTGCAGCAGCGAGGCGACCGCAAAGCTCGCCCGGGAGCGCTATCCGACAGCGAGGCTGCATCTGGATTACCGGGCGCTTCTCGCGGATGCTTCGATCGACGCGGTCGATATCGTCGTTCCCAATCACCTGCATGCGGAGATCGCCATTGCGGCGCTCGAGGCCGGCAAGAACGTACTCCTGGAAAAGCCCATGGCCGGCAATATCCCGGATTGCGATCGCATCGTCGCGGCCGTGCGCCGCAGCGGGCGCGTCCTCAGCGTCGGCCATGAATTCCGCGTCTCCTCGCAATGGGGGCTGATCCGCAAGCTGATCCGCGACGGCGAGATCGGCGAGCCGCTCTACGCCAATGTGAGTCTCTTCCGCTTTCCCTATCGGCAGGGTTCCGGCGGTTGGCGCTATGAGAGCGACCGCGTCGGCTCTTGGATCCTCGAGGAACCGGTGCATTTCTTCGACATGCTGATGTGGTGGTTCGAGGAGCTCGGCGATCCGCATCTCGTGCATGGTTTCGGCAATTCGAAGGATCGCGGCCGCGGGATGTATGATAATTTCTCGGCGGTGATGCGCTGGACAGGCGGGGCTTACGCGGTCGTGACGCAGACGCTCGCCGGCTTCGAGCACCATCATGTGGTCGAGATCACCGGTCGCGAGGGCTCGCTCCGGACATGGTGGTCGGGCACCATGGACCGTACTTTCGAGCCGCGGCACGAATTGAAGGTCAAGCGCAAGGGCGCGGATCAGTGCGAGATCATCGAGCTTGGCCGCTCCGGCGAGGTCTTCGAGCTCGAGGAGGAACTCGCGGCCACGGTGCGCGCTTTCGAGGCGGGGAAGCCGCTCGTCTCGGCCGAAGAGGCGCGCAAGCGCATCATCGTCTGCCTCGAAGCCGAGCGTGCCGTAGCGGAGGGGTGCGAGGTGGCGCTAAGCTTCTGAGTAAGGGACGCGCGATCCTCGGGCTTATTCTTGGGCTCGTTCTTGGGCTCGTGCGGCGACAGAAATCGACGTCGGAATGACGCGTTCGAAGGGAGGAAAGCCATGAGCCTCAGGAAAGATTTGGGCTTCAGAAAAGATTTGCATCGCAGGAAAGTCTTGAAGGCTGCTTTGGCGGGCGCCGGCATTCTCGCCGCCCCGGCCTATCTGCGTGCCCAATCCGCGAAGAAGCTCAGCCTGCTGACCTGGAACATCGCCGATCAGCAGGCGCTGTTCCAGCAGGAGTTCGCCGATTTCAAGGCCGCCAATCCGGGAGTCGAGATCGAATGGCTCGACAAGAAGGGCCCCGATCTTCCGGCCTTCTACCAGACGCAGATCGTCGCCGGCACGCCGCCCGACATCGTCGATCTGCAAGGCGCGATCTGGGTTCAATACGCGGCCGATGGCGGCCTCGTCGATCTCACGCCCTATCTGAAGAACGAGCCCGAGGTGGCGAAGCGCTTCAACACCGACTATCTCGGCGGCTGGGTCTATCAAGGGAAGAACTACCTTCTCCCCTTCTATGTCGCCAAGACGCTGCTCTTCTACAACAAGACGATGTTCAAGGAGGTTGGCCTCGAGGGGCCGCCGCAGAGCTTCGACGACATCATCGGCTTCTCGCAAAAGCTGGCGAAGGGCGAGAAGACCGGCTTCCTCACGCTCAATTTCGACTGGCTCTATTGGCCGTTGCTCAAGATGAACGGCGTCGAGCTCCTCTCGCCCGACGGCAAGAAGGCGGCCTTCAACACGCCGCAGACCGCAGATGCCTTGGGGCGGCTCGCCAAGGCGACCGATTCAGGCGCGATCAACAAGATCGCCTGGACCGGTCGCTGGGTCGAGCCGAACGGCGCCTTCGCGTCCGGCACGGTCGGCATGCTGCACGCGCACTCGGCCTCCTATTTCTTCGTCAAGGGCCAGGGACCGTGGATCAACGACCAGACGCTTGGCGCTTCGCACGCGCCCGGCTTCTGGTCGACGCCGACCAATCACGGCTTTGCCATCTCGAAGGGCTCGAAGAATCCGGACCTCGCCTGGAGCTTCATCAAGCACATGACGAGCGACAAATGGGCTTCGGCCTTCTTCAAGACGAGAAGCGTGCTGACCGCCAATGTCGCGGCCGACAATGACGGCCTTGCCCAGCTCGAGAAGAGCGAGCCCCTGGCCGCGGCCGTGCTGCGCACCCAGATCGAGCACACCGACAAGCTCACCGGCAATTGGCCCTTGCCTTACGACGCCGAGCTCAAGGATGCGTTCTGGCCCGAGATCCAGAACGCGGTACTCGGCCGCAAGGATGCGAAGACCGCGCTTGCGGACGCCGAGCGCAGCGTGAACCGGCTTCTCGCCCGGAAGGCTTAGGGCGAGGTGGTGGACCCGGATGACTGAGGAGGGCCGATGGCTTCGGTCATAGCGGCGTCGGTGCCCGTGCGCTCCGGCAGGGTGCTGCGCAACCGCACACGCCAGGCCGTGCTGGTCTGGTGCTTCCTGGCGCCGTCGCTTGCGATCTTCCTGCTCTACCGGATCATTCCGCTCGCCTGGAACCTCATCCTCTCCTTCGAATACTGGTCGCCCCTGCGGCCCGCCGTATTCGCGGGCTTCGACCATTATCAGGATCTCTACGAGGACGAGGTGTTCTGGCAGGCGTTGTGGAACACGCTGATCGTCATCGCCAGCGCGCCGATCGGCATCGCCGTCGCGCTCCTGCTGGCGCTTCTCGTCAACTCGGATATTCGCGGGCGCGACGTCTATCGCACCATCATCTTCCTGTCCTATCCCCTGATGACGGTCGCGGTCGCCATCATCTGGCGATGGATGTTCGACGAACGGGTCGGGCTCATCAATTATGCGGCGCGCCTGCTCGACCTCGCCGACAAGCCGATCCCCTTCCTCAATTCCTTCACCTTTGCCCTGCCATCCGTCATCGCCGCGAACATCTGGCAGATGCTCGGCTTCTACATGATCATCCTGCTCACCGGCTTGCAGAACATCCCGCAGGAGCTGCACGAGGCCGCCGCGATCGACGGGGCGAGCGCCTGGCAGCGCTTCCGGCGCATCACCCTGCCGCTGCTCAGGCCGTCGGTGTTCTTGGCCTTCGTCATCGGCATGCTGAACTCGGTGACGAGCTTCGACCTTGTCTATGTGATGACAGGCGGTGGCCCCGGCCGCGCCACCGAGATCCTCGTCACCTACATCTACAAGCTCGGCTTCGGGCAGACGAAATTCGACTATGCGGCGGCCGTCACCATCGTCTTCTTCGTGCTGCTGATCGTGGTGGCCTGGGGTGCCAACCGGCTTTCGGGCGGCGATGCCGGTTCGGTCGAAACGCAATGATGCATCGCCATCCCCGCTGGCCGATCCATCTCGCCTTGATGCTGGCGAGCTTCGTGATGCTCGTGCCCTTCTATTGGGTGCTCAAGACCAGCCTGTCGGGCGAGAACATCTACGCCTACCCGCCGTCGATCATCCCGAAGAACGCCAATCTGTTCTATTATGTGGATGTCTGGTACTCGATCCCGTTCGCCCGCTATTTCCTCAACAGCGTGATCGTCTCCGCCATCGCGGTCGCGGCCAATGTCGTCTTCAACGCCATGGCGGGCTATGCGCTGACGCGAAGCTTCGCCGGGAAGGGCTTCGTCATCCTCCTGTTCCTCTCCTGCATGATGGTGCCGTTCCAGGCGACCATCATCCCGGCCTATCTGATCACCGGCAGGCTCGGCTTGCTCGATTCCTGGCTCGGCCTCGCTTTGCCGCAATGCTCGACCATCATCTGCATCTTCGTGTTCAAGGCGAGCTTCGAGGCGGTGCCGAAATCGCTGATCGACGCGGCCAAGATCGACGGCCTGTCCGAATGGGCCATCATCTGGCGCGTGATGATGCCGCTCGCGAAATCCGCCGTCGCCACCAACGTCATTCTCGCCTTCATCTGGTCCTGGAACAACTTCCTCTGGCCGCTGATCATGACGCGCACGCCCGAAATGCAGACGCTGCCTCTCGGTCTCGCGCGCTTCCTCTCGTACCAGGAGGACACCACCGGGGCGCTCTACGCCTTCTGCATCATGGTCCTGGCTCCGGGCCTGCTCTTGTTCCTCCTGGCTCAGAAGGAATTCATCAGCGGCCTGACATCCGGCGCGACGAAGGGGTAGCGATGCGCGACGACGTTCCTCCCCGAACGGGCTGGCGGCGCCTCCTCAACCGCTTCGTCCTGGTGCCGGGCGCCATCGCTGTCGTGGCTCTCATCTGGAACATCTATGTCACGACCCATGACCACGGCCTCGTCACCGGCCAGGTGGTCGATGCTTCGGGCAAGCCGGTCGCCGATGCCACCGTGACCTTATGGGTCTTCAACTTCACCACTTTCGAGGAGAGGCAGCACGTCAAGACCGACGCTGCCGGCATGTTCCGCTTCACCGACAACCCGTCGCACAAGATCGAGCTCAGCGCCGAAAAAGCCGGGATCGGGCGCTCCCGGCGCCTGCCCGTCCGGCTGTTTTTTCAGGCGCAAGACACGGCGCTCGCCCAGCCGCTCGAGCTTCCAGGTCCGAGTTGAGGCCGCGCTGCTCAAACCCTGAGCGGATGCCTAATTTATAGGCAAATCCGTCGCGGGATGAAGTGTGCACCAGCGCCCAACTCTCCCCTTGCGGGCTAATGTGAACGCAGATTTAGCAGGGCGCCTATCCCTCCCATGCGAAGCAGGGGAGGGTGGACGCGAGGCCCTTGCCGAGCGGACGGGTGGGGTCCGCTGCCGGAGAAGGCCCCCACCCGTCCCTCGCTGTGCTCGGGACACCCTCCCCCGCTTCGCGGAGGAGGGATAGAGCGCTTCCCGCAAGGGGAGAGTTGGCCCAGCGCTTTCCGCAAACCCGTACCGCGAGAGATCCGCGACCCCTGCTTGGCACGTCCTTTGTAATGCCGCCGTGACGGGACCTGCGTGAAGGGGGTCCGCACGGAGGTGAGTTTCATGAAAATTGTGATGGCCGTCATCAAGCCCTTCAAGCTCGAGGAGGTGCGGGACGCGCTGATGGGGATCGGAGTGCATGGCCTCACCGTGACCGAGGTCAAGGGTTATGGACGCCAGAAGGGGCACACTGAAATCTATCGCGGCGCCGAATATGCCGTGAGCTTCCTGCCGAAAATCAAGATCGAGGTCGCGGTATCGACCGGCCTCGTGCCCAAGGTGATCGAAGCCGTCACGGCGGCGGCTCGCACCGGCCAGATCGGCGACGGCAAGATCTTCGTCTACCAGCTCGAGGAAGCCGTGCGCATCCGCACCGGCGAGCGCGACGAAGACGCATTGTGAACCCCGCGCCGGCACATTCCACGGACAGGAATCAACTCATGACGTTCAAGATATTTTCCCGTGTGGGGCTCCTCGCATTGATCTGCGCGATCGTCCTCGCAGCCTTCGCAACCTTCGTCCCCGCCGACCACTCCTTCGCGCAGACGACCGCGGCTCCCGCGGCCGCCACCGCGGCTCCAGCCGCAGCACCTGCAGCCGCACCCACCGCCGCACCCGCCTGCGATGCCACCGCCAATCCCAAGGTGCTGACGAATTGCACGCCGAACTCCGGCGACACGGCCTGGATGCTGACCTCGATGGCGCTGGTGCTGATGATGACCATTCCGGGCCTCGGCCTGTTCTACGGCGGCATGGTGCGCAAGAAGAATGTCGGCGACACGGTGATGACGAGCTTCGCCATCACCTGCCTCGTCACCGTGTTGTTCGCGGTGGTCACCTACAGCCTGGCTTTCACCGAGGGCACCCCGTTCCTCGGAGGCTTCAGCCGCGTCTTCCTGCGCGACATCGTGAGCGATATCGGAAAGGGCGGCATCGGCAATCCCAACCCGCTCGCGCCGACCATCCCCGAGACGGTGTATATGTGCTTCCAGATGACCTTCGCGATCATCACGCCGGCGCTGATCGCCGGCGCCTTCGCGGAGCGCATGAAGTTTTCGGCCATGCTGTGGTTCATCGGCCTGTGGGCGGTCCTCGTCTACGCGCCGATCGCGCATTGGGTCTGGGGCCCGGACGGCTTCTTCAACAGCTCGAATGACGCGGCCTGGTTCAAGGTGCTCGACTTCGCGGGCGGCACGGTGGTGCATATCGATGCCGGCGTCGCGGGGCTGATGTGCGCGCTCGTCCTCGGCAAGCGCCGCGACACGGGCCCGGGCCACAACATGGTGCTCACCTTCATCGGCGCGGCGCTTCTGTGGGTTGGCTGGTTCGGCTTCAATGCGGGCTCGGCCGTCAGCGCCGGCGTGCAGGCCGGCATGGCGATGACGGTCACGCAGATCGCCACCGCGGTTGCCGGCCTCGCCTGGATGTTCGTGGAATGGGCGCATCGCGGCAAGCCGACCGTCATCGGCATCGCCTCGGGCGCGGTCGCCGGCCTCGTCGCCATCACGCCGGCTTCGGGCTTCGTCGGCCCGGTCGGCTCGATGGTGATCGGAGTCGCTGCCGGCGTCGCCTGTTATCTCGGCGCCACCTCGCTGAAGCATGCCTTCGGCTATGACGACGCGCTCGACTGCTTCGGCGTGCATGCGGTCGGCGGCATCGTCGGCGCCCTCCTCACGGGCGTCTTCGCGGTCGAGCAATATGGCGGCACGGCGGGCCTGATCGAGGGCAATGTGCATCAAGTGTGGAACCAGATCGTCGGCATCTCCGTGGTGATCGCCTATGACGCCATCATCTCGCTGGTCATCCTCAAGGTCATCGACGTGACGATCGGGCTTCGCGTCAACAAGGAGATCGAGCAGGAAGGGCTCGATCTCGCCCTGCATGGCGAGGCCGTGCAGTGAGGCTCGCGGCCTTGATGACGGCGCCGCAAGCGCCGATCTGATCTCGTTCTCCGATCTGATCTCTCTCGGGCTCTCCCGAACTGGGGCGCGGCAAGGCCGCGCCCCTTTTTTTTGTGCTTGGCGGGAATCAGGCGGAGCCAGCCGGCTTCGAGGGCGGAGCGCGGCGAAGCCGAGGGACCCATCTTTGCGCCTGCCACATTCAAACGGAGCCACCGCCGCTATTTCTCCTCGCTGGCCGAAGCGCTTGAACGCGTGCATTGGATATATATCTTGGTGTCGACCGGAGCCGCAGAGGAGACCTTCCTATGGCTACCGAGAAACGCCCGCGTTCATGAAGGCGGCGCAAGCCCAGCTCAACGGCCCTGCCGCGAAGGCGATGGCGGACCATTTGAACAGTCCGGCCGTGAAAGCGATCTTCAACCGGCTTGGATGGGGATTGGGGGCACCATGAAGAAAACTGCAACGATCACGCTTATAGAGAATACCACTGCGGGAAATCCACCCAAGGTCTTTGCCGCGCAAACCGTAGAAATCCACCACGAGGCGGATACGATTCAGCAAGGGCTGGATGGTCGTATCAGCACGGCTCACCATCCATCCAAAATATTCTGGTTTGGTGGAACCGCAGTGTATTTGGCAAACGTCACCAATGTGAAGATTGTCGGGAATAGTGGTGAGGTCTTTGTCGATGGTGAGTTAAACAAAACCTACGGCGGCCCGCGCGATATGGCTGGAGGTGTGGCGTTCTCCGTTTATAGGCCATAAGGTAACGATCGGCCGGCGTTACTGGCTCGTCGAGCGCCTGCTCGACTGCTGACGCTTGCCGATCCGGTAGGCGCAGCGACGGGCACCGGCGAGAATATGATCGATGCGCTCGACGGTGACGTCGGTCCCCAGAACGGCGCGGAAAATCGCCAGCTCGGAACGACAAAGACCTTGGCAAGCTGCTGCCGCCGCGCAAATCGGGCAGTGGTTCTCGACGAACAGAAAGCTTCCCCGCATGTCTTCGGCGACGCTCGCCATGTAGCCCTCGCGGCTTCGAATTTCCGCGAGGGCGGTGAGTTTTTGATGAAGCGAATGTCGTTCTCCGACGAGCTTGCGGTAATCCGCAACGCTCGCACGCTCGCGGTGCTCGATCAGCTTTTCCAACCCGCTGTCCCCAAAGACATCGCGCAAGGACCGCAACAGATCGAGGGTCAGATCGGAATGACGGTCGGGGAAGCGGTCGTGACCTCGCTGCGCCAACCGCCAGTATTTCCTTGGCCGCCCCCGCCCTTCGCGTTGCTCCTCGCTCTCCACCAGGCCTGCCGTTTCGAGCTTGTGGAGATGCTGGCGCGCGCCGGCCGAGGTCATGTCGAGGCGTGACCCGATGTCGGCGGCGGTCTGCGATCCGCGGGTCTTCAGGTGAAACAGGATGCGATCCCGACTGCGGTCTTCGTCTTGACTCATGATACCTTTAATTTAGAAAGCGAATGCTATCTAAAATAACCTGGATGTCGATCGCAGGCAACCCCCCGCGCCCGAGTCCCGGGAGGGAGGCAACAGGCATGCGGCAGGACCCGGTGCGAGAGGGATGGCGATCGCTTCTCAAGCGGGAGTGGATACCGACGCTCGCCGTCCTGCTGGGCGGCGTGCTGCTGCAATCGATGAATGTGCTGATGCTGACGACCGTGCTGCCATCCATCGTCGGTGAACTCGGTGGCGTCGCCATGTTGAGCTGGCCGGCAACCGCGTTTCTCGCGTCATCCATAGTTGCGGCGAGCTGTGCCGGCATGCTCGCGGCTGCGGTCGGTGCCCGGGCAGCCTATTGCGCGGGGGTAACGACATTCGGTTTTGGAGCGTTGCTTTGCTCGCTCGCGACGACAATGGGCTGGATCGTCGTCGGCCGGTTAGTCCAGGGATTCGGCGGCGGCTTGGAGGCGGCCGCAGCTTATGTGGCGGTGCGAGCCACTTTCCCTGAAGCGGTCTGGTCACGGATCATTGCATTGATGTCGAGCAGTTGGAGCATGTCCGTGTTGCTTGGGCCGCTCGTCGGCGGACTATTCGCCCGCTTCGGCAACTGGCGCAGCGCCTTCGTCGCGACCGCGATCGTCGCCGGCATATTGGCCGCGAGCGCCTTTGTCATCTTGCAGCCGAGCATGTCGGGACGCCGGACGCCCACTGCAGGCATGCCCGCTGGGCGTGTCGGGTTGATCTGCGTCGCAATCGCCGGAATGTCTTCAGCGTCGATCGTCGAATCACCGTTTGCCAAAGCCGGTCTGATCGTCTTCGCGATTGCTGCGCTGGCGGCGATGCTGCGACTTGATCGTGTCGCCGCGGCGCCGCTGCTGCCGAGCGATGCGTTTTCGTTGTCCACGCGAACCGGCATGGGGTTGTGGCTGGCGCTGCTGCTTTGCATCACTTTCAGCCCGCTGCAGATCTACGTGCCCATCCTGCTGCAGCACCTGCGCGGCCTGGATCCACTGGCAGCCGGCTTCATGGTCGCAAGCGGCTCACTGGGATGGACGATCGCCTCCCTTATCACTGCCGGCGCATCCGGGTCATGGCCGGATCGGCTCATGTCGGCCGGACCGGCAATCATGGGCATCGGCCTGATGGCTATCGCCTTGTTGCTCCCAAGCTCTGCGGCGACTCTGGCCTTGGTCCCGGCCATTGTCGCGCTGGGGATGGGCATCGGTCAATGTTGGCCCTTTGTCGCGCACCGGATCATGAGCGGCGCAAAAGCGGGTGACGAGGTCGTCGCGGCCTCCGCGGTCCCCACCGTCCAGCAGACGGGGTTCGCCCTGGGCGCGGCGCTCGCGGGCGCGGTCGCAAATGCCAGTGGCTTCTCCGCCGGAGTTGCGCATGACAGCATGACGCAAGTGGCCTTCTGGGTGCCGGCGAGCTTCGTCGTGCCGGCGGCCATTGCCTGCCTGGCGAGCCTGCGCCTGCGCCATCTTTGATGAACCCCAAAGGCTCGCGCCGCGACCAAGGAGGGACGCATTCCACCGCGCCCTCCGCGGTGGATGACGCCGGGGCGGGTGCCGAATGCCCATCGGGCCCGCTCCGGCCGAGGGGCTTCAGTGTCATCGACGATCATTCGCGAGAGGTCAGCCGGCTTTTGTTGACGCGGTGCCATGCGACGAAGGCGGCGACCACGCGCGCGAAGAAGCTTGGTGGCAGGAAACCGTAGTCGTAGCTGTCGGTGCCCCGGACCTTGCGTAGATCGTAGCCCGGCCAGTCGAATTCATTGCCCTCATCGATGATGATCCAGGAGCGCGCATCATCGAGTCCGAGGTGACGCTTCACCGGGGCCGGGATCTCGATCGCGGCCGCGGGGTTGGCCGGCATGGCGTGCGTGATGGGCAGAACGGTGACGATGATCGTGTCGTCCACCTCGCGTTGGACAGCGAGCACAATCACACTCGGGCGATCTTTGCGCCCCTCCTCCTGCCCGGCCTGGTGTTCGTAATGCCACAGATAGGCGTAGGAAATGACGAGGCCCGCTTCGGGCGTCGGAATCGGCATACGCCCCCGTTACTTCGGCTCGAGCATGGCATCGAGATGCCCATGCCGCGCGTCCATGCGTGACTCGCCGATCGCCTTGACCTTGTCGTCGGGCAGATCGGCCGTCGCGAAGCTGCGGCGGTGCTGCTTGAAGCGGCGAAATTCCTCGTATTCGTCGGGCGCAATGAAATACCCCGTGATCGAGCCGTGGCTCGAGACCGCGACCGCCTCGCGTTGAGCGAGCATGCGGTAGCGGCCAAAATTCCGGGTGAACTCCGAAGCCGGGATGGTGTCAGCCATAACCGCTCAACCCCTCTTTCTCACAGTCTCCAACATACGCTAATTGCGCAATATACGCAAGTCACGCGTTTCACGTGGATTCCGGCGGCGTTTGATTCAACTGCGCGACAGCAGCCCGATGACATGTGCCACAATGCGTCCGGCGACGAGCGCCCCCTGTCCCGCAACGTCCCTCGCCGGCATGAATTCGACAAGATCGAATGCGGCGATCCGGCCCCGTTCTGCGATGCCTTCAATCAGCTCCAGCACCTGCCAATAGCTCAGCCCACCCGGCGCACGACCGATGACGGCCGGCATGACGGATGGGTCCAGCGCATCGCAATCGAGCGTGATCAGCACATTCGATCCCGGCGGCACGAGATCAAGGACCTGCGCCACGCCCTTTGCGTGTAACGCGCGAGCCGGAATGAAACGAACACCCCGAGCGAGCGCCGCCTCGTAATCCGCCGGCCGCGCCGATCCGACGCCACGCTGGCCAACCTGGATGATGCGTTCGATGCAGCCAAGCTCGGATGCTCGACGCATCGTGCTCGACAGTCCCCACCGTTCGCCGTTGACCTCCTCGCGGAAGTCGATGTGAGCGTCGAGCTGGAGGATAGTGAAGCGTCCGCGCCCCTCGAAGGCTTGGAATATCGGGATCGGCACGGAATCGTCGCCGCCGAGAACGACAGGCGTCGCACCACGGTCGAGCATCGTTGAAATCGCCGTCCGGATTCTCTCTCGGTTTCCAGCCGGATCGGCCTCATCGAACGGCAGATCGCCGCAATCCACCGCCCTCTTGTTGCCCGGCCCCAGCAGAGGGCCGCCGAGATCGAAATCGTGATGCGACAGCGTCGCCGAATATCTGGCCATCATGGCGCGGATGGCGGCGGGCGCTTCCGCGCAATATGCACCGACGCTCGTGTAAGGCGTGGCGCACCCCGCACCCAAGACCGCAATGTCCGCGTCGAGCGTGTTGAGATCGGGGCAGGATGGAAGACCGAGAAAAGTGCTGGTCTTCTGGCTGCCATACATGCTTCCAATATCCTGCTCTTCGGTCGGCATGGTTCGCTCCTTGGTGGCAAGCTTGGCCGGCGGCCGGCACTCGCGCACGGATTACTTACTCTCTGGAGATCGCCGCCAACAGCGTCTCGATGGGCAGGAACATCGTGCCGCGCCTTGGCGCAGCAGGCCGAACGCAGCTGCCCGCACCTGAGTTACGTGACGAAGATGACGAGCTTGAAGCGCTGATCACCGCGGCCGAGCACTCGGATCAGGACTAAAGGCTATGAAAAAACTTGCAACAATCACACTTGTAGAAAATTCCGTCGGCCGCAATCAAGCGAAGACCTTCATCGCACAAACTGTAGAAATCCATCACGAGGCCGATACGATTGCCCAAGGCGCTGATGGTCGTATCAGCACAGCTCACCACCCCTCTAAAATATTCTGGTTTGGTGGTGCCGCCAAGGATTTGGCAAACATCACCACTGTGAAGATCGTCGGGAATCATGGGGAGGTTTTTGTCGACGGTGAACTCAACAACACTTACGGCGGCCCGCTCGACATTGCAGGCGGCGTGGCCTTCTCCATTCATCGGACATAGGGTGACGATCCCTCACGCCCTACGATGGTCGTGTCGTCCACCTCGCGTTGGACAGCGAGCACAATCACACTCGGCGATCTTTGCGCCCTTCCCTTTGTGACGTCGCTGCCAACGGAAATAACTTTGCCGCGACGCGCTGCGGTCGTCGACGGCCGCGTTGGCGGCTATTTCCCGTGCCGCGCGCTTTCGAGCAGCGTCATGCAGGCCTCGAGACAGGCTGCGGCGATCGCCCGGCCAAGGGGACTCTGCTTCTTGTTCAACAGCCGATGCATCACCACGCCGTGCAGCATCATCATGACCGGATAGGCGATGTGCGCGGCCCTGCTTTCATCGACACCGGCGCGCACGAGATGGGTAGTGTATCGTTCGATCTCGCCCCCCTGCGCATCCGCTGTGACACGCTCCATCCAGCCGCGCCCGTAGAGCAATTCATAATCGCGGGGGTGGCTGGTGCCGAACTCGAGATGTCGTGCGCAGGCGTCCTGGAAATCGCGCGATTTTGCGAGGTAGGCCGAGAAGCGCTGAAAAGCGAGCGCGCGCAACGCCGCCAGCAGCGCCTCCCGGTCGGCGTAGTAGCTATAGACCGTCGGCGTCGTGGTGGCTGCTTCCGCCGCCACGCCGCGGATCGTCACGGTCTCCTCGCCGCCCGACTGCCACAGGGCGTCGGCGGCCTTCAAGATCCTGTGAGGCAGCTCCGGATCGGCGGTTCGCGGCATCGGCCCTCTTGCTTTTACAGCGTATAAGTTATACGTCGTGTAAATAATAACCCCGTTCCCAGGAGCAAGCAAATGGCCCTTTCCCCGAAACTGATCGGACCCGCGATCTCCTTGATCACCGGCCTGATCACCTCGACCAGCATGTCGTTCGTCGGTCTCGCCTTGAACTATGGCTTCCAGCCCGATTTCGCCGTGCGCTGGCTGAATGCCGCGGCAACCAGCTATGTCGTGATCGTGCCCATGTTGGTGATCGTCATCCCGCGGATCCAGCGCTTCGTCATGCGGCAGGCCGGATTGCCGACGCGCTAAGCTCAGGTCGCCGCACAAAAACAAATCCCCGGCGCAAGCCGGGACCGCCAGTTCGTCTTTTGAACGAAAGGTAAGGGACATGACGACGAAACATAAGCACGACAACCCGATCCTCGTGACCGGAGCAGCCGGCGCTGTGGGCGGCATCGGCCGCAACCTCACCGAATTCCTGCTCGCAAGGGGGCACAAGGTGCGCGCCTTGGTTCGGCGTGAGGACAAGCGCGCCGAAGCCCTGCGGCGGCTCGGCGCAGAGGTCGTACAGGGCGACCTGACGGACCTCGTCTCGATGCACCGCGCCATCGAAGGTTGCGGGCGAATCTATTTCGGAATGTCTGTCTCGGCGGCATACCTGGAAGCCACGATCAACACCGCCACGGTGGCGCGCCACCACGGCGTCGAGGCTTTCGTGAACATGTCGCAGATGACGGTCACGCAGATGAGCATCAGCGAGACGACCAACAGCCCGCAGCACAAGCTGCACTGGCTGGCGGAGCAGGCTCTGTCCTGGTCGGGACTGCCGGTCGTCACGGTACGGCCGACAGTCTTCCTCGAGGGCTTCTTTCTTATGCTCGCCGCCGCCGGCGTGCGGGCCTCCGACGAGTTGGCGCTGCCGATGGGCGGCGGCAAGACCTCGCCGATCTCGGCGGTCGATGTGGCGCGTGCGGTAGCGGCGATCCTCGACGACCCCGCACCGCATATCGGACAAATCTACGATCTGACGGGGCCGGAATCCGCCGATCTGGAGCACTATGCACGCGCTTTCTCCGAGGCGCTGGGCAGGCCCATCCGATATCGCGACGTCCCACTCCCGGCGTGGAGCGAAAGCCTTCGAAAGGCGGGGTTTCCTGAGCACGTCGTCAGCCATCTCTCGGCCATGACCGAGTTGAACAGGCAGGGGCGTTACGACCGCATGACGGACGCCATGTACAAGCTCACCGGCGAGGCACCGACGAACATGCGCGACTTCGTGAAGCTCCATGCCGCTGAGTTCAAGCAGCGTGGACCGGCGCATTCCTGAGTAATCCCGTTCCCAGGGAAGCGCCACCGGACGGATAAAACTACACTCTATCGATGGCGTGGATGGCGGCGGGCGCTTCCGCACAATATGCACCGACACTCGTGTAAGGCGTGGCGCACCCCGCACCCAAGACCGCAATATCCGCGTCGAGCGCGTTGAGATCGGGGCAGGATGGAAGACCGAGAAAAGTGCTGGTCTTCTGGCTGCCGTACATGCTTCCAATATCCTGCTCTTCGGTCGGCATGGCTCGCTCCTCGGCGGCAAGCTTGGCCGGCGGCCGGCACTCGCGCACGGATTACTTACTCTTTGGAGATCGCCGCCAACAGAGTCTCGATGGGCAGGAACGGCCTGCGCGATCCGCCGGGGAATTCGACGAACTGCGCCTTGGCGTAGAAAGCCACCGCCCTGTCGTCGATCGCATGGACCAGCACCGCTCTCGCTCCGACGATTTCGGAGGCTGCGGCCGCTCGTGTGAGTGCGTCCTTCAGCAGCGCCGCTCCTAGACCTTGTCCATGAAATCTGGAGTCGACCGCAAGCCGCCCGATGATGATCAACGGGACGGGGTCAGGATTACCCTGCCGAATCTTCTTGGGCATGCCGACGCGCTTTTCCGCGCCCGTGGCGAGGCAATAATAGCCGATGACTGTCTCGCCCGAGCACAACACGTAGGTGCGCGCAGAACGTCCTTCGCTCGAAAGCGCGCGCTGCTTGAGCCAATCGTCGAGGACCGGGTTCCCGCAACCGAAAGGCGTGCGGTCATGCGCCGCCGCTATCGGGCAGGGAGGCTCGATCTTGGGCGTCGTCACGGATGGCGCTCGCCGTCATTCCTCCCAGGGCGAAGGCGCCGACATGAGGCGCCTGAGCCGGGCGGACGGCGCCGGCGGGTTGTCGAGCACGTGGATGAAAGCCGCATGTTGCTCATCATCGAGAACGAAGAGCCGGCGCTCGAGCAGAACCTCGGTCGCCCGCCGGCGCGCGCTCTCGAGCATGAACTCCGTGCGTGTCTTGCCTTCCGATGCGGCGGCCGAGCTGATCAGGTCGAGCGCCGCAAGAGAGATGCGCATGCTCACATTCGTCTCACTCGCGGCCTTGCGCGGACGAGCATCCCGCGCCTCCTTTCGAGCGGCCGATGCTGCGGGCTTGCGCTTTGCAGCCGAAGCGCGCCCGATCGTGCGTGACCGAATGGCGGCCTTCGAGGCCGGCTCCTTGGGCGCAGTCGCCATGGTTGTGCCTCCGGCTGCGAGAAACGCCCCCAACCTAGGGCGCGCGTTGACAATGTCAATACGGATAGCTTCAGTGCATAATTGCGCTCTTCACGAAACGCTCGCCGGCAGCGCATCGACCCACGGATTGAGCACGGGCGCGCGCGCCTTTTGGTAGTCGCTGACATCGCGGGACACGACCGTCAGCCCGTGATGGAGGGCTGTGGCGGCGATGATGGGATCCGGCTGCGAGAAGGTATGGCCGGTCTTGCGGCCATCTTCGACCAATAGCCGCCACTTGAACATGATGTCTTCGGTGATCGCGAGCACGCGTTGCTCGAACATCGGTCGCACCTTGTGCGCCAGCCAGTCGTTCAGCTCGGCGCGGCGGCTGGCGTCGGTCACCAGCTCGATGCCGAATCTGATCTCGGCGAGCGTCGCGGAACTGACATAGAGGAGATCGAGCGGTTGCGCGGCGACGAAGGCGAGGACTTTGCGCTCCGGCTTGGGGCGGCGCAGCTCTGAGAGGATGTTGGTATCGAGCAGCCATCCGGTCACAAGGAGACCTCGCGCACGGGCATGGGCGTGCGCCTCGGTTCGATGTCGATGTCGCGATGCGGCGAGGCCTGCATCGCGGCGATCAGGACCTCGCCGGTGAGATCGCCCTTGAGCCGACGAAACTCTTCGGCCGAGATGACGACCACCTCATCGCGGCCATGCACGGTCACGTGCTGCGGGCCTTCGCTGCGAACGCGGCGCACCAGCTCGCTGAATCGCGCCTTGGCGTCCTGCAGCAGCCAATGGCCCGGCCGCCGATCGCGCCTGCGACCGCGCGGTTTCGACGATTTGGGCGGGGATGATTTCGTGATTCTAGTCATGCTGACTAGAATACCGCAATTGCGGCCCGAATTTCAACGGTCACGTGCGGGGCCCAAGCCCGAGCTCGTCGGAGCGGGCCTAAAAAAGCCCCACTCCGGCGGCAAGATCGAATCCGGAAGGCCGCTTTCGCTGTAAATTCCCTGTTATTAACAGCGATCGCAATGCAGCATCGCCTGTGCATCCACTCCTCCCGAACCGGTCGGGCGAACGCGCCGGACCGAGCAGCCGTCCCTCCGGCACGCTTAAACGCGAATTAACCCTACCGCAGTAGTTTCGGCTCGGAATGCCAGAACCCGGGTTTGCGACACAATGCGCACGATGCGCCTCATTTCGTCCCCTCTCGACGGCCTGCCGGACGCGGCGCGCGACTTCCTGGGGCGGCGCGCGCTCGAGGTGGCGGGCATCGTGCTGGTCGCGGTCGCAGTGGCGACGGGCGTCGCCCTCGCCACCTGGTCGGTCGCCGATCCGAGCATCAATCACGCCACCAGCGGCCTGGTGCATAATCTCTTGGGTTATCCAGGCGCGGTCGTCTCGGATGTGCTGATGCAGATGGTCGGGCTCGCAAGCTCGGCCGCCTTGATGCCCGTCCTGCTCTGGGGCATGCGGCTGTTGCGGCGGCGCGGTCTCGCCGCTCCCTGGCCACGCATCGGATTGTGGATCGCCGGCACGCTCGCGGCCGCGGGCTTTGCCAGCGCCTGCCCGACCAGCGCCCGCTGGCCCCTGCCGACCGGGCTCGGAGGGGTCGCGGGCGACGCCATTCTCGGCCTGTTCGCGACCTTCAACATGGCCCATGGCGTCGGACGCCTGATGATCGGGGGCGGCCTCGCCGTGGTCGCGATCCTGGCGCTGACGGCATCGATCTCGGTCGGAGGGGGCGCATCGACGCCGCTCGCGACGGACGAGGACGAGCCGGTCACAGGGCCCTCTCGCGGTGCCTCACGCGGGCGCCTGGACGATCTCGAGGATGCGGATGCCGAGCCCGGCCTGGCGCTGCTCTCGGCCGGCGCGCTCGCCCATGCGTTCCTCAGCGCCAAAGGCGCCATGGCGCGGCGCATGCGCGGCGTGCCCGACGCGCGGCCTGGCGTGGGCGCCGTGATGCCGCAACGCGAGCCGAGCTTCCAGCAAAGCCCACCGCCAGGGCAGACCGTGCCCCAGCCGCGTCGCGACGGCGCCTCGCGCATCCAGATCCATACGCAGCAGCCTGCCCCGGTCTCGCCCGCCGCGATGGCAGCAGCGCTCGCGCCGCGACCCTCGCCCATGGACCTGCCGGGCGCCAAGCTCGCGGCCGAGATGCTGACGCGCAAGGCGAGCCTCTTGACCCATGCGCGCCGCCTGGCGAGGGCCGTGACCGGGGGCGCCGATACGGCGCCAGGGGAGCAGGCGCCCCGCATCGAGCCGGAGCTGCCGATGGCCGAGGCGCCGTCGGCTCGTCGTGCGCCGGCGGTCGAGGAGCGAGCCGTCGAGGAACGGCCGAGGGTCGCCAAGCGAGCTGTCGTCGAGGAAGAGGACGACGACACCGGGCCGGAAGAGGCGCCGGTGAAGAAGCGGGTCGCCAATCCCTCCGCCCCGCCCAAGACCGGCCAGCGCCTCGCCAAGGAGGCCCAGCCAAAACTGTTCGACAGCCTCTCCTATCAGCTCCCGCCGCTCATGCTGCTCTCCGAGCCGCGCCGGCATGCCGGCCCGGTGGTCAGCGAGGATGCGCTCGAGCAGAATGCCAGGCTGCTCGAAGGCGTGCTCGAGGATTTCGGCGTGCGCGGCGAAATCATGAATGTGCGCCCCGGTCCGGTCGTCACGCTCTACGAGCTGGAGCCTGCGCCCGGCACCAAATCGTCACGCGTCATCAGCCTCGCGGACGACGTGGCGCGTTCGATGAGCGCCGTCTCGGCGCGCATCGCAGTCGTCTCCGGCCGCAACGCCATCGGCATCGAATTGCCGAACCAGCGGCGCGAGACCGTCTATCTGCGCGAGCTCCTGGCCTCCTCGGATTTCGAGAGCTCGAAATACCGGCTGCCGCTCTGCCTCGGCAAGACGATCGGCGGCGAGCCGGTGATCGCGGAACTGGCGCGCATGCCCCATCTCCTGATCGCCGGCACCACGGGCTCGGGCAAGTCCGTCGCCATCAACACCATGATCTTGTCGCTGCTCTACCGGCTGAAGCCGGAAGAGTGCCGCCTGATCATGGTCGATCCCAAGATGCTCGAGCTCTCCGTCTATGACGGCATCCCGCATCTCCTCACCCCCGTCGTCACCGATCCCAAAAAGGCGGTGGTGGCGCTCAAATGGGCGGTGCGAGAGATGGAGGAGCGCTATAAGCGCATGTCGAAGCTCGGTGTGCGCAACATCGACGGCTACAATGCGCGCATCAACGAGGCCAAGGCCAAGGGCGAGGTCATCAACCGCACCGTGCAGACCGGCTTCGATCGCGAGACCGGCGAGGCCGTCTACGAGCAGGAGATGATGGATCTCGAGGCTCTGCCCTTCATCGTCGTCATCGTCGACGAGATGGCGGATCTGATGATGGTCGCCGGCAAGGAGATCGAAGGCGCGGTGCAGCGCCTCGCCCAGATGGCGCGTGCCGCCGGCATCCATGTGATCCTGGCGACGCAGCGCCCCTCGGTCGACGTCATCACCGGCACCATCAAGGCGAATTTCCCGACCCGGATTTCTTTCCAGGTGACCTCGAAGATCGACAGCCGCACCATCCTCGGCGAGCAAGGCGCCGAGCAGCTCCTCGGCCAGGGCGACATGCTCTTCATGGCGGGCGGCGGGCGCATCTCGCGCGTGCACGGCCCCTTCGTCTCGGATGCCGAGGTCGAGAAGGTCGTGGCGCATCTGAAGTCGCAAGGCCGGCCCGAATATCTCGCCGACGTGCTCGCCGAGGACGAGGAGGAGGCGGAGGCCGGCGAGGACGGCGCCGTGTTCGACCAGGGCGCTTTCGGCGCGCCGTCGGGCGATGTCTACGACCAGGCCGTGGCCGTGGTGCTGCGCGACAAGAAGGCCTCGACCTCTTATATCCAGCGCCGGCTGCAGATCGGCTATAACCGTGCCGCCTCCTTGATGGAGCGCATGGAGAAGGAAGGCATCGTCGGGCCGGCGAATCATGCGGGCAAGCGCGAGATCCTCATGGAATCCCCCGCCAGCCAGCGCGACGACGGGATGGACGAAGACGAGGAGTGAGGCGCGCGCCCTGATCGCCGATCCCGGCCCTTTGAGGAGAGCGCAGGCCGTGCCCAAATCGCCTTTCGTCCCGACAGCGAGCTTTGTCCAAACAGCGAGTTTTATGGGGCTGCCGCGTTCCACGGAGCGTCCAGGGTCCAAAGCCGCCAAGGCCGCCATTGTCGGCCTGCCCTTCGATTGCGGCACCCATCCCTACCGCATCGGGGCGCGGCTTGGCCCTGCGGCCATACGCGAGCAGTCGCTGCTGCTGCGTCCCTACGACGTTCATACCGATCTCGATCCGCTCACGGCGCTCGGCGTCGTCGACATGGGCGATGCGGCGGTGCGCCCTGGCGAGGTCGAAGCGTCTTTCGCCATCATCGAGGCGGCGATCGGCGAGGTGGCCGGGAACGGCGCGGTGCCGATCTCGCTCGGCGGCGACGGCGCCATCGCCCTGCCGGAGATGCGGGCCTTGCATCGGCTGCATCCCGACCTCGTCACGGTGCATATCGACGCCCATACGGATGCCTATCCGATCGAGGGCTACAACACGGCGACGGCCTTCGCCCGCGCCGTCGAGGAGGGGCTGGTGGAGGCGCGAAACTCCTTCCAGATCGGCATACGCGGCTCGACCATGGTGCAAGGCGTTCTCGCGCATGGGCGAAAGCTCGGCTACAACATCATCACCATGGATGAGCTGCTGCGGCGCGGCATCGCCGAGGTCTTCGCGGCGATGCGCCAGGTGGTCGGCGACCGGCCCGTCTATCTCTCCTACGACATGGATTTCTTCGATCCCTCGGTGGCGCCCGGAGTGTGCACGCCGACTTGGGGCGGCGCATCGGCCCGCGAAGGACTGGCGGCGCTCGAGGCCTGCGGGGGCCTCGATCTCGTCGGCGTCAACGTCAACACGGTGAGCCCGCCCCATGATGTGGGCGGCATGTCGGCGCTGCTCGCCGCGACGGTCGCGCTCGGCAGCCTCAACCTCATCGCCCGCAACCACCAGGCGGAAGCTGCGAGCCGCCATGCCGGCAATTGAGGCCGCCGTCCTTCGCACTAAGCCAATGGCCTGGGCGTGGCGGGCCAATTTTCGCCATCTCCTTGGTTTCTAAGGGCCAAGGGTTTCTGGGAACTCGGCAATCGATCTTGGCAAGGAGAGGCGAATGAAGCGCGCTTGGAGAGCCGCGGCATGGATGCTCGGCATCGGCGCACTGGCGACGACGCCGCTCGCGGCGCAGTCGAGCGGGCCATTGTCGATCACGCCTTCGCCCTCGGCTCGGCCCTCGACGGCCCGGCCCGCCATTTCGCCGGCGACACCCGCGCCCGGTGCCTCGACGGCTGTGGTTGCGCCCAGCATCGAGCAGGTGAACGCCTATCTCAACAGCCTTGTCCAGCTGACCGGCAGCTTCTCGCAGACCGGGCCCGACGGGAAGCACACAAATGGCAGGCTCTATGTGCACCGGCCCGGCCGGCTGCGCTTCGAATACGAACCGCCGAGCCAGCTCGAGATCATTGCCGACGGCAAGTCGGTCGCCTTGCGTGACAGGCGGCTGGCGACCCAGGATCTCTATTCGCTGAGCCAGACGCCGCTGAAATTCCTGGTCGCGGACCGCATCGATTTGCGCCGCGACACCACCGTTAAGCGAGCCGAGCTCAAGGGCGATTCTTATCTGGTCGTCCTCACCGACCGGTCGACCTTCGGTGGCACCTCCGAGATCGCCCTGATCTTCGACGCCAAGGTCACCGCCTTGCGCTATTGGGTGGTGACCGATCCGCAGGGCTACACCACCACCGTCAACCTCTCGAATCTCGACACCAGCAAGCGGCTCGACGACAAGCTCTTCGTCATCGACTATCAGCGGATATTGTAAGGGCCTCCGCTGCGGCGTTGCGCGAGCCTTCGGTCGGGCAACGCAGGGGCTTGAGGCCTGAATGCCTGGGACTGAGGAGCTTCAGGCCGAACAGGGGCCGCAGCCAGGCGATGCGGCGGACGATCTCGTAGGTCAGGGCGCAGCTCGCGAATGTCGCGGCGAGGATCAGCGCCGCTTCCGCCGCGGCCGGCAAGGCCCAATCACGCAGCGCATAGGCCGTGGCGATGATCGTCGTCTGATGCACGATGTAATAGGGAAACACCGCATCGGTCAGATAGCGGCGCGCTGCCGTGTCACGGGTCAGCCAGCGCCTGCCGAAGCCGAGGATGGCCAGGATCGAGACCCATTGGAAGGCCCCATAGGCGAAGCGGCTATAGAGGGTGAGCGCCTCGGGAAGCTGCACGCCCTCCTGGCGAAGCACCCGCCACAGCATGAAGGAGGCGTAGCAGATGATGGCGGCGACGAGCGCCGGCCAGCGCAGGCGCTGCGTCGCCGCCGCCACCCCCTCGTCGAGGGCGAACAGATAGCCGAAGGCGAACACCGTGCCGTAGAGCGCGTGGTTGTACCAGTCGCCGATAAGGGTGTTGGTCTGCGGAAATGACGGATAGACGAAGAGGCGAAGGGCGGCGAGCGCCAGCGCCGGCAGGAGCAGCAGGCCGACCCCCGAAAGCGCCGGAGCGAGCCTGATCTCGACGCCGCGCACCAGCCGGGGCGCGACGGCAAGCAGCAAGGCGAGGACCGCCGTATAGACGAATAGATAGACGACGAACCATAGATGGTTCCAGGTCGGCAGCATCAGGCAGCGGCCGGCCTCGCAGAATTGCGGCGCGAAGGCGAGGTAGCGCGACAGGTAGAACTGCACAAAGCTGCCCGCAAAGCCACTTTTCTCCACCACCTGGAAATAGGATTGCGGCGGCACGATCACGAACATGCCAAACAGCAAAGGTGGCAGCAGGCGCGCCGCGCGCCCCTTGAAGAGCGCCGCGGGCGCAAGCTTGTTCGCCATGAACCTCGTCGCCGCACCCGAGACCAGGAACAGAAGCGACAGCCGCCAGGGATTGAGGGCGAGCATCAAGGGCTCGAGCGAGGGCAGGATATGGGCGCTCTTCACATGGTAGTCCCAGGGGACGAAGAGCATCCCGACATGATATAGGATCAGCAATCCGAAGGCGATGATGCGGATCCAGTCCAAATCGACGCGCCGTTCGGGTTTCGCGATTTCGTCCACCATGGTGTCTCCGGTTGCTGCAATGGCCGTTTCGAAGAACTCCATCGAAATCGCCGCCGCCCCATCCGTCGAGACGACAGGGGATGATCCACCCGCGGCGGGGGATGAGCAGCAGGCACCGGTGACGAGCGGCGCGTTTCGCGGGACGAGCAGCGGTCTGTTTCTGGCCTATGGCGGTGTTGTCCTGGTAATCGCGGCATTTTGGCTCGTCAATTCCTTCTCGACTGCGCATGAGGCCGCGCGCCTCGGCGGCGCTTACGACCTCGGCAAGCGGATGTTCTTCGAGGGCACGAGCGCCGTCGCGACGCTCATCCTGCTGCCGCTGATGCGCCGCGGCGTGGCGATGGTCCGCACCGCGACAAGCCTGCCGATGCAGGCGGCGCGTGTGGCCATAGTGGGGGTGCTGTTTTCGCTGGCGCATATCTTCGGCATGGTGGCGCTGCGCAAGCTCGCCTATGGGGCCATGGGCGCCGCCTATGATTTCCACCTTGCCGCCGAGTTGCCCTACGAATTCCGCAAGGACATCCTCTCGGCGCTGCTGATCGGCCTGCCCTTCTGGTTCCTCGACCGGCCAGCCACGGCCGGCCAGGCGCCGAGCGATGCGGCAGTGCCTCGCAATTCCACCAAAGCGGGCGAGGACCGGAGCCCGCATCTGTGGCTGCGCGACGGCGCGACCAGCATCCGCATCGACGCCCGCGACATCGTCTGGGTGGCGTCGGCAGGCAATTATGTCGAGTTCTCGCTTGCCGCGAAGCGCCATCTCATCCGCGGGACGCTGGCCGGCGAGGAGGCCCGGCTCCTGCCCTTCGGCCTGGTGCGCGTGCACCGGACACGGCTCGCCAATCTCAATCATGTGGTCGCGGTCGAACCGCGCCCCTCCGGCGATTTCGCGCTGCGCATGGATACGGGCGAGGTCCTCATCGGCAGCCGCCGCTACAAGGATAGGGTGGCGGGGCTGAGGGCGGCCGCGACCGGATCCGAGGCGCCCCAAGCCGGCTGAGCTAACACTGCGGCCTACGCACCTTGCCAACCTGAATCTGCAAGCCAGGGTCGAATGCAACCGCCTTGCTGGCCTCGACCACTGCCGGATAGGCTCAAGACATCATGAGCCAGCGGCCGCGACTCTCGACGGCGGCGCACAGCCAGAAAGGAAGAGCTATGCCGGGGGAATGCTTTTCAGGTGGACGCGGGGGGATCGAGCGCCGGGCGGTGTTGGGGGGAGCGGTCGCGGTGGCCGCGACCGCGGTGTTTCCGGCGGCAGCGCAGCAGGGGTCGACGGCGGGCGGCGGCGATCTCTTTGCCTATGTCGGCAGCTATACCTCGGCCTCGAAGGGCCATGGGGAGGGCATTGCCCTCCTGCGCGTGGAGCCCCGCAGCGGCGCGCTGACACCGGTCAAGACCTTTCCGGGCGCGAGCCCACCTGGTTCGCTTTCGATCCGCAACGCCGCTTCCTCTACGTCGCGAATGAGATCGACGACTTCAATGGCGGCAAGGCGGGCAGCGTCACGGCGTTTCGGGTCGACCGCGCTACCGGCGAGCTCACTCAGATCAACGCCGTGAGCTCCGAGGGCCAGGGCCTGCGCATTGCAGCGTGCATCCGTCCGGCCGTTTCGTCTTCGTCGCCAATTACGGCGGCGGCAACGTCGCCGTGCTGCCGGTGCAGGAGAATGGCGGGCTCGGCGCCGCGGTCGATGTGCAAGGCGATCAGGGCCCGCCTGGCGCCGGTCGCGCCGCCGAGGGGCCGACCGGCAATTTCTCGATCAGCGACCATGACGGTCCGCATGCGCATATGGTTGCCACCGATCCGAGCGGGCGTTTCCTGATCGCCAACGATCTCGGGCTCGACCGGACTTTCGTCTGGCGGATCGATGCTCAGACCGGAAAGCTGACGCCGAATGATCCGCCCTTCGTGCCGGCCGCCTCAGCCGGCGCCGGCCCGCGCCACTTCGCGTTCCATCCGAACGGGCGCGTCTTCTACAACCTCTACGAGGAAGCCTCGCAGCTCGCGGTCTATGACTGGAATTCGCAGAACGGCGCGCTCGCTCTCAAGCAGAAGACGACGACCTTGCCCGGCTATGCCGGCACGAACTTCACCTCGGAAATCGTCATTTCACCGAATGGCCGCTTCATCTATGTGGCGAACCGGCTGCACAACTCGATCGGCATTTTCTCGGTCGCGGCGGATGGGCAAGTGCGCTGGCGCGGCGAGGAATGGACGCGCGGCGATTATCCCCGCAACATCGCGCTCGATCCCGGCTGACGCTTCCTCTATGCCTGCAACCATCGCAGCGACAATGTGACCGTCTTCCGCGTGAATGCCGCGACCGGCGCGCTTGCCTTCGCGAACCAGTATGTGCCGGTCGGAAGCCCGGCGATCATTGCGTTCTCGAGGTGAATGCCCAGGCGATGTCGGTTTGACGAACACCGCCGGGTTTCGGGGATAATCCGGCAACGAGCCCCGCAGGGGATGGCGGCGCTCCAAAAGGCTTGGTCTGCCGCGGGCGCCTGGTTGCGATGGCCCGGCTCAGCCGCTAGAGAAGCGGCGCATTTGCCGACCGGAAGGTCGGCGCTCACCCGTTGAAGCCAAGTTCCTGCAAGCCAAGTTCCTGGAAGCCAGATCCTGAGACGCTCCTTGTCATCCTCCGAGCAACACCCGGCGCCGCGGGTCATCGATCGCGTCACGAAAGCCATCTCGCCCTGGGTCCGCGTCGAGACCGTGACGGCGATCATGCCAGGCGCATCGGAGCCCGAAATCTATCATGCCTTGGCACAGGCCGATTATGTGCATGTCTTGTGCCTGCATGTCAGCGGCAATCTCGTGGTCGTGCGCCAGTACCGCCCGATCCTGGATCAGTGGACGGTCGAGCTTCCGGGCGGGTTGCGCGATGAGGGCGAGTCCCCGGCCGACACGGCCAGGCGCGAGGTCGAGGAGGAAACGGGGCTCACGGTGAAGTCCCTCATCCCGCTCATGGAGAATTTCGCCGATATCGGACGCTTGACCAACAAGGCGTTCGGCTTCTTTGCGGTCGTCGACGGCAAGCCCGGCTCGGCCGAAATCGGCGTCGAAGCGAGCCTCGTCCCCTGCGATCGGATCGGCGCGATGGCGGCTGACGGCACGCTCGCCGTCCCGGCCCATATCGGGCTTCTCTATCTTGCCGGACGCCATGAGGGCGTTCGCCGCATCTGCGTCGAGCTCGGCCTCGGCGAGCCTCCCTGGATGCTTATCGATCGCGCCGCCTCGCCGTAGAAGCGGATTGCCGCCAAACCGCCTCCTCCAACGGTCATTAGAACTTCCTCCAATAGCTGCGTGTGAAGGAGGCGCCGCGCCGCCGCCTTGCACGCAATTGTGAAGACCGATACCGATTCCTCCTCGGAAGCGAAGGGCGGTCGCCCACGGGCTTCCACGACCGAGGCGCCGACCGAGCGAGGATATGCAGTTCATGGGCATGACGCCTTGCCGCCGCGAGATGGCTATCGGGCATCGAGGTCGGATGTGAGGTTCGTTTCCTTCGCGCAGAACTATGAGGACGTCATCCTCAATCGCGCCTTCAAGGAGGTCGGGAAGGGGTTCTACATCGATGTCGGCGCCGCCGATCCTGAAGAATGGTCGGTCACCAAGGCGTTTTACGATCGCGGCTGGCGGGGCATCAATATCGAGCCGGAACCGGGTTACGCGAAGCGGCTGCGGCAGGCGCGACCGAGGGATGTCACGCTCGAATTGGCGGTCGGCGCCGAGCCGGGGCGGATGGTCATCAACCAGATCCCCGGCACCGGCCTGTCGACTTTCAGCGAGGAATTCGCGGCACGCCATGCCGCCGCTGGCTATGGGCGCTCGCGGCTCGAGGTCGAAGTGGCGACGCTCGCCGATATCTGCCGCGCCCAGGCGCCGGCCGAGATCCATTTCCTGAAGATCGATGTCGAAGGCGCCGAGGCGCAAGTCCTGCGCGGCGCCGACTTCACCAGATATCGTCCGTTCGTGATCCTGGTCGAAGCGACCGAGCCGATGAGCCAGGCGCTCAACTACCATGAGGCCGATCAGATCCTGTCCGCGGCCGGCTATGTGTTCGTCTGGTTCGACGGGTTGAACAGATTCTATGTGGCAGGAGAGCACGAGGCGGCGCTGCGTCCGGCCTTCGGTTCTCCTCCGAATGTCTTCGATGATTTCGTCCGCGCCGAGGAAGAGAGGCTTCGGGGTCGCGCCGCCGAGGCCGAGCAGGCGGCATCCGCCTCCTTGCAGGCCAGCAGCTTGGCGCAGGAGCGCGCGCTGCACGCCGAGGAAGCCGCTTCTGCGGCCCTGGCTCAGAGGAGCCTGGCGGAAGGACGGGTGATCGGGGCCGAAGCCGCTGCCGCCGAAGCTGAGCGCCGAGGAGACCTCCTCGAGATCGATCTGCTGCACGCGGAGAAAGCACGCCAAGACGTGCTCGCTGTGATTTCGGCGATGCGAGGTAGCGCCTCATGGCGCCTGACCGCACCGGTGCGGGCATTCGGGTATTTGCGGCGCGGCAAGATCGGCGCTGCGCTCATCGACGCTGGTGCCTCGGCCGAGCGGATGCGGCGTCTCAAGGCAGCGGCCGGGCCGGATGGCGGCCTCGCGGGACGGGCGGCGCGCCTGGCGGCCTATCTCGCCTCGCGCGGCCTGTCGCGCTTGACGGCAGCAGCGCCCGCTGGCGCCGCGAAGGACGTCGGCCCGGCCCCGCCGGACGGCCTCGAGCGGCAGGATGACGGTGAGCTCGGCGCGGCCGCCGACGCGGTCAGCCCCAGGGTCGGAGAGCGCAGAGCCTCGAGGCGCAGGCATGCCGTGCATCAGTTCCATGCGGGCTCCGCGGTCGGGGATGCGGTCACCAATGCGATGTTCATCATGCAGCGTTTGCTGCGCCGGCTCGGCTATCGCAGCGAGATCTTCGTTGAGCACCGCGATCCGAGGCTCGCAGACCGGCTCCTCGAAATCGGCGACCTGCCTTATGGCGACGACTATGTCCTGATCGTTCGTCATTCGACGGGCTACGACGCCTTTCCGGCGATCATGTCGCTGCCCGCGCCCAAGATCCTCATTTATCACAACATCACGCCGCCGGAATTCCTGGAGGATGCTCCGGCACTCGCGGCCTATGCGGCCTTGGGGCGTCGGCAGGTCGCGCAGATGCGCTCGCTTGTCTCCGCGGCGCTGGCCGACAGCGAGTACAATGCGCTCGAGCTGCGCCGGATGGGCCATGAGGAGGCCGCCGCCTGTCCTCTCCTGTTCGATCTCGACGCCCTCCTTTCGAGAGCCCGCAGAACCGTGACGCGCGCCGAAACATCCGCCTTCACCCTCCTGTTCGTCGGGCGCATCGTGGCGTCGAAAGGCCAGGCCGATCTCGTCGATGCCTTTGCCCAGTTCTTGCGCCTATGGGGAAAGCCCGGCCGATTGGTGCTGGTCGGACGCATATTGCCATCCAATGCGGCCTATGCGGCGGATATCGAGCGCCGGGCGCAACTGCACGGAATCGAGGATCAGGTCGTCCTCACCGGGGCGGTCTCCGATGACGAGCTCGATGCCTGGTATCGCAGCGCCGATGCCTTCGTGTCGCTCAGCCTGCATGAAGGCTTCGGCGTGCCCCTCGTCGAAGCCATGGCCTATGACGTGCCGGTGCTGGCCTATCCCTGCGGAGCCGTTCCCTACACCCTGGGTAATGCCGCCATCCTGCTTCCGGATCGCTCGCCTGACGCGGTCGCGGCCGCGCTGGTCCGGATCGCCGGCGACCCCGATTTTCGCGCCGCGGTGATCGCGCGCCAGCGCCGCTCGCTCGAGCGCTTCGAGCTTGACCGGCACGTTCCTCGCCTGGTGCAAGCCCTGGTGAGCGCAGGCGCAGCCGTCCCGCCGGACGTGGCGGCACGGCATTCGCTCGCGGAAAATCTCCACATCACCATCATGGGACCGGTCGGCGGGACATCGGAGCTCGCGGCGCTCAATCGCGCCCTGGCTTTGGCTTTGGAGGCGAGGCGCCCGGGCCTGCAACGCGTCCGATCGCAGGAGGACAACCACGACCTTGCCGATCTTCCGGACGCCGAGCGGCGGGTGATCGCGGACCTCGCCTCACGCCGGGATTCGCCGACCGAGCCGAGAGTCGTCATCCGCCGGCAACGCTCCATCCTGCCGCCCTCTCTCGAGTCGGACGAGGTCGCGCTCGCCATGCTCGACCACGAGGACGCGTTGTTGCCGGCCGAGACGGCTGCGATCCTCAATCGCGGCTTCAAGGCCCTGCTTGTCCCAACCGCGAGCGCCGCGAAGGCGCTGATCGATTCGGGTATTTCGCTTCCCGTCCGGATCGTCGGCCATGGTCAAGCCGAAGACGCATTGCGGCCGGAGGCGAGACAGCATGAGGCCTTCGCGGACCGCATCGTCGCGGCGGCGCTCGTGGCGCTGGCGCCGCCGCCCGCGCCGCTGCGCCTTGCCTGGGTCTCGCCCTGGGATGTCGGTTGCGATGTCGCCGAATATTCGCAGGCGCTGCTCGCCTCGATTGCCACGGCCGAGCCCGAAATATTGCAGCCGGGTGCGTTGGAGCCGGCGATCATCCTGTGCGACGACCGCACACCGCCCGCCGTTCAGGCCGACGGCACAAGGGTCATCCCCGCCTGGCGCCTCGGGGATGCGAATGCCATGGCGTCGCTGGCGCGCAAGATCTCCGTGTGCGATCCCGACGCGGTGGTCATCCAGCATCAGCCGGAACTGATCGGTTGGGGCGAGCTCGCCCGGCTCATCGGCGATCGCAGGGTGCGCGATCGAATCTCAGTCGTCACCTTGCACGCGGTCCCGCCTCTCGCCGCAGCGGCCGCAGCCGAGCGTGATATCGCGGTCGAGGCGCTTCGGCAGGCATCGCGGATCCTGGTGCATGGCGCTGCCGACCTCGACACGCTCGCCGGGCTCGGCCTTGCGGACAACGTGACCTTGTTTCCCCATGGCGCGACCATCGACGCCGATGGGGAGCGCGGCTTGACCGAGCCGAGCGGGGAGGCGCTGTCCCGCCGCCTGAGGGGCATGATCCTCGGGCTCAGGGCGAGCGGCTCGAGGCAGGCCTTGGGGGCCGATCCTTGATCGAGCGGCGCCCGGGATGCGTCCCGCAGCCCGATCGGCTATGAGGGGCAGGTGTCCAAGCTGCCCTATGTCCAGATCCTGCGCGCCTTCGCGGCTCTCTGCGTCGCGGCCCTGCATGCCCAGAGCGATGCGGGCGTCGTCATGGCGCGGGCGGGGGGGAGCTTCGCGACCAGTTCCTCCTTCCCATGGCTCGCCGGCGTCGACATCTTCTTCGTCATCTCGGGCTTCATCATGGTTCATGCATCGCGCCGCCTGTTCGGCGCAGCGCGCGGCGCCCGCATCTTCCTCTCCCATCGCATTGCCCGGATCGTGCCGCTCTATTGGGCGACGACCGCGCTCTATCTCGTGGTGGCGCTGGCCTGGCCCGCCCTCCTCAACACCGACTATGTGTCGCCGGGTTTCGTCATCTCGTCCTTCCTGTTCATCCCGGCCGTGCGGCCCGACGGGCTCGTGCAGCCCATCTATTCGCTCGGCTGGACGCTCAATTACGAGATGTTCTTCTACGCGCTGTTCGCTATCGCCTTGATCTGGCCGCGCCGGCGCGCCGTGCCGTCACTGATCGCTGCACTCATCCTGCTCGTGGTGCTCGGAGCGGCCGCTGCGCCGCTGCCGCAGCCATTGGGGTTCTGGTGCGACCCGATCATCCTCGAATTTGCCCTCGGCATGGCGCTCGGCTTCATCAGCGAAGAGGGCTTTTGGCTCAACCGGCCGGCGCGCCTGGCGCTCGCCGTCATCGGTCTCGCACTGCTCAGCTTCGACTTCACCGCAGGCGGCCTGCTGCCGGCTCTGTCGCGGACGCTGGCCTATGGGGTTCCGGCGGTGCTGCTGCTCGCAGCGACCGTGCTCGCCCCGCGGCGCGATGCGGCGCCCGGCAAGGTGATGCGTCTCGGCGTGGCGCTCGGCGACGCCTCCTACGCGCTCTATCTCCTGCATCCCTTCGTGATCCGCGCCATGCGCGAGCTCTGGATCCGCGGCGGGCTCGCCTCACTGATCGGCCCTTGGGGGTTCGTGGTCGTGGCGCTCGCCTGCGCCAGCGCGGTGGCGGTGCTGGTCAACCAGCTCTTCGAGCAGCCGGTGACGGCATCGGCGCGGCGCGCTCTCGCATAGGGAGGGCGAGTAGGGAGTAGCGAATGGCGAGTAGAGAGTAGTAAGGAGTGAGGGGCTTCTTGCAATGCAGTCAACGGCTTCACTTATCGCTATTCGCTATTCGCTACTCTCTATTCGCCACCTCCTTCAGCGCTCCTTCACATAAGGAATGCCCGAGGCGCGCGGCGGGATGGCGCGCCCGACGAAGCCCGCGAGCAGGATCACGGTCATCAGGTAGGGCAGTGCCTGGATCGCCTGCACCGGCACGCTGATGCCGCCCGGCAGCACCGCGCCCTGCAGGCGGATCGCGACGGCGTCGAGCAGGCCGAACAACAGGCAGGCGCCGAGCGCCGGCCAGGCGCGCCAATGCGCGAAGATCAGGGCGGTGAGCGCGATGAAGCCCTTGCCCGCCGTCATCTGCGGCAGGAAGCCCGCCGCCTGCGATACCGAGAGATAGGTGCCCCCGATGCCGCACAATACGCCCGCGATCACCACCGCCCGATAGCGCAGCGAGGCGACCGAGACGCCGGCCGTGTCGACGGCGGCTGGATATTCGCCGACGGCGCGCAATCGCAGGCCAAAGCGGGTGCGGGCCATGACGAGGCTGGTGATCGCGACCGCGGCGAGCGTGAGATAGACCGGCGCGGGGTGGCCGGAGAGCACATCGGCGTAGAGCGGGCCGAGGATCGGCACGGATTTCAGCGCGGCGGCGCCCGGCAGCACGAGATCGGGAAAACGTCCCGTCCCCTCGAGCGGCGGGGTGCGCCCGCCCTGGCCGTACCAGGCATTGCCGACCACCGCCGTCAGCCCCGCCGCGAGCAGGTTGATTGCGACACCCGAGACGATCTGGTTGCCGCGCTGGCTGATCGAGGCGAAGCCGTGCAGCAGCGCGAAGGCGACTGAGGCGAGAATGCCGGCGCCAAGCCCGATCCAGGCCGAATGCGTCGCATAGGCGGCCGCGGCCGAGGCGAAGGCGGCGATCAGCATCTTGCCCTCGAGCCCGATATCGACGATCCCCGAGCGCTCCGACCACAGCCCGGCGAGGCAGGCCGCGATCAGCGGCACGGAGAGCCGCAGCGCCGAGGCGAGGACCACGGCCATAAGAGCGACGAGGTCGGCGAGGTCGCTCACGCCACCGCCCTCCTCGGCATCAGCGAGGCGACGGCGCGGCGGAACAGGCCGTCGAGCGCGCCGGCGAAAAGGATCAGCACGCCACCGATGACCGTCACCATGTCGCGGGTGATGGCCGGGTGGACGAAGGAGAGCTCGGCGCCACCCTGATAGAGCATGCCGAACAGCAACGCCGCGAGCACGACGCCGACCGGATGGGCGCGCCCCATCAGCGCCACCGCGATCCCGACGAAGCCGTAGCCCGAGGTGAATTCGGGGAGGAGCCGCTGCTGCACGCCCATCACCTCATTGACCGCGAGTCCCGCCGCCAGCGCCCCGGAGAGGGCCATGGTGAGCATGGTGATGCGCTCGGGCGAGACCCCGGCATAGACGGCCGCCGCCGGGCTCGCGCCGACGGTGCGGATCGCATAGCCGAGCCGCGAACGGTAGATGAGGAGCCAGACGCCGACGGCCGCGAGCAGCGCCAGCGGCAGGGAGAGGTTGAGCGGCGTCGTCGACATGGCGAAGCCGAGCCCGCGCGCGATATCGTGGATGAACGGCAGGCGGCCCGAAGCGCTGAAGGTGCGGGTCTCGGGGGCCATCGATTTCGGATCGCCGATCACGTTGACCAGGAGATAGACGATCAGGATGGCGGCGAGGAAGTTGAGCATGATCGTGGTGATCACGACATGGCTGCCGCGCCGCGCCTGCAGATAGCCGGGGATGAAGCCCCAGAGCGCTCCGAAGGCCGCGGCCGCGATGACGCCGAGCGGCAGCACGATGGCGGCCGGCAAGCCGTCGAGTGACAGGCAGACGAGCGTAGCCCCAAGGCCCCCGAGCGTCGCCTGCCCCTCGGCGCCGATATTGAAGAGGCCCGCGTGGAAAGCGACCGCCACCGCAAGGCCGGTGAAGATGAAGTCCGTCGCGTAGTAGAGGGTGAAGCCGAGCCCTTCGCCCGAGCCCAAGCTGCCCTGGATCAGGATGCGCGTCGCATCGAGCGGGCTCTCGCCGATCGACGCCACCACGAGGCCCGCAACCAGGAAGGCCGCGACCGTCGCCACCGCCGGCACCAGCGCCACATCGGCCCATTTCGGCAGCTCGACCGGGGCGCTCACGCGGCCTCCTCCGTGACGCCGGCCATCAACAGCCCGAGATCGCGCATATCCGTCGCCTCGCAGCGCCTTTCGCCGGTGATGCGTCCTCCGCACATGACCAGGATGCGGTCGGAGAGGCTCATGATCTCCTCGAGCTCGACCGAGACGAGGAGGATCGCGACGCCGGCGTCGCGCAAGGCCACCAGCCGGCGATGGATGAACTCGATCGCGCCGATATCGACGCCGCGCGTCGGCTGGCCGACCAGCAGAACCTTCGGGGAGCGCTCGATCTCGCGCGCCAGCACGATCTTCTGCTGGTTGCCGCCGGAGAATTTCGAGGTCTTCAGAAAGGGGTCGCGCGGGCGGACATCATAGTCCTCCATGCGCGTCGAGAGGTCGCCGACCATGGCGGCACGGTCGAAGAGCCGCCCGCGCCCATAGCATTTCTCATGGGTGAAGCCGAGCGCGGCGCTCTCGAAGGCCGGAAACGGCGGCACCAGTCCCATGCGCAACCGATCCTCCGGCACATGCAATAGGCCGCGACGGCGCAGCTCGCGCGGATTGAGGGCGCGAGCATCGAGAATATGGCCGGAGAGCGCGATCGATCCAGACTTCGGCACCATGATGCCGGAGAGCGCGGCCAGCAGCTCGCTCTGACCATTGCCGGCGACGCCCGCCACGCCGACGATCTCGCCCTCATGCAAGGTGAAGGACACATCGTCGAGCCGTGTCACGTCACGTTCGTCGATGACCGAGAGGCCCTTCACCGCGAGCACCGGCGCGCCAGGCTGGCGCGGCGTCTTCTCGACGCGCAGCAGCACCTCGCGCCCGACCATGAGCGCCGCGAGCTCCCGCGGCGAAGTCTTCGCGGTGTCCATGGTCGCCACGATCTCGCCCTGGCGCATGACGCTGACGCGATCGGTCGCGGCCATGATCTCCTGGAGCTTATGGGTGATGAGGATGATGGTTTTGCCTTGCGCCTTGAGCGCGGCGAGCAGCGTGAACAGCGCCGTCGCCTCGGCCGGGGTGAGCACCGCCGTCGGTTCGTCGAGCACCAGCACATTGGCGCCGCGATAGAGGGCCTTGACGATCTCGACGCGCTGCTCCTGGCCGACCGAGAGGTGACCGACTTGGGCGTCGGGATCGATGACGAGGCCGTAATCCTTGGCGAAGCCTTGCAGCGCCGCGCGCGCTTTGCCGGCCCCCCGCGCCAGCAGGGCGCCCCCCTCGACCCCGAGCATGACGTTGTCGAGGACGCTCAGCTCATCGACCAGCATGAAATGCTGGAACACCATGCCGATGCCGGCCTTGATGGCGATCTGCGAATTGGCGATGCGGACATTTCTGCCATCGACCCTGATCTCGCCGGCATCCGCCTCGTAGAAACCGTAGAGGATCGACATCAGCGTCGACTTGCCCGCCCCGTTCTCGCCGACGATGCCATGGATCGAGCCCTTGGCGACCGTAAGATTGACATTCTTGTTGGCGCGCACCGGGCCGAAGCTCTTGTCGATGCCGATCAGCTCGATCGCCGGGGGCGGCATCGACAAAACGCCGGTCATGGGGGACATGACCGCGTCGCGGTCCAGTCCGGCACGGCGAGCCTGCCCGCGACGATCGCGGCCCTGGCCTTATCGACCGCAGCCTGCATGGCGGGCGTGACCAAGTGCTTGTTGGCATCATCGATGGCGATGTCGAGCCCGCCTTCGGCGAGGCCTAAAAGCCGTGCGCCAGGCTTCCATTTGCCCGCTTCCGCATCTTTCAAGGCGAGATACACGGCGTTGTCGGTACGCTTGAGCAGGCTCGTCAGAACATGGCCGGGGAAGAGACCGTTCTGGTTGGAGTCCGAGCCGATGCCGAGCACATTGGCATCGGCCGCCGCCCGCAGCACGCCGAGACCGGTCTGACCGGCGGCCTGCAGCACCACATCAGCTCCTTGGCCGATCTGCGAGCGCGCCAGCTCCGCGCCGCGTGCCGGATCGGTAAAGGCTCCCGGCGTATCTCCCGCATAAGCCTGCAGCACGCCAATATCCGGGCGCTCAGCCTTCGCGCCCTTCTCATAGCCGCAGACGATACGGCGGATGATCGGCAGATCCATGCCGCCGACCACACCGACCTTGCCGGTCTTCGAGGCCATCGCTGCCATCAGGCCGACCAAAAAGCCGCCCTCCTGTTCCTTGAACACGACGGATTGCACATTCGGCTTGTCGACTACGGCGTCGATGATGACGAAGCGCGCCTTCGGGAAGTCGCCGGCAACCTTGTCGACGGCCGAGGCGAAGGGAAAACCGATGGCGATGATCGGGTCCTCGCCGCGCGAGGCGAAGCGGCGCAGCACCTCCTCGCGCTCGACATCGCTCTTGACCTCGAATTCCCGATAGGTGGTGCCGGTCTCGGATTTGAAGCGCTCGATGCCGCGATAGGCGCCCTCATTGAAGGAGGCGTCGAACTTCACGAGGTTGTAGAGGATCGCGGGGCGCGGCCCCTCGGCGCGCCCGGCTTGGGCCGTGAGCAACAGAGCGAGCCCGGCGAACGCCAGTCGCACGAGCGACAGGAGAGAGCGCCCGGCCGCAAGCGCTACAGGCCGGGCGAGGCGCCACCGTAGAGTCATCACGTTGTCGTCAATTCGGGCACTTCTGATCCGACATGTAGTCATGCACCTGGATCGTGCCGGCGACGATATCGGCGGCCGCTTTGTCGGCCGCGGTCTTCATATCCGGGGTCAGCAGCGCTTTGTTGAAGTCGTCCTGGGCGTAGCCGACGCCGCTCTCCTTGAGGCCGAGCACATAGATGCCGGACGTCAACTTGCCGTTCTTGGCGTCCATGAAGGTGGTGTAGGTCGCGACATCGACGCGTTTCAGCATCGAGGTCAAAACATGACCGGGGAACAACCCGTCCTGGTTGGAATCGACCCCGATGCCGAGCTTGCCGGCGTCCGCCACGGCGCGCAGCACGCCGAGGCCAGTGCCACCCGCCGCGTGGTAGACGACGTCAGCGCCGCGATCCATCTGCGATTTCGCGAGCTCGCCGCCCTTGACCGGATCATTCCAGGCCGCGCCGGTGGTGCCAGTCATGTTCTGCAGCACTTCGACCGTGGCGTTCTTGTATTTGGCGCCGGCGACATAGCCGCAGGCGAATTTGCGGATGAGCGGGATATCCATGCCGCCGACGAAGCCGATCTTGCCGGTCTTCGAAGCTGAGGCGGCGAGCAGTCCGACGAGGAATGAGCCTTCCTGCTCCTTGAAGACGATGGAGCGCACATTCGGCTTATCGACGACCGCGTCGATGATGGCGAATTTGGTATCGGGGAACTCGGCCGCTATCTTCTCGAGTGCGCTCGCCTGGGCAAAACTCACCGCGATGATGGGGGTGTAGCCGTCATGGGCGAAGCGGCGCAGAGCCTGCTCGCGTTGCGCCTCGTTCTGGATCTCGAAGTCGCGATAATCGATGCCGGTGTCCTTCTTGAACTTGGTCGCGCCGTCCGCGACGCCTTCGTTGAAGGATTTGTCGAACTTGCCCCCGAGATCATAGACGATAGCCGGCTTGATGTCGGCGGCGAGCGCATGCGGGGCAAATGCCAGCACGCCCACCACGGCCAGGCCCAGGATCGATGCGTTTCGCGCCATGAAGCTCTCCCTTGTTACACGGTCGGCGTCTTGCTGCACGAAGCCGCCGACGCCCCTTGAATGCCATGTTTTCACAGTCCCGCGCGCCGAGCAAACCCAACTTCACGGCGCAGTGCCGCAATGAAGGCGCATGGCTTGCCCAGGCTCTTCACGAAGCTCGATGCACGCTGCATGCCATTTGGCCGCGCTGCGGCACTCCTTTTGTCGCAATATTCTGATATCCGGACATCGGGTATCTGAGCCATTGGGGCATCACGACTCGCGGAAATCCGTTCCGGCATCGAAGAGATACGGCGCGGCGCGAGCGAAAGGAGACGGGACCATGCGTATGGCGACACTACTGATCGGCGCGCAGATCGCGGCCATGAGCTGTGCTTTCGGTGCGACTGCGATGGCGGCGGGCGCCGTCGTCGTTTCGCCCGACCGCAGCGTCATCTATTGGAGCACCCGCAAGCCGAGCGTCGAGGCCGCGGTCAATATCGCGATGGGCAAATGCAAGGCTCGCTTCGGCAGTTGCGCGGTCGATAAGAGCTTCGTCAGCGGTTGCCTCGGCGTGGCGCTCTCGCGGAAGCCCAACGTCTGGGGTTTCGCGGTGCGCCCCTCCGCGAACGAAGCGCGCAGCGCCGCGCTCGGCCAGTGCGAGCAGAACGGGGCGAAGTGCGCCACCGAGACCGTCACCTGCGAATAGCTGCGTCCGGTATCGTCGCAGCCGATCTTGGCGGCCAATCGGCTTTCGGTTCGCCAAAAGGCAACAGCCCTGCAACCCATTGGCGAGGCGCCGATTCTCGCCCTATGATCGCATCCGCGACGGGGACGCCACACGGGGCCGGCTGCGAGGCTGCGAGATCGATCCATGAATTCCATCAGGAAGCTGCTGCTCCATCTCAGGAAGCTGCGGCTCTACCTCCTGGCTGTGGCTCTTCCTTTCCTGGTGGCGATCCTGATCGGCATCTCGCCCTTGCCGCTGCGCACCGATCTGCAAAATCTCGTCTTCGACAACTACCAGCGCCTGAGCCCGCGCATCTTCGACCCTGAATCATCGCCGGTCAGGATCGTCGACATCGACGATGAATCGCTGAAGCGCTATGGCCGGCAATGGCCCTGGCCGCGCTCGCAGCTTGCCGCCTTCGTGAATGTCCTCAAGACGCATGGCGCCGTGGCGATCGCCTTCGACTTCCTGTTCGCGGAGGCCGACCAGATGGGCATCGCCGATCTGATCCGCAATCAGCCGCGCGAGCGCGCCCTCGCCTTGATCGCGCAGGAGCTCGACAGGAACGGCACCTATGACCAGGCCTTCGCCAACTCCCTGAACACCGCGCCAGTCGTGCTGGGGGCGGTGCTGGTCAACGATAATCCGCAAGCCAAGATCACGGAGAGCGAACCAGAGAATTCGAGCTTCCTGCCCATCAAGGCGGGCTTTGCCCATGCGGGTGACGATCCTTTGCTGTTCCTGCACGGATTCCAGGCGAGCATCGCGCCGATCAAGCTCCTGGCCGATCGCGCCGTCGGCATCGGCGCGCTGAACTGGGTGCCCGACCATGACCGCGTCATCCGCCAGGTTCCGCTGCTCTTCTCCTTGAAGAAAGAGATCGTGCCGAGCCTCGCTGCAGAGGCGCTGCGCGTGGCCCAGGGGCAGGGGGCGAGCTATTTCGTCAAATCCTCGAATTCCTCCGGCGAGACGGCCTTCGGAGCCGAGACCGGCATCGTCGCGGTACGCATCGGCGAGCTCGTGGTCCGCACGCAGCCGCAAGGCGAGGTCCGCATCCGCTTCACCAAGCATGATCAGCGCCGCTTCATCCCGGCCTGGAAGCTCATCAACAACGAATACGACCCGGCCGAGATCGAGAACAAGTTCATCTTCATCGGCTCGAGCGCGGCGGCACTCGGCGACATGGTGACGACGCCGCTCGACGCCTCGGTGCCGGGGGTCGAGATGCATGCCCAGCTGCTCGAGCACATCTTCAATGGCGACAGCCTGGCGCGTCCCGACTACGCGAATGGCGTCGAATTGGTCGCCATGGTCGCGCTCTCGCTCCTGATGATCACCGTCCTGCCCTTCGTCTCCGCGATCGTCGGAGCGGCGATCGGCGGCCTCGCGGTCGCCGGCATGGCGGGCGGAAGCTGGTGGGCTTTCACCCAGCAGGGCGTGCTCATCGACCCGGTCTACCCGAGCCTGTCGGCGGGCGCGGTGTTCCTCGCCGGAGTGCTCACCCTCTATGGCCTCAAGCAGTCGCAGGAACGTTTCGTGCGTCAGGCCTTCGGCCGCTTCGTCCCGCCAGCCGTGGTGCGGCGCCTCGCCGAGAATCCGGACAAGCTCACCCTCGGCGGTGAGAATCGCGAGCTGACCTTGCTGTTCTGCGACCTGCGCTCCTTCACGACGCTGTCGGAAAGCTTCGACGCGCATGGGCTGACGAGCTTCCTCAACGAATACCTCACCCCGATGACCGATATCGTCTTCGATCATGGCGGCACGGTCGACAAATATATGGGCGACGCCATCATGGCGTTCTGGAACGCGCCGGAGGACGATGAGCGGCATGCCCGGAACTCAGCGATCGCCGCGCTCGCCATGCGCGCCGAACTGGTGAAGCTCAACGAACGCTGGCAGGCGCGTGCTGCGGCCGAGAGCCGGTCTTTCCCAGCGGTGCGTTTCGGGATCGGCCTCAATACCGGCATCTGCTGCGTCGGCAATCTCGGCTCGCTGCGCCGCTTCGATTATTCGGCCATCGGCGATGATGTGAACGTCGCCTCGCGCCTCGAAGGGTCGACGAAATTCTTCGGCGTCGACATCGTGGCGAATGGCGCGACGCGCGACGAGGCCCCCGAGCTCGCCTGGCTCGAGGTCGATCAGGTCCAGGTCAAGGGCAAGACGGTGCCCATCGTGGTCTACACTCTGCTCGGCGATGACACGGTCGCGGCGGGCGATGCCTTCAAGACGCTGGAAGCGACCCATGCGGCGATGCTCGCAGCCTTTCGTGCGCGCGCCTTCGACAAGGCGCTCAACCTCGCGCAGGACGCGGCATCGCTCGCGCCAACACCGATCCTCGGACTTTACGCTTTCTACCGGGCCCGCATCGGCGAGCTCTTGGCCTCGCCGCCCGGCGCTGACTGGTCGCCGGTGCTCAAGCTCGAGGAAAAGTGATCGGCCGCCGCTCGCGGCACATCCGCATCAGGCGTCGCAAAAAGGACACGGAGCCGTCTTCGGGCTCAATCGGAAGGGACCACGCACCAAGCTCCCGGCCCGAGCGGCTCGGAGGCCTTGGTCATGTGACGGGTGTGTGTCCGTTCGGCGAGCCGGAGACCGGTTCGCCGAAAGGCCTTTCAGCTTGGATGCGGCCCCGCAATGTGGGGGCCGCAGAGGTCAGCGGCGTCCGAGCTTGCCGAAGGGGCTGTTGAGGCGTTCGAGCTTGCGGGCCTTGCGGGCCGCATAGCGCGCATCGCGCTCCTTCTTCTTCTCTTCCTCGAGCGCTGCCTTCCAGGCGGTGGCTTCGGCGCGCTCGCGGGCTTCCCGCTCCTCGCGCTCGGCCTTCTCGGCCGCCTCCCGGGTCTCACGAGCGGCGCGTTCCGCCGCCTCTTGCGCCTCGCGGGCCGCTTTGCGCTCCGCGAGACGGGCCTCGCGCGCCTGGGCAATCGCCAGCCGCTCGGCCTGCTTCTTCAGGAAATCCGGGTCGCTGCCAGTGGCCTTGGCACGATATCTCTCAAGCACGCCCTGTTTGGCGGTCGCGGCGGCACTCAGCCTTTCGCCGAATCCCGGATGTTGGAAACTAGCCATTTCTCTCCGTCTCGAATGGACTCATATGCTCTGCCGACCCGACTGAATGTCGGGACAGTTCCATCGGCATCTGGTTCAAGGATGGTCTCGGGGCGGCACGCCCCGCGCGCACACATGTTTCGGCGCGGCCTCCACGTCAAGCTCTATGTTTGCAGAGCTGATCTCCGCAAATGCGCAAGCCTCATGGCGGAGCCGCCCCATTAACCCGGAATCCTTGAGCATTCCGGAACTCGCGGATCGTGCTCAAACTCATAGAGTAGCGCCTGATCCGCAAACGTGCACAGCACCTTTGCGATAAGATCATGCTCAAACTAAGGTGTGGCGGATGACCTTGTCGGCCAAGCGATGCGCTTGGCAGCGATCGCACTTGGCACGGATCGCATTTGGCCGGATCAAGCGCGAGCGCGCGCCCCTGGCGCCGCTCGGTGAAGCCTTCTCAGTGATAGGCTTCTCAGTGATAGCCTTCGCCCTCGACCAGCTTGCCCCTGAAGGTCCAGTAGACGAACACCGTATAGGCAAGGATCAGCGGCAGCAGGAAGACGACGCCGATCAGGAGGAAGATCTGGCTCGCCGGCGCCGCGGCCGTCTCCCACACCGTGAGGGTCGGCGGCACGAGATAGGGGAAGTTCGAGATGGCGAGCCCGATGAAGCACAGGACAAAGACCCCGACCGTCGCGAAGAAGGGTTCGACATGCCCGCCCGTCTCGATCGAGCGCCAGATGCGCCAAGTGAGGAAGGCGGTGAGCGCCGGCAGCGGCCACAGATAGAGGAGGTTCGGCCAGGCGAACCAGCGTTCGGCGATGCGCGGTATGGCGAAGGGCGTCCACAGGCTCACCGCCACGGCAGCGGCGGCGACCGCGACGAGGCAGATCGGCGCAAGCCTGTGGGCGAGGGCTGCCGCCGCGCCTTCGGTGCGCATCACCAGGAACCCGGCTCCGAGCAGCGCATAGCCGGCGACGAGGCCGAGGCCGCAGAGCAGCGTGAAGGGGGTCGCCCAATCGAAGGGGCCGCCGGCGAAGGCGCCGTTCTCCACCTTGATGCCCTGCAGGAGGCCGCCGAGCACCGCGCCTTGCGCGAAGGCGGCGACGATCGAGCCGCCGCCAAAGGCCAGGTCCCAGAAGCCGTGATGCGGCTTCGAGACGAAGCGGAACTCGAAGGCGACACCGCGGAAGACCAGGGCGAGCAGCATCACCATCACCGGCAGATAGAGGGCCGGCATGATCACCGCATAAGCTCTCGGAAAGGCGACCCACAGGCCGCCGCCGCCCAGCACCAGCCAGGTCTCGTTGCCGTCCCAATAGGGCGCGATGGCATTCATCATCTGGTCGCGGGTGCGCTCGTCGCGCGCCATCGGGAACAGGATGCCGATGCCGAGATCGAAGCCATCGAGGATCACATAGAGCCCGACCGCGACGGCGAGCACGGCGGCCCAGATCACCGGCAGATAGAAATCCATGCTCATGCTCATGACGAAGCCTCCGGCAAGGCGGCACGCACGGCCGCGCTCGATCCCGAGATCGGTCGGTTTGGCAGGCCCTCCTCATCGGCGAGGACGAGCGGCTGGGGTCCTTTGTTGATCAGCTTGTTGATGAGCCTCACCCCCATGCCGAACACCGTGGTGTAGATCACGACGAACAGGATCAGCGTGACGAGCACCTGCACGGCCGGCAGCGGAGAGATGGCATCGACGGTGCGGATGATGCCGGTCGCCAGCCAGGGCTGGCGGCCGCTCTCGGTGACGATCCAGCCGCTGATGATGGCGAGGAAGCCGAGCGGCCAGGAGAGCGAGGCGAGGCGCAGGAAGAAGCGGTTCTCGAACAGCGTGCCGCGCAACCAGAGGAGACCGCCGAAGGCCGCGAGCGCGATCAGGTAGAAGCCGATGCCGACCATGGCCCGAAAGCCGAAGAATACGTTCACCAGGGGCGGACGATCGGCCGGCGCCACATCCTTCAGGCCAGGGAACTTGCCGTTCCAGTCATGGGTGATGATCAGGCTGCCGAGATGCGGAATGCCGATCTCGTAATCATTGCGCTCGGCCGCCTGGTCCGGCCAGGCGAAGAGGACGAGCGGGGCGATCTCGCCGCCCTCCCAATGGCCTTCCATGGCGGCGAGCTTGGTCGGCTGGTACTCGGCCGTCTTGAGGCCGTGCGCGTCCCCGATCAGCAGCTGGAGGGGCGCCAGCACCAGCATCAGCCCGAGCCCCATGCGGATCATCGTATAGGCGTGATCGGGGAAGCGTCCTGCCAGCAGATAGCGGGCTCCGACCGAAAGCACGACCACCGATGTGGTGAGGAAGGCCGCCGTCACCATATGGGCGAAGCGCAGCGGGAAGGTCGGGTTGAAGACGATGGCGAGCCAGTCGAGCGGATAGGCGATGCCGTCCTTGACCTCATGGCCGGTGGGGAATTGCATCCAGCTATTGGCCGAGAGGATCCAGAAGGCCGAGATCAAGGTGCCGACCGCCACCACGATCGCCGAGAGCGTGTGCAGCCAGACCGGCACGCGCGTCCAGCCGAACAGCATGACGCCGAGGAAGGTCGCTTCGAGGAAGAAGGCCGCGATCACCTCGTAACCGATCAGGGGGCCGATGGTGTTGCCGACCGCCACCGAGAAACGGCTGAAATTCGTGCCGAACTCGTAGGAGAGCACGATCCCCGACACTACCCCCATGGCGAAGGAGACCGCGAAGATCTTGGTCCAGAAACGAGCGAGCGTGCGGAAGCGCTCCTGACCGGTGAGCGAAAAGCGCACCAGCAAGGTCGCGATGAAGGCCGAGAGCCCGATTGTGAAGGCCGGGAAGATGATGTGGAAGGAGATGGTGAAGGCAAATTGCAACCGCGCCAGAAGCGAAGCGTCGAGATGCATGCGTGCCTCCCCATTCGCCCTGCGCCGATGAGGGCTGAGAACTTACACCTGCTGGCCGGCGGCGTCGATGTCGAGGCGACGGATCGCCACGCGACATCGCGCCTCGTTCATCTTGGTCCCGCTCACCTTGGCGCCCCTCTCACCTCGGCAGGGACACGCCGTGCGCCCTCACATAGATGGCGTAGAGCGAGGTCGTCCCGCAGATATAGAGGCGATTGCGCTTGGGGCCGCCGAACTGCACATTGGCCACTACCTCCGGCACCCTGATCTTGCCAAGCAATGTGCCGTCTGGATGATAGCAATGCACGCCATCCGCGGCCGAGCTCCAGACGTGGCCATTCTGGTCGCAGCGGAAGCCGTCGAACAGGCCCGGATCGCAGCTGGCGAACACCTCTCCGCCCGATAGGGTGCGGCCATCCGTGCCGACCTTGAAGCGGCGGATATGGCGCGGCCCATCCTCAACATGCGTCATGCCGGTATCGGCTAAGTAGAGCAGGCTCTCATCGGGCGAGAAGGCGAGCCCGTTGGGCTTGACGAAATCGGTCGCCACCGCCTCGAGCGCGCCGCTCGCCGGATCGATGCGATAGACATGGCTGGCACCGATCTCGGAATCCCCAGCGTCGCCTTCGTAATGGGAATCGATGCCATAGGTCGGATCGGTGAACCAGATCGAGCCGTCCGACTTCACCACCACATCGTTCGGCGAGTTGAGCTTCTTGCCCTGCCATTGATCGGCGAGCACGGTGCGTGTCCCATTGTGCTCGGTGCGCGCCACGCAGCGCCCACGATGCTCGCAGGAGACGAGCCTGCCCTCGCGGTCGACGGTGTGGCCATTGGTGTTGTTCGCCGGCTGCCGGAAAACCGAGACCGAGCCGTCGCATTCGTCATAGCGCAGCATGCGATCATTGGGGATGTCCGACCAGACGAGATAGCGCCCGGCCGGGAAATAGGCCGGCCCCTCTGCCCAGCGGCAGCCGCTGTAGAGCTTCTCGAGATGTACATTGCCGTGGACGAGGCCTTTGAAGCGCTGATCCAGAATCTCGATCGCTGCGGTGTACATCGGTCCTCCCTCTCCCTCGATCCCGGCTCGCGGCATTCGAGGTCTCTTCCGGCGTTGCGCAACGATAGCGTCCCGGGCTCGCCACGCGCAACATCGCAGCCCGCGCAACGTCGCAGAACGGCGATGCGCCGCGCGCCGTCGAAGTCTTGTGGTCGAAGCCTTGCGGTCGAAGCCTTTGCGGTCGAAGTCCTGCCTCGAAGTCTTGCGCCTGTCATCTCCCCCGCGTAACCAAGCTCCCTTTGCATTGCCCGGCGAGAGGCCGGCGCGACAAACGGGGATCCTCATGCTGATCGCGCAACTTACGGACCTGCACTTACGTCCACGCGGCATGCCGGCCATTCGCGTAGTCGAGACCAACATGTTCGCTGTGCGCGCTGTCGCCGCCGTGCTGGCGCTCGATCCGCGTCCCGATGTCGTCCTGGTCACGGGCGATGTCGTCAATAACGGCACGCCCGACGAATATGAGACGGCCCATCAGATCCTGCAGCGCTTGCCCATGCCGGTCTACGTCGTGCCCGGCAATCACGACCATCGCGAGAATTTCCGCGAAGGGCTGAAGCGCTTCCCCGGCGTCAATTCGCATCCGCGCTTCGTGCAATATGCGATCGAGGATTATCCGGTGCGGCTGATCGGACTCGACACCCATATCCCGAAATCGAGCGCCGGCGAATTATGCGAGGAGCGCCTCGCCTGGCTCGACAAGACGCTGGCGGCCGAGCGCGGCAAGCCGACCCTGATCTTCGCGCATCATCCGCCCTTCATCTGCGGCATCGGCCATATGGACAAGATCAGGTTGCTAGACGGCGCCGAGCGCCTGGAAGCCATCGTTCGCTCCAATCCGCAGGTCAAGGCGCTGACCTTCGGCCATCATCACCGGCCCATCGAGACGCTGTTCGGCGGCGCGCTCGCCTCGATCGCGCCCGGCGTCGCCCATCAGGTGGAGCTCGACCTGCGCGCCGGCGAGACCGAGGGGCAGATCGCCATGGAGCCGCCGGCTCTGCGCGTCTGGCGCTGGGACGGCGAGCGCCTGGTGAGCCACATGGCCTATGTCGAGCGCTTTCCCGGGCCTTTCCCCTTTATCGAAGACTGATCATCCTGCGGGCTGGCCGTTGCCGGCGCGACTGCGCGCCGGCCACGCAACCTGTGCGCAAGGACGACCAGCACCGCACCGCCGGCAAGCACCGCGACGGCGGTGAGCGGCCTGAAGGCGAACCAGGCGATGGCGATGGCAATGGGCGCGATGACGAGCGTCGCCAGCAGGGCCACGAAACCGAGACCGAAGCCGACCATGCTTCCCACGAAGGGGATGAGGTCGGCGAACACCGCGAGCGGCCGCAGGCACAGAAAGCAGCCGACCCAGATCGCGATCACGAAGGCGGCGCGCAAGGCCCAGGTCAGGATGGTGTTCTCTTCCTCGGCCGCGGTGAACATGTCGGCGGCGCTCTTGATGCCGGGAGCGATCATGTCGAGCCGGTCGCCGGCCTGCGTCTGGTAAGGCGCGAATCCCTGCCCTGATTGGGCGGCGATGACGCTGAGCTCGCCGACCGGCATGAGCCGATAGGAGATGCGCATGTCGCCGATGCGCGGCGAGCCGGGATCCGGCCCGATATAAATCGTGCCGTCGGAGACGTGCATATTGGCGTTGTTGGTGGTGTTTTTGGCCTTGAGCTCCGCCGCGAGATCCGCCGACACCGCCAGGCGCTGATCGGCCGGGAGTTGCGACAACAGATCCGTGTCGAGCGCGAAGCCGCCGAGCTTTGCGCCCTGCGGGTACAATTCGCGGCTCTCGACGGATTTGCCGGGGTTGCGGTGCTCCTGCGCATGCTGGAAGCGGCTCGAATCGATGGCATCTTCCGACCAGAGCTTCTGGTAGTCATAGGTCGTGGTCTGGGTCTCGCTGCCGCCGACATTCTTGTGCGTCTCGGTGCGCTTATCCTCCTTCCACTGATACATCTCGGAGATGCGCTTCAGGCGAAGCGCCGGGGCGGAGACGCCGAAATCGCCGTCGCGCGGTGGCGAGGCGACGCTCGAGCGGCCAGCCACATGCACGAGCTTTCCCGCTTTTGCAGGGTCGAGGCTTTGCGCATCGACGTCGACCACGAGGCCGCGCCCTTGCGCCAGCGAGCGTGCGGTCTGCACCGCCCGGTGCTCGTTCCAGAAGATGCCGGCGACGGAGCCCACCACCAGCACGAGGCCGATGAGGATGCCGATGAACGCATTCTTGATGCGTGTGAACCAGGAAATCGTCGTGGTTTCGGTGAAGCTGTCCGACATTTGCCCCAAGCCCCCGTCCCTGCACCAGGGCGGCCCGCCTGCCACCCTCGCCGCATCTTCAGGCAATGAGCCGGGAAAGCAAGCAGCGCTTCGCGGCGAGGCGCTCAGGCCGTCGAGCGCAAAACATCCGCGAGGCTCGGCGATTTCTTTTCGCCCAATGTCAGGTCGAGGCCCGAAAGCAGGTCGACGAGATGGCTTCGCATCAGGTCCGCTGCATTTTTTGCGTCGCCTTTTGCGATCGCCTCGACCAGATCGTGATGCGCATGGGTTTCGCAGGTCGCGTCACGGCGCTGCCAGTAGAGCGCGATGATCAGCGACGACCGCGAGACGAGCTCCTCGATCATGCCGGTAAAGGTCGAGTGGCCGGCGATCCCTGCCAGCGCTACGTGGAAACGCGCCGACAGCGCGATGGCGTCGCTGTCCCGCCCGGTTTTGAGCGCAACCTGCTCTTCCTTGAGATGTGCGCGCAGGGCAGAAATGTCATCCCTCTTCGCGGAAGCCGCCGCGAGGGCGGCGACCCTCGGCTCGATCAGAGCGCGGGCCTCGAATATCTCCCGCGCTTCCTTCTTCGACGGTTGCGCCACGAAGGCGCCGCGGTTCGGCTCGAGCCGCACCAGCCGATCATGGGCGAGCGCTTGCAGCGCGGCGCGAACGACGCTGCGGCTCACCGCATAGATGGAAGCGAGCTCATCCTCGGGCAATTTGGTGCCGGGCGCGACGCGATGGGAGAGGATCGCATCCTTCAAGCCCGCATAGACCTCCGGCCAGCGCCTGACGGCCTTCGCCTCCGCCGGCCCTGCGCCGTTGATCTTTTGCCGAGCCATCATCCCAGTCTTTCGCATTGCGTGAAAAGCGCCGGCTATCTAGCGCATCTTCCTTTGCGGTTGAAGCGATCGGGCCCAAGGGCAGACCCGCACCCGCGGGCGGCCCTGACGCCGGCACGCAAGAGCACAGCCGCGCTCACGGCAAGCCCGCCTTTCCAGGTGCGGCTTCGAGTGGCGTCTCAGCCGGTGAAAAGGGCGCGAAGACGCCGGAAAAGAGCTTGCCGCGCGGTGAGGCATAGCCTCCCGCCTTCGACGTCCTCAATCCGAGGCTGACGAGCCCCTCGCAGAGCTTGACGGCGCAGACCACGCCATCGAAGACCGGCACGCCATGCTCATGCGAGAGCGCCGCTGCGAGATCCGTCATGCCGGCACATCCGAGCACGATCGCCTCCGCCCGGTCCTCCCGGAGCGCGCGGCCGATTTCCTCGGATATCCGTTGGCGCGCGGCCGATCCCGGCTGCTCCAGCTCCAGGACCGGCACGTCCGACGCCCGTACTTTGGCGCAACGCGCCGCAAGCCCGTATTTGACGAGATTATGCTCGATCGCCGGCACCGAGCGCGATAACGTCGTCACGACGCTGAACTTGCCGGCGATGAGGCTTGCCATGTGGAAGGCTGCCTCGCCGATGCCGATCACCGGCGCCCCGGTCACGCAGCGTGCGGCATCGAGGCCGGTATCGTCGAAGCAGGCCACCACATAAGCATCCATGTCGGGCGCCTTGTTGAGTTCCCCGATCAGCCCCGGCACCGAGAAGGCCTCATCGAAATAGCCCTCGATGCTGGGCGGCCCGTGCTCGGGATTGACCGCGACGATCTCTGTCCCCGCGGCTGCGACAGCCGCGGCGGCAGCTCCGATCTTGCGCGTCATCGACACGGTCGTATTCGGATTGATCACGAGTATGCGCATCGCAGTGCCTGCAGGTCTCAATGCTTGCCGCCTCAAAGTTCGCCGCCGAGATAAAGATGCTTCACGCGCTCGTCGCCGAGAAGCTCGGCGGACCTCCCCGACAGCGCCACCGAGCCGGTGGTCAGCGCGTAGGCCCGCTGCGATATTCTCAGCGCCATGCGGGAGTTCTGCTCGACCAGGAGGACGCTCACCTTCTCGTCGCGATTGATGGCGACGATCGAGCGCGCAATGTCCTGCACGAGCTTGGGCGCGACGCCGAGGGACGGCTCGTCGAGAAGCAAGAGCCGTGGCTTCGCCATCAGCGCCCGGCTGATGACCAGCATCTGCTGTTCCCCGCCGCTCATGGTGCCGGCAGCTTGCGAGTAGCGCTCCTTGAGGCGCGGAAAGCGGCCGAGGACCATTTCGAGGGTGCGGCCGATCTCCCCTTTGTCCGTGCGTGCGAAGGCGCCCATCAAAAGGTTGTCCTTCACCGACATGAGGGGAAAGACGCGCCGGCCCTCGGGCACCATGGCGATGCCCAGCTTGACGATCTCGTCGGGCTCGAGCCCGTCGATGCGCCGGCCTTGAAAATGGATATAGCCTGACTTGATTCGCCGCAGCCCCGTGATCGCCCGCAGGATCGAGGATTTTCCAGCTCCGTTGGCGCCGATCAGCGCCACGGTCTCACCTTCATTGACCTCGAGCGACACGCCCTTCAGCGCATAGACATGATCGTAATAGAGCTCGACGCTTGAGAAAGTCAGCAGCTGGCCCATCGCTAGATTCCGATCGTCTCGTCTTCGCTGCCGAGATAGGCCTCGATCACCTTCTCGTCGCGCTGGATGTCGGCCGGCGTGCCTTCGGCGATCTTCTGGCCGAAATTGAGCACCACGACGCGATCCGAAATCCGCATGACCGCCGCCATGTCGTGCTCGACGAGGAGAACCGTGACGCCGCGCTCGCGCACCGCGCGCACCAGCTCGACCGCCCGCTTGGTCTCGGCATGGTTCATGCCCGCGAAGGGTTCGTCGAGGAGCAGGATGGTGGGACCGGTGGCAAGACCGATAGCGATGCCGAGCGCGCGCAACAGGCCATGCGGCAGGTTGCTCGCGATTTCAGTCCTGATCGAGCCGAGATCGAGGAAGTCGAGGATCTCGTCCGCCGAACGACCGAACTCCGCCTCGTCGCGGCGCGCGGCGGCCGAGCCGAGGAAAAATCCGGCGAGGCTGGCGGTGGAGCGCAGGTGATGGGCGATGATGACATTGTCGCGCACCGTCATGCCTTTGAAGATGGTGGTTTCCTGAAAAGTCCGGACGACGCCCTTGCGAGCCGCGATATGGGGAGCGAGGCCCGAAATGCGCTCGCCGCGGAAGAGGACCTCTCCGGCGCTCGGCCTCAGGAATGAAGAGATCAGCTTGAAGAGTGTCGATTTACCGGCCCCGTTCGGGCCGATGATCGACACGATCTCACCTTCCGCGATATCGAAGGAGATGTCGTTGACGGCGACGAGGCCGCCGAAGCGCTTCGTGACATGTGACACCTTCAGGAGATCGGTCACCGCCTCATCCCTGCTTCTTCGAAAGGAGACGCAGGCTCAAGAGCCCATTGGGCAAGAACAGCATCAGAGCGATCAGCACCGACGCGTAAATGAGCTGTTGGTATTCGCCGGTCTGGAAGAGGAAGTCCCAGCCGAAATAGAGGACGAAGGTGCCGACGATCGGGCCGAAGACGTAGCCGAGCCCGCCGAGAAAACAGTTCAGCATGAAATTGACCGAGTCGGTGACGGTGAAGCTCGACGGATAGATCGATTGCGAGATTGCCACGAACATAGCCCCGCCGATACCGCCCAGAAAGGAGGAGACCGCGTAGGCAATAACGCGCAGCCAGGCGATGTTCACGCCGATCGAGGACGCCAGCTCCTCATTCTGCTGCAGCGACATGCAGAGCCGGCCGAGGCGCGAATGCACCAGCCTGTAGAGGCCGGCAAAGCACAGTGCCATCAGGACGACCGACACGATGTAGAAGGCAAGACGCGGGTTCTGAAGCGTGGCGAAGTCCGGGACGAGCGTGAGGCCGAGCACGCCGATCGCGCCAGGCAAGGGAATGTTCACCATCCCTGAGGCGCCATGGGTGACCGGCAGCGCCAGCGCGAGAAGTCGTGCCACCTCGGTCAGGACCAGCGTGACCATGGCGAAATAGACGCCGCGCAGCTTGAGGATCGGCAAGCCGATCAGCACGCTCGCCGCCACGCAGAACAGCCCGGCGAGCGGCAGCGTCAGCCAGAAGGAGAAGCCGTAATCGACGACGAGGATGGCAGCCACATAGCCGCCGATCAGCGCATAGGCGCCCTGGCCGATATTGATGCGGCCGATATAGAAGGTCAGCCACACGCCGGCGCTGGCGATGCTGAGCAGTGCGACCGAGGTCAGCGTGTAATAGAGGTCGCTGCGCCCGGTGGCTGCGATCGCCCACGGCACGACGAGAAGCAGGATGGCGAGACATAGTGCCGTCGCTGCGAGCTTTTTCATTCGCGACATGCGACCTCAACCCCAAGGTTTGCCCATGAGCCCGTTCGGGCGCAGGCTGAGGAAGACCATCAAAGCGGCGAAGATGACGAGATAGGTGATGTCCCCATAGGCATGCAGCACCGAAAGTCCGACCGATTCCATCATGCCTAAGATGAATCCGCCGGCGATGGCGCCCCCCACGACGCCGGCGCCGCCGATCATGACCATCATGAAGGCCTTGATCGAAATCGGCCCGCCAATGCCGGAACTGATGCCCGTGATCACGACCAGCAATCCCCCGACGACGCCGGCGAGCATCGCGCCGAGCGCAAAGCCGATCATGGAATAGCGGTCGACCCGAACGCCCATCAGCTGGGCGGCAACCCGGTCCTGCGCCAGCGCGCGCATGGCGCGGCCGGGCTTGCTGTATTGCATGAACAGCACGAAGGCTGCGATGCAGACGATGGCGAGCGCACCGACGAGCATGCGATCATAGGGCATGATCAGCAAATCGGAGGTGAACACGCCCCTGATGATCTTCGGCACGCCGCGTTGCTTCTCGCCGAACAGCAAAAGGATCAGCGCGTCGAGGAGGAAGGCGATCGCGGCAGCAAGAAGCATCGTGCTTTCTTCGCGCAGGCTCCGCCGGATCACCGGGCGGAACAGGAATTTCTCGATCAGCGCGCCGATGATCGCCAGCGTCACTCCGGAGGCGAAAAGTGCCACCACGAATGGCAAGCCCAGCCGCCCATAGATCGTATAGGTGACGAACCCCCCGAGAACATACATCTGCCCATGCGCGAAGTTGAGCACATTCATCAGCGCGAAGATCAAGGTCAGTCCGAGCGCGATCAGAGCGTATTGCGCGCCGAGATAGAGCCCGTTGGCGAGGACTTGTTCCATGGAGGCGGGTCCGAGCTGCGAAGGGCTCGAGCGTCTGCCCGAGCCCCTGTGCTTTAAGGGAAGCGCCGCCCGCTCAGTCGACTTCGCCGACGAACAACGTCGTGAACTTGCCGTCCCTGTACTCGTTGACGACCATGGGCACCGAGATCTGCCGCTTCTGTCCGAAGGAGGCCTTGCCGACATATTTCAGCTTGCCGTCCCCCTTCACATAGGGATTGGCGGCCGCGAAGCTGTCCACGGTCTTCTTGAATTCATCGACATTGTCGATCGCCGCCGGATCGGCCTTCAGGGTCTCGAGAATATAGTCGAGGGCATAGACCTTGGTGTTCGACTCGTCATTGTATTCGCCGAATTTCTTGGTGTAGCGGGCGACGAACTCCTTCATCGTGTCCGAGGCGATTTCCGGCGTCGACGCGCCGCCGACCGAGATGAAGCCGTTGGCGAGCTCGCCGGCGCCTTCCTCCAACACCTTTGCGTCTTGCGCCGTTTCGGTCGAGATCAGCCCCTGATAGCCGAGCTCGCGCGCTGCACGAATGAGCTGCGGCGCATTGCCGGGCGCGACGCCCGAAAGCACGAGGAGATCAGGCTTCAGCTTGACGACCGGCGTCAGCACCGGCGTGAAGTCGCGCGTGTCATTCTGGTAGGTATCCTTGTCGGCGACCACCTGGAGCCCTAGCGCCTTCGCCGCCACGACTCCGCCGTCGCGCTGGCTCAACGGATCGGATTCGTTGGCCGCGACGAAGGCGACCGTCTTCACGCCCTTATTGTCCTTGAGGTATTTGTAGATCGCCGGGCCCGACTGATAATTGGCGATCATGCCGAGAACGGCATTCGAGGCGGGCGCGACATAAAGCGACTTCGGAAACGCGTAGGGGAAGTAGATGATACCCTTCGCCTCGGCCACCGGGCGGACGGCGGCTGCGCCGTCATCGACATTCGGACCGACCACGTAGTGGATTCCCTCCTGCGCCATCTTTTCCATGCCCGCGATGGCGCGCTTGGGGTCCTTCTGGTCGTCGAAAGTGACGATGTTGATGTCGTAGGTCTCGCCGCCGATCTTCACGCCTCCCTTTTCGTTGAGCCAATCGGCCCGGGTCTGCATGGACCGGACATTCGAGGTGCCCCAGGCCGCGGCCGGACCGCTGGTCACCCCGACAAATCCGATCTTGAGTGTTTTGTTGGCCGCGTCGGCGGAGAGCGTGCCCGCCATGATGGCCAGAGCCGAAGCGGCGCCAAGCGCCACGACATTCCATGCTGAGCGTCGGTTGATCATTGTTTTTTTCCTGTTGGAAGCGGGCGCGTCGGCGCCTCGTTGTCAGACCATCGCAGCAGGGAAAGTGAATTCCAGAATCGCGATCGTGTCAACAATCCAATTCGTTATTGTTGACAATTTGGTGCGGTGCGAGACGTCTGGCTAGGGCGCCGGCTGGGGCTCCTTCTCCCCGCAAGCGACCGCAAACGGGTAGAGGTGAAAGACGATGCTCCCATATGACCCACGCTGACTTCCACGGCGAATGAAACTGAGCCATCATCCGGACAATCGCTCAGGACGACAGTTGAATCCTGACTACCCCTTGGCTACGCCTGCAGGGAGGGAAGCCGTGGAGACGCTCGAGGCCGACGTCATCGTGGTCGGCGCAGGCCTGGCGGGGCTGGTCGCCGCGGCCGAAATCGCGGAAGCCGGCAGGAAGGTCTTGATCGTCGATCAGGAGGGCGAGCAGAATCTCGGCGGGCAGGCCTTCTGGTCGTTCGGCGGCCTGTTCTTCGTCGATTCCCCCGAGCAGCGACGCCTGCGCGTGCGCGATTCCTACGAGCTCGCCCTGGCGGACTGGATGGGCACGGCTGGCTTCGACCGCGACGAGGATCATTGGCCGAAGCGCTGGGCCGAGGCTTATGTGGGTTTCGCGGCCGGCGAGAAGCGCTCCTGGCTACGCGCCCAGGGGCATCGCGTCTTTCCGGTGGTGGGCTGGGCCGAGCGTGGCGGCTACGGCGCCATCGGCCATGGCAATTCCGTGCCGCGCTTCCACATCACCTGGGGCACGGGACCGGGCGTGGTCGAGCCCTTCATGCGCCGCGTGCGTGAGGCTGCGCGGCGCGGCCGGCTCGTCTTCAAGTTCCGCCACCGCGTCGATGCCCTGACGACCACCAATGGCAGGGTCGAGGGAGTGCGCGGCGCCATCCTCGAGCCGAGCCTCGTGGAGCGCGGCGAGGCGAGCTCGCGCCGCACCGTCGGCGAGTTCGCCTTCAAGTCCCAGGCCGTGATCGTTGCCTCGGGCGGCATCGGCGGCAATCATGAGCTGGTGCGCGCCCATTGGCCTTCCCGCCTCGGCGAGCCGCCGCGGCGCATGATCAGCGGCGTGCCGGCCTATGTGGACGGCCTTATGCTCGCCATTTCCGAGGCGGCCGGCGCCCGCATGATCAACCGCGACCGCATGTGGCACTATGTCGAGGGCGTCCATAATTGGAGCCCCATCTGGCCGATGCATGGCATCCGCATCCTGCCGGGGCCGAGCTCGATGTGGTTCGACGCGCGCGGCAACCGGCTGCCGGGGCCGCTCTATCCCGGTTTCGACACGCTCGGCACCCTCGCCCATATCATGAAGACGGGCTACGACTATTCCTGGTTCGTGCTCAACCAGAGCATCATACGCAAGGAATTCGCCTTGTCGGGCTCCGAGCAGAACCCCGATTTCACCGGCAAGAGCTGGAGCCTGGTGGCGCGGCGCGCCGTGGGCGACAAGGCGACGGGCCCGGTCGAAGCCTTCAAGGCCAAGGGCGTCGATTTCGTGGTCCGGGACAATCTCGACGATCTCGTCGCCGGCATGAACGCGCTTGCGGGCGAGGCTCTGATCGAGGTCGAGGCGCTGCGGCGCGAGATCGCGACGCGCGATCTGCAGATCGACAATCCCTTCTGCAAGGATGGCCAGATCACCGCCATCCACAATGCGCGCCGCTATGTCGGGGACCGGCTGATCCGCACCGCGAGGCCCCACAAGATCCTCGACGCCGCCCATGGGCCGCTGATCGCGGTGCGCCTCAACATCTTGACCCGCAAGACGCTGGGCGGGCTGGAGACCGATCTCGAAGGGCGGGTGCTGGGGGCGGACGGCGCCGCCGTGCCGGGCCTTTATGCGGCGGGCGAAGCCTCAGGCTTCGGTGGCGGCGGCATGCATGGCTACCGCTCGCTCGAAGGCACCTTCCTCGGCGGCTGCCTGTTCTCGGGGCGCGCGGCCGGACGGGCGACGGCCTCAGCCGTCGCATGAGGGCACCGGTCTTGCCAGTCACTGGTGCACCGGTCATCTGCGTCCACGGCGCCGGCAGCGTCGGCTGTCTCATCGGCGGGCTGTTGAGCGGCGTCGCCGATGTGGTGCTGATCGGGCGCCCCCGCATCGGCGCGGAAATCGCCGCCCATGGCTTGCACCTGACCTCATGGCGAGGCGAGGATCTGCGGCTCGGCCCTGACGAAGTGAGCTATCGGACCGATGCCACGGCGGCGCTGCGGGCGGACCTCGTTCTGGTGACGGTCAAATCCGCGGCGACCGAGGAGGTCGGCCGCGAGCTCGCCGCGGTGCTGCAGCCGGCGACCCTGGTGATCAGCTTCCAGAACGGTCTGCGCAATGCCGGCATCCTGCGCCGGCTGCTGCCTCGGCAGCGTGTGCTCGCCGGCATGGTGCCCTTCAACGTCGTGCATCGCGGCGAGGGAAGTTTCCATCGGGCCTCGCAAGGCGAGCTCTTCGTCGAGGACGACGCGGAGCTTGCCCCCTTCCTCGGTCTGTTCGCGGCGGCCGGCCTGCCGTTGCGGCGGCGCCAGGACATGCCGCAAGTGCAATGGGCGAAGCTGCTCCTTAATCTCAACAATCCGATCAATGCGCTCTGCGACTTGCCGCTCAAGGACGAGCTGGCGCAACGCGATTATCGCCATTGCCTGGCGCTGTTGCAGCGCGAGGCGTTGCGGGCCTTCGGCGCGGCCGGCATCCGCCCGGCGCGGCTCACGCCCTTGCCGGCGCATTGGATCCCGCCGCTATTGGATGCGCCGGACGGGGTGTTCCGCCTCCTCGCCTCGCGTATGCTCGCCATCGATCCGCTGGCGCGCTCCTCCACCTGGGAGGATCTGCAGGCCGGGCGCAGGACGGAGATCGACGAGATCAATGGCGAGGTGGTCCGCCTGGCGCAAAGCCAGGGCTTGACGGCGCCGGCCAATGCCAGGCTGATCGCGCTGATCCATGCGGCCGAAAGCGGCGCGGCGAGGCGCTGGAGCGGCCCGGAGCTCCTGGCCGAATTGCGGCAGGCGGCCTGAGCGCGCCTTCCCCTGCAATGCGGCATGCTCGTTGCAGGCTTGCGCGGACGCGGCTTGTGACGCATGGCGAAAGGCAATTCCCGCGATAGGATGCGGTTGAGACTGATGAGACCGGAGGATCGATGAGCCAGGCAGCGACCAAGACCCAGTCCGCGACCACGAGCAAGCCCGCGCGGCGCGCGGCGCCGAGCTACGACATCGCGGCCTTCCGGCGCGACATCGCGGATGTGCCGGTGATCGACGATCAGCGGGTGGTGCGGCTGCGTTCGCGCGACTTCTTCTGGTACAGCCCCGTCCTCAACGAACAGCTGCACGGCCTCGCGGCCGATATCATCGCGGTTCCGCGCCATGAGCAGGATGTGGTGACCGTGGCGCGCGCCTGCGCCCGCCACCGCATCCCCCTGACGCCACGCGGCGGCGGCACCGGCAATTACGGCCAGGCCGTGCCGCTCGAAGGCGGCGTGCTCCTCGACCTCACCGGGCTCAATGCCATCGAATGGCACAAGGCCGGCGTGCTGCGCGTCGGCGCCGGCGCCAAGATGGTCGACATCGACACGAGCTTGCGGCCGCAAGGGTGGGAATTGCGCATGCATCCCTCCACCAAGCGCTCGGCGACGATCGGCGGCTTCGTGGCCGGCGGCTCGGGAGGCGTCGGCTCGATCACCTATGGGGGACTGCGCGAGCCCGGCAATCTGCTGGCGGCCCGTATCGTCACCCTGGAGGAGGAGCCGCGCCTCATGGATCTGCGCGGCACCGCCGCACAGGCGATCAACCATGCTTATGGCACGACGGGGATCATCACGGCGCTCGAAATGCCGCTCGCTCCAGCCTTCCCCTGGATCGACCTCGTGGTCGCCTTCGATGATTTCTTCGAGGCGATCGCCTTCGGCCGCGAGCTGGCGCTGGCGGACGGCATCGTCAAGAAGCTGGCGACGCCCATCCAATGGCCGCTGCCGACCTATTTCGGGCCGCTGAAGCCGCATTGCCCCGAGGGCAAGCACTTGCTCATCTGCATGATCGCCGAGCCCTGGCTGCAGAGCTTCGCGGAGCTGCTCCGCGGACGCGGCACGATCACCTACCAGTCGCCGATGGAAGAGGAGCCCGGCAAGACGCCGCTCTACGAATACACCTGGAACCACACGACGCTGCATGTGCTGAAGCACGACCGCAAGGTCACCTATCTGCAATGCCTGTTCCCTTCGGACCGCCTCATCGACAGCGTCCGGGAGATGAGCCGGATGTTCGGCGACGAGGTGCTCTACCATTGCGAGTTCCAGCATTTCGGCGGGCGCGTCACCTGCAGCGCCCTGCCGGTGGTGCGCTACACCACCGCCGAGCGCCTGAATGAGATCATCCGGCTGCATGAGGAGAACGGCGTGTTCATCGCCAATCCGCATGTCTACACGCTGGAAGACGGCAGCCGGCACAAGAAGGCGGATTCCGACCAGCTCGGCTTCAAGCATGAGGTGGACCCGCTCGGCCTCCTCAATCCAGGCAAGATGCGCAGCTTCACGCCGCGCTCGGCCGGAGCCTGACGGTGAAGGTCCTCTATTTGTATTGCCATCCGTTGCCCGAGAGCTTCCACGCCGCGATCCGCGTCGAGGCGTTGGCGGGGCTCGGCGAGGCCGGTCATGAGGTCGATCTGTGCGACCTCTACGCCGAAGGCTTCAATCCGGTGATGAGCGAGGAGGAACGCCGCCGCTATCACGACACGTCGCGGAACCAGATCGGCATCGAGAGCTATGTGGCGCGCCTGCGGGCCGCGGAGGCCGTGGTGGTGCAGTTCCCCACCTGGTGCTTCGGGCCGCCGGCCATGCTCAAGGGCTTTCTCGACAAGGTGCTGGCGCCGGGCGTCTCCTTCGACATCTCCGATCCGCAGAATGTGCGCCCGCTGCTCGGCAATCTGAAGCTGGTCGCCGGCATCGTGACCTATGGGCGCGACCGGCTGCGCGCCATGGCCATGGGCGATCCACCCCGCAAGCTGGTGATGCGCTATCTGCCGCGCTCGGCGACCGTGAAGGCCCGCGCGCAATATCACGCGCTCTATCATATGAATGTCGCGAGCGAGGCGAAGCGCAAGGGCTTCATCGCCGATATCCGCAAGGCAATGGCGCGTTTGCGCTGATAAAGTTGATACGAAGGACGACCATGCGCAAATTCTACTGGACGGATCTCACCACCAAGGAATTCGAGACCCTCGATCCCGGCCGCACCATCGCGGTGCTGCCGATCGCCGCCGTGGAGCAGCACGGCCCGCATCTGACGGTCGCGACCGACACCGCCATCAATCAGGGCATGCTCGACGAATTGGTGAAGCGTCTGCCGCAGGAGCTGTCGATCCTGATCCTGCCCATCCAGGCGGTCGGTAAATCGAACGAGCATATCCGCTCGCCCGGCACGCTGACCTTGAGCGCCGAGACGGCGCTGCGGGCCTGGATCGAGATCGGCGAATCGGTCGCGCGCGCCGGGCTACGCAAGCTCGCCATCGTCAACTCGCATGGCGGCAATTCCGATCTTCTGGGAGTCGTCACCCGAGAGTTGCGGATCAAATGCGAGATGCTCGCGGTGCACACCGCCTGGAGCCGCTTCGGCAAGCCCGACGGCCTGTTCACGGCGGCCGAAGGCGTCTATGGCATCCATGCGGGCGATGTCGAAACCTCGCTGATGCTGCATTTCCGGCCCGATCTCGTGCGCCCCGAGAAGGTGCAGAACTTCATTTCCTCGGCGCAGGCGATGGAAAAGGAATTCGCCTATCTGCGCCCGACCGGGCTGCAGGCCTTCGGCTGGATCTCGCCCGACCTCAACCCGCATGGCGCGGTCGGCGATGCCTCGCTCGCGACCGCCGAGAAGGGGCGGCTGACGGCGGAGCATCAGGTCAACGGCTTCATCGCGCTCCTCGAGGACATGGCGAAGTTCGATCTGGCGAGGCTGGCCTGAAGGGCTTGTCGCAGCGCAGGCACATGCGACGCCGGCGCTCGACGCCGAGCGTGGTGGTTAGCCGCCTTCCTCTCCCTGAAAGGGGGAGGAATGAGGTGGGGGTCATTTGACGCACTTCGCCCACCGGAAGCACTTATATATGGATACAGTTCTAGGACGAAGGCAGGTGGCAGGTTTCGACAAACGGCTCACTGCGGCGCGTGCCGATCTCGCCGCCGCACATCTGAAGGGCAAGGTCGAGGCCGAACGCTATGTCGAGCCTCGGCCCATGCGCGTCAGCGCCGCCTCGGCGCCGTTGCGGCGCGCTCCGGGCAAGGACGCCATGCTCGATACCGAAGCCCTGTTCGGCGAGACCGTCGACGTCTACGAAGTCGTGGACGGTTGCGCCTGGGGGCAGCTGCGCCTCGACGGTTATGTCGGCTATCTGCCGGAGGCGGCTCTCGCGGCGCCGCGCGGCCAGCCGACCCATCGGGTCGCGACCTTGCGCAGCTATGCCTTTCCCGGACCTGACATCAAAATGCCGCCGGTGCATCTTCTCAGCTTCGGCTCGCTCCTCGAGGTGACCGGAAGCCGGGACGCCTTCCTGGTGACGGCGGAGGGTCTGCATCTCTGGGTCTCACATCTCGCCCCGCTCGATCTCTTGGCTCAGGATTATGTAGCCATCGCCGAGCGCTTCCTCGGCACACCCTATCTCTGGGGCGGCCGCACCAGCCTCGGCCTCGATTGTTCGGCCCTCGTGCAGCTCGCCATGACGGCGGCCGGCTATGTCTGCCCGCGTGACAGCGACATGCAGGAGCGCATCGGCGAGCCGGCCGAGATCGACGCCGATCTCTCGGGCCTGCGGCGCGGCGACCGCATCCATTGGAAAGGCCATGTCGGCATCATGCTCGACGCGTCGCGCCTGCTGCATGCCAATGGCTTCCATATGCGCGTCGAAATCGAGACGCTGCGCCAGGCACGCGATCGCATCGCACGCATGGGCGGCGGCGAGATCACCGCCATCCGTCGCTCGGGGCGCGCAGATAAGCGCCCCGCCGGCTAAACTCACCCCGCCGCAAGGCCCTCCATCGCGGCGTCCACCGGCTCGGACACGCCATCGGCTGCAGGCTTGAGCTGGATATGCCGCTGATGGAAGGCTTGCAGCGTGTGGCGGTGCCCGATCGAGATCAGCGTCACACCCGGCAGCTTCTGCGGCAGCAGGTGGTACATCGCCTGCTCCAGGGGCTCGTCCAGCGCGGAGGTCGCCTCGTCGAGGAACAGCCAGTCTGGTTTCGCCAGAAGCGCACGGCCCAGCGCCAGGCGCTGCTGCTCGCCGAGCGACATGGTCTGGCCCCAATGCGCTTCCTCATCGAGGCGATCGGCGAATTGCGACAGACGCACCTCGTCGAGCGTGGCGCGCACCATGGCGTCGGGGAAGGCGTCGGCGGCCGCCGGATAGGTCAGCGCCGCCCGCAATGTGCCGATCGGCACGTATGGCCGCTGCGGCAGCAGCATCACCTTGGCGTTCGCGGGCAGGCGGATCGCGCCGTCGCCGAACGGCCAGATCCCCGAGATTGCCCGGAACAATGTGGATTTGCCGGCGCCCGAGGGTCCGTTGACCAGCACGCTCTCGCCATGGCTCAAGGTCGTGTCCTTGATGCGCACCACCGTCTTGCCCATCGGCAGGGCGACCTCGAGCCCCTGCATGCCGAGATCCTGCCCATCCAGGCCGACCTCGATATGCGGCTTTACGCTGCTGAGCGCGCGGGCCTTGTCGGTCGAGGCCGCGAAGCTCGTCAGGCGGTCGACGACGGCTTTGAACTCGGCGATGGTGGAGTAGCTGTCGATGAAGAAGGACAGCGAGGATTGCACGTTCGAGAAGGCCCCGACCGTCTGCATCATGATGCCCAGCGTCACCTTGCCGGAGAAATAATAGGGCGCGAGCAGGATGAAGGGCAAAACCGCATTGACCTGATGGTAGCTTGCCGTGAAGGCGACGACCAGCTTGCGGCAATCGACGATCTGCAGGAAGTTGCCGATCAGGGCACTGAAGCGGCGGCTGAGGCTCGCATGCTCGGCCTGTTCTCCCCGCAATAGCGCGACCTGCTCGCCATATTCGCGCAGGCGTGCGAGCGAGAAGCGGAAATCGGCCTCGTAGCGCTGCTGCTGGAAAAAGAGCCTGATGAGCGGGCGGCCGATCAGATGGGTGAGCCAGGTGACGAGGCCTGCATAGAAAAGCGCGACCCAGAACAGGAAGCCCGGCACCACCAGCTCCGTGCCCGGTATGGTGAAGCCGGTCGAGAGCGTCCACAGGATCACCGAGAATGAGACGAGCGTCGTGATCTTCGACAACAGGCCAAGCCCGAGCGCAAAAATGGTGGTGGTGAACTCGTTGATGTCATCGGCGATGCGCTGATCCGGGTTGTCGGTCGAGCTGCGGGCGAGCTGCATGCGGTAATGGGCGGAGCCGTCGAGCCAGTTGCCGATCGTCCTCTCGGTCATCCAGCGCCGCCAACGGATGGTCAGATAGGCACGCATCACCAATTGCAGCACGGCGCTCGTGATGCCGATCGCCGCGAGAGGGCAGAACACGAAGAGGAGCTGGTCCCAGAATTCGACTGCGTTCTTGCCCTGGATGGCGTCGTAGAAAGCGCGGTTGAAATAGGAGAGGCGGACATGGATCGCCACCTGGCCGAGCTCGATGCCGATCACGGCGACGAGCAGCGAGAGGCCGATCCAGCGCTCCTGGGCCTTGAAGCGGATCGGCCAGATCCGCGCCTCGCCGATGTCGCGCGTGGTGTAGTAGGGAACCGTCAGGCGCCAGATATCGCCAAGGGATTTCGACAATGCGCGCATCAGGCTTTTCTCCTCGCTGGCGCCTTACGGGCCGAGATTGCCCATGCGCTCGGCGGCTATGATATCCAAACCCGACGGCAACGCAGCCGCCAATGGACAGAAGATAACTCACAATATTGAATCAGAACATGTTCAATTTCGGCCGCTGAATAGCACCCAAAAGGTCTAATCGGTCCTCGCGCTTCGGCGCCGACCGAGCCTATTCGTCTTTCCAGGTGGTGGGCTGCTTTACCCGGCCCGCCTCGGCGCCGGAATATCGTCTCCGCAATTGCCAACTCGCTTACACTGCAACAAGCGTTACTGCCTGCACATCCACCGGCTCGGACACGCCATCGGCCGCAGGCTTGAGCTCGATATGCCGCTGGTGGAAGGCCTGCAGCGTGTGACGATGGCCGATCGAGATCAACGTCACGCCCGGCAGCTTCTGCGGCAGCAGGTGATACATCGCCTGCTCCAGCGGCTCGTCGAGAGCCGAGGTCGCTTCGTCGAGGAACAGCCAGTCTGGCTTCGCCAGGAGTGCGCGGCCGAGCGCCAGGCGCTGCTGCTCGCCGAGCGACATGGTCTGGCCCCAATGCGCCTCCTCATCGAGGCGATCGGCGAATTGCGACAGACGCACGTCGTCGAGCGTGGCGCGCACCATGGCGTCGGGAAAGGCGTCGGCCGCTGCCGGATAGGTCAGCGCGGCCCGCAACGTGCCGATCGGTACATAAGGCCGCTGCGGCAGCAGCATCACCTTGGCGTTCGCCGGCACACGGATCGCGCCGTCCCCGAACGGCCATATGCCCGAGATCGCCCGGAACAAGGTGGACTTGCCGGCGCCCGATGGCCCGTTGACCAGCACGCTCTCGCCATGCCTCAAGGTCGTGTCCTTTATGCGCACCACCGTCTTGCCCTGCGGCAAGGCAACTTCGAGCCCCTGCATGCCGAGATCCTGCCCACCCTGGCCAACCTCGATATGCGGCTTCACGGTGCTGAGCGCGCGGGCCTTCTGGGCCGAGGCCGCAAAGCTCGTCAGTCGGTCGATCACGGATTTGAACTCGGCGATGCTGGCATAGCTGTCGATGAAGAAGGACAGCGAGGATTGCACGTTCGAGAAGGCCCCGACCGTCTGCATCATGATGCCGAGCGTCACCTTGCCGGAGAAATAGTAGGGCGCCAGCAGGATGAAGGGTAGGACGGCGTTGGCCTGGGCGTAGCTCTGCGTGAAGGCCACGACCAGCTTGCGGCAATCGACGATCTGCAGGAAGTTGCCGATCAGGGCCCGGAAGCGGCCGCTGAGATTGACATGCTCGGCCTGTTCGCCGCGCAGCAGCGCGACTTGCTCGCCATATTCGCGCAAGCGCGCCAGCGAGAAGCGGAAATCGGCCTCGTAACGCTGCTGCTGGAAATAGAGCCTGATGAGCGGGCGGCCGATCAGATGGGTGAGCCAGGTGACGAGCACGGCATAAAGGAGGGCGACCCAGAACAGGAAGCCCGGCACCACCAGTTCCGTGCCCGGTACGGTGAAGCCGGCCGAGAGCGTCCAGAGGATCACCGAGAAGGAGACGAGCGAGGTGAACTTCGACAGCAGGCCGAGCCCTAGCGTGAAGGTGGTGGTAGTGAACTGGTTGATGTCGTCGGCGATGCGCTGATCGGGGTTATCGGTCGAGCTGCCGGTGAGCTGCATGCGGTAATGGGCGGAGCCGTCGAGCCAATTGCTGATTGTCCTCTCCGTCATCCAGCGCCGCCAACGGATGGTGAGATAGGCGCGCATCACCAATTGCAGCACGGCGCTCGAGATGCCGACGGCCGCCCAGGGGCAGAACACGAAGAGGAGCTGGGACCAGAACTCCGGCCCGTCCTTATTTTGCAGGGCGTCGTAAAGGTCGCGACTGAAATAGGATAGGCGGACATCGATCCCGACCGAGCCGAGCTCGATGCCGATCACGGCGATAAGCAGGGACAGGGCGATCCAACGCTCCTGGGCCTTGAAGCGGATCGGCCAGAACCTCGCCTCTCCGATATCGCGCGTCGTGAAATAAGGAATAGCTAGGCGCCAAATATCGCCAAGGGATTTCAACAATGCGCGCATTTGGCTTTTCTCCTTGGCCGCGCCGCCCGCGCCGCGGAGGCGAGATGGCTCCAAGGCGCGGCGGAATCATGACGCATAATGCTGCAGCGATTGGGTCTGCGGCGCTGCGTCGATTCTTCACTTACCATATCGACGACGCGCCATGAGGAGGCATTCTGGTGTCAATCCTGTCGCAAACCTCACATTCTTGAGGCTCTAGCGCCACCTCCGATCACAGCTTCGAGAGCCCGCCTGATCGCCTTTGGTGCCCGCGGGCTTGCGCGGCGGTCCAGGCCATTACCCTTGACATTTGCCCGTCGAGAGCCGACCGGGGACGCAAAATATGCCCTTCCGGGCGCTATTTTGGAACGATTCCGAGAAGGGCCGATCTTTGGGCGGGCCTTTTGCCGGGGCCGGAGCGTCAGGTCAGCCCCAAAGGCGCAGCTGGGGCGAAAGCTGGCGGTCATGCCCCGTTTGTGACAGAATCCGGGGGCATGGCCCAGATGACCCGGCCCAGATGACCCGATCCGCCCAAAGGTAGGCATGCATGATTCTCGATTTCGACAAGCTCGCCGCGACCCCTCTGGAGCGCGAACCTTACGAACATGTCGTGGTGGAACGTTTCGTCCATCCTGAGCAATTCCCCAAGGTCACGGCCGATTTCCCGGAGCTGCCGGGTCCCGGTTTGCATCCGCCGAGCGCCGTCGAGCTCAAGGGCGCCTTCGCCACCATGCTGGAGGAATTCTATGGTGACCGCTTCCGCGACATCATCGCGGAGAAGTTCGCGGTCGACCTCAAGGGCAAGCCGCTGATGGCGACCATTCGCGGCTTCACCCGGGCCCGCGACGGGCAGATGCACACCGATTCCGAGACCAAGATCATCACGGTGCTCATCTATCTCAACAACAGCTGGGATAAGGAAGGCGGCAATCTGCGCCTGTTGCGCAACGGCACCGATATCGAGAATTACGCCAAGGAGATCTCGCCGATCGAGGGCACGCTGCTCGTCTTCAAGCGCTCGGATCATTCCTGGCACGGCCATTTGCCTTTCGAGGGTCCGCGTCGCGCCATCCAGCTGAACTGGGTCACCGACCGCTTCACCGCCTTCAAGGAGAATGCGCGCCATTTCGTGGGCTCGAAACTCAAGGCCGCGCAGGAAACGCTGGGCACGCGCAGCTGAGCGGCCCGACCGAGATCAGGAACGCAAGACCTAACCGCTGAACAGAGGAGGCCTGACGCGATGGCCATGACGCAACAAGCCGCGAGCGCCGCAACGGGACGTTTCCCTTACGCGGCTGCCTTCAAGGAACCGGTGATCGACATCGAGACGATCCGCCGCGCCGAGGTGTCGCGCGATCCCTATACGCATATGCTGGTCGACAATGTGCTCAGCGCCGATGCGGTGCCGGCCTTGCGCGCCGGCTTCCCCAACATCACCAAGCCCGGCTTCCTCACCGTCGACGAAGTGGAGATGCGCGGCAAGTTCAAGCAACTCATCGACGAGCTCGAGAGCCCGGAACTCTCCGAGGTCATGTCGCAGCGCATGGGCATCGATCTGCACCCCTATCCGCGCCTCACCACCATCCGCAAGATCAGCCAGGCGAAGGATGGCCGCTCGCACACCGACGGCACCGCCAAGGTGATGACCTTGCTCGTCTATATGAATGATGCCTGGAACGATGACGGGGCAGGGCGCCTGCGCGTACTCTACGGGCCCGACGGCTTCGAGCCCTACAAGCTCGAAGTGCCGCCCACCATGGGCACCATGTTCGCCTTCCTGCGTGCCGATAATTCCTGGCACGGCCATCCGCCCTTCGCGGGCGAGCGCCGCGTGGTCCAGGTGGCTTGGGTCAAGGACGAGGCCGAACTCGCCCGCAAGAAGAAGCGCAACTCCATGGCGCAATTCTTCAAGGGCATTTTCGGGCGCTGAGCGGCGGCCGCGAGCTTGCGGGCATTTGCGATCATGCCCTAGACTGACGCCATAATCGGCGATGGGGAGAAGCTCATGTCGAAACGTCGCTCCATAGCGGTCGCCGGGGCGCTCGCCGCTCTGTTGGGCGCCTCGCAATTCGGTCTCGCCGGGCCGGCGCTCGCCGAGATCAAGATCGGCTTCATCACCTCGATGACGGGTGCCGCCTCCTCGATCGGCATTCCCTATTCCAAGGGCATGGCGACGGGCGCCGCGGCCATCGGCTCGGTCGGCGGCGAGAAGCTGACCTATATCCAGATCGATGACGGCTTCGACCCATCGGCTGCGGCGCGCGCCGCGCGCAAGCTGATCGAGGAGGACAAGGTCGACATCCTGTGCGGCTCGGCCGGCGCCCCGCCTTCGCTTGCGGCCGCTGCCGTGGCGGCCGAGCAGAAGGTGCCCTTCGTGGTGATCGCCAATGTGATCGTGCCGGGCGAGGGCGCCAACTGGTCGATCACCGTGCCGCAGAGCCCGGTGCTGATGGTGGCGGCCGACGTCGAGCACATGAAGAAAGTCGGCATCAAGACCGTCGCCTATATCGGCTTCAGCGATGCCTGGGGCGATCTCGTCTACAACTCGCTGAAGAAGACGGCCGAGCCCGCCGGCATCGAGGTCCTCACCAATGAGCGCTATGCACGCGCCGACACCAGCGTCACGGCGCAGATCCTCAAGATCCTGGCGACCCATCCCGATGCGGTGTTGACGGGCGGCTCCGGCACGCCCGGCGCACTGCCCCATATCGCGCTCGCCGATCGCGGCTATACGGGGCCGGAATATTCCACGCATGCGATCATCAACAGCGAGTTCGTGCGCGTCGGCGGCGCGGCTGTCGAAGGCGTCATCGCGCCGACAGGTCCCATGGTCGTCGCCGACCAGCTCTCTGATTCCAACCCGATCAAGAAAGTCGCGCTCGATTTCCTGAGCCTCTACAAGAAGGTCAACAATGAGCCCTCGACCGATGCCTTCGCGGCCTATGGCTATGACGGGTGGCTGATCATCGCCGATTCGGCGAAGCGCGCTCTGGCGACCGGCGCCAAGCCCGGCACGCCGGAATTCCGGGTGGCGATGCGCGACGCGATGACCACGACCAGGGAGCTGGTCGGCACGCATGGAATCTACACCTTCCATCTCGGCCAGGCCTTCGGCACCGATGAGCGCTCGCGCGTGATGGTGAAGCTCGACAAAGGCGGCTGGAAGCTGCTGCCCTGAGGGTCCAAACGCCTCTTCCTTCTCCCGCTTGCGGGAGAAGGTGCCGAGGCGAAGCCGAGGCGGATGAGGGGCCGTCGTGCGCTTCACCACCGTCCCTCATCCGCCCTCACTGCGCAGAGTCTTTCTGTTCACGACTCGCTTCCTTCTCCCGCGAAAGAGCGGGAGAAGGAAGCGAGTCATCATTGCGCGTCGCCGCAGCTTATTTTAAGCTTGAAATACTTCGCCGTGCATCAGGAGGCCTCATGACGGACGCGATCCCCTGCCGGATGACCGTCGCCGGGACCAAGATCCGCGCGACTCGTCCGGGTTCCGCCACAGCCCCCTTCGCGTCTTGAGCATCGAGCCTCTCATGCACCCGATGCACGGACCCAATGCCTTCAAGCTCGGCGTCTTCTCCATCAATGCCGATGGCGGGCTCGCCCTCACCCGCGTTCCCGAACGCTGGCCGGCCGAGTGGCCGGATATCGTCGCGGTGGCGCAGATGGCGGACGCGGCGGGCTTCGAGTTCATCTTGCCGATCGCCCGCTGGAAGGGTTTCGGCGGCGAGATCAACAGCCGCGAATGGTCATACGAGACCTTGACCTTCGCGGCGGGCCTTGCCGGCGTCACGCGCGACATCGCCCTGTTCTCGACCGTGCATGTGCCGATGGCGCATCCGGTCTTCGTCGCCAAGGCGCTGACCACCGTCGACCATGCCTCGAACGGGCGCGCCGGGCTCAATATCGTCTGCGGCTGGAACCCCGAAGAATTCGCGATGTTCGGTCTCGAGATGATCGACAACCGCTATGCGCAGGGACTCGAATGGTTCGAGGTCATGTCGCGCATCTACACCGCCGACAAGCCGTTCGATTTCGACGGCGCCTTCTACAAGCTCAAGAATGTCTCAGGGAGACCGCGGCCCCTGCAGCAGCCGCGCCCCGTCACCTTGAATGCCGCCTTCTCGCCGCCCGGGCGCGATTTCGCCGCCAAGGCTGCCGATTTCCTGTTCACCACCTTCACCGAGATCGATAAGGGCCGCGAGCATATCGAGGACATGCAGGCGCGCGCCGCGGCGGCCGGCCGCAAGGTCGGTGTCTTCACCACCTGCCATGTGGTGTGCCGGCCGAGCCAGAGCGAAGCCGAGGATTATTATCACCACTACGCCGTCACCATGGCGGATGATGCGAGCGTCGATCACTATATGGGCCAGAAGGAGAAATTCTCGGGCTCGCACGAGGCCGATGCCTATCGGCTGCATCGCAAGCGCTTCGCCGCGGGCGCCGGCACCTATCCGCTGATCGGCACGCCGCGCCACATCGCCGAGGAGATGGTGCGCATGCATCAGGCGGGCTTCGCCGGCACGACGGTGTCCTTCGTGAACTTCAAGACCGAGCTTCCCTATTTCATCGCCGAGGTGCTGCCCCTGCTGCGTGAGGCAGGGCTGCGGGTGAAGTGACAGCGATCGACTGAGGACCGCCGCCAGATCTTGGACCGGAACAGATCTTGGCCCAGAAAGGACGACACATCGTGCCTTGCCGAACGACGCACCAGCCCTGACGTCCTAGACGATGCAGCACGTCGACGCCGCGCATCTTACGGACGAGGGTGACCCCTCCGACAATCAGCGCGCCTTTCGCCGGGCGCTCGGCCAATTCGCAACCGGCGTCACCATCATGACGGCATGCGTCGGCGACCGGCTCGCGGGCGTCACCGCCAACTCCTTCACCTCCGTCTCGCTCGATCCGCCTCTGGTGCTGTGGTCGCTCGAATCGAAGGCGCAGAGCCTGCCCGTCTTCCGCGAGGCGAGCCATTTCGCCGTCAATGTGCTGGCGGCCGATCAAGTCGGCTTGTCGACCCGCTTCGCCCGCTCGCTCCCCGACAAATTCTCCTCCGTCGACTGGGTCGCGGGCCGCTCGGGCGCGCCCCTGATCGCCGGGGTCGCGGCGCAGTTCGAATGCGCGCGCGCCGCCGAGCATGAGGGCGGCGACCATCTCATCTTGATCGGCAAGGTCGAGCGCTTCGCCCGCTTCGAGCGCGAGGTGCTGCTTTTCGCGCATGGGCGCTACGGCCTTGCCGTCGATCATCCGGTGGCCGATGTGGGGCGGCGCACCCTGGTCGAGACCGGAGACCCGCATCCGCTCGACGACTTCCTGCTCCCGCAGCTGTTTCGCGCCTATGAGCATCTCTCGGCCGCCTTCGAGCAGCATCGGGAGGCCGAGGGGCTGACCATCAATCAAAGCCGCATCCTCGCTTGCCTCGCGGCCAATCCGGGCTCCTCGATCGAGGCTCTGTCGCGCCTGTCCTATGTCGGCCTCGCGACCACCGAGGACGCGGTCTCTGTGCTGCTCGCCGCCGGCTTCGCCGCCATGCGGCCGCCCGCCGCCATCGCCATCACGAGCTTGGGCCGCAGCCGCCTCGCCGGCATCGTGGCGCGGGCCCGCAGCTTCGAGGCCGAGAGGCTCGCCCGCATTCCGGCGGCCGATCTGGCGGCGCTGCGCCGTGCGCTTGCGGCCCTCGGCAAGGATGGCTGAGCGGCGAGCGCGGCACGGAGAGGTTTATGGCGGTGAAGCGGATCGTGGCGAATATCGCCACTCGGGATGTCGAACGAGCCAAGGCCTTCTACGTCGACGTTCTCGGACTGCAGGTGGTCATGGATCATGGCTGGATCTTGACGCTTGCCGGCGGAGGCAGCGCGGCGCCGCAGATCAGCTTCGCGACCGAGGGTGGATCAGGCACGCCGGTCCCCGATTTGTCGATCGAGGTCGACAATCTCGATGAGGTCCACCGACGCTCGGTGAAAGCGGGGGCATCCATCGAATACGGTCCGGCGATCGAGCCATGGGGTGTGAGGCGTTTCTACGTCCGCGACCCCTTCGGCCGCCTCCTCAACATCCTCAGCCATGATTAGCCACTAAGGGGCCAGAAGCTCCGCCGCCGGCGCCTGCAGCGGCGCCCAGACCGTCGAGGGATCGTCGGGCGGGACTGCGGCGAGGAGGGTTCGCGTATAGGGATGGCGCGGCGAGGCGAAGATGTCGGCGGTGCGCCCGCTCTCGACGATCTCGCCACGCCACATCACCAGCACCCGGTCGCAGAGATTTCGTACCACTGCGAGATCATGTGAGATGAACAGCATCGAGAAGGAGAGCTCGCGCCGCAGGCGCCGCAACAGCGCGATCAGCTGCGCCTGCACGGACACGTCGAGACCGGAGGCGATCTCGTCGGCGAGCAGCAGCTTGGGCGTGGCGCACAAAGCGCGCGCAATGTTCACCCGTTGCTTCTGGCCGCCCGAGAGCTGCGACGGATAGCGGCCGCCGAGCTCCCCCGACAGGCCGACCTCGGCGAGCAGTTGCGCGGCCCGCGCCAGTCTCTCGCGTGTCGCGAGCCTCGGTGCCGCCGCCTCCAGCACCTGCGTCACGATGCTGGCGACGCGCCGGCGCGGATTGAGCGCCGATTGTGGATCCTGGAACACCATCTGCACGGTGTCGATACGCCGTCGGCGCGCCTCGCTGTTCGGGTTCGCGACGTCGAGGCCGCCGAGCTCGATGCGGCCGGACGTGGCGCGTTCGAGGCCGACGACGAGCTTGGCGATCGTCGACTTGCCGCTGCCGCTCTCCCCGACGATGCCGACGAATTCATCCTCTGCGACCTCGAAGCTCACGGCGTTGACGGCGGTGATCTCGCTCTTGCCGAACAGCCCGCGCCTTGTGCGGTAGCGCTTGGTGAGGCCGGCGACCGCGAGCAGCGGGGTGTTGCGGCCGGGTTTCTCGGTCGCTTGCGCCTCCGTCGACGCCGCGATGCCGGAAGTCATCTCGACCCGGAAACAGGCGGCTTCGCGCCCTGGCGAGACGGTCGCGAGGTGAGGCTCGCTCTGCCGGCAGATCTCGCCGGCATTCGGGCAGCGCGGCGCGAAGCGGCAGCCTTGGAGCGCGTTCAGGCGGGCGATTCCCGGCATCTCGCCCGCAAGCGCGTAGAGCTGGCGCTCGGGCGTCGAGAGCGACGGAATCGCGAGCTGCAGGCAGCGCGCATAAGGATGCAGCGGCGCGGCCAAAAGGCTGCGCGCCGGGCCTTTCTCAACCGGGCGACCCGCATAGAGTACCAGCACGTCGTCGCAGATCTGCGCCGCGAGCCGCAGATCATGGGTGATGAACACGACCGCTGCGCCATAGGCGTCGCGCATCTCCGCCATCAGGGCGACGATGCGCGCCTGAATGGTGACGTCGAGCGCCGTCGTCGGCTCATCGGCGATCACGAGCCTCGGGCGGCTGGCGAAGGCCATGGCGATCAGCACGCGCTGGCACATGCCGCCCGAAAGCTGGTGCGGATATTGGTTCACGAGCTCGGCGGCGCGCGGCAGATGCACGGCTTCGAGCATGGCGCGTGTCTGCTCGCGCCGCTCGGCCAGCGTGGCGACGCCGATGCGGGCGAGGTGCTCGCCGAATTGCGCGCCGACGGTCAGGACCGGGTTCAGGGCGCTCAGCGGCTCCTGCGGGATGAAGGCGATCTCGCGTCCGAGCAGATGCCGGCGCCGGCCGCCCTCCATGGCGATCAGGTCTTCGCCCGCGAAGCTGAGGCTTCCGGAGGTGACGGAGAAGCCCGCCGGGAGCAATTGCGCGATGGTGCGCCCGATCATCGACTTGCCGGCGCCTGATTCGCCGACGAGCCCGAGCACCTTGCCGGGCTCGAGCGTGAAGGCGATATCGGAGAGCACCGGCAGGCGCTGCCCGTCGCGCAGCTGCGTCTCGACCGTCAATCCCTGTGCGGCGAGCAGGCTCACCCTCAGACCTCGCGCGCCTGCATCAGGCGTGGATCGAGGGTGCGCCGCAAGCCGTCGCCGAGAAGATTGAAGCCGAGCACGGTGATGAAGATCGCGAGCATCGGCAAGACGAGGTTCCAGGCCGATTCATAGATCGACTGGCGCGCATCGGCGATCATCTGGCCCCAGGCCGACTGGTTGGCGCCGACGCTCATGCCGACGAAGGACAGGACCGCCTCGACGATCACGGCGATCCCCATCTCGATGCTGACGAGCGTTATCAGCAAGGGCAGGGTGGCGGGCAGGATCTCGCGGGTCAAGGTGCGCCAATGGCTGAAGCCAACGAGCCGCGCCGCCGCCACATAGTCCTGCCGCGTCGTGACCAGCACCTCGGCCCGCAGCACCCGGCAGAAGCGCGTCCAGTCGACGAGCACGATGGCGAGGATGACACTGCGCACCCCAGCGCCGAGCCCGGTCATCAGCACGAGCGACAGCACCACGGGCGGGAACGACATCCACACATCGACAGCGCGGCCGATTAGCCAATCGACCTTGCCGCCGAAATAGCCGCCGAGATGGGCGAGGGTTGCCCCCATCAGCATCGCGCCGAGGGAAGCGAGCACCGCGACCGTCATGGCGACGCGGGCCCCGTAGAGGAGCCGCGAGAGCACGTCGCGCCCGAGCGAATCGGTGCCGAGCAGATAGGTCGCATCGCCCGCCGCCGACCAGGACGGCGGCACCAGGGTGGCGATCAGGTTCTGCTCCTCTGGATCGTGCGGCGCGAGGAAGGGCGCGAACAGCGCGCAGGCGATGACGACCGCGACGATCGTCAAGCCGACGACCACCCGCAAGGAGCGCAGCGCCGCGAAACCCTTGCGCATCAGGCCGTCCTCAGCCGCGGGTTGAGCACGAGATAGAGCCCGTCGATGATCATGTTGATGATCAGCACCACGACCGCATAGGCGAGCGCCACCGCCTGGATGATCGGCAGATCGGCGTTGCGCACCGCATCGACCATGAGGTTACCGAGGCCGGGATAGGAATAGATCACCTCGATCAGCAAGGTGCCGCCGAACAGGAAGCCGAACTGCACACCCATCAAAGTCAAGGTCGGCAGAACGGCGTTCTTCAGCGTGTGGCGCAGCAGGATGCGCCCCTCGGATACGCCGCGCAGCCTCGCCTGCCGGATATAGTCGGCGTGGTCGACCTCATAGAGGCTCGAGCGCAGCACCCGCATGATCGGGACCGAGAAGGCAAGGCCAAGCGCCGTCGCTGGCAGGATCATGTGCTTGAGCGCATCCATGAACATGTCGAGCCGGCCCTCGATCAGCGTGTCGAGCAGCAGGAAGCCCGAATGCATGGGGCGCGGGAAGCTCGCCGCGAGCCGCCCGGTGAAGGGCAGGATCGGCCAGGCGACCCCGAAGGCCAGGATGAATATCAAGCCGAACAGGAAATCCGGCGTCGACATCAGCACGGTCGAGCCGAGATCGGCGGCCTCGCCGCGCCAGCTGCCGCGCAGATGGAAGAGCATCAGCCCGCCCACGAAGCCGAGCCCGGCGGCGATTGCCATGGCGAGGGCTGCGAGCTCGATGGTCGCCGGCAGGCTCTCGCCGATGAGCCCGGCAACGCCGCGCCGGAAATGGATCGAGGTGCCGAGATCGCCGCGCAACGTCTGGCCGAGCCAGATCGCATATTGCTGCGGCAAGGGGCGATCGAGGCCCATCTCCTTGCGCTTCACCTCGATCTCGTCCTTCGTGGCGTTGGGCGGCATGGACATCGCGGCCGGATCGACCGGCAGGACGCGCAGCACCGCGAAGACCAGGGCCGAGACCACGAGCAGGATGGGGATCGCAGCGGCAAGCCTTTTGGCGAACAGCGCCAGGACCGGCGCGATCATGTCGGGCGCGCCCGGCGCAAGCGAAATCCAAACAGGCCGTCAGCTCCAGCTCATGCTGTCGGCGCGCACCCAGCCATTGCCGTATTGGGTGTAAGAGAGGTTCTTCTTGCGCACCAGCGTCTGCACGCTCTGCAGCAACGGGATCGAGGCGCCGCTTTCGACCGAGTCCTTGTTCAACGCCTTGTAGCCGGCGATGCGCTCGTCGTAATTTGCGACATTGAACAGGTCGAGCGCCCTCTGGCCGACCTCCATGCCCTTCCAGGCCGAGAACGGCATCTTCGGATTGAGCAGATAACCGGAAAAGATCTCCGGGTCGCCCGTCGCGTTGTCCCAGCTGTAGAGGGTCGCTTCCGGCAGCTTGGCGCCGCGGTTCAGCTCGAAATATTTGGCGTATTCGATCACTTCGAGCTCGGCCTCGATGCCGACCTTCTTCCACATCTGCGCGATGGCGCGCGCGATATCGTAGTCGGAGGGGAAATTGCCGTTGGTCGAGGCGAAGCTGAACTTGGCCGGCTTGTCGGCCGAATAGCCCGATTTGGCCAGGAGCTGCTTGGCGAGCTCGGGATCGTAGGCGAAATTGTAGTCCGGCAGATAGGCGGCGGTGCCCGGCGTCGCCATGACCGAGAGCGGCACCGCGGCTCCGCCATAGAAAGCCTGCGACAGCGCCTTCTTGTCGATCGCATGATGGGCGGCGAGCCGCACATTCGGATCGGCAAAACCGAGATCGTTGCGCACCTGCAGCAGGATCACGCGGGTGATGGGATTGAGCTCGCCCGCAAGGTGCGGCTCGTTCTTCAGGCGCTGCACCTCGCGCACCGGCACCGAGACGGTGAGATCGACCTGCCCCGACTGGACGGCGGCGACACGCGCCGAAGGGTCCTTGATGATCTCGAAGGTGACGCGCCGCAGCTTGGGCTTCGGCCCCCAATAGGTTTCGTTGCGCTCGAGCACGATGCGCGAATTCAGTGCGTATTCGGCGATCCTGTAGGGGCCGGAGCCGACCGGCTTATCGCGGAAGGCATCGACGCCGACCTTCTCCATATAGTCCTTGGGCACCACGAAGCTGCCGAGGAAGGAAAGCCATTGCGGTGCGGTTGGCGCCGGCGAATCGAAGCGCATCACGGCCTTGGTGGCTGAGACGATCTCGATATCGGTGACCTTGCGCCAGGAATTGGCGATGTCGACCTTGTGGCCGGCCTTGATCCGCTCGAAGAAGGTGTAGCGGAAATCCGCCGTCGTCATCTTGTCGCCATTGTGGAAGGCGACGTCGTCGCGCAGCTCGACCGGCATGCTTTTGGCGTCGGCGGCGAGCTCCCAGGATTTCACGACATTGGGGATCAGCTTGAGCTTCGGATCCTGATCGAGCGGCTGGTCGAACACCATCTTGAAGATCGACTGGGCATCCGGCACGAAACGCTGATTGGGATCCCAGCTCGGCACGTCCTGCGGCCAGCCGATGGTGACGCTGTCGGTCTCGGCGGCCAGCGCTTGCAGGACGCCGCCCAATGGGCGAAGGCCCGCGACGCCGAGTGCGGTCGCGCCAAGCACGGACCTGCGAGTGAATGCGGATGTCATGGCGAAACCTCGTCGAAGGTGACTAGATCACTTGGGGACGAAATTATTTCAAGCTTAAAACGATTATTTCTGCGGCGCAACAGGATTGCGATTGGCAGTTTGCGAACCTGGCCTGAGGCTCGGTCCGCGGTGTGAACCGTCTCAATCGAGCAGGGTGATGCGCCGGCCGATGCCCCGTCGCTCCGCCTCGCAATAAGCGAGCCAGGCGGCCGCGAGGTCCTGGAAGGGCAGGCCGACGGCGCCGAACACGGTGATCTCGTCCGATCCTGTCCGGCCGGGCTTCTGTCCCGCCAGCACCTCGCCGAGCTCGGCCGCGATCGCCTCCTCGCCGAGACCGACATTGCCGATCGCCCCCATGGCGAGCGCGAGCTCGCGATCATCGGCGACGAAACGCGATGCCGAGATGAGCTCGGCGGAAAGCTCCGCCTTGCCCGGCTCATCGGGGCCGAGCGTCGTGACATGGGTGCCGGCCCGTAGCATGCCCGGGAACAGGAAGGGCGTTTTCGCCCAGGTGGAAGTCAGGACGATATCAGCCTGCGCGAGTACCTGTTCGAGGCTCTCACTTGCCTCGATGCGCAGGCCGAGCCGCTGGCCCTCGCTTCTCGCAAAGGCGATCGCCTTATCTGCGTCGAGATCGAAGACCCGCACCGCGGCGAGATCGCGGACTGATTTCAGGCATTCGAGCTGCAGGCGGCCTTGCTGGCCCGCGCCGATGATCGCGACCGTAGAGGCGTCGCGGCGCGCCAGCACATCGGCGCCAAGCGCGCCCGAAAACCCGGTGCGCAGCGCCGTGAGCCAGGTGCTTTCGAGGATCGCCAGCACGCGGCCGTCATCGATGGCATGCAGAATGATCACCCCCTTGATGGCCGGGTCGCTGCCGGGGAATTTCGCATGCACCTTGACCGAATAGGCCGGTATGCCGGGCACGAAGCCCGGTGCCAGCAGCATGGCGCCGGCGCCGACCGGAGCGGCTGCCGGCAAAGCCACTGGAAAGCGGCGCTCGCGCGCCCCCACGAGCCCGGAGCGTGCAATGAAGCCCGCCCGCAAGGCTTGAAGGATGGCGGCGGGCTCGACCAGCGCGCCGAGCTCGGCGCGCGTCAATACCAAGGTGTCGCTCATGGCGTCGGCGAGGGCGTAGCGACTTTCAGCTTGCCGATCTTGCCGATCAGCGCGGCGAGGCCACCCATATTGGCGCGCATCAGCGCGATCACCAGGACCGCATAGATCACCATGTCCCATTCGCCGTATTTGGCGAGATAGCTGTTGAGGATCTGGATCGGGGCGGCGCCGATCAGCGGCCCCGCGAAGGAACCGAGCCCGCCCACCACCGTCATGATCACGAGCTTCGCCATCTCGCTGAAATCGGCGATCTGCGGGGAGAGCACCACGACATAATGCGCATAGAGAGCGCCGGCGAGCCCCGCAAAGGCGCTGGAGGCGGTGAACACAAAGGTCTTGATGCGCGTCGCATCGATGCCGAGGCTTTCGGCGCGCAACTCGTCGTCGCGGATGGCGCGCATGAAGATGCCGAACCGCGAGCGCAGCATGGCATACATGGCGAGCACGCAGATCAGCGTCACCAGCACGAAGGTCACGTAGTAGCCGCGCGGCGTGAGGCCTTCGGCGAGCGGCGGCACGGTGAGGCCGAGCTCGCCGCGCGTGATCGAGTAGGCGGCGGTGAGCAGGATGTGCACCGTCTCGGCGAAGGCCCAGGTGGCGATGGCGAGGTAGATGGCGCGCATGCGCAGCACCAGCCGGCCGAGGCAGAAGCCCAGCGCCGCCGACAGCACGACGCCGCAGATGATGCCGATCACGGGCGGCACGCCATAGATCGTCGTGATCAGTCCCGACGTATAGGCGCCGATCGCCGCGAAGGCCTGTTGGGCCAGCGAGAACTGCCCGGTGAAGCCGGCGAGCAGGTTCCAGCTCGCGGCGAGGATCGTGTAATAGAGGCTGGTGATCAGCACATGCAGCACATAGTCGCTGACGAAGGGCGCGAGCGCCAGCAGCGCGATGCCGGCGCCGGTGGCGATCGCCAGGGGGAGGAGAAAGGCGCTGGGGCCTGAGCCTTGCACGGTCATCCCTGCGGCGCTCATCCGACGAGGCATTCCTGGATCAGATCGCGGGTACGCTGCGGCGTGAACTCCGCCGCTGGCCCCTGCGCCTTGATGCGCCCGAGATTGAGCATGTAGACATGGTCGGACTGCGCGACCGCATCCTCGATATTCTGGTCGACCAGGAGGATCGTGGCGCCGAGCGCGCGTCTTGCCTGCTGCAGCAGCTCATAGACCTGCTCGACCAGCGCCGGCGCAAGGCCTGCGGTCGGCTCGTCGACCAGCATCAAGGAGGGTTCGGCCATCATCTCGCGGGCGACCGAAAGCATGCGCCCCTGGCCTCCCGACAGATCGCCGGCAAGCGCTTTGCGCCGCTCGCCGAGCACGGGAAAGACCTCGTAGATGCGCGTCATGCGCGCCGTGAGGCGGGCCGTGTCGCGCCTGAAGGTCCAGCCGCCCATGCGCAGATTCTCTTCGACCGAGAGCAACGGAAAGGTGTTGATCTCCTGCGGCATGTAGCTCATGCCGAGCCGCTTCAGGGCGTAGGGCTCGCGCCCGGAAATCTCCTCGCCGCGCAGGCGGACGCTGCCCTGATGGGGTTTGAGGAAGCCGAAGATCGATTTCAGCAATGTCGATTTGCCGGCGCCATTTGGGCCGATCACCAGAGTGAGGCTGTTCGCCGCGACGCCGAGCGACAAGCCTTGCAGGATGTCGACGCCGCTCTGATAGCCGGCATGCAGGTCCTCGACCGCGAGGAGCGGAGCGCTATCCACCGGTCGATTTGCCAAGAGTCGACTTGCCAACAGCTGATCTGCCACTGGGCAACAGTCGCCTTGCCTGCGCTAAGGTGCGGCATCGATCGGAGGGGGATGGGCCTGGCGTGTTCACGACGCCCATTGTCGCGTCCGCAAGCCGCGGGTCAAGAGGGCGGGGTTGAGACTGAAAACCCGGTTTCCTCAAAACTTAGCCACAAAGACTTAGCCACGATAACTCGGCCGCAACAACTTGGCCGCCGCTTGCTCGCCCGGCACTGCGGGCGCATTCTTGCCCACGATCCAAGGCCGACCCGCTGAGGCCCGAGATCAGATCACGCCATCGCGCCTCGTGCGAGGTCTTGATCGATGAACTGCTCAGGTTGCGGCTTCGAGGTTCAGAGCGGCTTCGCGTTCTGCCCAAGGTGCGGCGCGAAGCAGCCGAGCTCGTGCCCCAGCTGCGGCCATATATGTGCGGCAGATTTTGCGTTTTGCCCGAAATGCGGTGCCCATATCGACGGCGTACCGCAAGCTCGAAACCAACGGGAAGCACCGACGTCGGTCGCGGCCGATCTCCGACCGCCAATGCCGCCTCCGGCTGCCGTGATCGAGCCGGCATCTCGGGCGATGCCATTCCCATTCGACATGGAGGCCGACCGCCGCACCGTTACGGTGCTGTTTGCGGATCTCAGCGGCTTCACCACATTGAGCGAGCGGCTCGACCCGGAAGTCCTGCAGACGCTCCAGAACGAATTATTCGAGGAATTGACGGCTGCCGTACAGAGCTTTGGCGGCTTCGTCGACAAATTCCTCGGTGATGCGCTGCTCGCCTTGTTCGGTGCGCCGGTCGCTCACGAAGACGATCCCGAGCGGGCGCTCCGCGCGGCTCTCGAGATGGTCAAGCGGGCAGCAGGCGTGGGGGAACGTTCGGATGCGTGCGCCGGGTCGCCGCTCACGCTCCATATCGGCATCAACACCGGGCATGTGGTCGCGGGCGGATTTGGTGCGGGTAATTCCAAATCCTATTCTGTGACCGGCGACACCGTGAACACGGCTCAACGATTACAGTCGATGGCGTCGCCGGGCGAGGTGCTGGTGGGGCCGCTTACCTACCGCCTCACCCGGCATGCCTTCTCCTATGACTCGCTCGGCGACGTCGCGCTTCGCGGCAAGGTCGGCAGTGTCGAGGTGCATCGTCTGCTGAGGCCGCTTGACGCACCGCGTGCGGCACGAGGGCTCGAAACGCTGGGCCTCAGCGCACCGCTGATCGGGCGCGACGCAGAGCTTGCCCGTATGTTGGGCAGCCTCGATCTGGCCTGTGGAGGAGCCGTTCAATTGGTGCGGCTGATCGGCGAAGCCGGCATCGGAAAAACGCGCCTGGTGAATGAATTTGTCGCGCGCGCCCGCGACGAGGATCGCTTCGCAGGCGTTGCGATCCGGCGGGCCACCTGCTCGCCGCTGGGCGAGCAGTCCTATGGCACTCTCGCGGCGGTGCTGCGCAGCGCTTACGGCATCCCGCACAAAGCTTCGGCAGTGGAGACGCAGACCAAGCTCGTCGACGCGCTCACGGAGCTCGGCCTCGCGCCCGAAGAGGCGGAGCGCCTGCTGCCCCTCTATTTCTATGTTCTCGGCTTCGGCGACCCTGACGCCGCCCTGCAGCATGTTGAGCCGGAGCAACTCAGGCGGCAGATATTTTTCGCGATCCGCACGGTCTTCGAGCGGCGCCTGGCGCTATCTCCCCTCTTGATCATCGTCGAGGACCTGCACTGGGCCGATGCCGTGTCGCTGGAGGCGCTGCGGTTCGTGATGGATCGGCTGGAGCGCAGGCGGCTGATGTTGTTGTTTACACACCGGCCGATGCTCGAATTGGATCAGCTCGACTCGAGCCGGATCAGCCATGCGGCGCTGCGTCTGGCACCCCTTGACGTCGCTGACGGAGAGAAGCTGCTCGCGGCGTTTTTTGGTCACGGTTGGTGCAGATCATCCGGAAATCTATGCGATCGAATTCTCGAGCGCGCCAGCGGCAACCCACTGTTCGTCGAGGAAATCGTGCGCGGTCTCATCGAAAGCGGGGTCCTGAAACGTGACGGCCAGCATTGGCGGATCACGGCCACCGACGCAGCCGCTGACATTCCGGCGAGCATTCAGGCGATGTTGCTCACGCGAGTGGACCGATTGCCACCTGAAGTGCGCAGGTTGGCCCAGGAGGCAGCGGTCATCGGCCCGCGCTTTGACGAAACCCTCCTCGGTGCGACCGCGGCCGATCCGGCAAGAGTAGAAGCGGGGCTCGATCTTCTGTGCGATGCCGAGATCATCGAGGAGGTCGCGGGCGCAAACTCCATTGCGTCGCAATCTTATCGCTTCACGCAGACATTGCTGCAGGATGTGATCTACCGGAACCTCCTCCTGCAACGGCGCACCGGGATGCATGGGCGGATCGGTGCCGCCCTGGAGCGGTCGTGTGGCGATGATCCCGAGCGGCTCGAAGACCTCGCACTGCTGGGCCATCATTTCAGCCTCAGCACCAACAAGCCGAAGGGCGCGCGCTACCTGATGGCCGCCGGTGACCGGGCGCGCGTGATTTACGCCAACGACGACGCTATCCGTCTCTATCGGCAGGCGCTCACGGTCTTGCCGGCCACCGGCGATCAAGAGCCGGAGCGGCTTGTGCTGTGCGAGCGAATTGCCGATCTTTGTGGGCCGACCGGCCGGCGCGACACCGCCTTTGAGCATTACGAGACGGTGTTGCAGGCTAGCCGCGTTGCCGGAAATCGTGCCGCCGCAGCGCGGATACTTCGCAAGCTCGGCCGATTGCTGTGGGACGCCGGCAAGCGAGACAAAGCGGAGGCGCATTACGGCGAGGCGGCCGCGCTGCTCGAAGGCATCGACGCGCCGATCGAGCAGGCGCATCTGCGGCAGGAGCGCGGTCGCCTCGCCTTTCGCATGGGCGATCACGCCGCGGCCGCGAGATGGGCAGACGATGCGCTCGGCTATGCTCAATCCGTGCCGCCCGATGTGGATGAGCATTCCAGACTTGAGGCGGCTCGCGCTACGGCGGAGGCGCTCAATACCAAAGGTGTTGCACTGGCGAGGCTCGGACGAAGCCAGGAGGCAGTCCGCGAGGTGGAGCTGAGCGTCGCGGTCGCCGAAGCCGCCGGCCTGCTCGGCGCAGCCTGCCGCGGCTACACCAATCTCGGCGTGCTCTACACGATCATTGATCCAGCGCGGGCGATGCAGGTGTGCCGCCGCGGCCTCGAGGTCGCGCGCCGCGTCGGCGATCTCGGCTTTCAGGCGCGTCTTCTCGCCAATCTGGCGGTCGCCTGCTGCACATTTACCGATAGATGTGCCGATGAGGGCGTGCCTGCTGCCGAAAAAGCGATCGAGCTCGACCGAGCGCTCGATCAGCGCGAGCATCTCGCCGTGCCATTGATCGTGCTCGGGCAGATTCATCAGTGCCATGGCCAGCCGGAGCTCGCTCTGCGCTGCTACAATGAGGCACTCGAGGTGGCACGCGAAACGGGCGAGCCGCAGCTGCTTTTTCCATGCTATGATGGTCTTGCGACACTGAACCTCGATCTGGACGACACGCCCGAGGCCGAGCGGTATTTTGCCTTGGCACAGGATGTGTGCGCGCGGCATGCCCTCGATCCCGAGTCGCTCGTCGTCCTGCCGTTCCTCGACTAGAAAAAAAGAGGAGGTCGTCTATGTCCAATCATCAAGACGAGGGGCCACTGCAACCTGGCGATCGGGCGCCGAACATCGTGCTCGATGCGATTACCCGTGACGGTCAGATCGCGCTCGAGGATTTTCGCGGCCACAAGCCGGTATTGGTCGGCCTGTTTCGAGGTCTGCATTGCGCTTTCTGCCGACGCCAAATCGCCGCCATGGCGCAGCTTGGCACGGCCCTGCGCGAGAAAGGCATCGAGAGTCTCACAGTCGTCAACACGCCGATCGAGCGCGCGCGGCTCTATTTCCGCTATCATCCCGTGCCCAATCTGCTTGCCGCGTCCGACCCCGAGCGCGTCTCGCATCGCGCCTTCGGCTTGCCAAATCTCCAATTCACGGAGAGCGAGAGCGACTGGCCCCACAAGATCGGCATGAATGCCATGACGGCCATGCGGATCGACATGCCAGGCGAGCTACCCGAGCCAATGAACCCGATGGCGGCGACAGAATTCCTCAACAAGAAGGATGGATATGAGACGACCGAAGCCGACGATCGGATGATCGCAACCGGTCATGGTCAGCTCATCGGCGAGTTTCTGCTCGATCGGGAAGGTATCGTGCGCTGGAGCTTCACCGAGGTTTCCGGGGGCGGTCGTCACATGTTCGGAGTGCCGACGCCAGACGAGCTGATGTCGGCCGCGTCCCAGGTCGCAGGCCAAGCTGCATAAGATGTCTCGGCGTAGGGCTCCTGGCGTCGCGCGGCCCGCTATTTGCCGACGGCGTAGAATTTGCCCGACAGCGCGGCGAGATCGCTCTCCTTGATCTCTTCGCTGTCGTGCTCGGGCGTGAAGCGGATGCCGATTTCGAGCGCTTGGCGCCAGATGATCTCGGCTGTCCTGATCGATAGCTCCGAATCGTCGAACAGGCCGATCCGATCGGGGATCTCGGCGGGCTTAACGAGCAAAAGCCGCGCGCCCTCCTGCGAGCGCTCGCGGATCTGGCATTCGACGATGAAGCGGTTGCCGGGATCGACGACCTTGCCGGAGCGCAGCCGGGTGCGGCGACGCGCGTCGTTGCGCCGATCTCCGGAAGCCGGATGCGCGGTCTCACTCTCGACCACGCTGTAGGTCACGGCGTCGCTGCGCGGCAGCAACAGGCCTTTGACGCGCTGCGCCAGCCGGCCGGCCAGCGATCCTTGAGCGCGCTTCACGCCTTGGAGAATTGAGCCCTGCATGCGGATCACGACGAAGCCGGCCGAATTCGTTCCCCCGCTCGGCCTGCGGCGTGGCACATGTCGGGGCGCGGTAGCTTTATCGCGAATTGCCTTGTCGATCACGAAGCTCTTCCCGGCGTGGTGAACCATTCATTGCGGCCGGCGGCGAGCCTGGCGCTTATCCATCGATAGGGCGCGCCTTCGCGAAAACTCGGTTAATCGAAAGTTAACGATGATGTCTCAATTTGAGGCATCGACAATCGACTGGCGAGCCGCGACATGCCCAAGCCCTCTGCGGGGAAGACCGCCGTCTCTCTCGGCGCGGGCTCGTTTCAGGGCCGGGCTCGCGGCTGGCGGCGCCTGTTCACCTGGGAACGCGGCCTGGGCGCGGTGGGGTTCGGGCTCGCGGTCGCTTCCGGCTCCTTCGCGAGCTACATGATTTCCGATAGCGGCCGCCAGCCACATTTCTCCGGCGCGGAATATCTGACCGTCTTCGCCAAGCTGACACCGAGCGGGCATGGCTCGAATCGCGATGGCGGAGAGCCCGATGATCTCGCCACCGCCTCGGTCGGCCGCGATGCTGCGCCTGGCAGCAGCGACGGCGCCGACAAAAGCGCGTCGACGCGGGTCGACGTGGTCGGCTCGATCTCGGCTGCGCCGGCAATGGTGAGAAACTATGTGCTGCGCTCCGTGTCGCGGGGCACGGCGCTGATCGACAGTCCCGAGGGGCTCAGGGAGGTCAGGCGCGGCGCCATCCTGCCCAATGCCGGCCTCGTGACCGCGATCGAGCAGCGCGAGGGCAAATGGGTGGTCGTGACCTCGCAAGGCATCATCCGCGAACCGCGGCGCTGACGCTCAATGCCGATGGGGTGCCGGCTCCAGCCGCCGGCGTCGAGGCAAGGCCGCAAGGCGAATTTCGAAACGCTGCCGTGATCAGCCCTTCGATCTCTGGGTCTTGGCATCGCAGGGTCTTGGCATCGCAGGGTCTTGGCCTCGCTTGCCAGGGGTGTCCGCGCTCCATAATCTACCTCGCAACAACGGGCCTCCTCGATCGTCGTCGGCTATTCGGCCGCCTATCGGAGTGCGCTTTGAGAGCACTGCTGGGCGGCATCGGCGACGCGTTCGAAGACAGCAATTTCCGACGCTATTCGGTCGGTTCCGTCGTATCATGGCTTGGCTTCTTCGTTCAGGCCGTGGCTGTGTCCTGGACGGCGTGGGACTTGACCCATTCGACGCGCTGGCTCGCGATCGTCGCGCTGATGGATGCGGCACCGAACATCGTGCTGATGCCGCTCGGCGGCGTGATCGCTGATCGCCATGACCGGTTCCGCATCCTCCTGATCAGCTATGCGTTCGCCATGCTGCAAGCCGCCGCCCTCGCCGGGCTCGCCTTTGCGGGCCAGCTCACCATCGGTCTTCTCGCGGCGCTCGCCTTCCTGCACGGCACAATTCACGCATTCAGCGTTCCGGCGCAATTTGGCCTTCTGCCGCGCTTTGTCGAACGTCGCCGCCTCTCCTCGGCAATCGGCGTCTCCGCCGCCTATACCCAGTTGGGAATTTTCATCGGCCCGGCGCTTGCCGGCTGGGTGATCCTGCATTTCGGATCGGCGATCGCCTTCGCGACCAACGTTGTCGGCTACGGTATCTTTTTCGGCTTCGTCGCGCTCCTGCGCACGCCGGCCGGCTACGAACAGCCCACCGCGTCGGGCAAGGCCGTGATGGCCGAGTTTCTCGACGGCCTGCGCGCGGCCGCAAGGCATCGCGGCATTGCGGCCATACTGGCGGTGATGCTGTTCGGCGACGCTCTCGCCGCCGCCGTACGGCAAATGGCCCCGGCCTTCGCCGACACGGCGCTGGGCGCGGGCGTAGAAGGCCTTTCGATCCTGCTCGCCGGCGCTGGCGTCGGCGCCACGCTTTCGGCGCTCTGGCTCGCGCATGGCGGCGCCCGGCGTGCGGCGCCGTCGACCATCCTGTGGGCCTTCTTGGGGTTCCTGCTGGCCCTGGTAGCCCTGATGCTGGCCCAAAGTCTCGTTGCGGCCGCCCTCGCGATGATCGCCCTCGGTTGTTTCTTCGAGATCTGTCGCACCGGAACCGTGGCCCTTCTGCAAGTCTCGGTGCCCGACGAATTGCGCGGCCGTGTCATGAGCACGCAGTTCCTGTTGTTGCGCCTCGCCGGCGCGCTCGGCGTGCTTGCCGTCGGCGCGGCTGCCGAGGATTGGGGCCTGCGAGCGCCAATGCTTTGCGGTGCAGCCCTTGCGTTCCTCGTATGGGGCGCAGCGTTTCGGATGCGGGAGCGGATCGCCTCGGCCTTCTCGGCGCACTGTGCCTGAAGGAAGATACGTGGCTGCCGAGCCTCGGCCCCAGCCTTCACGGCAATTCCCGAACAAGCTCTGAAGACCAGCTTCAGGCAAGATTGCGGCCCTAAACCAGTCCCCGAGCCGAATGCCGGAGCTGCCTGTGGGACCGATTCATCTCTTCGACATCGCCTCGCTGCAGGCACGCTGGCTGTCGATCCGTCAAACGACGATCGCCACCAATATCTCGAATGCCAACACGCCGGGATTCTCCTCTCTCGACGTGCATTCGTTCCAGGATGTCCTGGACAAGACCCAGCTCAATCTGGCCACCACCAATGTGAGCCATATCGCGATCAGCCCGACCGAGCTTTCGACGACCGCGGCCAAGACCAATGATCCTTGGGAGGTCACACGCTCGGGCAATTCGGTCAGCCTCGAGCAGGAGATGATGAAGGCCGGCGACGTCAATCGCAGCTTCTCCTTGAACACCAGCATCGTCAAAGCCTTCAACGCCATGCTGACACAAAGCGTGAAAGGCTAAATCGTGATCGACCCATTGCAGGCATCGCTGCGCATCGCGGGCTCGGGCTTGGAGGCGCAATCGGCGAGATTGCGCGTCGTCTCCGAGAACATGGCCAACGCCCAATCGACCGGCGCGACGCCGGGTGCCAATCCCTTTGCGCGCAAGACGATCACCTTCGAGGGTGAGATGGATCGGGCCGTCGGGACGAAACTCGTGCACGTCAAGAGCATCGGCACCGACAAATCGCCCTTCCGCATCGAGCACGACCCCGGCAACCCCGCGGCCGACAAGGACGGCTTCGTCAAGCTCCCCAATGTGAACATGCTGGTGGAGATGGCGGATATGCGGGAAGCCAACCGATCCTACGAGGCCAATCTGCAGGTCATCAAGCAGACGCGCGACCTCGTGACCATGACCATCGACCTCCTGAAGGGGCAAGCATGATCTCCGCCATCTCGCCGGTCATTACCGGCATCGTGCCGGCCTCACCCTTGGAATCGGTCGGCCCGGGCCCCGCCGCCGTGAGCGCAACGCCGGGCGCAGGCACCTCGAATTTCGGCGACATGCTGGCGCAGGTGACCCATGACGCCGTCAGCACGTTGAAGGCGGGTGAAGCGGCCGCGATCTCGGGGATCGAGGGGCATGCCTCGGTGCAACATGTGGTCGAGGCAGTGATGAGCGCCCAGACGACATTGCAGACGGCGGTCGCCGTCCGCGACAAGGTCATCTCAGCTTATCAAGACATCAGCCGTATGGCCATCTGAGGAGAGTATAGTGACAGCGCTTACCATCGCCGCCACCGGCATGAATGCTCAGCAGCAGAATCTGGAAGTCATCGCCAACAACATCGCCAACATCAACACCACGGCCTTCAAGCGGGCCCGGGCCGAGTTCAGCGATCTCCTCTACCAGACCGTGCGCCTGCCGGGCGTGTCCAATCGCGGTCAGGACAACACCATCCCCGAAGGTGCCCAGCTCGGCCTCGGCGTGCGGACGGCCGCCATCCGCAACCTGCATATCCAGGGCGCGCTCACCAATACCGGCAACCAGCTCGATCTCGCGGTGCAAGGTCGCGGCTGGTTCCAGGTGATCGGTGCCGATGGGCAGACGCTCTACACGCGGGCCGGCTCCTTCAACAAGAACGCCACCGGCCAGCTCGTCACCGTGGACGGCTATCAGGTCACTCCGCCGACCGTCATTCCCAACAACGCCGTCGCCGTGAATGTCAGCCAGTCGGGCATCGTCACCGTGACGCTCGATGGACAGGTCGCGCCGCAGCAGCTCGGCCAGCTCACCATCGCCAATTTCGCCAATGATGCGGGGCTGACCCCGCTCGGCGGCAACCTCTATCAGCAGACGGCGGCTTCGGGCGCCCCGATCGTCGATGTGCCGGGCAATCCCGGCTTCGGCACCCTCAAGCAAGGCTATCTCGAAAGCTCGAATGTCGACCCGGTGGCGGAGATCACCGACCTCATCTCGGCGCAGCGCGCCTATGAGATGAATTCCAAGGTGATCCAGGCAGCCGACCAGATGTCGAAGACCATCACCGAAATCCGCTGATCGGGGAAGGCGCGGCCATGATCCGACATGTCTTGTGGGCGGCTCGCCTCGCGGCCGCGATCGCGATCGTCATGGTCGGGTCGCGCCCGGTTCTGCCCGCCGACCTCACCTTGCCGGTGCCGACCATCGTCCTCTATCCCGGCGATGTGATCAGGGACGGCCTTCTGGTCGACCGTGATTTCAGCTTTGACCCGATGGCGACCGGCGGCGTCATCGGGGATCGCTCGGTGCTTCTCGGGAAGATCGCTCGACGCACCTTGCTGCCGGGCAAGCCCATACCGGTGAATGGCGTCGGCGAGCCGAAAGTCGTCAGCAATGGCGCTCAGGTCAAGGTCGTCTTCTCGGAGGGCGGCCTCACCATTACCACCTATGGCGCCGCCCTGCAGGCCGGCAGCGTCGGGGACCTCGTCAAGGTCCGCAATCCCGAGAGCGGGATTATCGTCACCGGCACGGTGCAGCCGGACGGGTCGGTCCGCGTGAGCGACAGCTGATGCGCCTGATCTCGTGCCTGGCCGGCCTTTGCCTCATCGTCGGCGCCGCCTCGGCGGCGGATGTCGACGGGCCCGTTCCGCCGAAGGCCGCCGTGACGGCTCCGGCACGACCCGCCCTGAAAAAGCCGATCGAAGCCGAAAGGCTGCAGCAGGCGCTCGCGGAGATCGCGGAACTGCATCGCCGGATCGAGACCGAGGCGCCGCGCCATATCGGCGGCACGGTGCGCATCAAGGACATCTCCTCCCTGCAAGGGGTGCGCGACAATCAGCTCATCGGCTACGGCCTCGTGGTCGGACTGCAGAATACCGGCGACACGCTGCGCAACAATCCCTTCACCGAGCAGGCGATCCAGTCGATGCTCGACCGCATGGGCATCAATGTGCGCAATGATCTGCCCTCGACGACGGGTGGCTCGAGCCAGCCGATTTCGCTGCGCACCCGCAACGTCGCCGCGGTGATCGTGACTGCGGATCTGCCGCCCTTCGTCAGCAACGGCTCCCGCATGGATGTGGGCGTCTCGTCGCTCGGCGATGCGACCTCCCTCATGGGCGGCACCCTGATCCTCACCTCGCTGGCCGGCGTCGATGGACAGACCTATGCGGTCGCGCAGGGCGCGATCTCGGTGTCCGGCTTCGCCGCAGCCGGACAGGCCGAGGTGCTCACGCAGGGCGTACCGACCGCAGGCCGGATTCCGAACGGCGCCTTGATCGAACGCGAGATCCCCAACCGCTCCCTCGAATCAGGGCCGCTGGTGCTGCAGCTGCGCAATCCCGATTTCAGCACCGCCGTGCGGGTCGCCGATGCCATCAACGATTTCAGCTATCGCTTCTACCGGATGCGAGTGGCACGCGAGCAGGATCATCGCACCATCTCGGTGATCAGGCCGCCGCGGGTCAGCGCTCCGCGCTTCATGGCCGAGATCGGAGAGCTCACGGTGCAGCCCGATACGCCGGCACGTGTGGTCGTCGACGAGCGGACCGGCACGGTCGTCATCGGCCAGGATGTGCAGATCTCGACGGTTGCCGTGACCCATGGCAGCTTGACGGTGCGGGTCACGGAGACGCCGCAGGTCTCGCAGCCGAACCCCTTCGGGAACGGCAGGACTGTCGTCACCCCCTCGACCGCGGTCGACGCCAACCAGACAGGTGGCCAGATCGCCATCCTGGCCGGCACCAATCTGCGCATCCTCGTCAGGGGTCTGAACCAGATCGGCCTCAAGCCGAGCGGCATCATCGCCATCCTGCAGGCGATCAAATCAGCAGGTGCGCTGCAAGCCGACCTCGTCATCCAATAGCCCCAGGCGACCTGGATCACGCCGGGACCTTTGCGGATTGGGGGCCTTCCTTGGGACCGCGGGCGTCCCGCCCGCCCTTGAGACCGCCGGGGGTGGCGCACCCGCTGGGAAGAGGGCGACCGAGACGGTCGCGGTCCCAGCGCTCCCGAGACGCAGCCAAAGGGTCGGCGCGAGCCAGCGCCTGCTCGCACGCACCTGGCCTCCTATATCTCGCCTTCTCCCCGTACTCCTTGGAACAAGTCCGAGGAGCGCGAGGGAGTTACGCCGGCACTATCACTCCAGCGCCGCCACGACCGCCAGCCCGACACAAGCTTGCACCGGCAGATTCCCCGGCAGATGTCTCGGGAACTCGCCGCGTCGCCATGAATTTCGCTCGTGCCAGCATCTCCCATCGCTTCGGATGGCTCGTCGCGGTCGTGATCGCGGCTGCGCCCGGGCTCGCCCTCGGCAAAGAAGCCCCGAAGCCCGGCGCCAATGCCAAGCCTCTGGCGCTGCATCCGCCCGACCGTTCGGCGGCGAAGCGCCACAAGCTTGCCAAACATGTCCGCGACGAGCTGGCGCCCGCCGCGCAGGCCGCGATCGGCAATCCCGGTGGGTCGGCATCGGTCGCGCCAGGCTTGGCCGCGCCAGGCTTGGTCGCGCCAGGTTTGGCCGGGCAGCCGCAAGGCACTGGCGGCCGGGCGGCCGTGGCAGCGGCAGCAGGCGCACCCGGCGCCCCCGCCATGGCAGCTCCATCCGCCTCCGCGCCGGCCGCCAAGGCGCCTGTCGCGAGCGCCGAGCCGACCAAGACCTCACTCGACGTCAAGGCTTCTCCCGACGTCAAGATTTCGCCTGACGTCAAGGCAGCGCCCGACACCAAACCGATATCCGACGCCAAGGGAGCGCCCGGCACCAAGCCTGGCATCCCGGCCATCATCAGCGTGCCGTCCACACCCATGGAGACGAAGAAGCCTGCAGGTGCGCCCCCTGCTTCTGCCCCCGCCGCGAGCCTGCCGGTCCCGAGCGCGGCTTCTGTGGGAGCACCTGCCGCGAGTCCGCAATCGCCGCTCGCGGCGACGCAGAACGAGGCGCAGCAATATTGCTCGAACATCGCTGCCACGGCCGCGGATGCACGCTTTGCCTGGCAGGCCAAGCGGCTCACCGAGCTCGATGCGCAGCTCAAGCAGCGCATCGCCGAGCTCGAAGTCAAGCAGGCCGAATACAAGGACTGGCTGCAGAAGCGCCAGGAGTTCGAGAAGAAGGCCGCCGAAAGCGTCGTTGCCATCTATTCGCGCATGCGGCCGGAAGCGGCTGCGGCCCAGCTTGCCGCCATGGACGATGGGACCGCGGCCGCGATCCTGGTGAAGCTCAACGCCCGTTCGGCCGGGGCGATCCTCAACGAAATGGATGCCGGACGAGCCGCCCGGCTCACGGACGCGATGGCCAATTTCCCGAACGCCGCGCGCGATGGAAAGAAATCATGATGACGCGGCATCTCCTGGCTGCTCTCTCCCTGGCGTTCCTCTCCGGATGCGCGACGGATCCGCGCGACATCGGACGCGAGCCGCATATGACGCCGGTCGGCACCGGGTTGCAGGTCTACACGCCGCCCAATACCGGCGCGGTCTTCCCGGCCTCGATACCGAGCGGCAGGCAATCCCTGTTCGACAGCTCACGCGCCAACATCTTCAGCGATCCGCGTGCCGCGCGGATCGGAGATGTCCTGACGGTCACGATCTCGATGGACGAGAAGGCGACCCTCGCCAACTCCACCGACCGGACGCAGGATTCGTCGGTCAAGACCGGCTTCGACCTGTTGTTCGGATGGACGGGCGTCAAGTCGACGAAGGGGTCCGCCAATTTCGACGCCAATTCGACCTCGACATCGAACGGCAAAGGGGCGATCGACCGTTCGGAGAAGATCGAATTGAGGGTCGCTGCCGTCGTCACCGACGTGCTGCCGAACGGCAATCTCATCATCAGCGGCTCGCAAGAGGTGCGGGTGAACTTCGAGATGCGCCTGCTCAACGTGGCGGGCATCGTGCGTCCCGACGACGTCTCGCGCTACAATACGATCGCCTACGACAAGATCGCCGAGGCACGCATCTCCTATGCCGGGCGCGGGCGCGTCACCGAGGTGCAGCAGCCCTCCTGGGGCCAGCAGCTCTACGACACCTACAAGCCGTTTTAGGAGCGCCCGGCTCATGGCCAAGATGAACGATCTCGCGATCGCCGCAGGGACTGACGTCGTCGCGGTTCCAGACCCCCGGGCGCGGCTGAAGCTCATCGGCGCGGCGGCGCTCGTCACCGCGCTCGCGGCGGGGGCCGGCAGCCTCTACGGCGTCGCCATCATCTCGACCGTCAAGGATGCGATCGACGCGAAAGCCAGGATGGAGGAGGCCGCCACGGCGCCGCGTTATACCGACGCCACCAATCTCAAAGAGCTGCCCCCGATCATCACGAATCTCGCGGATCCGCCCGACACCTGGATCCGGCTGGAAGCCGCCATCGTGTTCGACAGCAAGCCGGACCCCGTTCCCGCCGTGATGGCGGGCGAGATCACCGGCGACATCCTGGCCTTCCTGCGGACCTTGACCTTGTCGCAGATCGAAGGCGCCAGCGGCCTGCGCCAGCTCCGCGAAGATCTCAACGAGCGGGTCGCCATCAGATCCTCCGGCCGCGTGCACGAGCTCATCATCCAGACCTTGGTGGTGCAGTGAAGCAAGTTTTCATCGCCCTGGCGCTCATCGCGCTCACGGCGACGGCAGCGGCGGCCCAGACGCCCGATCTCAGCACCCTGATCCCGGCCGGCGGGGCGACGGCCAGCGGCCGCATCGTCCAGCTCGTGGCGCTCCTGACCGTGCTGTCGGTCGCGCCCGGCCTGCTCATCATGGTGACGAGCTTCACGCGCTTCGTCGTGGCCCTGTCGTTCCTGCGCTCGGGGCTCGGCTTGCAGAGCACGCCGGCGAACCTGATCCTGATCAGCCTCTCGGTGTTCATGACCTTCTACGTCATGGCCCCGACCTTCGACCGGGCCTGGGAACAGGGGCTGAAGCCGATGATGGACAACACCATCACCGAGCAGGTCGCCTATGGCAAGGTCACCGAGCCCTTCCGCGAATTCATGCTGTCCCAGGTCAGGGACAAGGACCTGAAGCTGTTCGACGACCTCTCGAAGGGGACGTTCCAGGCGCACGACCGCGCCACGATCGACCTGCGTATCCTGATCCCGGCGTTCATGGTGTCGGAGTTGCGGCGAGGCTTCGAGATCGGCTTTCTGATCGCTCTGCCATTCCTGGTCATCGACATGATCGTCGCCACCTTAACCATGTCGATGGGCATGATGATGTTGCCGCCCTCGGTGATTTCGCTGCCCATCAAGGTCATGTTCTTCGTGCTGATCGACGGATGGAATTTACTAATTGGTAGCCTTATCCGTTCATATGGGTGATGGCGGTCGGCTGCTTAAGAATTGATCAAGCCTGACATGCGAATGTAGCTACATGACAGGTTGGATTGGTCGTGATCGGCCGATCCAAGGGCATGAGGCCGATCTGTCTTACCGGCGGAAATCCGGTATGTCCCCGAAAATACCAGCAACCTTAGGGACATATTCCAAATGAGCAGCATTTTGACCAACATGTCGGCGATGACGGCGCTGCAAGCGCTCTCGCAGACGCAGAAGGCACTCACCCAGACCCAGACCCAGATCTCGACCGGCCTGCGGGTGGCGAGTGCAATGGACAACGCGGCCTATTGGTCGATCGCCACCACCATGCGCTCGGACAAGGACGCGCTCTCCTCGGTGCAGGATTCCTTGAACCTCGGTGGCTCGACGACCGGTGTCGCGAACGCCGCCCTGAACTCAACGATCAGCGTCATGGACAAGATCAAGTCGGACCTCGTCACCGCCGCCGAGCCCGGCGTCGACCGCACCAAGATCCAGACCGACATCACCGCCCTGCAGGGCCAGCTGAAGAGCATCGCCGATTCGGCCTCCTTCAACGGCGAGAACTGGCTCTCGGTGAACTCGGGCGCCGCCAACTACAACGCGACCAAGAGCATCGTCGCCTCCTTCTCGCGCAGCTCGACGGGCACGATCAGCATCGGCACCATCCAGGTCGACACCTCGCAGACCAAGCTCTACGACTCCAACGGTCAGACGGGCATCCTCGACACGGTGAACGGCACCACCAATCAGAGTGTCGCGAACCTCGACGTTCACGCCCTGACCGACTCGACCACCGACCAGGCGACCTTGTCCGCGCTCACCTCGCAGGTCGATTCCGCCATCCAGTCGATCACCACCGCGGCCTCGACGCTCGGCGCCACCCAGACCCGCGTCAACCTGCAGGCGAACTTCGTCTCGAGCCTGTCGGACGCGATCACCAGCGGCGTCGGCTCGCTCGTCGATGCGGATATGAACCAGGCCTCGACCAAGCTCCAGGCGCTGCAGACGCAGCAGCAGCTCGGCATCCAATCGCTCAGCATCGCCAATCAGAACAGCCAGCTGATCCTCAAGCTGTTCGGCTGACTCGACAGACCTAAGCGCCGCCGCCGATCGAGGCGGCGCTGAGAGATAAGGGCCGTGCTCCGCAAGGAGCGCGGCCTTTTTCGCGTTGCAATCCCCGCGCAAGCTTCCCGCCAGATAATCTCCGGTGCCGTGCGTTGCGGCCATGACAGGGACACTGAGCGACCGTTCGCGGGCTTGAGTAACCCGCAATGTCCCTGAGATCGTCGGTCAGCCGACGGACACGAAGACATGAGCAGCATATTGACCAACCAGTCGGCGATGACGGCGCTGCAAGCGCTTTCGCAGACACAATACGCTCTCAACAAGACCCAGACCCAGATCTCGACCGGCCTGCGTGTGGCGAGCGCGGAAGACAATGCCGCTTATTGGTCGATCGCCACCACCATGCGCTCGGACAAGGACGCGCTCTCCTCGGTGCAGGATTCCTTGAACCTCGGCGGCTCGACGGTCGGCGTGGCGACCGCCGCCATGAACTCGACCATCAGCGTCATGGACAAGATCAAGTCGGACCTCGTCACCGCGGCCGAGCCCGGCGTCGACCGCACCAAGATCCAGACCGACATCACCGCCCTGCAGGGGCAGTTGCAGAGCATCGCCAATTCGGCCTCCTTCAACGGCGAGAACTGGCTCGCGGTGAATTCTGGCGTGCCCGGCTACAACGCCATCAAGAGCGTGGTCGCCTCCTTCTCGCGCGACACCACGGGTGCGATCAGCATCGGCACCATCACCGTCGACACCTTGCAGATCAAGCTCTACGATTCCAACAACCAGTCGGGCATCCTCGACACCGTGAACGGCACCACCAATATGAGTGTCGCGAACCTCGACGTTCACGCCTTGACGGATTCGGTCGCCGACCAGGCGACCTTGTCGGCACTCACGACGCAGGTCGACACCGCCATCCAGTCGATCACCACGGCGGCCTCGACGCTCGGCGCCACCCAGACCCGCATCAACCTGCAGGCGACCTTCGTTTCGAACCTGTCGGACGCCATCACCACCGGTGTCGGCTCGCTCGTCGATGCGGATATGAACCAGGCCTCGACCAAGCTGCAGGCGCTGCAGACGCAGCAGCAGCTCGGCATCCAATCGCTCGGCATCGCCAACCAGAACAGCCAGCTCATCCTCAAGCCGTTCGGCTGACGCGTGGCGCTCGAGCCGGCGGCGATACTCATTCGCCGCATGGATGAGCGGCACTGATCGGCGGCACATTTTCGGGTCGCACTCTCAGTCAGCGCTATCGGGCCGCGTTCCACGAAGGACGCGGCCCAAGAGTTCCGTGACCCAAAAGTTCCGTGACCCAAGAGTGCCGTGATCCAAGAGTTCCGTGACCCAAGAGTGCCGTAACCTTGGCGCCGCAACCCACGCGCAAGCTTCCTGGCCGAGATTCGCGAGACGGCGCAATTTGCGGCCGCTGCGGGGAGCGGCGAGTGGCATTTCGCGACGGACGACATCGCGCGTCTTCGCGAAACTGGCAGCGACCCTAGGAGCTTAAGAGACATGAGCAGCATATTGACCAATATGTCGGCGATGACGGCGCTCCAGGCGCTTTCGCAGACGCAGAAGGCACTCACCCAGACCCAGACCCAGATCTCGAGCGGCCTGCGGGTGGCCAGCGCGGAGGACAACGCTGCCTATTGGTCGATCGCCACCACCATGCGCTCGGACAAGGACGCCCTCTCCTCAGTGCAGGATTCCTTGAGCCTCGGCGGCTCGACGGTCGGTGTGGCGAACGCCGCCATGAACTCGACGATCAGCGTCATGGACAAGATCAAGTCGGACCTCGTGACCGCCGCCGAGCCCGGCGTCGACCGCAGCAAGATCCAGACCGATATCTCGGCCCTGCAAGGCCAGCTGCAGAGCATCGCCAACTCGGCCTCCTTCAACGGCGAGAACTGGCTCGCGGTGAATTCGGGCATGCCCGGCTACAATGCCACCAAGAGCGTCGTTGCCTCCTTCTCGCGCGACACGACGGGGGCGATCAGCATCGGCACCATCACCGTCAATTCCGCATTGACCAAGCTCTACGATTCCAACAACCAATCGGGTATCCTCGACACGGTGAACGGCACCACCAATATGAGTGTCGCGACGCTCAACGTCGCGGGCCTGACCGATTCGGCCGCCGACCAGACGACCTTGTCGCAGCTCACGACCCAGGTCGACACCGCCATCCAGTCGATCACCAGCGCGGCAGCGACGCTCGGCGCGACGCAGACCCGCATCAACCTGCAGGCGACCTTCGTCTCGAGCCTGTCGGACGCCATCACCAGCGGCGTCGGCTCGCTCGTCGATGCGGATATGAACCAGGCCTCGACCAAGCTGCAGGCGCTGCAGACGCAGCAGCAGCTCGGCATCCAATCGCTCAGCATCGCCAACCAGAACAGCCAGCTCATCCTCAAGCTGTTCGGCGGGTGAACCCAGCGCTCGAGGTGGCGGCGGCGCTCTCTGGGCCGCCCTACCGGGCCGCGTTTTTGAGCCGCATTCTTTGACCGCATTCCTGGGCCGCACTCTTGGGCCGCATTCCACGAGGGATGTGGCCTTTGCGTTGCAACCTTCGCGCAAGCTTACCAGCGAAGATTCAGCGCGCGGCGCATGAGGCGCCCACGGCAAGGGGTTGCCAATACCGACCCGCGACGGGCGAAAACCGGCCTCCCTCCGAGATGTCAACAATCCCAGGGGCATTGTCTCAATGAGCAGCATACTGACCAACCAGTCGGCGATGACGGCGCTGCAGGCGCTCTCGCAGACGCAGAAGTCACTCACCCAGACCCAGACCCAGATCTCGACCGGATTGCGGGTGGCGAGCGCAGTGGACAACGCCGCCTATTGGTCGATCGCCACCACCATGCGTTCGGACAATGACGCACTCTCCTCGGTGCATGATTCGCTGAATCTCGGCGGCTCGACGGTCGGCGTGGCGACAGCCGCCATGAACTCGACGATCAGCGTCATGGACAAGATCAAGTCCGACCTCGTCACCGCGGCCGAGCCCGGCGTCGATCGCAGCAAGATCCAGACCGATATCACCGCCCTGCAGGGCCAGCTGCTGAGCATCGCCAATTCGGCCTCCTTCAACGGCGAGAACTGGCTCGCGGTGAATTCGGGCGCGCCCGGCTACAACGCCAATAAGAGCGTCGTCGCTTCCTTCTCGCGCGACACGACGGGGGCGATCAGCATCGGCACCATCAACATCGATACCTCGCAGACCAAGCTCTACGATTCCAACAACCAGTCGGGCATCCTCGACACGGTGAACGGCACCACCAATATGAGTGTCGCGACGCTCAACGTTGCGGGCCTGACCGATTCGGCTGCCGATCAGGCGACCCTTCTGCAGCTTACGACGCAGGTCGACACGGCCATCCAGTCGATCACCACGGCGGCCTCCACGCTCGGCGCCACTCAGACCCGCATCAACCTGCCGATCACCTTCGTCTCGAACCTGTCGGACGCCATCACCAGCGGCATCGGCTCGCTCGTCGATGCGGATATGAACCAGGCCTCGACCAAGCTGCAGGCGCTGCAGACACAGCAGCAGCTCGGCATCCAGTCGCTCGGCATCGCCAACCAGAACAGCCAGCTCATCCTCAAGCTGTTCGGCTGACGCGTCATCCCGAAAAGCTCAAGCGAGCCTTTCGGGCACGTTGATGCGTCCAACTCAGGCGGGAGATCGCGGCCGCACCGTCCGCTCGAGGCGGGATGGAGGCGGGGCAAAAGGCCCCGCTCTGCCGCATCGTCTCGATGCAGGGGGCGCTCCGCCAGGAGAGCGGCCTGCTCCGTTGCAATCCCCGCGCAAGCTTGTTGGCCGAAAGTCGGCTCACGACGCGCGCCGCGACCACCGCAGAGGCAGTGAATGACCGTTCGAGAACAGCTGGAGCGTTTGATATCCAGCTTGGCGAAGCTCGGAGGCCGCAGGCTGGCTATCCTCGGGATCGTCGGGCTTGCCATATTCGCCGTCACGGGTTTTGCCGGATATTATCTCAGCCGTCCCTCGCTCGAAGTGCTGTACGCCGGCCTCGATCGCCAGGACGTCAGCCGCATCGGCTCGGCGCTGCGTGAGGCCGGACTGTCCTTCGACGTCAATTCGGACGGCAACACGGTCCTCGTGCCTTATGGGCAGACGGCGCAAGCGCGCATGCTGCTCGCCGAGAAGGGCCTGCCGCACAGCGCCAATGCCGGCTACGAGTTGTTCGACAAGCTGGGCTCGCTCGGCCTTACCTCCTTTATGCAGGAGGTGACGCGGGTGCGTGCGCTCGAGGGCGAATTGGCGCGCACCATCCAGACCATGCGCGGCGTCAAGGCGGCGCGCGTCCATATCGTCTTGCCCGATGAAGGCTCGTTCCGGCGCAACCGGGAGCCAGCCTCGGCATCGGTCGTGATCCGCACCGAATCCCCGAACGATACGAGCTCGGCGCAAGCCATCCGCCACATGGTTTCGGCGGCCGTGCCCGGCATGGCGCTCGAGGGCGTGACCGTCCTCAATACCGACGGCGTGATGCTGGCTTCGGGCAGCGACATGGCCGACACGGCGCCGGCCGGCATGCTCACCCTCGAAAAGAGCGTGTCGCAGGACATCCAGGACAGGATCCGCAAGACGCTGACGCCCTATCTGTCGGCGCGCAATTTTCAGATCAGCGTGGCGACGCGGCTCAACACCGACAAGAAGCAGACCAACGAGACGATCTTCTATCCCGAATCGCGGGTCGAGCGCTCGGTCCGGGTCGTCAAGGAAACGCAGGTCTCGCAGAATTCGAGCACGCAGGCCCCGACCTCGGTCGAGCGCAATCTGCCGCAAGACAAGAATCAATCGACCAATGACGGCAAGCAGTCGAACGAAGACAATCAGAAGCGCGAAGAGCTGACCAATTACGAATTGTCCTCGAAGACCGTCTCGACCGCCAGCGCCGGCTTCACGGTCGACAATCTGTCGGTTGCGGTGTTGCTCAATCGCGCCAGCCTCGTGGCCTCGCTCGGCGGCGACAAGGCGACGCCCGAGGCTGTCGAGAAGCAGCTCGCCGACATCGAGCAGCTGATTTCCTCGGCGGCCGGCCTGCGCAAGGATCACGGCGACACGATCAAGATCGCGGCCGTCGATTTCGCCGATACCGGAAACGATCTCGAGCCCGTGCCGCCGCCGAGCTACTGGGAGCTGGCGATGCGCCAGTCGGGCACCTTCGTCAGCGCCGGGACCGTGCTGGCCGTGGCGCTGCTCCTGATCTGGTTCGGCATCAGGCCGGCCACGCGCGCCCTGATCGCCGCACCGTCGCCCACGATGATGGACAATCCGCTCATCCAAGCGGGGATGATGCCCGGTCTCGACCCGATGGCGCTCTATCCCGACGAGGGGCCGGGCTCGGGCTCGCAGCTCATGGCCATGGGCGACGCCAACCTGATCGAAGACCTGACCAACAAGGCACGGCGCTCCCCGCAGAAACGGCTCGAGCAGATCGTCCAGTTCGATGAGGACCAGGCGACCGCCATTCTCAAGCAATGGATCCATCAGGGAGAGCGGGCGTGACGGTCATCCCGATCGCTCAGTATCTGGCCCAATTCGGTGCCGAGGGCGGCTTCGGCGCCAAGGGTCTGCACCACGAGGACACTCCTGTCCTGCACAGCCTTGATCCGAAGGATGCCGAGGAGCTGGCCCGCAAGCTCGAAGAGGCGACGGCCCAGGGGCGCGAAGAGGGGCGTGCAATCGCGGCGGCGGCTTTCGAGGGCGATCTCGCCGATGAGCGGGCCCAGCTCGAAGGGCGCATCGCCTCGGCGCGCCAGGCCTGGCTCGCCGAGGAGGGGGAGCGCCTGGGCGCCGCGCTCGGCGTCGCCGTCTCGCAATTGCAGACGGAGATGGCCGACAGCGTCGCGCGCATCCTCAAGCCCTTTCTCGCCTTCGCGTTGCGCGAGCAGATGCTCGTCTCCTTGTCGGAGACCATGAAGGGCCTGCTGACCGAGGAGAAGGCGTTCCTCAAGGTCAGCGGCCCCGAGGATCTCCTGGATGCATTGCGCGACAGGCTCGGACCGGGCGAGGCTTCCATCGCATATGAGGTGGCGGCAGGCGTCGAGGTCAGCGTCGTCGCCGACCACACCGTCATCGAGTCACGGCTGCAGGCCTGGATCGACCGCTTCAACCAGGCAGCGGATTGAGGCGCGACATGGCGGAACCGGAAGTCCACGAACTCGTCATCATCAAGCACCGTCGCGATCACGACGAGGATGTGCATCACGGCGGGGTATGGAAGATCGCCTATGCGGATTTCATGACCGCCATGATGGCCTTCTTCCTGGTGCTGTGGCTGCTCAACTCCACCAACAAGGAAGCCAGGATCTCGATCCTCAACTACTTCAATCCGATGAAGCTCGCCGATGCGAGCATGACCCGCAAGGGGATCGCCGATCAGAAGAAGTCCCAGCCCGCCGGCGCGCCCGATGTCGACAGGAAATCTCAGTCCGAGAACCAGAGCGACAAGCCGGGAGATCTCGCGCTCTTCGCCCCTTCGATTGCCTCTGACGACAAGGTCCCCTTGCCGGCGAACGAGCTGAAGCAGGCCGAGAAGGCGAAGGCGTCGGCCGCAGGCAAGGAGCAGGATGGCGCCTCCTCGGCCAATCTGAAGTCGCCGAGCTACACGGAAGGGGCGCTGTTCAAGGACCCCTATCGCATCCTCGGCGAGATCGCCGGGCTCGCCCCGATGCCGGCCATGCCCCAGCCGGCGACAGGCCAGGCCGCCGACCAGCCCTCGGTCACGATCGGGCAAGGCGGCAATGCGGCCGCGAATTATCGCGACCCCTTCGAATCGGTGTCGCCGAAACTGTCCGTGCAGCAGCCGGCACCGCCTGCCCCGGTCGCGGCGACACGCGCATCCAAGCAAGACCTCGTCAAGCCAGAACCTACGAAGCCTGAACCTACGAAGCCAGAACCTGCGAAGACTGAGCCCACCAAATCTGAGTCGACCAAATCTGAATCGACCAAGTCTGAATCGAGCAAGCCGGAACTTGCCGAGCCGCCTCAAGGCGTGCAGCCTCTGCAGGCCGCACAGGCGGAGCAGGTTCCTCCGACCCAACTGGCCGTGCCGGCTCAGCCTGTGGCGCAGGCTCTGCAGGTCGCGGCGCCGACGGGCGCAACGGCGTCCGGCAAGCAAGGCAAGGCGCTGGTTCAAGACGACGCAGTCGCCGCGACACCGGCCGACGCGACCAAGCTCAAGGCCGAGATGACGAAGGCCCTGGCCGATGTGATGGGCGGCCAGCCCAGCCCCCAGATCGACGTGCAGGCGACGAGCGAAGGCGTGCTCATCAGCCTGACGGACGAGTTCGATTTCGGCATGTTCGCCATCGGCTCGGCGGAGCCGCAGGCCAAGCTCGTCAAGATCATGGATAAGATCGCGCCGCTGCTGAAGAGCCGTCCGGGGCCGATCGTCATCCGCGGGCATACCGATGGGCGCGCCTACAAGTCGCAATCCTATGACAATTGGCACCTGTCCTCCGACCGCGCCCAGATGGCCCGCTACATGCTGGTGCGAGGCGGGCTGGAGGAGAAGCGCTTCGAAGCCGTGGAAGGCTATGCGGATCGCCGCCTGAAAGTGCCCGGCGATCCTTCGGCCGCCGAGAACCGCCGCATCGAGATCCTGCTGCGCAAGGACAAGACCTGATGCGGATCGCCGCGCTCCTCACGGCTCTGCCGGCTCTGGCGCTCACGCTCGCATCTGCCGCCGGCGCCGAGACGAGCCGCGCGGCGCCTTTCGAGTTGATGCGCTCGCTCGAGGCGCTGCAGAACCAGGCCGCCGAGGGCAATGCGGCCGCATATGCGGCGCGCCCCAAGCTGATCGCCCTGATCGCCGAGCGCTTCCAGGCCGCTGATCCTGCTGTCTGGCGAGAGCCGCGGAATGTGCGCGCCGCCATCACCTATGTGCTGAATGGCGGCCAGCCCGCCATGTTGCGCAAGCTTGCCGATCTCAACGTCTTTCCGAAGCAGGACGAGAAGTTGGTGAAGGGCGCTCTCGCCTATGCGGAGGGCCGCGAGGACGACGCCAAAGTGTATCTCGGCGATCTCGACGCGCAGTCCTGGCCGCCGAGCCTCGGGGGCCAGCTGGCGCTCGTGCAGTCCACGCTGGCCATGGGCAATGACCGGCACAAGGCGATCGTGCTTCTCGACCTCGCCCGCCTGCTGATGCCGGGCACGCTGGTCGAGGATGTGGCGCTGCGCCGCGAGATCATCGCTTATGCGGAAGCCGGCGATATCGACAAATTCCTGTCGCTGTCCGAGCAATATGCCCGCCGCTTCCGCCGCTCCGTCTACGCGGACAATTTCATGCAGGGCTTCGCGGCCTCGGTCGCCAAGCTCGCCTCTCCGGTCGATCCGCAGACCTTGCGCCGCTTGGAGGGCCTGGTCGCGTTGCTCGGACCCGACGAGCAGCGCAGCGTCTATCTGTCGATCGCTCAGATCTCGGCGGTCCGCGGCAATGTGACGATGACGCGCTTTGCGGCCGAACATGCCCTTCCCCTATGCCGGGAGGGCAGCATCGATCATGCCCGCGCCAAGCTCTATCAGGCGGCGGCGCTGATCGTCACCGACGACTACGACTCGGGGTTGGCGGCGCTCGACGGCATCGCCAAGGCCGAGCTGCCGGAGCGTGACGGACAGCTGCGCCGGGCCGTCGTCGGTCTGGCGCGCGAGCTGCGCGAATGGCCGCAAGCGACCGAGCCGGCCGCGACCGCGCATGGCAAGCCCGGCGCCGGCGACCAGGCCGCAACCTCCCAGCCTTCGACCTCCCAGCCCGCGAATTCGGCGACCACGATCAGCCTTGCCCAGAAGCAGATCGCCGATGTCGATCTGCTCTTGAAGAGGGGCGCTCCGTGAATCTTCCCACCGCCACCCCGCTTGCCGGTAAGGCCGCTTCGGCATTCCCGCTCGGCAAATCTGCTTCCGGCAACTCCAACTCCGGCAATGACGGTGCGGGCGGCGATCCGGCGGCGGCCTTCGGCGCCCTGCTGTCGGAACAATCGACCGCCGATGCAGGCGGTCCGGGCGGCGCACGCTCGTCCTTTCCGGATGCCAACGCTCCCAATGTGAAGGCTCCCGATGTGAAGGCCGATGGCGGGAGCACGTCATGGTCGCGCCAGCGCAGCAGCTTCGAAGCAAGGCTCGGCGAGGCGATCGCCTCTGGCGATGCCGGCGCAACCCCCGACAAGACCGCTTCTCTCGCGGCCGCCTTGCGCCAGAGCGCGGCCTCGTCGCCACAAGCTAGCGATATCCTGCCGGCGGCCGGCATCGCGCCGCCGAGCCTGGCCGGGCAAGCTGCGCAGCCTGGCGCGAGTGCCAGCGATGTCCCGATCTTGTCAAAGCCCCGTTCGAAAGGCGACGCTCAGTCATCCGGTGCGGGCGACGCTTCCATGAGCCCTGCGATGCCGGTGTCGAGCCTCGATCCGAGCCCGGCCTTGAATGCGGGGCCGCTCGCCCTGCTCATGCCGTCGCTCGCGGCCGCGCCGACCAATGCGCCATCGGCCGGCACCGCTACGCCGCGCGATAACGCGGCCTCGAGCGCGCCCGGCCCGGCCGTCGATAAAGCGCCCATATCCTCGGGAGCGGCATCGAGCAGCCCCTCCTTCGCTCTTTCGGCCTTCACCGCCGCGGCGGTGTCCGACGCACAGGGTTCCTCACCTGCCGCCGCCGCGCTCACCACCCCGGCCATGTCGGCGCCGGTCATCAGTGCCGCCATCGGCGCGAGCTTCCCGCCGGGTGCCGGGATCGGCGGGCGTGCCGGCGCCGCGATGCCGCCGGTCGCGTCGGCGCGCGGTTCCGAGAAGGCGCCGCTGCCCGGCCCGTCGGCCGGCAGCCCACAGAGCGCCTCGTCCGGCCCGTCCTCCCCGAGCGACCTCCTTGCGGGCCAGAGCCGCGGCTCCGATGCGGTCCAGCCGGTCGCGGCGCGCCTGCCGGACGGGCAGGGCGCGGGCAGCTCGCTTTCGGGCAAGGCTTCGGACACTAGGCAGCTGGCGCCGACGCCGCTCGCCACCGTGTCGGTGGTGGGCCAGGAAACCCATGCGGCGCCTGTGATGAGCCTCACTCCGGTGCAGCAGCTCGCGGGCTCGATCGTCGACGCGGCGGGCGGCCCGCAATCGACATTGCCGCAAGAGGCCGCCGGCGTCCCGACCGCGACGACGCGCATCCGGCCGTTGCAGGTGCTCAACATCAGGCTCGACCCGCCCGATCTCGGCGCGGTTTCGGTCAAGATGCGTCTCACCGGCTCGAGGCTCGATCTCAATATCGAGGTCGGCCAGAAGGACACGGTTCCGCTTCTCGGCAAGGACGGCGATGCCTTGTCGAAGGCGCTGCAATCCTCCGGGTATACGGTCGACAACCTGACCATCAAGGCCGCGGCCAATAGTGGGTTGGGCGCGCAGCACCAGCACGATTCCTCGCAAGGCCAGCAATCGGCCTCGCATTCCTCGGCGCAGTCGGGCCAATCCGGATCGGCCCAGGGCGGGGACGGGCGCTCCAATCAACGCACTGCAAGCCAAGGATCATTTGCCCAAGGATCTTCAGGCCAAGGATCATCGGGCCAAGGACATGACGGCGCGCCGGATAACGGCCGCAGCAAGATCGGCGAAGATGTCGTTCATCAGAACAGCCCTAGCGGCGATCTTTACGTTTAGCCTCGCGGGCGCCGCGCAGGCAGCCTCGAATATCTGCGAGCGCGAGATGGCGCGCGCCTCGCGCACCTATCAGGTGCCGCTGAGCATGCTCTATGCGGTCGGCCTGACGGAGACCGGCCATCGCGGATCGCTCCAGCCCTACGCGATGAATATCGAGGGGCGCGCCTTCTTCGGCGCCAGTCTCGACCAGGCCTTGCGGCGCTTCCAGGAGGCGCGGCAGAGCGGCGCCAGGCTGATCGATATCGGCTGCATGCAGATCGACCATCATTATCACGCCAGCCATTTCGCCTCGCTGCAGGAGATGTTCCTGCCGAACCGCAATGTCGATTACGCCGCCCAGTTCCTCAAGACGCTGAAGGCGCAGGAAGGCAGCTGGACCCTCGCCGTGGCGCGCTACCATGCGGGTCCCAACAACAACCCAGCCCAGAAGCAGTATGTCTGCGCCGTGATCGCCAACATGGTCGCCAGCGGCTTCGGCTCATGGACGGCGAACGCCAAGGCGTTTTGTCAGTAGCGAGGGTGGAGCTGGCGCTGCCGCCCTTCGCACAAGCGGGGCCAATGAGCCAAAGCCGCTCACGTCCAGATGCGAGAGACGAGGGTGCTCCGCCCTGGCCAGCGCCCTTCATCCAGGTCAAAGCGCCTACGCGGCCAAGAGCGGGATGAGGAACGGTTGGAACCGGTTCTGCGTCCGCATCTCGCTTTCATTTTCTTGGGATCAATCATCAACATGATCAGGCAAGTTGAGCGTTAGTAATAATAAGTGCGTGAGAATCACGATATCAATTGATGTGCCAGCATTGACAAAAGTGTTGATGTGCAACCGCTAAGGAACGGTTCCGCAACCTGGATCTGGTCTAACACTGGTGGGATCCGCATCCGCGCCAATTCGCAAGCGCCGTCACATTAACCATACGAGAACTGTCTGCCGAGACGCAGGGCGCGCTTAATGAGCAATTAATACATCTGGTAAAAAAGATGGCGCGCTGGGGTCTGCATCTTGGGGAGGACTTGGGAGAAGTTGGATGAGAACGCTTCTCATCTGTTCCCTGGCCGGCACCTTGATCGGCTGTAGCTGTCTTATTCCGCGGCAAGCGCTCATGGGCGCGTGCACCGGTCCGAAACGGTTCGACTGTTTCGACAAAATGGCTGCCGTTTCGCGGGTCGAACTGAAGCCCGCGTCAGCCGCGGTCGGCCCCGTTGCGAAAAAGGCGAATGCCGCGCTCGCCGCGCGGGCGGCCGGTCCGCGTGTTGGAGCAAAGGCAACCGCATCCAAGGCCGGTTCCACTCCGAAAAAGGCGAAGCCCGCGCTCTCCGCGAAGTCTGCCGGTCGGCCCGTTCAAGCAAATGCAACCGCATCCAAAGCCGGTGCCGTTACGAAAAAGGCGAGGACGGCGGTCGCAGCCAAGGCCGCCGGTCGGCGCGTTCAACCAAGGGCGACCGCATCCAAAGCCGGTTCCGTTATGAAAAAGGCGAAGGCCGCGGTCGTAGCGAAGGCCGCCGGTCGGCACCTTGAAACAAGGCCGACCCCATCCAATGCCGGCTCCGCCGCGAAAAAGGCAGTGGCCATGCTCGCACCGAAGGTGGACGCGCGCCCAATTGCCCAGGTCGGGGATACGTCCGATCCTGTCATGGATAGGGCAAAGGCCACGATCACGGCGAAATTGGAAGACCCGGCATCTGCCGAGTTCGTTCAGATGAAGCGGGCCGTCAGGAAAAATACGCTAGGGCAGCCCATCGATACTATCTGTGGCCGCGTCAAAGGGAAAACAGCTTCGAGCGGCGAGACAAGAGAAATGCCTTTTCTATATGTGGTGAAAGAAGATGACTTGTACATCGTCGACGGCGGCGATGACATGATGGCAACAGCGGCCTATGGCAATATTTGCAAATAGGCCATCTCTCCGAGGCACCATGAACGATCTCACCAATCCTACGGAGCCGCACAACGGCTCGCTGAAATCGCCGGTGATCGTGATCATTGAGCGCTGCAGGCTGACGCGGACCTGCATCTTCAGCATCCTGAGGAGGGAATTACCTGGATACGAAATCTTCGAAATCGCGACAATCGGCGAGCTAGGCCGTGCATCAGGAAGCGACGTCCGCTTGATCGCGCTCGATATCGGGGACAAGCCTCTCGCTGATCCTTTGGTCGAAGATGATATTGCAGCTCTCGCAAGATCCTTTCCGCACGTGCCCGTTGCGCTCTTGTCCAACCGCGATGACGAGGCGTCGGCAGCGATGCGGCGCGGAGTCCGCGGCTTCTTTCCGACGTCGATCCCGGTTGAGGTTGCTATCGCCGGCTTGCGGCTTGTTCTTGCCGGGGGCGTCTACCGGCCGCTGACGATCGACGCAAGACCAAATGAAATTCCGGTGTTCGAGACGACGAACGGATCCCTTGGTTCTCACGCGCCTCCCGGAGCTCACGACGTCAGCCCCGCCGAGACGGGCGCGACCCAGAATACGGTGGTCGAACTTACGCCGCGCGAGAGGCACGTGTTTGCGGCGCTGGAGCTCGGTCTGCCCAATAAGCTGATTGCCTCCAGGCTCAACCTGTCCGAAAACACCGTCAAAATGCACATTCAACACATCATGCGGAAATGTTCCGCTCGAAATCGGACCGAAGCGGTTCTCTTTTGTAGTGGACGGTTGTTGCACGCTAACGGTCACGCGCGCTCACGGATGTCTTCATCTTCATGAGGTTATGCGTCTGCCCAGTCGTTGCGGCTCAATGCTCGCGGAATGCGCCGCTGAAGCTGTCGAGCAGAGGCCGCAGGGCATAGAGGGCCACGGTGCTGCGACCGGTCTTGATGAAGACTTGGGTCGGCATGCCTGGAATGATCCGGACCCCATTGAGCTCGGCGAGCCGTTCATCCAACACGCGAATCTTGGCGGCGTAATATGGCTGGTCGGTCCGCTTGTCGACAAGTCGGTCGGCGGAGACTTGTATGACGACTCCCTTGAGCAGCGGCACTCGCCGCTCGCTGTATGCCAGGAGATGCACATCCGCATTCAATCCTGGATGGACGACGTCGATATCCTCAGGCCTTACGCGCGCGGTCACGATGAGCCGGTCGTGCCGGGGAACGAGATCCAGGAGAGGCTCGCCGGCGCCGATCACCCCACCTAGCGTATGGACCCGCAGGTCGGTCACGACGGCGTCCTCGGGCGCCTTGACCTCCTTTCGCGAGAGTTGATCTTCGGCTGCTGGTATTTGCTCGCGCAACTGAAAGATCTGGTTTTGCGTCTCGCGCAGCGACTGCGCAATCTCGTTCTGTCGGTCGCTCTCCAGTTTGATGAGGGTCGCCTGCGATTCGCTGATGACCTGCGCGGCGCGCGAGATCTGCGCGGTGGTCTCGCCTCGCCGACCGTCGATGTCGGCCATTTCCCGTTCGAGGCTCAAAAGCCGCGGGCGCCGCTCCAGACCCTTGTTGATCAGAATGGTGACGGTATCTACTTCCTCATGAACGATCCCGGCCCGCTTTACGGCCGCGATTTCCTGCGCCTTGAGCCCCACGATCTCCTGCTCGACTTGCGACATTTTTTTCGAAATCACGGCCATCTGCGATCGCAGGACCTGCCGACGCGCATCGAATAGGCCTTGTTGGCCGGCCAGGATGGCCAAGACTGCCGGATTCTCTCTTGCCAATGTTTCAAGCTCGCTCGGAAACGACACTTGCTCTTGTCCATGCTGCTCCGCCAGGAGCCGTGATTCCCGTGCCGTCGCGTCCCAGAGTTGGCCGCGAAGGCTCTGCAATTCCGCGCGGGCCTTGGTCGCGTCCAACCTGATCAATATTTGCCCGGCACGGACGACATCACCATCGGCGACGAGAATGTCGTCGATGATGCCGCCCTCCAGATGCTGAATTGTCTTTCGGCTCGATTCTGCCTCCACGACGCCGGAAGCAATTGCGGCGCTCTCGAGAGGCGCAAAAGTCGACCACGTGCCCAACCCCAGGATGAAGCCGCAAGCCAGGAGATTGCCCGCCCAGGCGATGCGGCGGAGCCGGCTGGAGGGCGTTCTCGACGCAGGTGCGGAGCACCAGGGGAATTGCTGGATTTCGGCGTGCCGTAATCCAATGCTCATGGTTGCGGGACCTCGCTCCGAGCGCAGAGATCGCGAGCGCTTTTACGGGGGATCGGCGGCCACCGGAGAGCGGGTTGCAGGGAGTTGTCGGCTCCGGGGCCGGGCTCACCATCCCGGTACGTGCAATCGGGCGGGCGCTCGCGGGACGCAACCTGAGGTCGGCTGACATACCTCTCGAAGATTTCCTTGCTGTCGCCGAAGGCGCAGAGGGCGCCGCCCTGCATGATGGCAATCTTGTTCGTGGCACCGAGGATGCCCATCCGATGGGTGATGACGATCACCGTGGCCTTGGCGGCCTTCATCCGTTCGACAGCCTCGTTGAGTGCGCGCTCGCCGAGGTAGTCGAGGCTGGCGTTCGGCTCGTCGAGGACGACGAGGCGCGGGTCGCCAAATAAGGCACGCGCGAGACCGAGGCGCTGGCGATAGGCGCGCAAGAGGCTCGGGCCGCTGTTGGAAACGACCGTATCGTAACCCTGCGGCAACCTCGTGATCGTGTCATGCAGTCCCGCCAGCTTCGCTGCTTCGATCACCTTCTGCGGCTCGGCGTCGTTCAGTCGTGCGATGACGTCCTTGACGGTGTCCCCGATGATTTCGATGTCCTGCGGCAGATATCCGAGATGTCGACCACCTTGTGAATCGCGCAAGACCGAAACGTCGATGCTGTCGAGCAGGACGCGGCCCGCCGTTGGCGCCGATACTCCAGCGATGAGCCGTGCGAGCGTGGATTTGCCGGAGCCCGACGGACCAATGATGCCGAGGCATTCACCGGGGGCGAGGCTGAACGAGACCCCCTTCAACAGGAGATGGCCGGAGCCCGGCAGCACGACGCTGACGTTGTCGACGACGAGCCTGCCCGCCGGCTCGGCCATCAGCATGGCGCTGCCGCTCGCAGGAGGGACGGCGGCATGCAGCACGCTGTTGAGCCGTCGGTAGACGGCTAAGACCGTCGCGAAGGCCTTCCAGCCTGCGATGGTGCCCTCGATGGGGGCGAGCATGCGCCCGAACAAGAGGGTCGCGGCAAAGATAATGGCCGGGCTCCGGTCGTGTTCGAGGACGAGCCACGCTGCCGAGCCCATCACCAGGACCTGCGTCAAGGCCCGCATTGGCTTGCCGATGAGCATCACGATCTCATTGCGGCGTTGCGCCGTCTCCTGCGCAGTCCTCGCGGCCTCGGCGTCCTGGTAGACGAGGCGCGCGGCACCGTCGAACATTCCGATGGCCCTGATGACACGGATGTTTCCGACAGCCGTGCAGAGCCGGCCATGACTCTTCGTCAACGCGACGCCGGATTGGGCCAACGGGCCTTCGGTGACCAACTCGCCCGCGAGGGCAAGGCCGAATAGGAGGAACGCGCTCCCGGCCCCGATCGCCCCCAGCAATGGATGCACAAGGAAGAGAACGCCGAGGAAAAGGGGCGCCCAGAGGATGTCAAAGAGCATCGCGCAAGCACTGGACTCGACGAACTGGCGCAGGGCTGTGAGGTCCCGATAGGCCTCCGACGCATGTCCCGGATCGGCTCGAAAGGCGTAGTCGAGGCAAGCCGACAGCACCGCTGGACGCAGGCGATCTTCGAGCCATCCTCCGATCCGGCCCAAAGCCGCGCGGCGCAATGCGTCGAGCAATCCCCCGATCGCGACAATCAGCGCGACGATCAGAGTGAGCATCAGGAGCGTGTCCGCGCTTCGGCTCGACAACACTCGATCGTAGATCTGAAGGAGATAGATGGAAGGCGCGAGGAGCAGGAGATTGTAGCCGCAGCTATAAGTGAAGACGAGCCCGAGCGACCCGGCGCAGGCCCAAAGCGCCGCCTGCAAAGGTGTCTGTCGGGGCGGCATGATGTGTTGCCTCAGGGACCGCATCAACATTTTGGGTCACCGCGGACTTGATATTTCACATCGGCTCCGACCTTCGCGCCGCGGTCAAGCGGAGCTGGTGATGAATCGAGACCGGCGGCACTCGTCCAGCGAATCCGAAATTCGCATCACCTTGGGGCAACGCAATCTTGGAGCAACGCACCTGGCGAATTTCGGATTCAAACTGCACTTGGCCGCCGGTCTCCGCCAGACAGACGCAGCGATCGGACGTGCACCGATCAGACGTGCACGAAGTCGGAGACGTGGAAGTGCTCGGAATTGTTGAGCACGTTGCTCAGATTCGCCGTCTCGGTGGTCGGATCCGTGTGCGTCAGCGTCAACGAAACGTTTCCGCCTGTCGCGTGGTCGTTGTTTCCGCCATTGCCGCCGACGCCGGCCATGACGGATTGGTGCTGGTCCGCCGAGAAGACGTTGCTTTGGGAAGCCGTCGTGTTGGCGGTCACTCCCCCGGAGTCGTCGATACTAGCCCCATTCGCATTGTTGACCGGATCGAAGCTGATCTGCGGCGCGCTGATGATGGCGCCGGAGTTGGAACCGTTGCCGCCGTCGCCGGCGCTCTGGCCGCCCGTAGCGATATCGTGGAACGCGATCACGTCGGAAGCGTGGTTAAATCCGCTTATCATCTGACTCTCCCATATCCTGGTTTTTGCCCATGTCTTGCTTTTTGCCCATGTCTTGCTTTTGCACAGCGTGCATCCCGAATGGGACTACGGTTGCGGTACCGACTTTGGTCCCGCTCACTTCATTCGCCTAGGTCCCAAAACTGCTGCCATCGATTCGGGAGGGGTGTACGCCCGAATGGGTTATGGGCCGCGTGCGTATCTCAATGGCGAATGCGAATTTCGGATTCGCTGCACTCGGCAGGGCTCGCTCGAATTCTTCTATCCCACATGCAGCAGGTGGTGGTCCGCCAGAAGGTGCAGGGCGAAGTCTCCGCCCTGCGCAAGGTTGCCGTCGCCGCCATGACCCCCGACACCGGCAATCTGGATCGCGCTTTGGTCGAAGTGAACGTTGTTGATCTGATCGGCGCTGGCTGTGGAATTGTAGCCGGCGACCGCAATGTTGATGGGCGCGTAGATCGCGACACTGACGTCGGTGAGGCTGCCGGAGAAGTGGCCATTGCCGCCATCGCCGGCGCTGTTGAAGCCGGTCGCGATCACATCAGAGCCGATCAATCCGGAGCTGGACGAATGAATAGTCCCGCTCCCGCCCGCTGCGACGCTGCTATCGCCGCCGTGCCCCCCGACACCGGCCATCTGAAGGGCGGATTGATTGAAATCCACGGTGTTCGTTTGGTCGGCATGGGCGCTGGAGTTGGGTCCCGCTACCGCGATGTTGATCGGCTCATAGAGCGCGAAAGACACATGGGCGATGCTCCCGAAGAAGGATCCGTCCCCGCCATTGCCGGCGTGGTTGCCGCCGGTCGCGATTACGTCCGAGCCGATCCAACCGTGGCCGGAGCCTTGGCTAGGCCCGGAGATGGACACGTCCCCACCGATCGCCGCGTTGCCGTTCCCGCCATGGCCGCCGACACCGGCGATCTGAGTGGCGCCTTGATCGAAATGAACCGCATTCGTTTGATGGGCGTCGGCCGAAGCGTGAGGGCCACCGACCGCAATGTTGATTGGGTGGAATATCGCCGTGGAAGCGTTGATCATGGCTCCCAAAAAGTGGCCGTCGCCACCATTGCCGGCGCCGCTGCCACCGGTCGCGATCACGTCCGAGCCGATCCAGCCGTGGTCGGACGCGTGGCCGGGCCCGAGGACGGACACGTTCCCGCCAATCGCCGCGTTGCCGGTGCCTCCCGGGCCGCCGACGCCAGCGATCTGAGTGGCGCCTTGATCGAAATGAACCGCATTCGTTTGATGGGCGTCGGCCGTCGCGTGAGGACCCCCAACTGCAACGTCGACCGGGCTGTACTTCGCGGCGGCAGCGTGAACCACGGCGCCCAAAAAGTGGCTACCGCCCCCATTGCCGGCGCTGTTGCCGCCCGTCTGGACTAGGAAGAGCGGAAGAGAGCCTATGGACAGCGATGACGGAATTGACGCGGCGCGCCCATGAGGATCCGTTCGATCAAGGTGGAGTCCCCCCGATACCTGCTGAAGCTCCATCGTCGCTTCCCTCACCGCAGTCGCTGCGCTTCCCGCCGGATGGGACCAGCACCTCGTCGCACAATGATCACATCAGTGGAGAATGGCACGCCGGCAAGCCAAAAGCCGAGTCGTCAATTCGGATGGCAGCGTTTCGGGCGAGCGACGTGATAACCGGCACACCCGTTCGGGCGTGGAGCAAATCTGCTTCGACGCCGAGTGTGGCGTCGAAGGTGGAAACGAGCCCGCCCTCCCGGCGGCCCTTCAGCCGCCTTGCATGCGCACGACCTCCTTCTCCAGCTTGTCCAGCGTGGTGCGCCAGCCCTCCGGCGCGCCCGCCACCATCGGCGCGGCGATCGACGGATCGACGAAACTGTAGGTCTGCGTCACATCCATTCGGGTCCCGCCGAGGGCGTCGGAAAAGTCGACCTCGGTGTAGGCGCGAAACAGCCGCTCGCCGGCATTGTCGGTGGCGTGCATATCGATCACCAGCCGGCTGTGCGGCGCAACTTCGACGAAGGTGCCGCGGGTCCAGTGCTCCTCTCCGTTGGGCCAGCGCATGCAGACGTCGAACGCGCCGCCGACATGCATCTCCACCTTGGCGTTCGAAACCGTGAAGGTCTCCGGGCTGAACCAGCGCTTCACATGCTCGGCGGAGCTCCAGGCCTTGAACACCGTCTCACGCCGGGCGTGGAAGACACGGGATAGTTTGAGCGGCAGCGGTTGCTGCACGGCCGCGTGTTGTTTCGCCTCATTCGCCTGGGCCATCGCCATCTCCTTCGCTTTCCAGGGTTTTCAAATACTCGCCCAACCGGTCGAGGCGGCGTTCCCACTCGATCCGCCGGGCGTTGATCCATTGCTCGGCCTGGCTCAGCGCCAGGGGTTCGATCGTGCAAGTGCGCACCCGGCCTAACTTCTCCGAACGCACCAGGCCCGCGGCCTCCAGGACGCCGAGATGCTGCATGGCCGCGGGCAGCGACATCGGCAGCGGCCGGGCGAGCTCGCTCACCGGCGCCGGCCCCCGGCTCAGCCGCTCGACCATCGCCCGACGCGCCGGGTCGGCGAGGGCGTGGAACAGGCGGTCCAAATCGGTCGATTGGTTAAGCATATGCCTAAGTATCAGAGGTCGAACAGTTAGGCAATAGCTTTAGTATCGAAAATGCGCATAGCGTCGTGGCTGGGCTTGACCGAGTCACCGAGCGGCGGCCCGGAGCAGGGCGCCACCACCTCTCCCTTGGGAGACCTTTGCAGAATTGGGGTCATCCCGTGCGCACCGCAGCACCCAGTGATGCGGTGCTGACACGGGATCCATAAGCAGCAGGCAAATCGATAATCAGCAGGTAAGGAATGGGTCCCGGATCTGCGGCGCATCATTTCATGCTGCGCCGCGTCCGGGATGACCGGCGTTGCCTATTTTGCAAAGGTCTCCTTGCGGGAGAGGGGCTTCGACGAGCGAAGCGAAGAGAGGCCGGGCCAGGGCGGCTGCGACCCGGGAGGACCCGGCGCGCTGCAGGCTCAGGAGCGCTTGCTGCCGGGTTGCAGGCACAAGCCGTCGACGAAGACCTCGAGCAGGCGCAGCACACTTGCCTGCCAGCCGGGCTGGTCGTGCATGTAGCACATGCCGATGAGGGCGCGCAGGAGGTCTTCGGGGCTGATATCGGCGCGGATCTCGCCCGCCGCGACCGCCCGGTCAAGCAACACTCCCACCGCCTTGGTCAAGCGATCGAACGAGTAGGCGGTGAGCTCCGAGTTGCTATGCGCCGCCAGCGCGAGCGCCGCCGACATGCCTTTCTTCGTGGCGACGAATTCCACATTCGAGCGCAGCCAGCGGCGCAAGGCTTCGGCCGGCGCCGCCTCCGTCTTCAATTGCTCGGCGAGATCGGCGAGCTGCTCGACTTCACGGCGATAGACGGCCTCGAACAAGGCCTCGCGGGTCGGGAAATGCCGGTAGAGCGTGCCGATGCCGACGCCGGCGCGTCGCGCCACGGCCTCGAGGCTCGCCTCCGGGCCACCGGCGCTGAACACCGCTTTCGCCGCCTCGAGCACGCGCTCGCGATTGCGGACCGCATCGGCGCGCGGCCTCCGCGAGATTTTACTCGAAACGGCCTTGCTCGCTTGATCTCCCATCGTGTCCGTCATGTTTCCCGAGCTACTGTTTCTCAAGCCACTTGCAAAGCGGAGGCATCCTCCGTATAAAGCCGGAGCTGGCACCAAAGCAGGGCGGTTGCGTCAGTCAACCCCCTGCTTGAACCGCCCAGGCGGTGGGAGTTCCCGGGGCAACGCACGGCGATGCCACGCTGCCCGAACTCCGCCACACAGGCCGCATCGCGGCAAGGAGTCGTGGCCAGGAATCGTAGCTTGGACCTCGTTTGACGATAGCACGTATCGGAGCACGCATGAGCTTATCCATTTCGCTGACCGTGAACGGTGTGGTGCGCAAAACCGCGTTGGACGATCCGCGGGTCACGCTCCTCGATCTCCTTCGCGAACGCCTCGACCTCACCGGGACCAAGAAGGGCTGCGACCGCGGGCAGTGCGGCGCCTGCACGATCCTCGTCGACGGGCGACGGATCAATTCGTGCCTTGCTCTCGCGGTCAGTCACGACGGCGCGCATATCCTCACGATCGAGGGCTTGGCGCAAGGTGACGTGCTGCATCCGGTCCAGGCCGCCTTCATCGCCCATGACGGCTTCCAGTGCGGGTTCTGCACGCCGGGCCAGATCATGAGCGCGACCGGCCTGATCCAGGAAGGGCAGGCGGGCGATGATCCCGAGCGTGTGCGCGAGGGCATGAGTGGAAATCTCTGCCGCTGCGGCGCCTATGCGGGGATCACGGACGCGGTGCTGGATGCGCAGAGAGCGCTGACCGAACTCGAGCGGAAGCAAGTCGCATGAACACCTTCGATTACCTCAGGCCAGCGACCATTTCCGAGGCCGTCGCGGCCGCCGCTGAGCCCGGCGCCGCCTATCTCGCCGCCGGCACCAATCTTCTCGACCTGATGAAGGGCGGCATCGCCCGCCCGAGCCGTCTGGTCGACGTCAATCACCTTCCGGGGCTCGACCGGATCGAGCATCTCCCGGGGGGCGGCGTTCGGATCGGAGCGCTGGTGCGCAATGCCGACCTGGCACATGACTCAAGCTTTGCCCGACGCTTTCCCGCGGTCGCGGAAGCGCTCCTCTCCGGAGCCTCGGCGCAGCTTCGCAACGCCGCAACCGTCGGCGGCAATCTCCTGCAGCGCACGCGATGCGCCTATTTCTACGACGTCGCGAGCGCCTGCAACAAACGCCAGCCGGGCGCAGGCTGCGAGGCGCGCGGCGGCGACACAAGGCTGCATGCCGTGCTCGGATGGAGCGACAGCTGCATCGCGACCAACCCGTCGGATTTCTGCGTGCCGCTCGTCGCGCTCGACGCCGTGGTCGAGATCGAAGGCAAGGCGCGGCGCCGCGAGGTTCCGCTCGAGAGCTTCCACCGTCTGCCCGGAGACGCGCCGGAGCGCGAGAGCGTGCTCGAGCCGGGCGAGCTGATCGTCGCCGTCCGTCTGCCGGCCGAGGCGACTGCCTTCTCGGCGCATGCCCGCTATCTCAAGGTTCGCGAGCGCATCTCGTACGCCTTCGCGGTCGTGTCGGCCGCCGCGGCGCTGCGGATCGAGGGCACCACGATCGTCGAGGCGCGGATCGCGCTCGGCGGCGTCGCCCTGAAGCCCTGGCGGGCCCGCGCGGCCGAGGAGATGCTCGCCGGCGAGTCTGCGGACAGAGCCGCCTTCCGCCGCGCGGCGGAGGCTGCACTCGCGGACGCGAAACCGTCCGGCGACAATGCCTTCAAGATCGAGCTCGCGCGACGCATCGTGACGCGGGCTCTCGCGCTGGCCGCGGCCGGAACGCCTGAGCGCGTGCCGGCGCTTCCGGCCTCCCCCTTCGCATCCGTTCCCGGAGCTCGCCCGCATGTCTGAGATCGCGCTCACCCAGGCCCCGGCCCATCTCCGGCACGGCTCGAATATCGGCCAGCCGCTCACCCGCCGTGACGGGCACCTGAAGGTCACGGGAGCTGCCTGCTACGCGGCCGATAACCATCCGCCCGGCATGCTCCATGCCGTTCTGGCGGTGAGCGGCATCGCACGCGGCCGCGTCATCTTCATGGACGTGCCGGCCGCCAAGGCGCATCCGGGCGTCGTTGAGGTGATGACGCCGGCCAACACGCCGCCGCTGGCGCAGGATCCGGACGCGAAGACGAACCCTTTCATGTTCCGGCTCGACGTCCTGCAAAACGACCGAGTGCGCTACGCGAACCAGCCGATTGCGGTCGTCATCGCCGAGACCCTCGAGGCCGCGACCGAAGGCGCAGCGCTCCTATCCCCCCGCTACGAGGCCGAGCCGGCCCGGACCGATCTCGACGCGGCCGAGAGCTTCGTTCCGCTCGCGGTGGGGGTCGGCAGCCCGGCCGAGGAACATCGGGGCGATGTCGAGGCGGGCCTCGCGGCCTCGAGGCGCATCGACGCGACCTATGAGACGGCGGCCCAGTACCACAATGCGATGGAGCCGCACGCGATCGTGGCCGCATGGGACGGCGACCTTCTGTCCGTCGACACGCCGACCCAGGGCCTCGCCATCGCCCAGGGACGCATCGCGGGGCTCTTCGGAATCCCGCCGGAGAACATCCATATCCGCAGCCCTTTCCTCGGCGGCGGGTTCGGCTCCAAGGGCCTGATATCCGGGCCGCAGATCCTCGGCATCATGGCGGCCCGGCTGGTCGGCAGGCCCGTCAAGCTCGTGCTGCGCCGGGAGCACATGTACGGCCCGGTGGGCCATCGGGCGCCGACGCGGCAGAGGCTGCGCCTGGGCTCAGGTCCCGACGGCGCGCTCACGGCCATCAACCATCATACGAAGATGTCTTCGAGCACCTTCGACGACTTCTTCGAGCCGGCCTCCAATAGCTCGCACGGGCTCTATGCGAGCCCGGCCATCGTCACCTCGCATGAAGCGGTGCGGCTCGACACCGGGACGCCGCTTTTCATGCGGGCCCCCGGAGAGGCGACAGGCTCGATCGCGCTCGAGAGCGCCATCGACGAGATGGCGCAGGCATGCGGGATGGATCCTCTCGCGTTCCGCCTCAAGAACTACGCCGAGGTCGAGCCGATTTCCGGCAAGCCCTTCTCCTCGAAGGCGTTGCGCGACTGCTACGCTCGAGGCGCCGAGCGCTTCGGCTGGGCGCGTCGCCCGCTTGCGCCGCGTCAAATGCGCGACGAGGCCGGGCTCCTCGTCGGCTGGGGCATGGGCACCGCGATCTTTCCGGCGCTGATGTTCCAGGCTCAGGCGCGGGCGGTCATCCGCAATGACGGCAGCGGCGTGATGGAGATCGGAGCCCATGACATGGGCCAGGGCGCCTCGACCGCGCTTGCCCAGATCGCGGCCGACGGCCTCGGGCTCGACCTCGACCAGGTCGAGTTCCGGTCCGGCACGTCCGACTTGCCCGATGCCGGGATCGCGGGCGGCTCGGCACATACGGCGACGGCCGGCATGGCGATCCACGGCGCCGGCGCGGACGTGATCGCGAGGCTCGCGGACCTCGCCATGGGCGATGAACGCTCGCCGCTCTTCGGCGCCGGGAACGCCGGTGTGGTCGCGCGTGGCGGCCGGCTGTTCCGCCGCGACGACGAGGGCCGAAGCGAGAGCTATGCCGACATCCTCGCCCGCGCCGGCCTCACGAACATCGAGGGGAGGGGCAAGAGCGCGGTCGACCCAGCAGCGCAATCGAGCTACGCCATGCATGCGCACGGAGCGGTGTTCGCCGAGGTCAAGGTCGATCCGGAGCTCGGACAGATCCGCGCCACCCGTCTCGTCGGCGCCTTCGCGGCCGGCCGGGTCATCAATCCGCGGCTGGTGCGCAGCCAGTATTACGGCGGCATGATCTGGGGCGTATCCTTCGCGCTGCATGAGCAGGCTGTCATGGACCCGCGCTCCGGCCGCCTGATGAACCCCAATCTCGGCGAGTACCATGTGCCGGTGAACGCCGACATCCCCTCGCTCGAGGCCATTTTGGTCGAGGAGAACGACGCTCACGTCAACGCGCTCGGCATCAAGGGCGTCGGCGAGATCGGGATCACCGGATCGGCCGGTGCGGTCGCGAACGCCGTCTGGCACGCGACCGGGATCCGGGTTCGCCGATTCCCGATCACCCTCGACCGCCTGATCGAGCCTGCACCCTGACGGCACCTTGGCAAAATTAGGAGTCGTCCCGTGCGCACTGCAGCGCGCAGTGATGCGCTCGTCCTCGAGCTGAGAATGAAGGCAGGCGTGGATGGCCGGGCCGAAACCCGGCCATGACGTTGTCGGGACGGGCAGGCGGCGCCAATCCGGCGGTTGACTATTTCACGCCAAGCAACTCGACATCGAAGATCAAGGTCGCATTGGGCGGAATGTCGGTGCCCGCGCCATCCGCTCCATAGCCGAGATCGGGCGGGATGATCAGCGTACGCTGGCCGCCGACCCGCATCGTGCCCACGCCTTCGTCCCAGCCCTTGATGACGTTCATGTGGCCGAGCGTGAAGCTGAAAGGCCGGCCCCGATCGCGCGAGCTGTCGAATTTCTTGCCCTTCTTGCCGTTGACATAGAGCCAGCCGGTGTAATGCACCGACACATCCTGGCCGGCCTGCGGCTGCGCCCCTTTGCCGACGCGGACATCGATGACTCGCAGGCCGCTCGGGGTCGTGATCTCGGATGCCGCGTAGACCTTGCCGACCATCGCCGGTGAGGAGATCAGCAGCACTATGAGCGCCATCGAGCGCAACGGAGCGGACAATAAGGACATGGGACCTCGCGAATCTTGACGATGAGTGGCCGGCCGATATCAGCCATCCACATGATACGGGCTAAGGCGGCAGGACGCCATGCGACCCGAGTTGTTGGACCGCCGCCGCCGCGTACCGGCATAGGCCAAACCTGAGCAGGCGAGGCTTGGCCGCCTTCAAAGGGGCAAGGGATGGCCGATGCCAGGGCTGTGTGTGGACAGATCGATCCTGGCTGCGCGACTCGGGCGGGCGTCGAAGCGGTCCACCGCCCTCATCCGCCTCGGCGGGGCGCCCGGATCAGGTCGATCAAGGCACGTAGGCCGGCAGGCACATGTCGGCGGCCCGGATAATAGAGGCATAATCCAGGAAAGGGCGGCGTCCACTCCTCGAGCACGCGAACCAGCCTACCGGCCGCCAGATCAGCCGCGACATTCCACTCGCTGAGATAGGCGACACCAATCCCGGCCCGGGCCGCTGCCAGCATCAGATTGGGCTCGTCGAGGATCAGCGGGCCTTCGCCATCGATTGCGACCGCCTCGCCGTGACGCGCGAACTCCCAGCGATAGATGCCCCCGCTCGGCAGTCGACTGCGGATGCAGCGATGCTGGGCGAGATCGGCAGGCGTGCGCGGCTTCGGATGGCTCTCGAAATAGGCGGGTGATCCCACGACTGCGAAACGTTGGTCGGGACCCAGCGGCACGGCGATCATGTCCTGCGGCACCAGTTCCTTGAGCCGCACACCGGCATCGAACCCGTCGACAACAATGTCGACCAGCCGCCCTTCGGTCACGATGTCCACGGTCATATCGGGATAGCGGCGCAGATACTCGAACACGATCGGCTCCATCAGCTGCCGCGCCGCGCCCACCGATGTGTTGATGCGCAGCGTGCCGGCCGGCGTCTCGCGATGACTTCCCGCCCGCTCCATCGCCTCTCTGATCTCACCCAGCGCCGGGGCGATGCCGGCAACGAACTGCTCTCCGGCTTCCGTCAGCGAGACGCTGCGTGTGGTGCGGTGGAACAGCCGCACGCCGAGCTTTGTTTCCAGCGCCGCGACGGCATGGCTGAGCGCCGAGCGCGACATGCCAAGCTCGGTCGCGGCCGTGCGGAAGCCGCGGTGGCGCGCCACCGCCAGCACGGCATCGAGCTCGACCAGTCCCGAGGATCGCATTGTCCGGATTCCTGCACCATTGCATGCAGGTTCATACAGCTTATCGAGGCAATAATAGCGCCTATCTCCCGGCGATCCATCCTTCGTTTTGCCTGGAGAGCGCCATGCGCATCATCGACACGGTCTACCTCGACGGCGCCTTCGTCGCGCCGCATGGGTCGGAGTGGTTCGACCTTCACAATCCCGCAACCGCTGAGGTGATCGGGCGGGTCCGCCTCGCCGACGAGGAGGATGCTCGTGCCGCCATCGCCGCTGCCAAACGCGCCTTTCCCGCCTTCTCGCGCACCAGCAAGGCCGAGCGCATCGCCATGCTCCGGCGGATGCATGATGCCGTGAAGGCGCGCCGGGCGGAACTGCTGGAGGCGATCATCGTGGAATATGGCGCGCCCGCCTCGCGCGCTGGCTTCATGGCGGACCATCCGGCGAGCGTCCTCCTGGATATGGCCCGGGTGCTGGAGAATTTCGACTTTATCCGCCGCATCGGCACGGCCGAGGTCGCGATGGAGCCCTTGGGCGTTGCCGGCCTCATCACGCCGTGGAACAGCGATGCCGGCTTCATCTGCGGCAAGCTCGCCGCCGCGCTCGCCGCCGGCTGCACCGCCGTCGTCAAGCCGAGCGAGATGAGCGCGATCCAGACGCAGGTCGTGACGGAGGCGCTGCACGAAGCCGGATTGCCCGCCGGGGTGTTCAACATCATCACCGGCCGAGGCGAGATGGTCGGCGCCGAGATCAGCAGCCATCCCGACGTTGCGAAGATCTCCTTCACCGGCTCGACAGCGGTGGGCAAGGCGATCCTGCGCGCCGGCGCCGAGACGATGAAGCGCGTCACCTTGGAACTTGGCGGCAAGTCGCCCACGGTCATCCTCGACGACGCCGATCTGGCGCAGGCGATCCCGCTTGCCATCGGTGCCGGCTTCATGAACAGCGGCCAAGCCTGCATCTCCGGCACGCGCATCCTTGCGCCGCGGAGCCGGCTTGCCGAGATCGAGTCGCTTGCGAAGGCGGCGGTCGACGAGGTCAAGGCCGGCGATCCGCGCCAGCCAGCGACGACGATCGGACCGATGGTCAGCAAGAAGCAGTGGGACCGCGTGCAACGCTACATCCGCATCGGGGTCGACGAGGGCGCGACGCTGCTCGCCGGCGGCGAAGGCAAGCCCGACGGACTCGCGGGCTGGTTCGTGCGGCCGACGCTGTTCACCGGCGTGCGCAACGACATGACCATCGCGCGCGAGGAGATCTTCGGGCCGGTGCTGTCGATCATCCCCTATGAGAACGAGGAGGCGGCGATCGCCATCGCCAATGACACGGTCTACGGCCTGCAAGCCTATGTTCTCGGCGGCGACATGGAGCGGGCGCGGCGGGTGGCCGGCCGGATCGTCGCCGGGCGCGTGCTGGTCAACACACTCGCGCACGAGCCGATGGCGCCGTTCGGCGGCTTCAAGCAATCGGGCATCGGACGCGAATACGGCACCTTCGGGCTGGAGGCGTTCCTCGAGCCCAAGTCTCTTCTTGGCCTGCATGCGGACTGACTTCGATTCAATCCGGTAGACTGGTGCACCCAGCGCCGCCTCGCGCGTGAAGGCGTCCGCGTCCCCGTCATGGCCGGGCTTCGGCCCGGCCATCCACGCCTTGAGCACCTGAGCGGCCGGAACACCCGGCGCCGCTCTACTCCGCGGCTTGCGGCTGGTCGAGATAGAGCTTGCCGCCGGCCTCCAGGAACTCCTTCGACTTCGCCGCCATCCCGGCCGCGGCCTCCGCCTCGCTGATGGGGGTCGCCTCGCCGGCGATCATCGCGGCCGCCTCCTTGCGCAGGTCCTGGGTGATCTTCATCGAGCAGAATTTCGGCCCGCACATCGAGCAGAAATGCGCCACCTTGTGGGCGTCCTTCGGCAAGGTCTCGTCATGGTAGGCGCGCGCCGTGTCGGGATCGAGCGAGAGGTTGAACTGGTCCTCCCAGCGGAAGTCGAAGCGGGCCCGCGACACCGCGTCGTCGCGGAGCTGGGCGGCCGGATGGCCCTTGGCGAGGTCAGCCGCATGCGCCGCGATCTTGTAGGTGATGACGCCGGTCTTCACGTCGTCGCGGTTCGGCAGGCCGAGATGCTCCTTCGGCGTCACATAGCAAAGCATGGCGGTGCCGTACCAGCCGATCTGCGCCGCGCCTATCGCCGAGGTGATATGGTCATAGCCCGGCGCGATGTCGGTGGTGAGGGGGCCGAGCGTGTAGAACGGGGCCTCGCCGCATTCCTTCAGCTGCTTCGTCATGTTGACTTTGATCTTGTGCATCGGCACATGGCCGGGGCCCTCGATCATCACCTGGCAGCCTTTTTCCCAAGCGATCTTGGTGAGCTCGCCCAGCGTCTCGAGCTCGGCGAACTGGGCCGCGTCATTGGCGTCCGCGATCGAGCCGGGGCGCAGCCCGTCGCCGAGCGAGAAGGACACGTCGTAGCGGCGCATGATGTCGCAGATCTCGTCGAAGCGCGCATAGAGGAAGCTCTCGCGATGACCCGCAAGGCACCAGCGCGCCATGATCGAGCCGCCGCGCGACACGATGCCGGTAACGCGCTTCGCCGTCAGCGGCACATGGGCGAGCCGCACGCCGGCATGGATGGTGAAGTAATCGACGCCCTGCTCGGCCTGCTCGATCAGCGTGTCCTTGAACACTTCCCAGTCGAGCTTGAGCGGATCGCCGTCGACCTTCTCGAGCGCCTGGTAGATCGGCACCGTGCCGATCGGCACCGCCGAATTGCGGATGATCCAGCCGCGAATATTGTGGATGTTGCGGCCGGTCGACAGGTCCATCACGGTGTCGGCGCCCCAGCGGGTCGCCCAGACCATCTTCTCGACCTCCTCGGCGGCCGAGGAGGTGACGGCCGAATTGCCGATATTGGCGTTGATCTTGACCAGGAAGTTGCGGCCGATCGCCATCGGCTCGATCTCGGGGTGATTGATGTTCGCCGGAATGATGGCGCGCCCGCGAGCTATTTCGTCGCGCACGAATTCGGGCGTGATGAAGGAGGGAATATCGGCGCCGAAATTTTCGCCGTCCGCGAGCGCCGCCGAGGCGCGGTCGAGCATCGCCTGGCGCCCGAGATTCTCGCGATGCGCGACGTAGATCATCTCCTCGGTGATTTCGCCTGCGCGCGCGAACTCGTATTGCGTCACCAACTGGCCGTCGGCGCCGCGCCGCACGGGGCGCTCGGCCGGGCAGGCCGGCACCAGGCGGGTCACGTCGAGCACGCCATTATCCTCGAGCTTCACGGCCCGGCCCTCGACCTGCGCATAGCCGCGCTTGGCGATCCAGGGCTCGCGGATCTGCGGTGCACCCTTGGCGAGGTCGATGGTCGCGGTCGCGTCCGTATAGGGGCCAGAGGTGTCGTAGAGCCGCACCGGCGCCTCGGCCGGATCGGCCAGCACGACTTCGCGGAAGGGGACGCCGATATCGGGCCGACCGGCCGGGCTCGAGAAGACGCGCCTCGAGCCCTGGATCGGCCCGGTGGTGACGGTGGCTGGCGCTCCGGCCGGCTTGTCGACATGAATAGTCATCGCAGCAATCTCCCCGCGCGCTCTGGCGCAACCGAATACCGGCTTAAAGGGGGCTGCAAACGTCCAGTCCCTTCGCCGGCATGACCCGGATCAGGTTCGAAGGGTTCGGATGCCAGAACGCGTCCGAATGGACGCATCCAAGCCTGCCGTCTCAGCCGCGAACAGCGGCGCCCCTCGGACAGACGCAATGTGAGGCCTCGGGCCCGATTGTCAATGCCTCTCTCTTGGGCCTCCTCTCTTGGGTCCCTGTTGACCAATGGGCGCGATACCCATATCCGGGCATGGCCAGCCGGCCGGACGGCCGCCGCTTCGCGCGGAGGAAAGTCCGGGCTCCACGGAGACACGGCGCCGGATAACGTCCGGCGGGGGTGACCCCAGGGACAGCGCCACAGAGAGAAAACCGCCCCGCATGCGGGGTAAGGGTGAAAGGGTGCGGTAAGAGCGCACCGCGGTGCCGGCAACGGCAACGGCATGGCAAGCCCCGCCGGGAGCAAGACCGAATAGGGGTGGTGGAGCCCGCAAGGGCTCGGGCCTGTCTTCCGGCCCTGCCACCCGGGTTGGTTGCTCGAGACGGTCGGCAACGACCGCCCCAGAGGAATGGCCGTCACGTCCGTCTGCCTGCAAGGGTGGGCGGGCCCTACAGAACCCGGCTTACAGGCCGGCTGGCTCCTTTTGCCTGAGATGCAGCGGAAAAAGCGCCGGGCCTCACCTCTCCCGCAGTTGAGACCTTTGCGGAACATGCGGCCATCCTCCCCCTGGAAGGGGGAGGAATGAGGTGGGGGTCTAACGCATACGGCAGCGAAGATTGAATTCCACAAAAGTCCCGCAAGGGGAGAGGTGGCGGTGGCGCCCATTGAGGGCTCTGGCGCTCCAAAATCGCATTCCCGTCCCAATTCCCACGCATGAGGTCTTTGGACGCCCGGACCGTAGCGATTGGGTGCCTCTGACGCGCGGCTCCGGCCTGACGCTCGCCTGTGACCACCCGTTGCTGCACTGCAGCGAAACCGTTCCTTAACATTAAGGAGTTGATATCAATTCCTCGACATCTCGAATTATGTGGCCGCTCGACGGCGCGTCTCTCCTTCAATCCGAGCGAAAGCCATGCTTGCTCACCACAACGCTCTGGTGCCGGCACGCCCAGCAGGCAAGTTTGTGAGGGGCGGGCTGGCGAAAGAAGCCTTGATCCGGCCCCGCGGCGTGGGTGAAGAGGCAGTGTTGGAACGAAACAGCGAATTGAGCAGCGAGGCGGATCATCCCCTGCACGTTCCCGTGCTCCTCACCGAGGTGATGGAGGCGCTCGGCGCCAAGGATGGCGGCACTTATATCGACGCAACCTTCGGCGCCGGCGGCTACAGCGCCGCCATCCTGCGCGCCCAAGAGGCGGCTCGGCTCCAGGCGACGCGGCTTTTGGCGCTCGACCGCGACCGCCAGGCGGTGCGCGACGGGGCGGAGCTCGTGGCACAATCCGCCGGGCGCCTCACGCTGGTCGAAGGCCGCTTCGGCGAGATCGCCGAGATCGCTCGCGAGCACGGCTTAGATCCCGTCGACGGCGTGGTCTTCGACATCGGCGTCTCGTCGATGCAGATCGACAGGGCGGAACGCGGCTTCTCCTTCCGCCATGACGGTCCGCTCGACATGCGCATGAGCCCGGACGGCCCAACGGCTGCCGATCTGGTCGCCTCGGAAAGCCTCGACACCATCGCCGACATCCTGCGCGTCTTCGGCGAGGAGCGGCATGCCGGACGCATCTCGCGCGCCATCGTGGCGGCGCGAGAGGTGACCCCGATCCTCACGACGCGGGCCCTGCAGCGCATCGTCGCCTCGGCCGTGCCGCCCTCGCGTGACGGCATCGATCCGGCGACCCGCACCTTCCAGGCGCTGCGCATCGCGGTCAATGATGAGCTGGGCGAGCTGTTGCGCGGTCTGGTCGGGGCAGCCTCGCTGCTCGCTCCCGGAGGACGGCTCGTGGTCGTCACCTTTCATTCGCTCGAGGACCGGATCGTCAAACGCTTCCTGCAGGGCAAGACGGCCCCCGAGCCCGCCGTGTCGCGGCATCTGCCGGGCGAAGCTGCGCCCTCCCGCGCCTTCACCCGCATCGCCGGGCCGATCGGGGCGGGCCCAGCCGAGATCGCCCGCAATCCGCGCGCCCGCTCGGCCAAGCTGCGCTTCGGTGAGCGCGGCAGCGCGCCGCTCGCCACCGACATCTCGGCGCTGGCCGACCTGACGAGCCTGCCGCAGCGCGGGCCGGGGCGCCGGAGGCGCGCATGATCAGGCTCCTCAATCTCGCGGCCATCTTGAGCCTGGTCGGTTCGGCGCTCTATGCCTATCACATCAAATACGACACGCTTTACGACACCGAGGAAGCCGCGAAGCTGCTGCGCCAGGTCGAGGCCGAGAAGGTGACGATCGCCACCCTGCATGGCGAATGGCAGACCGTCACGGCGCCGGGACGGCTGCAGCCGCTTGCCGACAAATATCTCGATCTCGTGCCGCTCAATGTACGCCGCACCGCCGTTTCGGCCGCGGACCTGCCGCGAAAGGAGGCCGACAGCGACGAGATCGGCCGCAAGCTCGACGCCCTCGGCCTCGGCGAAACCATGACGCCCGCGGGGCGCGGCGCCAGCGGAAGCACGCCCGCGGGGAGCCGCAAGCCATGATCGAAAGAGCCGCTCAAGGTGAGGCGGACAGCGCCGCGCCGGCAAGGCGGATCGGCCGCTTGCCGACGATGCTGCGCAACCTCCTGCGCATGCATGTGGACAAGAGCAGCGCCCGCATCATCTTGGTGGCGCTCGCCTTCGGCGCGGTCTACTTCGCTATCATCGGCCGCCTCGTCGAAATCGGCCTGACGGGCCAGGAGCAGGCCAGCGCCCACCGGGCTTCGGAGGTGGTCGCCTCCAATCCCCGCCCCGACATCGTCGACCGCAACGGCGAAATCCTGGCGACCGACGTGCAGGCCGTCTCGGTATTCGCCGAGCCGAACAAGCTCGTCGACAAGGATGAGGCGGTCGAGCTGATCACCTCGGTGCTGCCCGACCTCGATGCGCGGGCGCTGCGCGAGAAATTCGCGAAACGCAAAGGCTTCGTCTGGGTCAAGCGCGACATCACGAAAGCGCAGCGCGACGAGATCTATCATCTCGGCCTGCCGGGCGTCGGCTTCCTCGACGAGAAACGGCGCATCTATCCGAATGGCAACGCCGCAGCCCATATCCTCGGCGCCGTCAACACCGACAATATCGGCATCGCCGGCATCGAGAAATATATCGACACGCATGGCCTCGAGGCGCTGCGCGAGGCGGGCCTGCCAATGACGGCCGACAGCCTCAAGCCGGTGCAGCTCGCGCTCGACCTGCGCGCCCAGCATGCGCTGCGCGACGAATTGGCAAAGGGCATGGAGCACTTCAAGGCGAAGGCCGCGGGCGCCGCCATCATGGATGTGAATACCGGCGAGGTCGTCGCCATGGTGTCGTTGCCCGATTTCGACCCGAACCAGCCGGCCGACGCGCTCGACCCCAACAACATCAACCGCATGACGGTCGGCGTCTTCGAGATGGGCTCGACCTATAAGGCGCTCACCACGGCGATGGCGCTCGATGCCGGCAAGATCAACTTGAACACACGCATCGATACCCGCTCGAATCTACGCTACGGGAAATTCACCATCCACGACTACCATGCGACCCACCAAATCCTGACGGTGCCCGAAATCTTCCTTCACTCCTCGAATATTGGTACCGCCAAGGAAGCTCTCATGGTCGGCGTTGAAGGTCACAAAGCCTTCCTCAAAAAAGCCGGGCAGTTCGACCGTATGCGCACCGAGCTTGAAAGCGCCCAACCTCTCTACCCCAAGCGTTGGGTCGAGCTGAATACCGTCACCGCCGCTTTCGGACAGGGAATAGCCGTTGCGCCCTTGCAGGCCGCGATGGCGGTCTGCGCCGTGGTCAATGGCGGCCACCTCGAAACCCCGACCTTCCTGCGTCGCAGCGAGGCCGATGCGCTCGCCCAGTCAACCCAGCTCATCAAACCCGAAACCAGCGAGCAGATGCGCTATATCCTGCGCCTCAACGCCGAAAAAGGCTCGGGCCGCAAGGCCGACGTGCCGGGCTATTATGTCGGCGCCAAGACCGGCACGGCCGCGAAGATCATCCACGGTCACTATTCGAGCAACAAGAATTTCACGACCTTCACGGCCATTCTGCCGGCCGACAAGCCGAAATATCTCTTCCTCGTCGTTTATGACGAACCGCAGGCCGTCTCGGGAACTTATGGCTTCTCGACCGCGGCCTGGAATGCCGGCACTGTGACCGGCATCGCCATCGACCGCATCGCGCCGATTCTCGGGATACCGCCACGATTCGACCAGCCTGTGCTGCCATTCCCTCATGTCGCGCAGGCGGCAACGGGATTGAAGCAGTGACCAAGTGGACGGATTGGGATTTTGAGCGCTGGCGCTCACCTCTCCCCTTGCGGGAGAGGTCGGCTTCGATGAGCGAAGCGAAGAGAAACCGGGTGAGGGGGGCAGCGCCGGCTCGGAGGATTCCCTCGCTTCTAGTCGGAATGGCGACCCTGACCCAGCTTACGAAGGCAGGTGCTGCCCCCCTCACCCGGATCACTCGCTGCGCTCGTGTTCCGACCTCTCCCGCAAGGGGAGAGGTGTGGCCGACCGCTTTTTGCAAACCCACGCCGAACCCCCGAAACGGGGCATGCGCATGGCGATGACCCTCTCCGAGCTCGTCTGCGGCACCGCCGTTCCGGCCGGCGCGTCCGGCCTCACGATCTCGGGCCTCGCCCTCGACAGCCGGACCGTCCAGCCGGGCGATCTGTTCTTCGCGGTGCCGGGCACACACAGCGACGGGCTCTCCTTCGCGCGCGCCGCGGTCGCCGCAGGGGCGGTGGCGATCGTCGCCGACAAGGCGCCGGCCGCGTCTTTCGGCGTCCCCAGCCTCGTCGTCGCCGATGTGCGTGCCGCGCTCGCGGAAGCTGCGGCACGTTTCTATGCACGCCAGCCGCGCACTATCGTCGCCGTCACCGGCACGGCCGGCAAGACCTCGGTCGCCGATTTCACACGCCAAATCTTCGAGGCGCTCGGGCATAAGGCCGCGAGCCTGGGTACGCTCGGCATCATCAAGCCGGGCAGCGCCGCTTACGGCTCCTTGACGACGCCCGACCCGATCGCCCTGCATCGCAGCCTCGAGGCGCTGGCGCAGGAGGGCATCACCCATCTCGCCATGGAGGCGTCCTCGCACGGCATCGAGCAGAAGCGGCTTGACGGCGTGCGTCTGGTAGCCGCGGCTTTCACCAATCTCGGCCGCGACCATCTCGATTATCACGCCGATATGGACGCCTATTTCGCCGCGAAGCTGCGCCTGTTCCGTGAGCTGCTGCCGCAGGGATGCCCGGCCGTCGTCAATGCCGACGGGGCGTGGTCGGAGCGCCTGATCGCCGACTGCAAGGCGCAAAACCGACCGCTCTTCACCGTGGGGCGAGCTGGCGCCGATCTCCGCCTTGCCGGAGCGCGGCGCGACGGCTTCCGCCAGCATCTGGAGCTCGAGTTCAACGGCAGGCCTCTCGAAGTCGAGTTGGGGCTCGCCGGCGAGTTCCAGGTCGAGAATGCGCTGACGGCCGCAGGGCTCGTCATGACGACGCAGGAGAAGCCGGATGCCGTGCTCGCGGCGCTTGCGACGTTGAAGGGCGTGCCCGGGCGGCTCGAGCTCGCGGGTGAGGCGCGAGGCGGGCTCGTCTTCGTCGATTATTCGCATAAGCCCGAAGCGCTCGCGAACGCCATCTCGGCGCTGCGGCCCTTCACCAGCGGCCGTCTCGTCGTGGTCTTCGGCTGCGGCGGAGATCGCGATCCGGGCAAGCGCCCGATCATGGGCCGGATCGCCGTCGAGACCGCCGACCGCGTCATCGTCACCGACGATAATCCGCGCTCCGAGGACCCGGCCGCCATCCGTCGCGCCGTGCTCGCCGGCGCACCCGGCGCCATCGAGATCGGCGACCGGGCCGAGGCCATCTGCGCTGCCGTGCACGGCATCGGCGCCGGCGACGTCGTGCTCGTCGCCGGCAAGGGCCATGAGACGGGGCAGATCATCGGCTCGCGCACTTTGCATTTCTCGGATCACGAGGCGGTCGCAGCCGCCATCAAGGAGATTGCCGCGTGAGCGCGCCGCTCTGGACCCTGGCCGAGGCCGCGTCCGCCATGGGCGCAGCGCCGCGCGGACCCATTGCGGCTGCCATCAACGGCGTCTCGATCGACACACGCAGCCTGGCGCCAGCCGATCTCTTCTTCGCGATCAAGGGCGAGAATCGCGACGGCCATGACTTCGTCGACCAGGCGATTGAGAAGGGGGCGACCGCCGTCGTCTCGATCGCCCGCAGCTTCGACATGCCGCAGACGCATAGGCTGTTGGTTGTGGAGGACCCATTCGAGGCCCTGCGGCGCCTCGGCCGGGCAGGGCGGGCGCGCACCGCTGCACGCGTCGTCGCCGTGACCGGCTCGGTCGGCAAGACCGGCACCAAAGAGGCCTTGCGTCATGTGCTCGCCGGGCAGGGGCTGACGCATGCGGCCGTCGCCTCCTACAACAATCATTGGGGGGTGCCGCTGACCTTGGCGCGCATGCCGAAAGATACAGTCTTCGGCGTCGCCGAGATCGGCATGAACGCGCCGGGCGAGATCAGGCCGCTATCCGCCATGGTGCATCCGCACGCCGCGATCGTCACCACGGTCGAGCCGGTTCATCTCGAATTCTTCCCCTCGGTCGAGGCCATCGCCGACGCCAAGGCCGAGATCTTCAGCGGCATCGAGCCCGGCGGAACCGCGATCGTCAATATCGACAACCCGCATGCCGCAAGGCTCTCAGCCCATGCGCTGGCGAGCCCGGCCGGGCGCGTCGTCAGCTTCGGCGCCACCGAGAGGGCGAATCTGCGGCTCGTCTCCCTCGAGGAAGACGAGAACGGCTCTGCCGCGATCATCGAGGTCTTCGGGCGCCCTATCGCCTGTCGCATCGGCATGCCGGGCCGCCATATCGCCATCAATATGCTCAGCGTGCTTGCCGCCGTGCATGCGCTCGGCGCCGATGTCGAGGCAGCCGCTGCCGCCCTCGCGACGCTCAACCCCCCGCAAGGGCGCGGCGCCCGCATCGAGCTGCATCCGCCAGGTGGCGCCGCGACGCTGATCGACGAGAGCTACAACGCGAACCCTGCCTCGATGCGCGCCATGCTGTCGAATCTCGCGCGCCTCGCGCCCGGCGCCGGCGGCCGCCGGGTGGTGGTGCTCGGCGACATGCGGGAGCTCGGCGAGAACGGGCCGCGCTTCCATGCCGAGCTCGCGACCGCCATCGAGCAATCGGGCATCGACCTCGTGCATGCCTCGGGCCCCCTGATGCGCCATCTCTACGAGGCCCTTCCCTCGAGCCGCCGCGGCCATTATGCAGCGAGCTCCGCCGAGCTCGAGCCGGCGGTCGTCGAGGAAATCCGGGCCGGCGATGTCGTCGCCGTCAAGGGATCGCTCGGCAGCCGCATGGGCCGCATCGTGCAGGCTCTGCGCACGCGCCATGGAGCGCCGGCCACGGATTCGGCGCCGAAGGACGATTCGAGGCCCCCATGCTGAAGCTGCTCTCCGAGTTCTCTCAATATTTCACCATCCTCAACGTCTTCCGCTACATCACCTTCCGCGTGGTGGGGGCGACGGCGACGGCGCTGCTCTTCGTGTTCATGTTCGGCCCGGCCATCATCGACACGCTGCGGCTGAAGCAGGGCAAGGGCCAGCCGATCCGCGATGACGGGCCGCAATCGCATCTGCTCACCAAGAAGGGCACGCCCACCATGGGCGGCCTGATGATCCTGTCGGGGCTGTTCGTCGCCACCTTGCTCTGGGCCGATCTGCGCAGCCCGTTCGTCTGGATCGTGCTCGGCGTGACGCTCGGCTATGCGGCGATCGGCTTCTACGACGATTTCCTCAAGGTGACGAAACAGTCGCATAAGGGGTTCTCGGGCCGGCTGCGTCTGCTCATCGAAACCGCCATCGCGCTCGTCGCCACCACCATGACGATGCGCCTGACGCCGGGCGGATTGTCGTCCTCCTTCGGCGTGCCCTTCCTGAAGGACGTGCTGCTCCCGCTCGGCTTCGCTTTTCCGTTGATCGCGAGCTTCATCATCGTGGGCGCCGGCAATGCCGTGAACCTCACCGACGGTCTCGACGGGCTCGCCATCGTGCCGGTGATGATTGCGGCCGCGACCTTCGGCCTGATCGCCTATCTCACCGGCAGCGCCATCTTCGCGTCCTATCTGCAGATCAACCATGTGCCGGGTGCGGGCGAGCTCTTCGTGATCTGCGGCGCGCTGGTCGGCGCCGGCCTCGGCTTCCTATGGTTCAACGCGCCGCCGGCGCAGATCTTCATGGGCGATACCGGCTCGCTGGCGCTGGGCGGCCTGCTCGGGACCATCGCGGTGGTGACCAAGCACGAGATCGTGCTTGCCATCGTAGGAGGCCTGTTCGTGCTCGAGGCGCTCTCGGTGATCGTGCAGGTGATCTCCTTCAAAATGACCGGCAAGCGGGTCTTCCGCATGGCGCCGATCCATCATCATTTCGAGCAGCTCGGCTGGACCGAGCCGCAAATCGTGATCCGCTTCTGGATCGTGTCCGTGGTGCTCGCCCTCGTCGGGCTTGCGACCTTGAAGCTGCGGTGAGGCATGACGCCCGTCACCTGCATGCGGGGCAAAAGGCTGGCGCTGTTCGGGCTCGGCGGCTCGGGGCTCGCGACCGCGCGCGCTCTCGCGGCGGGCGGCGCGGTGCCGGTCTGCTGGGACGACGCGCCGGCGAGTGTCGAGGAGGCGCGCCGCGCAGGCCTCGTGGTCGAGGATTTGCGAGAGAGCGATTGGCGGCAATTCGCGGCGCTCGTGCTTGCGCCCGGCGTGCCGCTGACCCATCCGAAGCCCCATTGGACGGTCGAGCTGGCGAAGGCCGCCGGGGTCGAGGTGATCGGCGACATCGAGTTGTTCTGCCGCGAGCGCCGGAGTATCACGCCGGGCTCGCCCTTCATCGCGGTCACCGGCACCAACGGCAAATCGACCACCACGGCGCTGATCGCCCATATCCTGCGCGAGGCCCGCTGCGACGTGCAGATGGGCGGCAATATCGGCACGCCCATCCTGGCGCTCGAGCCGCCCGCGCCGAACCGCTTCCACGTCATCGAATGCTCGTCCTTCCAGATCGATCTTGCGCCCTCGCTCGCGCCGTCGATCGGCGTGCTCCTCAACATCACGCCCGACCATCTCGATCGTCACGGCACGATGGAGAATTACTCCGCCATCAAGGAGCGGCTGGTCGATGCCGCCGACATTGCGGTCGTCGGCATCGACGACGCGAAATGCGTTGCCGTCTTCGACAGATTGCGTCGGCGCATGGGGCACGAATCGCCGATGCCCGTCGGGTGCCTCGTGCATGAGGGCCTGATGTCCGGGCTTGTGGGCTTTGCCTATGCCGACGCGCAGATCCTGGAAATTCACGGCGGTGGCACCGACCCGAAAAGCGCAGCACGAAGCGTTGCGTCGCTGGCCAATATTCCTTCCTTACGCGGCGAGCATAATGCGCAAAATGCCGCCGCGGCATTTGCGGTCGTGTGCTGCGCCGCGTTCAAGGCCGGCATCAGCCTGAGCCATTCGGCTATTGCGGCGAGCATCAAGACCTTCCCGGGCCTGCCGCATCGTATGGAAGAGGTCGGCCGCTCGGGCTCCGTGATCTTCATCAACGATTCCAAGGCGACCAACGCCGATTCGACCGAGAAGGCGCTTCTCTCCTTCGAGAACGGCATCTTCTGGATTCTCGGCGGCAAGTCGAAGGAAGGCGGCATCGAGCCGTTGCGGCCGCTCTTGGGGCGCGTCGAGAAGGCTTATCTGATCGGCGCCGCGAGCGAGGAATTCGCCGCGACGCTCGCCGCCGCGAAGGTTGCGCATGAACGCTGCGGCACGCTCGAGATGGCGCTGCCGCAGGCCGCGCGCGACGCGGCGGCGTCCGGGGCCGAGGAGCCCGTGGTGCTGCTCTCGCCGGCCTGCGCCTCCTATGACCAGTTCAAGAATTTCGAGGAGCGCGGCGATCGCTTCCGCGACCTCGTGCATGCCCTGATCAGCCAGGCGCAAGCAGCCGGGCGCATATCCCCGGCACTGCGGGAGCGGACAGGCGGCGCAGCACGATGAAAGAGCTCAACCCCAACCCTGCCAACACGCGGCGCCAGGAGCCCTGAGAGGAGCCCTGAGACATGGCCTCACGCATCGAAAAGGGCACGCTCACCGATTGGTGGTGGACGATCGACCGCTGGCTCATCTCGGGCTTCGGCATCCTGTTCGTCGCCGGCATCGTCATCGACATGGCGGCGAGCCCGCCGGTCGCGGCCCGGCTCGGCCTGCCGACCTTCCACTTCGTCAACCGCCAGATCGGCTATCTGGCAGCCACCATCCTGGTCGCCTTCTTCGTCTCGCTCGCCTCGCCGCGCGCCGTGCGCCGCACCGCGCTGGTGCTCTATCTGGTCTCCATGGCGCTTGTCTGCGCCACCCTCGTCTACGGAGCCGAGGTCAAGGGCGCGCGGCGCTGGATCAACGTCGCCGGCATCGGCATCCAGCCTTCTGAGTTTGCTAAGCCCGCCTTCGTCATCCTGGCGGCCTGGCTGTTCTCGGAGGCGGCCCAGCGCAAGGGCATGCCGGCCGCGATCCTCGGCCTCGCGCTCTTGCCGGCCACTCTCGTGCCGCTGGTGCTGCAGCCCGATATCGGCCAAACGATGCTCGTCTCGATCGTCTGGGCGACGCTGTTCTTCATCGCTGGATTGCACATCTTCTGGGTCGCCGGGCTCGGTGGGCTCGGGGCCGGCGGCGTCATGCTCGCCTATGTGTTCGTGCCGCATGTGACGGCGCGCATCGACCGCTTCCTGAACAAGGGATCGGGTGACACGTTCCAGGTCGACACCGCCATGGAGAGCTTCACCTCCGGCGGCTGGTTCGGGCGCGGCCCGGGCGAAGGCGTGGTCAAGCGCATCCTGCCCGACGCCCATGCGGATTTCCCCTTCGCGGTGACGGGGGAGGAGTTCGGCATCATCGCCTGCGTCGCGCTCGCGCTGTTGTTCATGCTCATCGTCATGCGCGCCCTCTACACGGCGCGGCGCAGCGAGGATCCGTTCTGTCGCCTCGCCTGCGCCGGGCTGATCACCCTGTTCGGCGTGCAATCGGTGATCAACATGGCGGTCAATGTGCAGCTCATCCCGGCCAAGGGCATGACCTTGCCCTTCATCTCCTATGGCGGCTCGTCCTTGATCTCGCTCGGCGTGGCGCTCGGCTTCTTGATCGCCGTGACGCGCCGCCGGCCGCGCGCCGAGATGTCGGCCCTGTGGAAAGAAACGCAGCCTCTGGCTGTTCCTCAAGCCGCTTGATCGCATGGTTGGATCTGCCTTGGCCGAGCCTCGATTGATCCTGCTCGCGGCGGGCGGCACGGGCGGCCATCTGTTCCCGGCCGAGGCGCTGTCGCATGCGCTGCAGCGCCGCGGCTGCGTGGTCGAGCTCGTGACGGACACGCGCGTCGACAGCCTCACCAAGGCGTTTCCGGCGCGGAAGGTGCATGCCTTGCCGGCGGCGACCCCTTCCGGCAAAGGCGGCCTCGGCAAGGGGCTCGCTCTCGCCACGCTCGGCCTCGGCACCGTCAAGGCGCTCGCTCTGTTGCGGCGCGCATCGCCTGCCGCCGTCGTCGGCTTCGGCGGCTATCCGACCGTTCCGCCTTTGGTCGCGGCCACGATGCGGCGGGTCCCGAGCCTGTTGCACGAGCAGAACGCCGTGCTCGGACGCGCCAACCGCTTCCTGGCGGGGCGTGTCGACGTCATCGCCACCGGCTTCGCGACGGTCGGCGGCGTCGGCGCCGCCCTGCAGGCGAAGACGCGCCATGTCGGCAATCCGGTGCGCCCGAGCGTGATCGAAGCAGCCAAGACCGCCTATGATCCGCCGCGCGACGGTGGTGTGCTGCGCCTCCTCGTTTTCGGCGGCAGCCAGGGCGCGCGCATCATGTCGGATATCGTGCCCGATGCCATCGCCAGGCTGTCGCTGCCCGAGCGCGCCCGGCTGCAGGTGGTGCAGCAGGCGCGTCAGGAGGATTTCGCGCGGGTGCGCGCCGCCTATGCGGAAGCTGGGGTCGCCGCCGATATCGCGCCTTTCTTCCGCGACCTGCCTTTCCACATGGCGCAGAGCCAGCTGGTGATCGGGCGCGCCGGCGCCTCGACGGTTGCGGAAATCTCCGTCATCGGGCGCCCGTCGATCCTGGTGCCGCTGCCGGGCTCGCTCGACCAGGACCAGGCCGCCAATGCCGCGTCGCTCGCGACGATCGGGGCCGCGATAGCGCTGAAGCAGCCGGAATTCTCACCCGACAGGCTCGCCGAAACCCTCTCGCAGATGCTATCAGCGCCCGCCCGCCTCGCCGATATGGCCGCCAAGGCGCGTGAGGCCGGCATCCCCGATGCGGCCGAGCGCCTTGCCGATCTCGTCTGCGAAACGGCGCGCCTGCCCGCTTTGCCGGAACGCTAGCACCATCGTCGAGCTTGAGCCGATCCGGCGCTCGCCCAAGATTCGAGGCCTGAGCGATCGACCCTCGACATGATAGAGAACAGTCCATGAAGCTACCCAACGAGCTCGGCCCCATCCACTTCATCGGCATCGGCGGCATCGGCATGTCCGGCATCGCCGAGGTGCTGGCCAATCTGAACTACCAGGTGCAAGGCTCGGATGCCGCCGACAGCGCCAATGTGAAACGCCTGCGCGACAAGGGTATCGCCGTGCATGTCGGCCATCGGGCGGACAATCTCGGCGAGGCCGCCGTGGTGGTCGTCTCGACGGCGATCAAGCGCGACAATCCCGAGCTCGCCGCGGCGCGCGAGAAGCGCCTGCCGGTGGTGCGGCGCGCCGAGATGCTGGCCGAGCTGATGCGCTTCAAGACCTGCGTCGCCGTCGCCGGCACGCATGGCAAGACCACCACCACCTCGCTGGTTGCGGCTTTGCTGGACGCCGGCGGCCTCGACCCGACGGTGATCAATGGCGGCATCATCAATGCCTATGGCACCAATGCCCGCATGGGCGCGGGCGAGTTCATGGTGGTCGAGGCCGATGAATCGGACGGCACCTTCCTCAAGCTGCCGGCCGACATCGCGATCGTCACCAATATCGATCCCGAGCATCTCGATCATTTCCACACCTATGACGCCATCAAGGAAGCCTTCCGCTCCTTCGTCGAGAACGTGCCTTTCTACGGCTTCGCCGTGATGTGTCTCGATCATCCGGCCGTGCAGGACCTGGTCGGGCGCATCACCGACCGGCGGGTCATCACTTATGGGGAGAATCCGCAGGCCGATGTCCGCTTGCGCGGCGTCTCCTACAAGGACGGCAAGACGCTTTTCCGCGTCGTGATCCGCGATCGCAAGACCAGGCAGAAGCTGCGCATCGACGATCTCGTGATGCCGATGCCGGGCCATCACAATGCGCTCAACGCCTGCGCGGCGATCGCGGTCGCCCATGAATTGAAGATCGCGCCGGACATGATCCGCGAAGCCCTGTCGCGCTTCGGCGGCGTCAAGCGCCGCTTCACCCGCACCGGGGAATGGAACGGCGTCACCATCATCGACGATTACGGCCATCACCCGGTCGAGATCGCGGCGGTGCTGCGCGCGGCGCGGGGCGCTGCGCAAGGCGGCGTGATCGCGGTGATCCAGCCGCATCGCTATACGCGGCTCGACAAGCTCATGGGCGAGTTCGCAACCTGCGTGAACGATGCCGATACGGTGCTGGTGGCGCCGGTCTATGCGGCCGGCGAAGAGCCGATCCCAGGTGTCGACCACCATGCGCTGGTGGCGCAGATGAAGGCGCGCGGCCACCGGCAGGTGCAGGCGATCGAGGGGGCGGCCGAGATCGCGCCCTTGCTGCGCAAGATCGCCGAGCCCGGCGATTATGTGGTCTGTCTCGGCGCCGGCAACATCACCCACTGGGCCTATGCGCTGCCGGAGGAATTGGCGCGGCAGCCGGGGTGAGGTTGGGATCGATGGATCTCGGCCCGAAGTTCAGTGCGCGCCCCGCGTCGTGAGATTCGGCCGAACGCTCAATCCGACTGTGGCGATGAGCTTGGCGCTCGGAGCCATGGGCATTTTTGGCCTGTTTGTCGGCCTCGCTGCCGACGAGGCGTGGTTGACATGGCCTACGCATTCCACCGACGGCAACATCGGTAGGCGGCTTGCGGTAGAGTTCGCAACGCTCGTGGGGGTGGCCACCGCGGCTGTCGTTTGCGTCGCCCTTTGGGCAATCGCCGCATGTCAGGTGATGATTGCAGCATTCTTGGCGCGGCACGGATGGCGAGACGCCCGTCGACCGGATCTATTCTGGCACCTGGCGCGTGAATCGACCGTATTCGTGACGATTGCGTTCATGGGTCTTGGGGGGCTCCTGGTCGGCCCGCTCGTCGCCGGCATCGCGGGCGGCAGTGTCAATGGCGGGCTCTATCCACACCATATCGGTCCGATGGTAGCGGTCTTTGCAATTGCCGGTCTCTACCGGATCGCAGTGAAGCGCATTGCGGCCACGCAGGGCCTCTTCGAGCGGGGGGTCACAGATTGGCGCGCGAGCCTCGCTCTGAGGTTGCCCATAGTTTTGCTCATTGCATGGCTCGTCCTGTACTTCGTCGCGTTCGTGGCGCTCCTTGACGACTGTTGCATGTCCAATTAGCGCACCGGCTTGATCTCCGGTATCGTTCCCTATATGTTCACTGACGCATCGAGGGGAGGCGGCATGACGGCGACGGCGCAACAGGGCGGGGAGGGGGCCGGCAGCGAGGGCAAAGGGGCGCGCATGCGCCTGTTCTCAGGCCCGCTCAGCATGTTCGGCGCCAAGGCGCAGATCGCCGCGATCGAGAAGGGCTTCGATGTCGAGCTGATCATGGTGCCCTTCGACATGCAGCGCCTCTATGAGCCGAAGCACGCGGAGGTGCTGCGCATCAATCCGAAGCGCCAGGTGCCGGTCC